>NZ_JASITC010000021.1:0-33717 GCF_030063405.1 Rhodococcus sp. H29-C3 | reverse complement strand
CGGTGTCAGCGGAGCAAGAACACCATCGAGCGAGCAGAAACATACTCGGGCGGGGCCCTTCCGTGCGAGATGTCGCGTCACTACAGCCCGATGTGATGTACGGGCCGACCCCACGTCCGTAGCGACGGACTCCAGTGTGACAGAAAACAGAACATCCGGTACCGGACGGGGTCAGTTGACCGGGTGCGCGCGGCGTCGGGCGTTCAGGAGAGTTCTGCGTCGAGTATCGAAGTTGGCGGCGCAGTGACGCCGTACCGAGTACTGCGAGCTCGACAGGCTTGTCCGCCCGAACACCGCAGCCGTTGAACCGGTCTGCGAGGTCCGGATCATCATCGGTGAATGCCCCCGCGGCCACGCCGGGATTTTGTTGGTGACAGCTCGGGTGTGGGCGAGTTCGGCCTGCGTACCGGTTGCGAGCGTTGCGTGTACCCGGAGAGGAGAACTATGCCGATCTGAACGAAAACTGCGTGAACGTCTGCAGCGAAACCTGGGCGTCGAATCGAACAAGTCGACCGCGCCGACCTTGTCACCCGCATCACTGACCTCGAAAGATCATGGCAACCGTGCGCACCGAAAACATCGGCCTCACCGAGTCCAACATCTGCCTCACCCACTCGCCGCGCAACAACGCGACGACCTCGACGCGGCGAACATAAAACCTCAGCGTTAGAAGTGTGCGGCCGCGTGGTGTCTCTGTCACGGAAGGGTCAGCGAATCAACCGGTTTGATCGTCGATGCGGTTGAGACGCTGGCACGAAAGTGTCAAAATCGACAGGCAGTAGGGACGGAGATTTCGCCAGCAAATGGAGGCTCTCATGTCCGTCGCAGGGGCTTGGGTCTTCGCATTGGCGACGCCGGATTGAATCTCATCTATGGACTCGACCTCATTGTTCGAACCGCCCTATCGCAGTCCCCCGACTGTGGTTTCTCGAGAGCGAACTCCGACTGTGTGGTTTCGGTCGGGGTCGTCAGACTTCGGCGGGAACCAGTGGTTTGACGATGCCAGGCAGTTGCGTCTTCGCGGTTTCGGAGTGCTTGTGCCCCCAGTAGCTGGGGCGGGTGTAGGTTCGTGCGACCCAGCTGAGGTCGTCGACTGTCAGTCCTCCGTGGCCGTATTCGATCTGCAGCCCGGAGGGGCTGGCGATGTAGACGGACGTCATCAGGTCGTTGGAGTGGCGGCCGAGGGATTGCATGATGTCGACGTCGTGTTCGTCGAGGAGATCGATCAGTCGACCGAGGTCGTCCATGTGCTCGACCTCGAGCATGAGATGGTTGAAGCCTACGTGGCCAGGGTATTCGGAGAGTGCGAGTGAGTGGTGGCGCCCATTGACGTGGTAGAAGCGCACATTGGCATACTTGGTGATAATGCGATCGGACAAACGGAATCCGAGGATATCGACGTAGAACTCGTTCGCCTTCTCGATACTCGGGACCTGAAAGACGATGTGGCCGAGCCCCTGGTCGCCGGTGACGAATCCACCCCGCATGGTTCGTCCAGTCGAGAAGGACAATGGCGTCGCAGCCTTACCCCAGCTCAGTTCGTGGCGGGTCCCCCACGGATCCTCGAACCACGCCAGCTCTGCGACCTCACGTTCGCGTAACAATTGCTGATCGCCCCAGTGCACTGACACACCCCGAGACTCGATGTGTGCGGCGAACGTGTGCAGATCGGTCTCATTGGCGACACCCCAACCGGCGTAGAGGAATTGATCCTCGACCGCCGGGTGGACGGCGATGCGATAGCGTCGTCGTCGACGGCCAGACGGACGGCTCCGCCAGGTCCATCAGGAGCGTGCATCGCCCCGAGCAGTTTGGTGCCGTAGCTGCGCCATTCTTCGGCGCGTGGCGAGCCGATACCGATGTACGACAGTTCTTGAATCATCACGCTCTCCCCTTCGATCGGGACGATCTGGCGGAGTTGATCGAGAGGTTCTTCCGCCAACGTCCAGGTTCCAACCTGACCGAATCTACACGCATTGCCCAATCATTGGCAATGCCATGCATTAATATTTGACTTACCGATGATTGGGTAGCTAGTTAATACCGGCGGTGCACAAACGTCCGTCTCAGACTCGGACGGACACAACCGCCAATTCTCAGTTCTTTACTCCACCTGAGGAATCTACCTGCAGTTCACATTCGCCGAGCCCCTCAATCGCAGGGACTTGCAGGCAACAGAAGGAGTACGCAACGTGCAACACGATTCGACTCGATGCATAGAACCCCGCTGTTGATCTCTACCGGTGGAGTGTCCCTTCGAACGCGACTCCGATGCCAGCCAAGGCGCGTACCGTTGGATACCACAAACATTAGGGCGCCCTATGATTGGATTATGAGTTCGCCAGAGTACGCCCAGCGCCTGTCACGCCGGCCAGGATTCGTGTTCATTCGCGCTGCTCTACGGGTCAGGCAGATATATGCCGAAGCCCTCTCTGGAGTTGGTCTCCTGCCGAACCAGCACGCTATCTTGAGCACCCTCGAGGAGCTCGGGCCGTGCCACCAGAAAGAACTCGCGAAGCGAGTCGTCGTCGACCAGGGAGACATCGTCGCCTACCTCGACGGGCTACAAACCAACGGTCATGTCGTCCGTGAACGGGATCCGATTGACAGACGACGCCAGATCGTCACCATCACCGATACCGGACGAGAAGTTCTCGCCGAGAGCGATCGAGTGCTCGATCAAGTGGAAACCGACACGTTCTCGGCACTGAGTGCGAGGGACCGGGTCCACCTCGACCGAATCGCTACAAGCCTTTACAACACAGCAGCTTTCGCCGCCGATTAGTAGGATCAGCAAGCAACCGTGCCTGTCGAGTCGGCGGTCTTCCAGTCCGAGGTGTAGTCCTTGCAGCTCTCGGTGAACATGCCGGTCGCAAGCTCACGTAGCTCGGAGGGGTAGTTGCGCACGGGTCGTGCCATGACTCCATTCAACCCAGGGTGCATCAACCCGGTGCAGTTCAGTTGGCTACCAGTGGGTACTTTTTCATGGCCACGGACAAACGGTCATTTAACCTAAATGCACCGATTGGGTCGTGAACTTGACCGAGGCGCAGAAGTGAAATGCGCTGCCGTGGTGAAAGAATCAATCTTGTCTAGGGAAAATCCCGCACGTCGCTTACATCACGAACCAGCACTCGAAAACCAGATCAACTGAACGACCGGTGTCTCACTTGACTTGATTTATTCCGGACTGCCGAGCCGCTGATGTCGCGTAGTCGCTGCATTGCGGACATCTGGTGAGTAGGTCGTGCGTGCAGTCGAGGACGTGGATCAGGAAGCGTTCGGCGGTGCGGAGCTGCTCCTGCTCCTTCCTGATGCGCTGCAGCTGACGCGCAATCAGATTGGATCTGCCCGGTTCTCCGCGGTGCAGTAGCCCTCGTATCTCCGGCAAGCTCATTCCAACCGCCTGACAGGCCTGCAGAACCTGGAGTCGGTAGAGGTGCTCATCGGTGTAGACACGGTGCCCAGAGGGTGTGCGGTCCGGGACTACAACTCCGACATCGTCCCAGTGCCTGAGCACGTGGACGGGTACGTCGAGTAGATGCGCAACCGGACCGATTTTCATAAGGCCCATTGTCCCACTTGACCTCAGGTCGACCTGAGGTTTTAGCCTCGAGTAATGGACCTGTCGAGATTTGAGCTACCCCAGCCCGTCTATGTCACGGTCGATGGCATCCAGATCGCAACTTACGAACTGGTTGCCGGCTCACGCGATACAGCAGCCGAGGTCGTGTTCTGCCACGGAACGCCGTGGTCGGCTCGGATATGGGCCGACGTTGCCACCCAACTCGGTGACGGCTACCGAGTACTCCTGTGGGACATGCCCGGTTACGGCCGATCGGCGAAAGGTCCCGAAGTACGGACCGATCTGGTCTCTCAGCTGTCCCGCTTGACGGGGTTGCTCGATCACTGGCAGCTGGAATCGCCACACGTTGTCGCCCACGATATCGGCGGAGCAGTAGCCCTCGGAGCTCACCTCCTCAACGGCAGCGACTACGCCAGCTTGTTCCTGTGGGACGTGGTGACACTCGAGCCATGGGGATCACCGTTCTTCCGTCTCGTCGCCGAGCATCCCGAGGTTTTCGCGGCACTGCCCGCCGCATTGCACATGGCGGTGGTCCGTGAATACATTTCCGGTGCCGCACGAAACCCACTCGGTGATGAGATGATCGCGGCGCTGAGTACTCCGTGGCAGGGCGAGCTGGGGCAACGCGCTTTCTACCAACAGATCTCCGAGCTACGCGTCGAGGACACTGAACCAGTTGCCGAACGATTGAGCCAGGTTCGTTGCGCAACCGCGATCGGCTGGGGTGAGCACGACCGATGGATTCCCCTCGAACACGCGGCACGGCTACAGCGGTTGTTGCCTGGCAAACCACACCTCACAACGGTGTTCGACGTCGGGCACCTCGTACCGGTGGAGGCTTCCGAGCGCGTGTGGTGCGCCCTCGGCGACTGGATCACGTCCATCGATATACAACACAACGGCAAACCCGACGCAGGAGAAGGCGCTGCCCGTGGACGGCCAGCAACACCAGGTCGAACGAGTAAAGGTCAAACCAAACGTTGTTGATGGATCTGCACCCTTTCCCCCGTGATCCAAGACGCTCTCCCTTCCTCTGCCATCCACGTCGTCAACGACTGAATCATGGTGACCTTCCGCCCCCAGACGGCACACCATCGCCGAGCACCAGTAATGAACGGTTGACACTTGTGTCGCGCGATAAACTGTCGAGCACGTTTTCTGTCCTGTATTCCCACCCGATACCCACGTCGCGCACTGGCTACGAGATCACCCCGGCGAGCAATACCGATGACACTCCAACCGACCATCGCGAAATTGACCTCGCCGAGACCCTGGCCTCGGTGCGCCGTCACAATGACCGGATGACTCCCTGCGATGTTTCAGTAGCCCCGACGCTGCACACGGCGCTGGCGCGACGGTTCAGTCCGATGATGTTCGATAGCACCGCGGTGGTTACCGATGAGCAGGTCGATACATTATTGGATGTCTCCCGGCTCGCTCCATCTGCCGGCAACTCTCAGCCGTGGATGTTCGTCGTTGCTCGGCGCGGCGACCTGATTCACGACCGGATCGTTCCTCACCTCGCCGGCAGTTCCGCGGAGTGGGCCCCGAATGCGTCACTGCTGGTGGTGAATCTGGCTCAAATCTACGTGGAAGACACACCCGACTGGGAGTACTCGGAGTTCTCCCGATACGACCTTGGCCAAGCGGTAGCGCACATGACGATCCAAGGTTTGGCCATCGGCCTGGACGCCCACCAATTCCGCGCGTTCGATCGCGCAGGGGTCACCCGCGAGTTCGACGTTCCCCCGCACTGGGAGGTCACGTCTATAAGCGCCTTCGGGAGCGCTGATCCCGCCGCTGACGTGTTCTCGGCCTCGGGGTCACGCCGCGAGAGGCGCACGCGTGACGAAGTGACCTGGTCGAGGGCCTGATCAAAGGTCGCGGAAGCAATCAATCCGAAAGCACTGCAACATACTTTAAATCGATACTTGCCGACGCCATTCGACGCGTACGAGTAGGCCCCGTCCTCGCAGCGTGATGGCCCCGGCCCGGTTGCGCGAGGTAGAACGGCTCGACGAAGCGTGTGATGAGGCGACTCGGGTCGAGGGTGCAGGGTCGGGAGCGCAGGCGCAGGCGAAAATCTCACCTCGAAGTCGCCGCGCTGGCAGACAACACCCTGGTTATGTCTCTTCTCACGTCGGTGCGGGATCAGATTCTCATCGCTACCCGCGCAGGACTGGACACGCCGCGCGTGAACAACGCCGGCCATGAGCATGCGGCTATCCTGCAAGCAATCACAGACGGACATCCGAACCAGGCGCGGTGCGCAGTCGCGCCCCACGTCGATCACACACGAAACGTTGCCGTGCACCACAACTACGAAGCGGAGAGCCGACTATGAGCGGTAAGACCCACAAGTACGACGTGAGCATCACCTGGACTGGGAACTATGGGGCTGGCACGAAGAGCTACACGGCCTACGGCCGCGAACACGAGATCGACACACTCGACGCTCCGACCATCCTTGGCACCAGCGATCCTGCGTTTCGGGGCGACCCTTCGCGATGGAACCCTGAGCAGTTGCAAGTGGCAGCCCTGTCGCAGTGCCACATGCTGTGGTACCTCAACCTCGCCGCCGCGGCCGGTGTCGTCATTACCGCCTACGCGGACAATGCTCTCGGTGTCATGACCCAGAACGACACTGGCGCCGGTCAGTTCGAGTTTGCAACGCTGCGGCCACGCGTCACGATAACGGCCGACAGCGACAAACAGGTCGCCATGCGCATCCACTCCGACGTCCCCGCCAAATGCTTCATCGCCCGTTCGGTCAACTTTCCAGTGCATCACGAACCCGTCATCACCACCGAAGGAGAAAAGGGCACCTCACAGTCGGCGTAGTTATCTGGAAGAACGTTGCGGGTCATAGCCCCCATTTTGTTGACTGCGTTGCCGATGAGGGGTGCATGTTCACGGCGGTAGACCTCCACGGAGTCGAGACTGGTGTGCCCGGTCTGGCGGGCGATTGCGTGTCCGTCGGCGCCGCTACGCGTTGCTTGGCTAACGAAGCAGGCGCGCAGGGAGTGTCCGCCGAGTTTGGTGACGGCGGCGGGGTCGTAGCCGTCATGGGCGGCGTGAAGGCGAATGGTCTGGTGGATCGCAGCACCAGAAAGTGTTGTAGCACCGAGGTTGCCGTTCTTTGCTATGGCGCGCAATAACGGTGCGCAAGCCGCGGTGCGGGGGTACTCCCCCGCGGCAAACATGTTCGTTGAACGATTCTTGCTTTTCGCAATAGTCGGATCTCGGAGGGACGCCCGCCGACGTCGTGCTGTGGGGGAAGTCGCGGCCGGTTTCCTTGCGTTGATGTCGGGCCGGCCCGACAGTGTTCTCCGACGAGTTCGGTCTCGATCTGGACATCGCCGTTCACCGGGGCCGCGGTGATCGACATTCGCGGCAGGGTCGCCCGACGCTCACGTGATCAGGGCGGAGAGAAGTCCGGGGAATCTGCTATCGATGTCTGCGCGTCGCAACTGCGCCATGCGGGAGTTGCCGCGGTCGACCTGCTGAATCAGCCCGGACTCGCGCAGGACCTTGAAATGGTGGCTGCGTGTCGACTTCGACACCGGCAGCCCGAACGAGGTGCAATGACGTTCTGCCCCTTCTTCGTCGGCGAGGAGATCGCGGACGACCTGCAAGCGGAGCGGATCCGCGAGCGCAGTGAGCACCGACACCAGATCGATCTCCTCGACATCAGGGTGGCCTTCGGCGTCGGTCATCAGGTCACCCTTTCGCAATCCATTTCCAAGGTTCGTCTTGCGTCGAACCTGTGTGTGTGCCATCGTCAGGTTCGAGTCTCGTCGAACCTTCCGCGTATGGCAACCCGATCAGGAGTCGATGATGTCCGCAACCTCGTCCGAGGCGAATGTGAACACCGCCGCAGCCCCACCCCCGACCCGCGGCGCGGCGACGCTCGTCGTTGTCCTGTTGGCGGTGTTTCTCGTACCGATGTCCATCTCCGGTACAGCCGTTGCGCTGCCGGCCATTTCGGCGAGTGTCGGGGGCGGCGCAGCCGGGCAACAATGGGTGGTGAACGCCTTCAACCTCTCGTTCGCCTGCTTCACCTTGGTCTGGGGGTCGCTGGCCGACAGATTCGGCAGGGGGCGTCTGTTCCTCTTCGGTGCGGTGATCTTTGCTCTTGGGAGCATCGCCAGCGCTGTTGCCCCCACTATCGCCGTGCTCGACGGCGCGCGAGCGCTCGCCGGGTTGGGAGGTGCCGCCATCTTCTCCTGCGGCTCGGCGATCATCTCGTCGCAGTTCGACGGTGCGGCCCGCCTGCGTGCGTTTGCACTGTTCGGCACCACCGCAGGTATCGGCGTGGCGCTGGGACCCACCATCTCCGGAGTCCTCGTCGACACCACGGGATGGCGGGCGATCTTCCTCGTACAGACCGCTGTGTTGGTCGTGGTGGTGCTGTTCGCACCGGTCATCGGTTGGTCACGGCCCCAGAATGTGACCAACCATCGTTTCGACACCGCGGGCACCGTACTGTTCGTCCTCGCACTGCTCGCGCTGATGGTGGGCATCGTCGAGGGCCAACCGTGGGGATGGGCCAGCCCGGCAGTGATCGGCGCTTTCTCCGCTTCAGTGATACTGCTCGCCGCATTCATAGTCGTCGAGTCCCGCACCAGCGCACCGCTTCTGGACCTCGCACTGCTGCGTCATCCACGATTTTTGGCATTGTGCCTGGTGCCGGTAGCCGCATCATTCGGGTTCGTGACGCTCTTGACATACTTCCCGACATTCCTGCAATTCGTGGTCGGCCAGTCCTCTCTGCACGCCGGATCGACAGTGATCTTGCTGACCGTTCCCGTAGTGCTGGGCCCGATCGCGGCAGCCCGGGCCGTGGGGGCCGGTGTTCGCCCATTGACCGTCATCTGGGTGAGCATCGCAGCCCTGTTGCTCGGCGATCTCGGGTTGCTTCTCGCAGGACCGGATACCGCGGTCGCTGTGATCGCTGTGCCATTGCTGCTGGTAGGCAGCGGAATGGGGCTCTCCGCCGGGCTCGTCGACGGTCAGGCGCTCTCTCTCGTCTCCGAAGACAAAGCGGGAATGGCCGCCGGAGTGGTCAACACCCTCCGTCTCGGGAGCGAAGCGATCGCCGTAGCCCTCTACGCCTCCATCCTGACCGGCGTGGTCACCGGGCGAGCCGACTCCGCGACCGGATCCATCGACGGAGTCACCGACTCGGCAGCAATCGGAGCAGCCGCTGCAAGCGGTGACCCCGACGCCGCGCTCAGGAACGTTCCGGTTGCCGCACACGAGCAGGTAACCAGTTCTGTCATAGATGCCTACAACAGCGGGTTCCACGCTACCCTGCTGGCGATGACCTCGATCGTGGCGTTCCTGGCCCTGGTGATCGCTGCACTCCTGCGCCGCGGAACGGAGCGGTGACCGATAGGAGTGTTCGATGCCGATGCCGATGTCATCGTCGTCGGAGGCGGGCCCGATCGGATCTCTGACTGCGCTCGAGCGATTCCGGATGTTCCACCGACCACCAGTACGTTGTTCATTTCGCGATCTCGGCTCGTGCTGCGCGTATCTTCGGTGCGAGTACAGCGATGCCGGCTGCAGCGAGCGTCAACGACAGGTAGTACACCGCGTGCACGGACCCGGCCGCATCGATGACGACACCACCGAGTGCTGCCCCAAGGAAAATGCCGAAGCAAATGATCGAGGTGTGAACGGTGTTGACTACGAACGAGACTCCGCCCACTCTCATCACCCTGACCGCGAAGGCGGGGTTCAAACTGACACCCACGAACCCGAGAGCAGCGACTCCGACGAGGACGAGGACCTTACTGCTGTCGGCCAGCAAGAACAGCAGTGTGGACGAAAAGATCACCAACGCGCCCACGATCGAGAGGATCAGGGGGAAGTTGTCGGACAGTCGGCTCACGACCGTGATGCCGACGATGCACGCGACTCCATAGGCCGCGAGGATGATCGGTACCCAGCTCTGCTCGAACCCCGCGCGATCGGTCAGTATGGGCGAGAAGTAACTGAAGATCGAGAAGACCGCACCGATCAGCAACCCACTCGTCGCATAAGCCAGCCACAATCGAGCATTCTTCAGCTCGGACAGTTGCGCAAGAACGTTGGGACGCGCTCCGACTTCGATCGCAGGGACGAACGCAATACTCGCCAGCAATGCGGCACCGGCAAGTACGGCCACGAAAGCGAATGCCAGCCTCCATCCGAAGGCGTTGCCGAGGAAGCTTGCAACGGGTAACCCGACGACCGTGCCGATCGTGTTGCCTCCCATTACGATTCCGATGGTGCGACCGCGAATCTTTTCGGGAACAGCCTGGGCTGCAATGGACAACGTAACGCCGTATGCGGTTCCAGCAGCAGCACCGGTCACGATGCGTCCCAGCACGATAATTGTGTAGTTCGGAGCGGTAGCTGCGATCAACTCTCCGACGATGAAGACCATTGAGATGGCGATCAGCGCCGACTTCGGGCGGAAACGTGTCAGAAAGATCGACGCAGGCGGGGCAAAGAGGACCATCGACAGCGCATAGATCGCGATAAGGTATCCCACACTGGGGATGCTCGCGGGTAGATCACGAGCAAGGTCGTTCATCAGCCCGGACACCATGAACTCACTGGTCGTGAAGGCCAGAATGGTAAATGCCAGGACATACACCGGGAACGGCACACGAGTGACATGCTCGACGTCGGTTCTGATCTTGTCCACATCTGTTGTGTTGTTGCTCATGAGAGCGCTCTTTCGTCGTAGGGCCACCGGTGCTGCGGATGTGGGCGCACGCCCGTATGCAGGACCGATAGCACCCGCATGAATGTTGTCGTCTTTTCAGTGCTGCGGCACAGGCTCGCCAGGGATAGCAGGCATGCCAGCTTGGAGGAAGATCTCCTCGGTTCCGGACGGAGTGAAGACGAAAAGCACCCTGGCCGGCGCCGCGGACCTGTTGCGGAAGACGTGCACGGTGTGCGGTGTGATCACCGCAGTGTTCCCCGGCCCTGCAGTGTGCTCGACGCCATCGATATAGACGATGATTACTCCGGTGTGGACATAGATCAACTCGGTGGCGTCGATGTGCGCGTGCGGCGGTCCTCCCATCTGAAGGCACCCAACCGTCGGTGAGAGACAGGACCCCGTCGGCGGCGGCGCCGTGCACAGTGACGCTGTAAACATCACTGCTGAGCTGCATCTGCGGTGCGTCAGCTTGTCGCTGGACGGTGGACCTCACGAAACGTTCCCTTCTCGAGGCATCAAGATGTTTGCGGTGCTTCCGCTGAGCGCGAGTTTCCCTACTGAGCGGCTATGGCATCCTGGGCACCTGCATGTTGATTCATCGTTCGACATCGCGCGGCATCTGAACTATCGAATAGCGAGAGTGGTCTCGGTAGATCGCGCGACCGCCGGCAATATCGGTCGCGGCGCGGGTGGTGTCCGGGCAACGCGGAATGCGTTCTCTCTCGCTATCACCACGCCCACGACAGCCGAGTGCCCGGTGATGCTGTCGGCAAGCCGCTCGGCCAAGTATCACTGCGATATGGCCGTCTGGTGTGGCCCGAACTTCGGCCAAACGTATCTGTCGAGCCACAGTCCACTCGATCGCAGCGGTATCCTGCACTGCTACATCAACTTTGGTCGGCTCAGGCGCAGTTTATGTGTACTCCACGGAATTCCCCCTTTGTCTTCGATTCGCATGAGGCAACGACTGCCAGGTGAACAGTCATGACCAGACTCGCCAGGTGAACAGTCATGACCACAAAAATTGTGTACTGATCAGTTCACAACGAACTCAGCACGATAGTGCGATGCTGATCGGACCTATGGGGTCAGGACGAGCAACGCACCATCGGCGATGGCACGCATCGACTCTCGGCCGGACCCCACCCGCGATGCAACCCTTATTCCCACTACGGCCCCGTTGATCACCTCGGCCTGCGAGGCGGGGGCCATCGCACAGGCTATATCTCCCCGCGCCTGACCTACCCTGAGGTAGCTCGCCATCACCGCAAGTCGGTCCCTGAGATTCTTCGATATTTGGCCGTGCGCCACGGCCAACGCCGGATCGTCTGCAGCTTCGAGAGCAGTATTCACCGAGAAGCAACCCGACGGACGTCCTTTCAACCGTTTGTCGAGCTCATCGTCGATCAAATCGTCGAACAAGACCGTCATTCTTTCGAGCACCGTCAGCGATTCCTGCTCGAGGACTCCATCCACGGACTGGTCCGCAGCGCCGAGATAGGCAGCCATGCACTCTTCGTACAAACCAACTTTACTACTGAATGCGTGATACAAGCTGCTACGCCCGAGGCCGGTCACACGGCAGAGCGTCTCGGTGCTGGTTCCGTTGAATCCATGGGCCCAAAACTCACCGAGTGCAGCCTCGACGACTGCGACTCGCACAAACGCGGCGTTCCGACCCATAACCTGAATCTAGCAATAGTGTATCGATCTGTCCATACATAAACCTGTGACCCATCCCGGCTCTGCCGGATGCGAGGCTGTGATCCCGCTTGGGATATCTGTGGGACGTGCTCGCACGCTCCGCGAGGAGATATTGTCAAGACCTGTGGATCGAGAAGTTTTCAGGCGACCTCGCTCCCGCTCGACTCTGCTTGATCCGGTGACGTTTCCGGCGTGATGTCGGTAGGCCGTTCGATGAGTTTGCCTTTGTGGAACGTCGAACCCGCTCGCACCAACGCCACCAGATGCGGCGCATTCACCGCACGCCACCGCGCCTGCGCTGCCTCGATCAACTTGTACGCCATAGCCAGTCCCGCTGCCCGCGAACCAGGCCCCTTCGTCACCTTCGTTCGCAAACGTACTGTCGCGAAGGTCGATTCGATCGGATTCGTCGTCCGCAGATGCACCCAATGCTCGGCTGGGTACCTATAGAACTCCAACAACACATCCATGTCACCGGTGATCTTCGCGACAGCTTTGGGATACTTTGCACCGTAGTCGATTTCGAATGCCTTGATCGCCAGCTGAGCCTTGTCGATATCCTCGGCGTTGTAGATTTCCTTCATCGCCGACATCGCGCCCGGATGCGCCGACTTCGGCAAACAGGACAGCACGTTCGCCTGCTTGTGGAACCAGCAACGCTGCTCCCGGGTGGACGGGAACACCTCCCGCAGCGCCTTCCAGAACCCGAGTGCACCGTCGCCCATCGCCAGCACCGGAGCGGCCATGCCGCGCCGCCTGCAACTGCGCAGCAGATCCGCCCACGACTCCGTTGATTCGCGGTAGCCGTCGGTCAACGCGACGAGCTCTTTGCGGCCGTCCGCGCGGACCCCGATCATCACCAACAAGCATAATTCCTCCTGCTCGAGGCGCACCTTCAGATGGATCCCGTCGACCCACAGGTACACGTAGTCCGAGCTCGACAGATCCCGTTCGGCGAATCCTTTCGTCTCGTCCTGCCACTGCGTGGTGAGACGGGTGATCGCCGATGCCGACAACCCGGCACCCGAGCCGAGGAACTGCTCCAACGCCGGCCCGAAATCGCTGGTAGACAAACCATGCAGATACAGCAGCGGCAGCACCTCGGCCATTTGCGGCGACTTCCGCACCCACGCCGGAAGAATCTTCGACGAATATTGCTGCCGTGCGCCAGTTTCCGGGTCGACCCTCTTGTCGTTGACGCGAGGCGCGGTCACCGAGATCGCCCCCGAGGACGTCACCACCTCACGTTCACGGTGATAGCCGTTACGGACCACCAGCCGGTGTCCGTTCTCGTCTACCTCGTCGGCGAAGCGGTCGATGTAGTCGGCGACCTCGGCCTGTAATGCTGCGGCGAGCATCCGCCGGGCACCGTCACGGACGATCTCATCGATCAACGACCTACCAGCAGCCGTGCCGGTCTCGTTGGCTGAATCCTTGTCGTGAACTACCTTGAGCAAGGGCGTACCTTCCCAACCAGCGCGCCAACGCTGGTCTTGATCGAATACCTGATTCCGTGAAGATCATCCTCCGGGAAGGTGCGCCCTCCCAGATCCTCATCCACAGGTATTGATCATTGCTCCTCCGCGAGCCGTCAGGAGTCTTTTCGGCGCGCGAGGAGGCCACTATCCAGTAGACAAATCGCGTCCAACCAAATATGAAGCCACACATGCTAGGAATGGCATGGTCTGCGCGGCAGAGCTCAGAGGGCAACGAATCGAGAGTACCTACACCTCGCGGATGCTCGGACGGGTTCAGGTTCACAGAGGTCGCGGCGCAGCGTGGGCGTCAGGCGGCAATCTTGAGCAACTCTGCAGGCAATCGGCTACCTCATCGAGTGCTCCGATGAGGGCCCGCGGGTGGTGGTTTGTCCCACGTCGCTGGTCGGCAACTAGGCACACGAGATCGCACGGTGCACCTAAACCTACGGACGATGATTTGGGGTGGCGGGCCGCTGGAGACGATATATAACAGGACGGCAGTGCTTTACCGGCCGACGCTACGCATACATAGCCCTGTCCTAATGGAGCACTAGTGGGCCACAGCGGTGTTCGACGAGGCGCAGGCCTTGAAGAATCCCCGCACACAAGTGTCGTAGGTCGCGCGAAGCATCGCGGCCCGCGCGAGGATTGCGTTGCCCGGAACGCGCCGGTCGAAAATCACCTCGAGGATTTCTGGGCACTGATCAATCTGGCCTCACCGCAACTGCTCGAGCCCAAGGTGCAGTTCCGTCGTCGCTTTGTCCGGCCGATCTCCGTAGCCGCGTGGCAACGACCTGCTGACCTGGAAGCTTGCTTGGACGAGGAGCGGATCGATCAGGGTGGCGATGCAGTGTCGAGGGGGCTTCGTGAGATGTTGCCGTAGGTCGTGGAGTCGATTGCGACTCCTTCTCGGCCCGCTGGCCGTCTGATGTTAAATTCGTCGACGAGCGTCAGGCTGCGTTACTGCGAGAGGCTCGTTTCCTGACGCTGGGAGCGAGGCCTCTCGCTCGGTAACGGCCCGTTCATGCTGTGTGCAGCAGATTCAGATGCGGAGGTCAGGTCGAGACTGCGTCAGCGCTGGCTGCAGACGGTTCGATCTGGTCGTTTCGGTGTCCTGGTCGAAAAGCTTTTGGATTGCGCCAGACAATGACCAGGCCGATCAGCGCCAAGGTCAGAAGGATCCATGCAAAGCGGGTCACACCGAGCGGGTTGAGCAGGATTCCGCCGACGAGGCCACCTCCTGCCACTGCAAGGTTGAAGACAGTGACCAGCATCGAAATTGCGACGTCGGCATCGTTGCCACCGATGTCTGCAGTCGCTGTTTGCAGCAGGGTAGGGGCACCGCCGAAGGTCAAGCCCCATGTAATGATGCCGATGTACGCCAGGACTGGGGAACTCGACGCGAAAGCTATCACCACAGCGGAGGCCGCGAACCCCGCGAGGCTGATGATTGTCAGCGGGCGCAACGCTGCGTCGACCCGAGCGCCGACGAACCATACCCCGGCGATCGACGACAAGCCGAAGATCAAGAGCACGAGACCGGTTCGGTTTGCACCGAGACCGGCGGCAGCGACGAACGGTGCGATGTAGGTGTAAAGAATGTTGTGGGCAAAGAGCCAGACAAAGATGACTGCAAGGATCGGTCTGAGTCCGGGTGTAGTTGCGACATCTCTGACGGTCCGGCGTTGTTCGGACGTTTGTCCGGGAAAGTTCGGAACGGAGACGCGGATCCAGATCAGCAGTATGGCTGCGATAACAGACATGGTCCAGAACACTCCACGCCAGTCGAGAATACTGCCGAGCCATGCGCCGAGCGGAACTCCGAGGCATAGTGCGATGGGCTGCCCGACGCCGACTATGGCCATGGCCTTTCCTTGTTGGTTGGCCGGGACCAGCCGGCGTGCGTATCCGGCGAGGAGGCCCCAGATGACACCAGCTGCCATTCCAGCAACGAATCGCGCACCGAGCGTGACAACGTAGTTTCCGGACAGCGCGGTGATGGAATTGAAAACCAGCAGGGTGGCGATCGTGGTGAGCAGTAGTGGTCGTCTGGCGACACCGCGGGTTGCGGTGACGATGGGGATGGCTGCGACGACCGACCCCAGTGCATAGAGGGTCAGGAGTTGCCCCGCGAAGCTCTCGGACACGTTCAAAGCTCGGCTTATTTCAGGCAGGAGCCCTGAGGGCATGTTCTCGGTCATGATGGTGAGAAAGCCCGACACTGTGAAGGCCAAGAGTCCGAGCAACGGAAAAGCGGTTCGTGTCGATGCCATGTGTGCCCTTTCGAGTGGGGACGGTCAGTGCTGAGTGAGCGCGGCACCGATCGCATCGGCACTGGTGACCACCAGGCGGCCACTCGCAGTCATCTCGAACTACTGCACTACTTTTGTTTGGTCGTCGGATCCGCTCCAGAACGCCTCTGGTGATATACCGATCACGATTACGTCCAGATTTGCGGTGCAGACCGATTCGACGGCAGGTGTTGCAGAAGCACGCATAGCATCGAGAACCTGATCGAAGCCTGGTTGCTCGACCATCGCGGTGTTCCGAGTCTGCATGCGCGAGATGTGGTTGATGAACCCATGCGGCCGCCTACCGTCAATTTCCGGTTACAGGCTCGTATTTGTGGACGATACGACAAACCCGATCTTCGAGCGGAACCCGAGAATGTCGGTCATCGAACCACAGCCTGGCCGCGTGTCTTGCCGGCGAAGTAGCTAGCGGCCATGTCGGATCCGCCGTGACCGAGATCAGCTGCATGTCGATAGCGCTCGAGGCCGGCGAGGGCCTGGGGTAGCCATACTCCGGCATCCTCCGCTGCTGTCGCCGCGAGCTGGGAGTCCTTGACGGCGTTGTCCACGGTGAAGCTGGGAGAGAAGTCTCGGGTGAGAATTGCCTGGGCTTTGATGGAACCGAAAGCAGACTCGAGTGGGCCACCGCTCGTCGCGTCGACGAAGAGTTGCGGATCGAGCCCGAGTGCCTCGGCAAGGGCAATCGATTCTGCGACCCCATGAGTGATTGCTGAAATCAAGTTGTTCACAACAAGTTTGAGCTTGCTTGCGTCACCGGGTGTCTCTGACACCCAGATCGTTGCTTTCCCGATAGCATCGAAAATCGGCATCACCGAGTCCCGAATATCCGCTGCTGCAGATGCCAGGACGACCAGTTGACCGTTTTCCGCTGGCCCCTTCGTCCCGAGAACCGGCGCATCGACCAAGCGAAGGCCTCGTATGCGCGCCTCGGTAGTGATCCGGTCGATGCCGGCCACGCCCACCGTGCCGATTTGGATCAACACGGTGCCGCTCGACAGTGCGTCGCCTGCGGCGTCGAGAAGACCCACCACTGCCGGCGCGTCTTTGACCACCGTCAAAACGATATCTGCGCCGCGGACCGCAGCGGCGATGTCCGTGGCCACGCCGATACCGTCAAGGGCCAGGACCTCGGCTTTCGATGCGGTTCGATTCCAGACGGTCACTCGGTTTCCGGCGCGATGCAGACTTCGTGCTATCGGCGCTCCGATTGTCCCGGTGCCCAGTACGGCAATCAATGGTCGCTCGGTATTCACACTCATGAAATACTCCTAAACAGTTGGATCGGTCGGTACAGATATGCATGAAATGACCCCTCAGGGCAGCGAACCGGGCGCACTTAGAAAATTTGTGGTTGAAGATTGGTCATCGTTGTAGACAGCGCAGGCACGACTCCGTCGCATCGGATAGCCAGTCGATGCGATCTTCTCCCGACAGTGCTTTCGCGATGACGCGCAGTCCTTGAATGGTGGTCACGATCGATCGCGCCACCGCTGTCGCATCGATCGCCTCACTGAGGAGGCTCAGGCTCTGACCCCGCGTAACGGCAGAGGCGATGGCTTCGCTCATCTCTGTGAGGTTTGCAGATGTCAATGCCCGCACTTCTGGATCACGACCACTGAACTCGAGCGCTGCGTTCGCGACCAGACATCCCATACCTCGGGAGTCGTCGAGTTCATCGGACAGAATCGTCTGGACCAGATCGCGTATGGCGCGTACCGGATTTTCGTCATGGGCGAGAGCCCAGTGCTGCGATGAGCATCGCTCATGATACCGCGCTAGAGCAGCTAGAAATAGCTCACGTTTCCCGACGAAAGTGTTGTAAAGGCTACTTCTATGGAGGCCCGTTGCGGAGGTCAGATCCTCGATCGAAGCGTCGGTGAACCCCTTCTCCCAGAAGACGTCCATGGCATCACTCAATGCTTGGTCGCGATCGAAGCTGACAGTGCGCATTTCCCCGTCCAATCTGGACTGTTCGTTCCCGTTAGGTGAAACGCTAGCGCGTATGCGCCTCGGAGGCAACCGATTCCGAATCGTACGAATTGCGATGTGCATCACACTTAGAACCCTAGCGAACTGACGAATCACGGTGACGCAGTGCGCTTAACTGATCGGCCTGCAGTGATGCTCGGCGGGTTCCAGGGCTTATACGCCGCCACAATTACGACGATGTCTGACAGCTATCGATTGACATAGTCGCCAGTGCCGGGGTTCTAGCTTTAAGCCTCGATCCATCGATGGGTTAGATTGATGAGTATTCCTCGGCGTTGGAGCGTCGTTGCATGCCAAGGGAATTCGGACCTGCCATGGACTGCTTCGTTCCAGCATGAGGCCCATCTCGTGGATGCGAGGCTCCTCGCGTATTCGTATTCGTATTCGTATTCGTGAGCGCGAGACGCGAAGGCGCTGCGGGCGCAGTCGTGGTTCATTTGCACTGCAGCGAAGGCGCTAGCCGAGCACTATTCGGGTACGAGGTCGAGCGGCCTGAAATGCGCCGGTGGAGGCACTTGTCGCGGACCCGACTGCGCCTCTCTGAGTTTGTTGCACATCAAATGTGTTGTCAGGCGGACAGGAATCAGGCTGTCAGGTCCAGCGACTCGAAAACTCTGTGTGCAACCCGATTCAGTTGATGCCGACTCGCTCCGTCTCGCGCACGCTGGGACATACCCTGAATTGTGATTCCGATGAATTCGGCCAGTTCCTCCGGATCGCACTCGGCGGACAGCAGGCCGTCGATGACGTCCACGGCGATCCTCTCGGCGAGTAACTGGATGTTGGCATTTCGCATATCGCGTAGACGATCTGCAATGTGACTGTTCGCGTCGGTGACGCTCACCGCTGAACTGATGATCAGACAGCCGCCCGGACACGACTCGTCAGTGTAGTGCGAGGCCGCACCGAAGAGCAGACGCCGAATCAGGTTCGGCGCGTGAGCTTCCTCCGCGAAGGCTCGATCCATGAAGTCACCCCGGGTCGAGTTGTAGCGGTCGATGGCAGCAAAGAACACGCCTTCTTTCCCTCCGAAGGCGCTGTACAGACTCGGCGGATTGATCTGCATTGCAGATGTCAGCGTCGCCACCGACGTTCCCTCGTATCCGTGCCGCCAGAAGGCGAACATCGCGTGGTCCAACGCAGCGTCCACATCGAACTTTCGACCTTGCCCTGGTACGCCAGCCATGCAACCTCCCCGCTCTTGTCACGCCAAGGCCGAGGAATCGGACTTGTACTGCGATCCTACCTGCTCGTGTAGCGATCACTAAGCGAATGGCTTACCGTTCTCTTGGAAAGTTAGTTTCTCACCGATACACCGGCGCAGCAGATCCATTGCTCGGACTCGACATCGTGCGCCGCACCGAGATTCTGGCACCCGGCGACCGGATCATGCTCACCGGCATCGGTGTCGGATTCACATGGCGCTGTGCGGTCGTCGAGTACACCGGATACCAAACATCGACGAAGGGGTAGTGATGGTCAACGAGACTCAGATCGACACAACGGAAACCGGGCGCACCACAAATGCAAATACCGTCATCGTCTGGATGCTGCTCGCGGTCTTCGGCGTAGGCACCGTCGAATACCTCGTCGCCGGGGTACTCCCCGACATCTCCTCGGGCGTCGGGGTCTCCAACTCGACGGCGGGCCTGCTCATCACGATCTACGCCGCGACCGTGGTGATCGGCGGCCCCCTGCTGACCATCGCCACCACCCGAATACCGCGAACACCGCTCATCATCGCCCTGATGGCCCTGTTCATCGCCGGCAACATCGGTACCGCACTCGCACCCAACTTCTCGACCCTGGTGATCTTTCGCGTCCTCACCGCACTCCCCCACGCCACATTTTTCGCACTGTGCCTGGTGTTGGCAACGTCGCTGGTCGCACCGGAGTTCCAAGGCCGCGTGATCGCCCGCGTCACCCTCGGACTCAACCTCGCGACCGTGCTCGGGGTGCCCTTGGGGACTTTGATCGGCACCCAACTGGGCTGGCGGTGGTCCTTCGCGATCATCGCTCTGTTCCAACTCCTGGTCACTGCCGGACTCCTCGTATCGACCCGGCAAGCGCCCCAATCTCGCCGCGGCGGAAAAATCGCATCCGAACTGAACGTCTTCACCCGCGGCCCTGTCCTGTGGGCCATCGCATTGACCGCGCTGAGCCAAGCGGCACTGTTCGTCGTGTTCACCTACATCTCGCCATATCTGACCGACCACGCCGGTATTTCAATATCCACTGTCACCATCGCGTTGTTCCTGTTCGGACTCGGCTCCGTCACCGGGAACCAACTCGGCGGCCACTTCGCCGACAAGGCACTGGACCGCACCCTGTATGTGGCACTGACAGCACTCACGGTCGCCCTCGCAGTATTGTTCGCCTTCGGCAGCACACCGTGGTTCGCGTTCGTGTGGATGTTCGTCCTCGGTGCCGCCGGATTTTCCATCATCCCACCGCTTGCCTCGAAACTCATCGGAGCAGCACACGAGGCACCGCATCTTGCGGCGACTGTCAATATCGCAGGCTTCCAACTCGCCAACGCCGCCGGCGCCTGGATCGGTTCCATCGCGCTCTCGCGAGGTGGCAACGTCTCGCTTCTCCCCGCTATCGGCGCGATCCTCGCCGCCGGTGCGGTACTCCTACTGTTCCTCAGCCGCCGGCCGCGGAGAGTAGGTACCAGCTACATCAAGGATTGATATTGCTGGCCGGTGACGGCCAGGACCGTGAGTCGACTAGCCACCTCGATCGAGGACTTCAACTCGGTCTTCATTCGCCTCCCCGCGTAGGGGCGATTGAGCTTCTCCTCACTGTCAGTACTGCATACACTTTCGCGCCGCGGTCCATGCCGACTCAGCGATCTGGGGGAAAGCGAACAGATCAAGCAACCTGCGCTTACCGCCGCCGCCGCGAAGCTCGAGCGGGATGGGTTGGTCACCCGGCAGTACGATCCCGTCGACAAGAGGGCAATCCTGCTCTCGCTGACCCTCAAGGGCGCCTCGATTGTGGAGCAACGACGAGCGGGATGCGTCGAACTGCTCGAGCAACTGCTCGTACGGCTCACACAATCCGATCAGGAACATCTACTCTCGATTGCCCCGGTACTCGATGAGGTGGTCCGACTTTTTCACGCAACCGGCATCCCTGGACTCACCCGCCTTGACAAATTCCGGGGGATGGCTCCGGGCGTGAATTTGTGGGCGCGTCAGTATTTTCTTCCAGGCTTTCGAGTAAACGAAGGCCGACTGCGGTGGAGCTCCCGGGGGTTGCGGTAAGCACGATTAGTTCCACACCGGGTTGATCGGGTAATGCGAAGTTCTCTTGATGGAGTTCCAGGAGTCCCACCAGTGGGTGTCGATATGCCTTGCGTCCGTGGGTGCGGGCCCGGACGTCTGCGCGGGACCAGAGTCGGCGGAAACGTTCGCTGCCGATCGCGAGTTCACCGATCAGCGAAGCCAATCGTGGGTCATCGGGGTATGTGCCAGCAGCCAGCCGCAGATGTCCGACGACGTCGAGGGTGCATGTGTCCCAGTCTGCGTAGAGACCACGTTCGGCTTCGGCGAGGAAGATGTGGCGGGCGGTGTTCAGGCCTGGTATTGGTCTCCCGTACAGGAGGCGGGCGAGGGAGTTTCCGGCGATCACGTCCAGGCGATGGTTCATGATCAGCGCGGGTGCGCCCAATACCAGGTCGAGGACGCGGAGCAGTTCCGGTCGCAGATGTCCGTTCGGTGTTTTGGTGCGGCGTCGACGTTGTCGAGCGAGGCGGTGCAGGTGTCCACATTCTGTGTCATCGAGGTAGAGAACCCGAGCGAGAGCGTCGAGGACCTGGTCGGAGGGTTCGGTTGCGCGACCCTGCTCCAGGCGTATGTAGTAGTCGACGCTGACTCCGGACAGATGGGCGACTTCTTCGCGGCGCAGTCCTTCGACCCGGCGGCGCCTGTCGGTGGGAATGCCGACTGCGACCGGGTCGATCCGGGAACGCCGGGTCCGCAGAAAACCCGCAAGATCGTCCATGCCCCCAGTATGTACGCGGTATGGCCTAGATAGTGGGAGTGAAGGTGGTCCTGCCGATACCAGGAATTCCTGTCCTACGGACGAACCGACCCTGAACAACAAGGGCCGTAGCACCCAAAATCGAAGGACACCTAGTTTCGAAGGAGCTCAGATGAAAACATTGATCGTCTATGCGCATCCGGAGCCGACGTCGCTCAACGGCTCGCTCAAGGATCTCGCGGTCTTGCACTGGGCCCCGGAAGTTGGACTGGCTAACTGAAAGTCTAAGCGGCGAGGGTCTGCGCACGGTAGTGCACCGGGCTCAGGCCCTCGAGCCGTAGGGATATCCGGTCGTTGTTGTACCAGTGGATGTACTGGTGGATCGCAGTGATCAACGCGTCGATGTCCAGGTAACGGACATGATGGAACGCTTCCTCTTTGAGATGGCCGAAGAAATTCTCGATCATCGCGTTGTCATAACATTGACCGGCTAATCGCGATTGAGGGAACTCCGTTGTTGCGCAGAATGGTTCATCACCGGCGCAATGAACCACCTTCAGCCGCCACGTGCAGGCGCCGACGACGCGACCTCCGGAAATCGCGCGACTGCCCGGACAGAGAGCAAGACAGCGGCATTGAGTCGCCCGAAACCTCGCCATGAGCGGTCGAGCTCGATCGGGATTCGCGGCACTTGACCAGGCAGTTGGTTGTTCGTGCGGCGTGTGAGCGGACAGGGCGGCAACAAAGTGTCGTCGGGCAAGTCCTGTCCGGGTCAACGTGGAGGAGCCCCACGGGTCGACTTGGGACACTCGGCATCCGAAGTGGCGACAATTCGTCGTATCTACACGAACGGTCCTGTCTACCAACATTATTAGACCGACGATAACTCGTTGACTTGCCCGGCAGTCCGCAGGCACCGCCATTACGATCGAGACGCTTACTTGACATGAACGGCCTCGGCGCCGGCTTCCGAACGCAGCGTGCGTTGGTTCCTCATATGACAGTCGTAGTCCTGTTCTCTTCCCAGAACAAGTACCACGACTGTGTGCATATCGCCCTGACCTGCTCGCATGCCTCGATTAGCCGGTTAACAGGCAATTACCTTTACGTGACATCGATTGCACTGCACCGCAGTTGGAGATCAAGCCTCGCCAGGTCACGTGCTGATACTGGAAGCCCTGATCCGAGTGCACCAGCGGTGCCTCGCCGTCATCGAGCGTGGCAATCGCATCGACGAGCGAGGTGTTGGTCAGCTGAAGGCTCGGCGACATGCCGATCGAGTAAGCGATGATCTGGCGATCGAACAAATCCATCACCGGCGACAGGTACGCCTTCTCGTCACCGACCCGGAACTCGGTGACGTCGGTGACCCACTTCTGATTCGGCGCCGTGGCCGAGAAGTCCCGATCGAGCAGGTTCTTCGCGACCGCCCCGACCTCCCCTTGGTAGGAAACGTAGCGGCGTTTGCGGCGCACCGGGCAGTGCAGTCCGAGCGCACGCATCAGCTTGAGCACCGTTTTCTTCGCCACCCGCCAGCCCTTGTTCTTCAGAGTGCGGTGAACAGGGCGGTGCCCGTACCTTTTGAAACTGCCCGAGAAAACCGAGGTGATCTCGGCCTTCAACGCTGCATGCTTGTCCGGCCGTCCGAGCCGGGACTGGTGATAGAAGAACGTCGAGCGGGCCAGCCCGGCGACATCGAGCAGCACGTCGAGGCGATACTGCGCCTTGAGGGACACGACAGCGGCGACCTTCACCGTCGTTTCTGATCCCTCAAGGCCTTCAATTTTCCCAGGTACGCCACCTGCGTCCGCAGTCGCTCGTTCTCGGTCCGCAACTGTTCGAGTTCGGAGGCGTCGGCAGCCGCAGAGCCCGGCGGGGCAGGTGGCCGGCCCTGACGTCTCGAACGTAGGCCCTCAGCGCCCTCGCTGCGGTAGATCCGCACCCACGGTTCGATGATCTTCGCCGACGACAACCCGTATTCGCGGGCGAGTTCGATCTTGCTCTCCCCGGCTAAGACTCGTTGCACCACAGTGAGTTTGAACTCTTGCGAGAACCTCGTTCGGTCCGGTTTCTCTGTCAACACTGTCCTCCCACGAACCCGCCATCGCTTGTGCAGCTCCGCCGCCGCGCCCTTGCTGACGCTCAGCGTGCCGGCCACCCACACCGAGCCCCGGCCCTCCTCGAACAACGCTACCGCTGCCGACCGCTGATCCTCGGTAAGTGAACTGCTCGCACGCATACAACTGCTCCCCTCGAGTTGGAACTGAATTTTTCAGTCCAACTTCCGGGGAGCAGTGCATCTCGACGTTGGAGAGCGCCGGGCACGAAGTGCGGGTCAGTGATCTCTATCAGATGAATTGGAAGGCGGTCGTCGACGCCGACGACTTCGGCCCCCACGCCTCGAATCCGCTGCAGGTTGCCAGGAACTCGGGGCGAGCTTTTGATGCCGGGGCGCTCACGCCGGATGTTGTTGCGGAGCAGGAGAAGTTGCTGTGGGCTGACACGATCATCTTCCAATTCCCGTTGTGGTGGTACGCGATGCCCGCGATTCTCAAAGGCTGGGTAGATCGGGTGTTCAGCTTCCACTTCGCGTACGGCGTGGGCGAGCACAGCGATACCAAGTACGGCGAACGATTCGGTGAAGGCACCCTCGCGGGTAGGAAAGCCCTGCTGTCGGTGACTACGGGGGGACCGGAGTCGCATTACACCCCGCGCGGTATCAACGGGCCGATCGAGGACCTGCTGTTCCCGTTCCAGCACGGAATTCTCTACTATCCGGGCATCGAGTTGCTGCCACCGTTCGTGCTGTACGGCACGGACCGGATGACCGCGGAGGCTTACCCGGAAGCCGCAAAGGCGTGGGTGGAGCGTCTGCTCTCGGTGGAGTCGACTGAGCCGATCGCATTCCGGCCGCAGAATTACGGTGACTACGAGATACCGTCGCTGCAGCTGAAAGACGGTCTCGAGTCTGCAGGCCGCACCGGCTTCGGCTTGCACGTACGCGGTTAAGTGCCATCATCTGCATATTCTCAGGTGACGGGGAGGTGTTCCTGTCCTGAATATCAGGAAACCTCTGCTGCGCATTCCCGAACGTCCGTGGAGGGGCGGATGCGCCGCCATGCCGTGGTCGGGTGTGTTCTTCCTTACGTCGCATGTGTGGTTGCGTCACCATCACTCCCGCCCCGGCATACCGCGCTCATAGTCGTGGTCGTGGCCGATGATCGTCAATTGTCACAACATCGGACAGGCCCTCGGTGTGAATCCGCGGCTGACACTGCGCATAGCTGACGGCGTCCCCGCCACTGCGACAGTCCAGAGGTGTCCGAATTCATGGCCCACGGCTGGCGAGGAATCCAGGCGGTGAAGAGTTCGTCCTTCGAGGGGTTTAGTTCGGCAATGTAGATCAAGGACACTAGCTCCACGCTACCGGACTAGCCTGGCCTGTTTACTTGCGCTGATTGTAGAGTCCCTCCTGCACTGGGCTTTTGGGAAGTCGATTAGCGCTGGGCGCGCGTGCCAATGTTGAGCATCTTCGGACCCGCAGTGGCCATCGTTTGGACCGGCGTGTGGATCGTCGCCGCAGCCGGTACTCCACCGAATCAGCAAGGAGTCTCCAATGGACTCGCCTCGACCACCCTCGACACCGGCAACACAATCGGACCAGCGAGAAGTCGGATGCCGTAGCCAGCACAGACCCACCTCGCGTCCGCGGTGGACCGGAACACGCCGGTTGGCTACTCGTCGTCGATTCCGAGACAGGCTGGCCCGTCCGGAGCGGGAGGACACGCCGACTGTAGCGCTGACGTGCACCGTGCTGGTGGTGTGGTGCTGCCTCGAACGGGCAATGAATTCAGTCCTTGGGCTGCGCTCCTCGGTAAGGTGGAGGTACTGCTGCAGGCACTACAAGAGGGTGCTTCGCTGACGGAAAAACGCGAGAATAGTTGCTGTCGCCGTGCTTTGCGGGCTCTTCGATCTTGACCGGGCAATGTGCGCAATGACGGTTTCGGCTGAGGTCTGCCGGTATGCGGATTCGTATTCGGCTGGTCCTCACCCTGGTTGTGGAGCTCATCAAGTCCACGTTTCTTCTGTCAATCCGTCGCACTATTGCAGGAGCGCTCAACTGAGGACGTCGAAAAGTAGTAAGCCATGTCGATCTTTGTCAACGCGGCCCAGCGTTCGGTGCATAGTGCAGTTCTTGACGGCAGTTCGCGGACTGTAGCGATCCCCCTGAGCTCCAATGCGAGAGAGGGCTTTTCGTCGATTCTCTGGCTCAGCACATAGAAGGTGGCGAGCTTGTGAACACAAGGCTGCGCTCGACTACGGCACGTGCATTGGCAGTCTGCGGTGCTGGGAACCGCGCTGAGCTCACCTTCGGCCAGCTGGGCGTGCAGGGTGTCGGGTAAGTCGCCGCCTTTTGCTTCGATCGCGTCCGCTGACGCTTGCAGTGCCGTGACCGCCCGAATTTCATCAGGGAGGTACGACGGTATCGAGATCGACACGGTCTCGGTGGTGCTGCCCGCAGTGACCGCACATCGGATTGTGCCCGCAGCGAGAGGACCGATCTCGACATGGCCGTTGCGTGCGAGGCTGCGTGCCTTCGGTAGACGGGGATTCGGCTTGGAAATCTGCATCGGCTCGGCAAGCCGTACCCAGTCGCGACCCCAGATGGTGGCACCGAACTCGGCGATTGTCATCGTGACGCCCCGTCGGTCAACGAAACTGTCTGGTACAGGTCGGCGTCGCTGAGTGCTGCGAGACCTCCCGCAGCGTTCTTGTCTGCTAAGTCGGCGATGGCCTTCTTGCGATGGTGCATGGCGGCGATGTGCTCTTCCACGGTGCCCTCTGTGGTCAGTGCAGTGACCGTAACGGTGCGGGCTTGTCCGATGCGGTGGGCCCGGTCGGTGGCCTGGGCTTCCACCGCGGGATTCCACCAACGGTCGAAGTGGATCACGTGGCTCGCTTGGGTGAGGTTGAGGCCATAGCCTGCTGCCCGGAGGCTCAGGATCAGGATCGGTGCGCCGGGCGTTTTTCCTTCGCCCTCGTGCTGGAACTCCTCGATGATGCGGTCACGCGCTGTGTTGTCCAATCCACCGTGGTAAAAATCCACGGCTAGCGCGAACTCGGTTGCGAGGTGCCGCACCAGCAGATCACCCGTCTGGCGGTACTGGGTGAAGATCAGGGCGCGTTCACCGGAATCGAGGAGTTCGGAGACGAGCTCGGTGAGACGGTCGAGCTTGCCGGACCGGCCGCCGAGAGGCCCATCGTCACCGGTTACGAGGGCCGGGTGGTTGCATATCTTCTTCAGTGTGGTCAGCAATGCGAGTACTTGTCCGTTGCGACTTGCGCCTGCTCCCAGGCCGCCATCGAACGCATCACGGACCGCGCGGTTGTACAGGCGTTCTTGTTCGCTGGTGATCTGGCACAGCACATCTGACTGCAACTTCGGTGGAAGATCTCCGGCCACTTGACTCTTTTTGCGCCGCAGAAGAACTGGGTCGATGACGTCGTGCAGGTGCTCGAGGGCTGTTTGTGAGTGGCGTTGTTCGATGGGGACAGTGAAGCGGCGCGCGAACCGTTGTTGATCGCCGAGGAGCCCCGGCACGGTGAGATCCATCAGCGCCCACAGCTCGTCCAACCGGTTCTCCACAGGCGTTCCCGTCATAGCGAAACGGACCTTGGCGTTCACAGTGCGGGCTGCCCGCGCTACTCGAGTCTGCGGATTCTTGAGCATGTGTGCCTCGTCGAAGAAGACTGTGTCCCAATTGATTTGATTGATAGCGGCGGAGTCGGTACGCAGTGTCGGGTACCCGATGATCACGACGCTGTCGCTCTCGGGTTGATTCGTTAGCTGCCGAGCCGGACCGCGGTACGTATGGATCGCCAGATGCGGTGCGAACCGTCTGAGCTCGCGTCTCCAGTTGGTGATGAGGGAGGTCGGGCACGCAATGAGGTGGGGCCCACGTTTGTCCTCGGCTCGAAAGCTCATGTAGGCAATCGCCTGCGCCGTCTTACCCAGGCCCATCTCGTCAGCGAGCACACCGCCGCGGTACGTACCGGCCAGCGCCGTCAGCCAGGCGGTTCCGTGGGATTGGTACGGCCGCGGAGTGAACGGCAGGCCGGCGCTGCGTACATGTGCTTCCACCGCGTGGTTGGCACGCAGCGAGTCGACTGCAGCGTCGCGGGTCATGACGGCGGTTCCCCGGCGGTTGGGCACCGCATGCGCAGCGATCGGCAGGTTGCGAACGAGGTGGGCCGGTATGGCGGCGTTGGGCGAGTCCTCGAGGAACGCCACTATGCGGGACCAAGAGAGGAACGATTGAGCCGCGGCGACACCCATCACACGGGCCACGTGCGTGCCATCGACAAGTCGGGTGGTGCCGGTCACCAGGCACCTGATCGTGCGGACCTCGGCTCTCGGCTCACATCCTTGGGCCGGCGGCACGACGAGGTCGATGTCCAGATCCGTCCAGCCGTCGAGGTCGCGGGCGGCCGCGTGGAGGGCGGCCACATCATGGTCGAGGATCCACAGCGCGAACGAGTGCCTCTCGGGTAAGTAGGTGGCCTGGAGACCCTCAGAGGAAGTAATCGTCATCGGTGTCGATCACCCGGCCGGGATCGAGGTTGATATCTGTTGGATTTCTGCTGCGGCGTCGTTGATACCACCCCGCACGAATTGGGTGATGGCGCGCAACTGCTCGGTGGTGAAATCACCGAGGGTTTCCCGACTCCGAGCATCGAGCCCGATGTAACCCGCTGCTGCTTTCGCAAGGCCTGCCTCGCTCGCCTCGACGACCACTCGCCGTCGATCCGTCGGGTCAGATATGCGTCGTACGTAGCCGACCGCTTCTAGGCGGTTGATCATGTGGGTGATCGCGCCGGTGATTCGGCCCAGCTGTTCGCTGAGTTCGCCCGCGGTCGAAGGACCACGCCGGTTCAGTGCGTGCAGACAGTGCAGGTCGGTGGCTCCAACGCCCATCCGGTCGGCGACGGCGTCGTTCAAGCGCGTCAGGGCCGTGACCCAGTCCGGCATTCGGTCGATCACCTCGTCAACCAACTCTGCGCGCACCTGAGCGTCGCTCTGGGACTTGACGGTCACAACCAACCCCTTTATCTTCATGGTTAAGATACTGAATCGTTAAGGCAATAGTACCGCATCGACCGACGGAGTCCTCGTATGTCCGATACATTCCTGACGAATGATTTCCGAATAGCCGGTGCCGCGCGCACGACGGCGTTGGTGGTGATCCTGCTCGCCAGCTTCATGGACCTACTCGATGTGACCATCCTCAACGTGACCGCACCGTCCATCGAACGCGACCTCGGCGCGAGTCCCTCTCAACTGCAATGGTTGCTCGCCGGCTACACCCTGGCGTTTGCGATCGGGCTGATCACCGGCGCCCGCTTGGGTGATCTCGTCGGCTATAAACGGATGTTCCTGCTGGGTGTTGCTGGCTTCACCGTTGCCTCCGCGGTGTGCGGGATGGCACCGACACCCGTCGTGCTCATCACCGCTCGCGTTGTGCAGGGATTATTCGCTGCTGCGCTGATCCCACAGGTCCTCTCACAGATCCAGGTGATGTACGCCCCACACGAGCGGGGCGGGGCGATGGCCGCATTCTCCGCGTTGTCCGGTTTGGCCGCCTCTATCGGTCCGATTCTGGGAGGGATCCTGATCGAGGCCGATCTATGGGGGCTCGGCTGGCGTCTCGTATTCTGGATCAACGTCCCGGTCGGACTGGCCGCTCTCGTCATCGGGGCGAAAACCTTGCCCGAGAGCCGCAGCCCGAGCCGCCCTCGACTCGACCTGATCGGAGTAGGGCTCTCGGCGCTCGGACTGCTACTGGTTGTCTATCCCCTCATCGAAGTCAGCGGCACACGCCCCTGGCCGGTCTGGACCTACTGGTCGATGGCAGCCGGCGTTCTGGTGCTCATTGGCTTCACTTGTTGGCAGCGTCTGCTCGCGGGCCGTGGAGGTGAACCACTCCTTGAACTCTCCCTGTTCCGAATTCGGTCCCTGCGCGGCGGCTTGCTCGTACAGCTGCTCTTCTTCATTCCGATCATGGGCTTCTTCCTGATCTTCATGCAGCTGTTGCAGCTGGGTATTGGCATGAGCCCCATACGAGCCGGACTCACGTTGCTGCCGTGGTCGATCGCGACCACTGTGACAGCGATCCTTGGTGCCGCAGTGCTGGTTCCCAAGATTGGGCGGCTCACCGTCCAGATCGGACTGCTGCTCCTGGCGCTGGGATTCGGTCTGCTCGCTTTTGTCGCCGATAGCGCGACGACTCAAACTGGGTGGCTGGCCTTGCTGCCCGGCGTCCTTGTGGGCGGCGCGGGCATGGGATTTGCCGTCGCACCCCTGGCGCAGCTCACTCTTGGAGAGATTCCAGCGGCCCATGCGAGTTCCGGATCGGGACTTTTCAACACGGTTGCCCAACTCGCCGCCTCGATCGGAGTTGCGGCCATCGGGACCCTGTTCTTCAGTCGCCTCTCCTCTACATCAGAGCAGCGCAGCGGTACGGGCGGATTCGGCCAAGCCTTTTCCACCAGCATGTGGGTCGGCATCGTGATGGTCGGCGTCGCCCTCGCCGCAAGCTTCCTACTGCCCCGCACCGTCGACTACACCTCTCCAGTCACCGACACCCCCAAGCAGGAATAGCGGACGAGCCTTCATCGATAAACCCAGGCTGACCGCTTGGTATCACGACTGACCTGCGCGCACGAAGTGCCGCGAATTGACTACCCAATTGTCTTTGAAGTTAGGCGAAGCCGAGAGAGGGCGTGACTTTGTGAGTGCGACAGTCTTGTTCGGTCTACCAGGGGTACGGGTGATCAACGTATCCCTCGATAGCACCGGTAAGCGGTTGGTCGAGATGGCCACCGACGAAGACGCCGCGGCGGCGTGTCCATCGTGCGGGGTCTTCTCGACGTCGGTCAAGGAACGCGTGCGCACCGGCCCAAAGGACATCCCGTACGGGAATGATCCAATTCTGCTGCAATGGAACAAAACACGATGGTGGTGTCGGGCGGACGACTGTACCCGCGGTTCCTTCACCGAGACCATTCCGCAGGTACCACACCGTGCACGCATCACCCGCCGGCTATCTACTCAAATCGGTGCGGCGATCGGCGACGCCGCTAGATCGGTGGCCGAGGTCAAGGCCGCGCACCACGTGTCCTGGCCGACCGCGCACCGAGCTTTCATCGAACACGCAGAGAAGCTCCTGGCCGATCCACTACCGACCAGGGTGCTTGGGATCGATGAAACCCGCCGAGGAAAGCCAATGTGGGAGTACTGCAAGGAGGCCGGGCGATGGGCGCGGGTTGACCCGTGGGACACCGGCTTCGTAGACCTTGGGGGTAACCAAGGACTACTGGGCCAGCGCGAAGGCCGCACCACTGCAGCCGTGATCGCCTGGCTAACCGAACAAACCCCGAGCTTTCGGAACGCGATCGAATACGTGGCAATTGACCCGGCCGCAGCCTATGCGGCCGCGGTGCGAACCAAGGGGCTGCTGCCTAACGCGATACTGGTAGTCGATCATTTCCACCTCATACAGCTCGCGAACCCGGCGCTGACTAAGTGGTCTGAGCCGTTCGTTCGTCGGGGGTAGTTTCCATGCGGTCGGATCACCGAGATAGAGCCCGCATGCGGTGTCGAGTGCATCTTCCGGGCTGCCGGTGAAGTCTCCGGTGGGCAGCATGGAGTCTTCGTACTTTCCAGTCGAAGCGAGGTGGATCGCGAAGCCCCACCGACTCGCGGATCCGTTGTACCGCAATCGCATCAATGCCAGGGTGCTCTTGTCGGGCAGGACACCGTCGACGTAGGCGAACGTCCCACGAAAACGGGCGGTCACGCTTGCAAGCTGCGGCCAGCGGGTGCGGGCGTGGCCGCTGAGCTTGAGGCGCAGTGAGCTTTTCGTCGATTCCGGTGGTGTCGGCACACAACCGATCGTGCCCGATCCTTGTGAACCACCCACGATCTTCGCCATGGTCGGCGCGTCGCACTCGGTGACAGATGAGACTGATGTGTCCTCTTGAGGCATGAGTGATGAATCCTTCAGACCATCGGCCCGCCCGATCATGCTCTCCACCAGCGACCGCTCGGTCCTCGAGACGATGGTGCGGCGTGGATCGACACCGCAGAAGATGGTGCTGCGGTCGTTGATCGTGCTCCTCGCCGCCGACAGCCACACCAACGCCGCGATCGCCGCCGCGATCGATGTCCACCTCGACACAGTCCGCAAATGGCGCGGCCGATTCCACCGCGACGGTATCGACGCCCTCGCCGACGCACCACGGTCCGGCCGGCCACCGATCTACACTCCCGCCGACATCGCCGCGGACACACACGAGATTCCGATCGCACGATGGTCCACCCCGGAACTCGCCACGCGAATGGCCTCGGACGGCATCACCGTGTCGGTGTCGACGGTGCGCCGGTGGTTGGACGAGGACGCGCTCAAACCGTGGCAGTACCGGTCATGGATCGCCGTCCGTGACCCGCACTTCGAGGTGAAAGCCTCTGTGGTGCTCGACTTGTACGCCCGCCGCTACGCGGCGAAAGCGTTGGGTGAGAACGAGTTCGTCATCTCCGCCGATGAGAAGCCCTCGATCCAAGCGCGTGATCGCTACCACCGGACGATCGCAGCAACACCGCGGCACGCGATGCGGGTGAGCCATGACTACCGTCGCCGCGGCGCGGTGACCTACCTCGCCGCCTACGACGTCCACACCGCTCGGGTGTTCGGCCGGTGCGAGGCCAGCACCGGCATTGCCGAGTTCACCGCGCTGGTCGATCAGGTGATGACGTGCGAGCCGTATGCCTCCGCGGATCGGGTGTTCTGGGTAGTCGACAACGGATCGTCGCACCGCGGCCAGGCCGCGATCGACCGCCTCACCGCCCGGTATCCGAACGCGGTGATGGTGCATACGCCGGTCCATGCGTCGTGGCTCAACCAAGTCGAGATCTACTTCTCCATCGTCCAACGTAAAGTTCTCACGCCCAACGACTTCCCTGATCTAGCCGCCGTCGAGAACAGGTTGCGCGCCTTCGCCGACCGCTATAACCGCACCGCCACACCCTTCGCCTGGCGATACACCCGCCGCGACCTCCACCGCCAACTCAAACGAGTCGATGAATGCCTCGAAGCTGCCTGACCCCCGACGAACTAACGACTCAGACCACTAAGGTTCGACGCCGCGTCACCTGGGAACTCAAAGATCGTCGCGGCGGCAAGTCCGACCCCGAATGGGCGAACCGACGCCGGCTGCTGACCGGCCGGGAACGTCTCTCGCACAAAAGGTTCGTCAAGATGTGGAACGCTGTGGTCGACGAGGACCCGAGCGGGCAGATCGTTTCCTCGTACATCGCGAAAGAAGAACTACGGACGCTGCTCTCGACTGTGCAAGTCGGCGGGGATCCGCACCTGACTCGGCATCGGTTGCATCGGTTGCATCGGTTCCTGACCTGGTGCATCAACTCGAACATCGCCGAACTGCTCACCCTTGCCAAGACAGTCGACGCGTGGTGGCCTGAGATCAACGCCTTTGTGCAGACCGGTATCACCAATGCTCGAACCGAAGGTTACAACCGGCTGGTGAAGACTGTGAAGCGCTCGGCCTGCGGATTCAGAAACCGAGAGAATTCGGCGCGGCGCATTCGCTTTCACTGCACAAGAGCCCAACGATCTGCAATTCAGACGTCATCCTGATTGCCCGCTCAAGATCGTAGAGCCCACATTGGGCCTGCGAGGTCATTGCGCTGGACGTGGGTGGGCATTGGACAACCCGCGGGGTTGCGAGATCGCCTGAATTAAACCTGAATGCACCGATTGGGCCGTGAACGTGACCGAGTCGCAGAAGCGAAATGCCCTGCCGTGGTGAAAGAATCAATCTTGTCTAGGGAAAGATTCGGCCACAACGAAGGGCATCTCGCAGATG
>NZ_JASITC010000020.1:0-34326 GCF_030063405.1 Rhodococcus sp. H29-C3 | reverse complement strand
TGGAACCGAGCGTTCAACCGATCGACATCGGCCGACACATCGCGCCCGATCGACGTGAACGCAGCCGAAAACGACAATCTCGAACCGATCAGGCCACCACATCAGCAGGAAGAAAGATCGAGGCTAAGGCGCTTGGGGCCGACAATCGAATTGCCGATATTCGACGACCCATCGAAAAAATAACCAACCGAACTATCTGCACACCAACTCAGGACTAGTCCCAAATGGTCCCTGACCTGCGCATGTATCGGGTCGAGGGTCCGGGTCGTGATTCGAGGGCATAATCCTGCCGTAAGCTGCGATGCGCAGTCGTTGTCGAAACCACGGCTGCCTACGGCACCATCGCATGGTTGTTGCCGTGATGACGTCGAATTATTGCGAAACAGGTAGGTGAATACGGTGTCTGCGCGTGAACAGGTGGCAGCGATCTATGAACAAGTTCTTCAGCGCAACGCCGGTGAACCTGAATTTCATCAGGCTGCTGCAGAAGTATTCGAATCGTTGCATGTCGTCCTCGAACGCTATCCCCATTATGCGGACAGTGGACTCGTCGAGCGCTTGTGTGAACCGGAACGACAGATCATCTTCCGAGTCCCTTGGGTAGACGATACGGGTGCGGTGCAGGTCAACCGAGGTTTTCGCGTTCAATACAACAGCGTGCTCGGACCGTACAAGGGCGGTCTGCGGTTCCACCCCAGCGTAAATCTGGGGATCGTCAAGTTTCTGGGCTTCGAACAGATCTTCAAGAACGCGTTGTCCGGCCTACCGATCGGCGGTGGCAAAGGCGGATCGGATTTCGACCCCAAGGGTCGTTCCGACGCGGAAGTAATGCGGTTCTGCCAGTCGTTCATGACCGAACTGCATCGTCACATCGGCGAGTACACAGATGTTCCGGCCGGTGATATCGGTGTCGGCGGCCGAGAGATCGGGTACCTGTTCGGGCAGTACAAACGATTGACCAACTCCTACGAATCCGGAGTGTTGACCGGAAAAGGCCTGAACTGGGGTGGCTCTCAGGTACGTAAAGAGGCAACCGGTTACGGCGCCGCATATTTCGTCGCCGAGATGCTCAAAACTGTCAAATCTTCGCTCGACGGCAAGACTGTAGTGGTCTCAGGCTCGGGCAATGTCGCGATCTATGCAATCGAAAAGATTCATCAGCTCGGCGGCATCGTCGTCGCCTGTTCCGACTCCTCGGGTTACATCGTCGATCCCAAGGGAATCGACCTTGCGCTGTTGAAGGACATCAAGGAGTCGCGCCGGGCCCGCATATGCGAGTACGTCGAGACCGCCACACATGCAACCTTCACTTCCGGTGGTTCTATCTGGGATGTCGCTTGCGATGTCGCGATACCGGCGGCAACACAGAACGAACTCGACGAGGAAGCCGCCATCACTCTCGTGAAAGGTGGCGTTGTCGTAGTCGCCGAAGGCGCCAACATGCCGACCACACCTGAAGCGGTGCAGGTGTTCCGCGACGCGGGCGTTGCCTTCGCTCCAGGTAAAGCTGCCAACGCAGGTGGAGTTGCTACATCGGCTCTCGAGATGCAGCAGAACGCATCTCGCGACTCGTGGAGTTTCGAGTACACCGATGACCGACTAGCGCGCATCATGACCGGAATCCATGGCCGCGTAGTCGAGACCGCGGAGGACTACGGGATGCCAGGGGACTACGTTCACGGTGCGAACATTGCCGGATTCGTCAAGGTTGCCGACGCCATGATCGCCCTCGGAGTGATCTGAGCCATCGCTGAAATGCCCCGTGCAGTGACCTGCACGGGGCAATCCGATCGAAGACTCGGCTTCGTTGGCGATTCTTCGATCAGGCGCGGGGCGGCGGTGCGTCGGGAATGCGCGCCGCGCAGACTATTCGGCTGTCCGAGATTCCAGTAGTCGTCGTTCGAGGCCTGCGGCAATCGAGAGAACGGTAACGGTGCTCTCGGCGCCTGTGGGAAGGACGTATGTGCGCTCGTCCTCGACTCGGCACCCCATCAGTGCTCTGCCGAGCGGTGACAGCGGAGAACATGTCGCTATCTCGTTCGCGGAGTTTCCCGTGGCCGCAGTCAACACGAACGTCTCGACGTCATCGGGATCGCGATCGAACATCACGGTGACAAGCGAGAACGGACACACGGTGCCGTCGTCGGTCACCTCAGCGGCAGCAGTCACCAACTCCTGCACCTCCGCGATGCGGCGGTCGATGCTCGACAGTTCCTCGCGAGAGCGATGGTAAGGATCGTTGTTCTCGAGATCGCCCATGTTGCGGAACTCGATCACATCGGCTGCAACCTCGGTGCGCCGGATGTGCAAGGCAGACAGTTCGCTGGCCTCTTCTGATACGCCACCTGTGGTCACGATAAGTTCAGCGGTTGTCATGGAATTTCTCCTTGCACTAAAACTCGGTGGTCGTCCCATTCCGAGGTCGTGGAAATACAGGTATCGACGCGGCGAGCAGTGCTCGACACGTCAGGTTCAGTAAGCAAAAAAATGTGCAGCGAGTCGATGCCCCGCTTTTCGGCGATGAAAGACGTACCGCCGACCGACACTCGTTACGGAATACCGCAAACGCGCAGTATTCTTCATTCAGAAACAGTAAATCGAAAGCTGGTATCAGTGGTGTGGCTCAAAAACACCCGCATGGCGGCTATCGGTGCAACGTAGTTTTCAGTGCATCGACGAATGCAGGTGGAACAGCCTAGTGCCCTGGCGGAGCGGTGCACAAACAACCGCGTAGCTCTACAACAATAGGAATCACAGCGTTCACACCTTCTTTCGCATCGCGTGTCTACCTGACTGTAGCCCGAAAAAAATAAAACTCCAGTCACAGCAGTTTCAGCCACTTTCCGCGTGCCGAAACGTGCGTTGTCAGTGCAGGATCGGCGCAGTTTCCTGCCGACACCATCGCGCGATCGCCTCGACTGCCTCGCGCAACGGTGAGCTGGTGCCGACTACGAGGTACGAGGTGGATACGACGGGCGTTCCGTCGACTTCGATTTCGTACTTCAACCGCTGTGCCAGTCGCTTCGCGTTGTGGACCTCCAGTCCAGCTTGGGAGACGGCTCGGCCGTCGCACAAAACAAGGAGTCGGCATCTGCTGTACTCCGACGACGCATCGACAACTGCGGCGGCAATCCTGTTGTTCTCCTCGGACTGCGCGGCGCGCTCGCGCCAGCGGGCGACCAGTCCGCGTCCTCCCGACAAAGCCTCGGTGGTGACAATGATGGCTTCTGCCGTCATCGGACCGTCGGCGGAAACACCGTTCCGCGTTGACGGGTTGGCATGTGTGGCACCACCGAGTTGATCGGAATTCGCGTAAGGATTACGAACAGTCACCTCGACGCCCTGGCGAACAAGCCCGCTGTACAGGTCTTCGTGAAGTCGAATGGGCCGTCCGATGACAAGTGCAACGGCTGTGGTTCCTGCTCGCGGACTATCCGTTCGACGAGCGGACAGCGGCGGCGTAGCGATCTCGACGAGAGCCATATTCACGATCGACCTCTTTGTTGCTGTGGAATCGAGGCACCGGTGGAGTTGACACAACGACACTCACGGCGCTTCAGGGGGACGAGCGGGCCAGCTCCAGTGTTCGGTAGCGGCTGATGATCGTCTGGCGCGTCGCGCGGTCGGTATCGGTCGCCAGCGTCAGAATCCAGGGGGCGGATTCGCTGAAGTTATCGGCGCGAGAGTGCTGTAGATCGGCTGTGACATCTTTCGAGATCGACTCGAGTTTGTCACTGGTCAGCCGACCTGTCGGGTCGGAGAAGCCGTACCCGATCTCCCACACTTGCGGTGGAGGAAACAACCCGGAGACATTGAGTCGGTCCCACTGCCGCGCCAGGAGGGGCGAATTTACCTCGTCGACGGTGCGTTCACGCTGTACGCGGAACGGACATGCTGCATCAATAGCAATTTCCCCCTGCTCCAGAAATTGTCGAAGTCGTTCGGGTGAGGCGCATACCCGAAAATTAAATTCCATCATGACCGCTTTCACGGTAGACTCACTCCTTCGGTCCAATCAGTTCTATAAACTGTAGCCCAAAAGAAAATAAAAGCCAGTCGTGTGCACGCATGCTTGAATGCGGACGAAAGTTTCTCTGACGCAGTGGATGTGAGTCGAACAAATGCGGCCGCCAGTGGATAAGTTACGGGGTGTCGAAAGACGCAGTGAGGCCGGGGAATTGTTCTCCTTCGAGTACTTTTCCAACCTGCCGGTGATCAGTAGTTCACTCGAAATCCGCCGATGAGCGTAATCGCGTTTCCATCGGGATCCTTCATGGTGGAGAGGCGTACATCCTTGTTCGCTTCGACGACCTCACCGGGCACTACGCCACGAGTGACAAGCTCGGCGAGCTGTCTTTCCAGGTCGTCGACGGCCAAGTTCAGCATCCCCGACCCGGCGCGTTCGTCGTCGACAATCACTTGCACCCAGCCGTGATCTGTCACCTGCCATTCGAGAAGCACCGGCATCGGGTTGTTGTCCGCGGTGCGGCCGAAGAAAGAGGAGTACCAAGAACTCGCCCGGTCGATGTCCGACACCGGTACGACAGCGAGTACGTGTTGGAAAGTCATGAGTGCATCCGTTCAGAGGGGTGTGTTTCGTCCGGATGTAGACCACCCCACGTTGGACAACTCATCGCGCGAATGTCCTTCTTCAGGTTCTCGATCACTCCCTCGAGACCCCGATGGCCGAGGTACCCGTCGGGACGGATTACGAACGCAGTCGGACCGGTGACACCGTATTCGGTGCGAAATTCGCTTGCGGAATCGACGACGACCGGCAGCACGGAGGTCACGTAGCTCGCCACAAGCAGATAAACGTCGAGAAGTCCGTGCGCGGCGTCGACGGCTGCCGCGCCGAGCTCTTCGAATTTTCCGACCTCACCGTCCGAATACAACAGGAGCGTGTGGCCGACGCCACCGAAGAGTTCGAACAGGCGGAGAGGAAACGCGACCATGTCGCGGATCAGTCCTCGCGCATCGGGGGCTCGTTCCCCGGGCTGTACGACGGCGGCTGTCGGGTCGGACTCGGAGACCAACGGACTTCCTGCATACGAGATCAGGAGTTGAGCTTGCTTGCGCATCGCCGTCTCCACGGAGCTTTGGCCTGCACCGATTCCTTCGCGGGCGTTTCGGACCGTCATCCCGACGACCTCCTCGCCGACGGGACGGCGTTCGACGTCGTAGCTGTCGGTCAGGCCAGGGGCGGCCACACCGCGTACGGACAATGCGACCTTCCAGGCAAGGTTGTGCGCGTCCTGAATCCCGGTGTTCATACCTTGGGCTCCGGTCGGCGGGTGAATGTGGGCGGCGTCGCCCGCGACGAACACACGGCCCCAGCCGTATGCGTCGACGATGCGATGGCTGATTCGAAAGACCGATGACCAGCGTAGATTCGACGCCGTCGTCGGCTCTGGTGCCAGCTGGTCCAGAACGGCCTGAATGTGATGCAGTTTGGGTGCGGGGCCTGCAGCGAAGCCGTGTGTAATGCCGTCGCCACTGCTGGGTCGATCAGTCAGTTCCGGTGGGACGAGCATGGTCATGCGGTAGCGCTTGTGCCCCGGCAGCGGCATCGCCACCAGCATCGCGTCCGTTGTGCCGTCGGTGGCAGTGCGCGTGATTCTTATGCCGTACCCGGTGGGCTGTGACCAGTCGACTTCGACGTCGCCGAGCATGTAGGCCTCGGCGAAGGCGTCACCCTCGAACGAAAGCCCCAGTTGCTTGCGGACGACGCTGTGGGAGCCGTCGCAGCCGATGACGTACTGAACGTGATCGATCGCGGAGTCGGACGTGGTGACCGTCACTCCCTCGGTGTCCTGATCGACCGACACGATGCCGACTCCGCGCTCGACACCGGACCCGAGTTCGGCAAGTCGCTCCGCAAGGATCCGCTCGGTCTCGTACTGGGGGAGCATTGCGAAGCCGTACGGCACATCGGCGGGCAACGCCAAGTCGATTCGGCCGACGTGCTCGCCGTTGGTGTACACGATCTGTCCGCGCATCATGATCGACGCGTCCAGGACGGCCTTCAACACACCCATGTTCTCGAATACTTCGAGCGTGCGAGGCTGAATGCCGACCGCTTTCGCGTAGCGCGGAGGCTCGAGCAGCGGATCGATCACGCGGCACGAGATCCCACGTCTCCGAAGTTCGATCGCTGCCGTCAACCCGATCGGTCCAGCCCCTGCCACGAGCACGTCCGTATCTATGTCTTCACCGCCGCACAGTCGGTTCTCCCTGGTCGAGAGTCAGTATGGCGACTGTTCGGGCGCCGATGTGCCGTTCTCCACGGACCTCATGCTCAACGGGTGAAAACCTGCCACCGGCGGCTTTTGTTCGTTGCTACATCGGGGGTAAGAGACCCAGCGAGATCAAATCGTCCAGCAACTGTCGTATGTTGCCGGTGTCGAACGAGAGGAAAGCGCGTTCGGTCTCGATCGCGGCAACGTGCTGGGCCAGCACCTCGGGGTCACGCAACGCGAGGATGGTAGCCAGATCCGAGGCCTTGGCGCCGCTGTGCGCGGCCTGTGCCGCCAGTAGGACGTTGAGGTAGCCGTGCTGCTCGAAACCTGTGTCAGCGTTGGTATTTCGAATCGCGTGGTCAAGTCCCGCGACGGCCTTGAAGGAGATTTCACGTCGCGCAGCCTCGTGGATGGCAGCGGCCAGTTCCTGCTCGCCAGGATATGCGTCCGCGGTGACGCCGCCGGTACGGAACGTGGCGTGGTAGCCACGCTCGTCCACGGCGTCGAACACCTCGGCTCGATGTTGTCCGCGCGGGATCTCGACGTAGACGTCGATGGCAGGGTCGACGGCACCCAGCGCGGTGATGTCGGTCCCGTCGGGCAGCGCCACCTCGATCGTGGCGACGGTCAGATTCGACTTCGCATACATCCGATCGAGGGCGGCCTCGACTGTGGCGGGGCCACCCGACGCGATCAGTGAGATCGACAGTGGTTCGGTCACGTCGGTGAGTTCGTCGAGACGGGGGATAGGGATCATCAACGGACCGACGAGGTCCGAGAATGCAGCATCCTTGTACGAAAGATGCTGCTGGACAGCGATTTCGATCGGTGTATCGCCCGGCAGGAGGAGGGGAGCGTCGTCGCACAGTCCGCGGAACAATCTCGGAATCACTTCATCTCACCCGACTGCCGTTGTCGGGTGAGATGATGCGCAACGTCGAGTCGCGTTCGGTCGATCGGTCGGGTTCGGCGGAGTCGGTCACCGTCCAACTGTAGCGACAGCAGCGCAGTGGTCCACATATTAAGTGGTCGAGCTACCAATTGGGCCGGTGCCGTGACAGGTCGATGTCGAAGCCGAAGTATGTCGGTCTGCTCGAGTAGGGTCTAGTAACCGTCCGTGCAGTGAGCGATCGCAGAAGGAGACATTTCAGTGGTGCTGAGGCTTTATCGCGCCACCCGCGGGGATGCGCTCGCAACGGCACTGGCTGAGGTGATGTCCTGTCCTCTTTCCGATCCCTTTGCAGCGGAAGTGATTTCGGTTCCCGCGAAGGGAGTCGAGCGTTGGCTGACTCAGCGTCTGTCGATGTCGCTGGGTGGGGCATCGGCCGACGGTATCGGCGCCAATATCGAGTTCCCTTCGCCGGCCCGCCTCGTCCAGGACGCGCGGTCGGCGGCCCTCGGACGCGATCGCAACCTGGAACCGTGGTCACGTGGACGCGTGCTGTGGACGACGCTCGACGTCATCGATGGCTCGCTGACCGAACCCTGGTGCGCGGTGCTCGCCAAACACCTCGGTAACGGAACGGACGAACATCGGGCCGGACGTAGATGGTCCACGGCAGCCCACTTGTCCGAGCTCTTCCGGATGTACGCCGCGGACCGTCCGTCGATGATCGTCGACTGGTCGGCAGGCGTCGACAGTGACGGCGTCGGCGGCGCTTTGGCCGAGGACCTGCGCTGGCAGGCCGAACTGTGGCGAGCGGTTCGCGCCCGCATCGGACACGCGAGTCCTGCCGAGCTTCTCGACGATGCGTGTGCAGCGATCCGCGCCGACCGGTCGATACTCGACCTCCCCGAACGGGTGTCGATATTCGGTGCCACGAGACTGACAACCGATCAACTGCAGGTGATAGCCGCGATCGCCGAACATCGCGACGTGCACGTGTGGCTGCCGCATCCGAGCGATCGAATGTGGACACAGCGCGTCGACCAGCAACTCGTCAGCAGGAGATCAGAGGACCGATCGGCGGTGACGATCGAACATCCGCTGCTCGCCGGCCTTGCCCGAGACGTACGTGAACTGCAGATGCGACTCCTCGGGCTCGGTGGCGAACTCGTCGATACGGTCGAAACCAGTGCCGGCTTTCCCCACACGTTGCTCGGCCGAGTGCAGGACGACATCTCGAACAACAGGATCCCGACCAGGTCCGCCGAACCGGACGGCACCGTCGCCGTCCATGCGTGTCACGGTGCTCCACGTCAAGTCGAGGTCTTACGAGAGACCCTGCTGCACCTGTTCGACGATGATCCGACGCTCGAACCCCGCGACGTGCTGGTCATGTGCCCAGACGTCGAGACATATGCGCCGCTGATCAGAGCGACTTTCGGACAGGGTGGGCTGGCACATCCCGGTCACACCCTTCGCGTCCGGCTGGCAGACCGGGGGCTACGGCAGACCAATCCGCTGCTCGCCGTGATCGCGACACTGCTCGACCTCGCGGTGGGACGAGTGACCGCCAGTCAGCTTCTCGACCTCGCCGTCGCCGACCCGGTTCGCCTTCGGTTCGGCTTCTCCGATGACGATGTGGAGCGCCTCCGTGAATGGACACAGGTATCGGGAGCTCGTTGGGGAATCAACTCCCGTCAACGCGAAAGCTTCGGCCTCGGCGGCTTCCGGCAGAACACGTTCAACAGTGCGGTCGACCGTCTGCTGTTGGGCGTGGCTGCCGACGAAACCGCCCACGAGTGGCTCGATCTGGCACTGCCGGTCGACGACGTGGACGGCAACGACATCGACCTGACCGGTCGGTTCGCGGAGTTCATCGATCGACTTGCAGTCACCTTGCGGGACCTACAAGGACCTCAGCGGACGGCAGAATGGCGCCATGCGCTCGTTCGAGCGCTCGACCTGCTCGCGGAGGTTGCTCCATCCGATGCGTGGCAGCGCGCGCAAGCACGACGCGAACTCGTCGAGTCCACCGAGTACGGCCAAAATTCGGTCATCCGATTGGCCGACGTGCGGGCAATGCTTACTCGGGCTCTTGCTGGACGGCCTTCGCGAGCCAACTTCCGTACCGGAGAGCTGACGGTCTGCACCATGGTTCCGATGAGATCCGTTCCGCATCGGATCGTGGTGCTTCTCGGCCTCGACGACGAAGTGTTCCCACGAGCGGGCAGTGTCGATGGCGACAACGTTCTCTCTCGTGACCCGGCTCCCGGCGAGCGTGACGTCCGTAGCGAGGACCGTCAATTATTGCTCGACGCGGTGATGTCGGCAGGGGAGAAGCTGCTGTTGTTCTACACGGGCGCAGACCCGGTGTCCGGTTCGGTGAAGCCACCGGCCATTCCGCTCACCGAACTTCTCGACGTGGTCGCGGCAACTGCAGGAGCCGATGTGGTCACTCGACATCCCTTGCAACCCTTCGACTCTCGAAACTTCGATCGGCGTGATCCGTTGAGCTACGACAAGGCCTCACTCGACGGAGCGCGAGCAAGCCAGCGCGAACCCGTCGCGCCACAGCCCTTTCTTGCCTCGGCGCTCCCGACACGGGGCCACGGCGACGTGGCTCTCGACGATCTTGTCACTTTCCTCGAACATCCCATTGCTGCATTTCTCAAACAGCGCATGGGTATTCGCGTACCGGAGATCGACGACGATCTGTCCGATTCACTCACCGTCGAGTTGGACGGACTGCAGAAGTGGGACATCGGTGATCGCATGCTCGCCGAGCGTCTTGCAGGCACCGACGTCGCGGACTTCCGTGCTGCAGAATGGCGGCGCGGCACCCTCCCGCCGTTTCATCTCGGCGAACAGCAGTTGCAGGACATCACCCGCGCCGTGGACGCGCTGGTCGACGTGTCCCGAGAAGTTCATGCAGGTGACACAGGCGCACTCGACATATCCATCCGACTCGGATCCGGTCGACGACTGAGCGGGACGGTCACCGGAATTCACGGAGACACCATTGCCAGGACGTCGTACTCGCGTCTTGCGCCGAAGCATCGTCTTGCCGCATGGGTTCGCTTACTCGTCGTTGCAGTACAGGACGATTCGCGACCCTGGCGGGCTGTCACGACGGGCCGTGGACCGGGGAATCGAGCGGCGTGGCGATCGACGATCACGGCGCCCGTGGACGCGCTCGCGCAACTGGAACTGCTCGTGGCCCTACGGGACCTCGGTTTGTCGTCACCGCTTCCGATCGCGCCGGGGGCATCGTCGGTATACGCAGAGCGCCGGTTTCGCGGTGCGTCGGCGGAAGACGCCATCGCGGCGGCCGAGAAGACCTGGTCCGACAAATTCGGTGATGCGAAAGACCGAAGTATCGCGTACTTGTATGGCGCCGGCGCCTCGCTGGAGGTATTGAAGTCGACCCCGGTTCGGGCCGAAGATCCGCACCTCGGTGAGGAATCGACGCTCTTCGGAGTTCTCGCGTGCCGATTATGGTGTCCATTGCTCGACGCAGAAAAGGAGGGCCAGCCATGACCGACTTCGACCTCCTCGGTCCACTCCCTGAGGGGACCACTGTCCTCGAAGCCAGTGCAGGAACGGGCAAGACGTTCGCCATCGTCGGTCTCGCGACCCGGTACATCGCAGAGGGACTGGCAGATGTCTCGCAGTTGCTGCTCGTAACTTTCAGTAGGGCCGCAACTCAGGAGTTGCGTGAAAGAACGCGCAACCGGTTCGCCGAGGTCGCCGCAGGGCTGGGCAGTTCGTCGACAAGTAGCGACTCCCTCGTCCGTCATCTGGCCGAGGGGACGGAAGAAGAAGTCGCCCTGCGTCGCACACGGTTGCTTCGTGCATTGTCCGAATTCGACTCGGGAACCATCGCGACGACCCACAGCTTCTGTCAGCGCATGCTCGATGGGTTGGGCATCGCCGGAGAACGCGAACCGGAAGCGATTCTTGTCGAGGCAGTCGACGACTTGACGAGCGAGGTGGTCGATGACATCTACCTGCGGCGATACAGCAGTGCAGACTTCGATCCGCCTATCGGGCCGGCCGATGCTCGTCAAGTGGCTCGAGAAGCGGTTCGGGACAGACAAGCCCAGCTGGTCCCGGAGCGGGATGAAGACACCGAAGCGGGACACCGCGTCATTTTCGCGGAAGAGGCCCGTGCAGAAGTGCATCGTCGCAAGAAGCTCGCCGGGATACGAGATTTCGACGATCTCCTGAGTTTGCTCCATCGTGTTCTCGTTGATCCCGAGCATGGTGACGCCGCGTGTGCCAGGGTTCGCGATCGATTTCGGGTAGTGCTCGTCGACGAGTTTCAAGACACCGACCCGCTGCAGTGGGACATTCTCCGCCGGGCATTTCACGGCAGGTCGACTCTGCTACTGGTGGGCGATCCCAAGCAGGCCATCTATGCGTTCCGAGGCGCCGAGGTGCTCAGTTATCTCGATGCTGTCGGCCTCGCCGATCGACACCTCGAACTGACGAGAAACTGGCGAAGCGATTCCGGCCTGCTCGGTGCGCTCGAAAATGTCTATGCTGGAGCAGCTCTCGGGCATGGTGACATCATCGCTCACCCTGTGGGCTCGACACACGACGGTTCTCGGATGTCCGAGGTACCGCCGCTGCGCCTTCGCTACCTCCCTCGGACAGGTGCAGGCCCGCTCAACAAATCGGGGTTTCCAGCGGTCGGCGTGCTTCGTGACCGTGTCGCCGATGACGTCGCGTCCGACATCGTCGAGCTTCTTCAGTCCGCTACCCCGCTTTCGCTACCGCGGCGCGGAAATACTGTTGCTCCGGGAGACATCGCGGTACTGGTGCGGACACGGTCACAGATCGCACTGGTGCGTGATGCACTCGATCGGGTCGGCGTGCCCTCGGTACTGGCCGGCGGGTCCAGCGTGTTCGACACCCTCAGCGCAAGTCACTGGTTGTGGTTTCTGCAAGCGCTCGAACAGCCACACCGTGCCGATCGTGTTCGCCTCGCCGCACTCAGTTCGCTGTTCGGATGGACCGCGGAAAAGCTGGACCGTGAAGGCGACGACGCCGTATCCGACGTCAGCGCTCGATTGCGGGAATATGCAGTGTTGTTCGCGCAGGCAGGTTTTGCCGCCGTATTCGAAAAGCTCGCTTCCGAAACACGGTTGGAGGGCCGGCTACTCGCACTCCGAGCCGGTGAGCGGCACCTCACCGATCTTCGTCACGTCGCCCAACTGCTCAATCGTGCTGCCGTCGAGAGCTCTTTGGGGCCGAGCGCACTGACCCGCTGGCTCACCGACAGGATCTACGATCCGACATCGGGCAGCATCGCCGACCGCAGCAGACGTCTCGACAGCGACGCAGCAGCGGTACAGATCGCCACCGTGCATGCGAGCAAGGGACTGGAATTTCCCGTCGTCTACATCCCGTATGCGTGGGATGCGTCGAAGAATCCATATCCCAGCACGCTGCTTCTGCACGACGAGAACGGCAAGCGTGTCCTCGATGTCGGGGGTCGTACCGGTCGCGGGTACGCCGCTCGCAAACTGATTCGAGACAAGGAAGAAGCGGGCGAGGAACTTCGGCTGCTCTACGTCGCGCTCACCAGAGCTCAGTGCCAGGTCGTCTTATGGTGGGCGCCGGCATTTTCTACTGCAACGTCGCCGCTGCATCGGTTGATCTTCGCCCGGTTGTCAGGAGTGGCCGAGCCCGAGGAGAAGGCCAAGGTACCCGAAGACGTTGCGGTGGCGGGCAGGCTCGAGTCCTGGGCCGGTCAAGCGGGCGGCCGGATTTCCATCGAGACAGTAGGCCGGCGCAGTGCAGTCCCAACGTGGAGCGCGGTGAAACATACGACCGAAGAGCTTGCCGCCGCGACGTTCACCCGTAGTCTCGACATGCTGTGGCGTCGTACTTCCTACTCCGCGTTGACCGCCGCAGCGCACGACGTGCCGGGGGTGTCGAGCGAACCCGAACAACCAGAGAAAGACGACGAGCCGGCGGACTCGCGGCCTATCGACGAAGTGCTGGAGGGGATTCCGTCTCCGATGAACGGTATGCCTGCGGGAGCAGATTTCGGCACTCTTGTGCACGAGATCCTCGAGCACGTCGATACCGCAGCGATCGATCTCGACGCCGAAGTGCTTCTTCGATGCAACGAAGCGGTTGCCGAGAGGTCGGCCGAGATCGACCCGTCAGCGCTTGCTGCTGCGTTGATGCCGGTCCTGCGAACTCCCCTCGGCTTCGGGACGCTCGCGGACATAGCTCCACGTGACCATCTGGCCGAACTCGACTTCGAGATGCCGCTGAACGGAGGCGACGATCCCGGTACAGCGAACGTGACTCTGCGGGGTATTTCGCGACTGCTCCGCACTTGTTTACCTGCGGACGATGCCCTTGCCGCATACGCGGACCAGCTCGACGTTCTCGAATCGAAGCCGCTGCGTGGCTATCTGACCGGCAGCATCGACTCCGTCCTCCGAATACCCGGGCCCAAGTACGTCATCGTCGACTACAAGACGAACAGGCTCTCACGCGGTGATCTGACCGTCATGAATTTCACCAGGGAACGAATGGCGCAGGAGATGCTGCGCTCGCATTATCCGCTGCAGGCGCTGCTGTACGCGGTGGCGCTGCATCGGTATCTGCGGTGGCGCCAGCCCGGGTACGATCCCGAGGTCCACCTCGGTGGGGTGCAATACCACTTCGTACGCGGCATGGTCGGGCCCGAAACGCCCTCGGGTTGTGGGGTGTTCGACTGGAATCCTCCTGCCGAACTGGTTACGTCCGTGTCCGATCTCCTGGCAGGATCAGCCGCATCATGACCGACGCACAACTGGTTCAACGAGCCACCGGTATCTTGCGCACATTCAATTCGGCGGGCGTCCTGGCTGCAGCCGACGTGCACGTGGCTCTGCGGTTGGGTTCGCTCGGCGGTGAGCCGTCGGAGCACGTTTTGTTCGCGGCTGCCCTCGCGGTTCGAGCTGTCCGGTCCGGTTCGGTATGTCTGGACTTGAACCGGTTTCGCGAGGTCACCGTGGACGAGGAATCGGATGTCGACCTCGATGCTCTCCCATGGCCAGAGCTGGCAGACATCACCTCCGCGCTCCGTGTGAGTCCTTTGGTGCGCGGTGGAGATCGCGGTCCATTGAAGCCTCTTCGGCTCGTCGCCACCGACGAGGGTGAGCTTCTCTACCTCGATCGGTACTACCTGCAGGAGCGAACGATCCGCGACGTTCTTGCCGGACGCGAAGAGTCACGTCCGGTCGTCGACTCCGATCAGGTCAGGACTCTGCTGGACATGCTCTTCGTGGACGAACACGGCGAGCCCACTGCCGCGCCCGACCGGCAACGCATCGCTGCTGCTCTCGCCGCCACGTCGTGGACAGCTGTGGTCGCGGGAGGACCAGGTACCGGCAAGACACATACAGTGGCGCGTGTGCTGGCGATGTTCGTTCGCCAGTACGGACCTTCGATCCGTATCGGATTGGCGGCCCCCACCGGCAAAGCGGCTGCGCGACTACAGGAATCGGTGACCGAGCAATCGGAACAGCTCGGTCTACCCGACACTCTCACTGCGATGACCCTGCATCGCCTGCTCGGCTGGCAACGTGGAAGTAAGAGTCGATTTCGCCACAATGCCTCGAACAAACTGCCCTTCGACGTCATTGTGATCGATGAGACGTCGATGGTGTCGTTGACAATGATGAGTCGGCTGCTCGAGGCCGTCAGATCGGACACTCGGTTGATACTGGTCGGCGATCCGGATCAGTTGACTTCGGTCGATGCGGGAGCCGTGTTGGCGGATCTCGTGGCAAGACCTGTTCACGGTGAATCCGACCCCGAACTCGATGCGTTACTCGGCCGTGACGTGGACGCCGTCGACGATCCTTACGAGGCCGCGCTGTCGGGCGAGGAACGGAACCAACTCCGAAGTGGGGTCGTACGGCTGAGCCGGGGTAGACGCTTCGGTAGCGCGATAGCCGAACTGGCAGTGGCAGTTCGAGACGGAAAGTCCGAGGAGGTGATGCGCCTGTTGAACGATGACCGCGAGGAGCTTTCCTTCCATGCGCCCACCGACCTGTCAGCACTGCGGACCGACATCCTTCGGACTGCCGACGCTGTGACCACTGCGGCCAGGGTCGGTGACGCGACCGCCGCCCTGGGTGGGTTGGAAGCACACCGGTTGCTGTGCGCGCACAGACAGGGGCCCTACGGAGTGCAGCTGTGGGCGCGGCAGGCAATGGAGTGGGTGGCGGAATCGTCCGGTGTCTACCTCGATCCGTCGCAGTGGTATCCCGGCCAACCGTTGCTGGTGACGGCAAACGATCACGAAGCGCGGATCTACAACGGCGATACCGGCGTGGTCATCGACACCGGTGACGGCGCGCTGATGGCAGCATTTCAGCGCGGATCGGATCCGTTATTGGTTCATCCGAATGTCTTGGCGTCGGTGCAGACGGTCTACGCGATGACCATCCACCGAAGCCAGGGAAGTCAATACGACACCGTCTCGGTGATGTTGCCGGCCGAGGCGTCGTCGCTGCTGACCCGGGAGCTGCTGTACACCGCGATAACTCGCGCTCGTGTGCATGTTCGGATCATCGGGACCGAGGCCGCGGTTCGCGCAGGCGTCGAGCGTCAGGTGTTACGAGCGAGTGGCTTGCGCCGCACCCTCCTGACCGATTTCTCCGGTCAGTAGACGTCCCGTAGATAGCGCTTGTCGCGCTCGAGCTTCGATATGTAGTCCTCGGTTCGATCCGAAGAGCAACTGCCGTGTTCGGCGACGATGTCGTGGAGGCCAGATCGAGCCGGTTCAGAACACCGTCGCGCGACAACCTGGTCAACTCGTCCTCGTAGGCGAAGTCGCTACTTCGATGTTGGTCTCTGAAGAACAGCCAGTTTCGTCCCGACGCTCTGCGCGCCCGACGCTCGTGCAGAAATGCGCGGAACGGAGCGATACCTGTACCAGGGCCGATCATCACGACCGGCACATCGTCCTCGGAGGGCAGCCGGAACGACTTGTTGGGGGAGAGGAAGACACCGGCACTCTCGCCTTCGCCTACCCGATCCGCGAGGTACGTCGAACAGACACCGCCGTGATTACGTTCCGAAGACCGATAACGCACGCTCGCAACAGTGACGTGCACTGTGCCCTCGTGCGCCAGCGGCGACGAGGCGATCGAATAGACGCGGTGCTTTAAGGGCCGCAACAAATCGAGGAGCTCGGACGGTTCCAACGAGACCGCTGTCGCCCAGAGCGAAGGCATAGTGACGGACTTCCTTCGACGAACCTGGGCCGGACAGAACACGGTTGGTCAGCACGGTGGCCTGATACGGGTTCTTGCGATTCCACGGAGTGCGCTTCGGTGTGGATTTGGTTGCTAGTGGTACGTCGATATCGCGACCCGCCTCCCGGTCCGTCGTAACTGGTGTCCCCGATTCCATGACGGTGAAGTATAGGCAGCTCAGTCCAGATTTTGGTTCCGCTGCGAGAGGATTGTCGGAGAATCGAGCATCATCCGGCATCCCCGCCCACAGGTGTTCGCTGGAGAACTTCGATATCGTTCGCCTCGTACCGGACCTCGTATCCCGAGGAAAAGGCCACGTAGAGCGCCTTAGAGTCGCCCTCTTCGTCTGTCGGCCAGCCTGCTGGATGGGATCGGTTGACGACGATCCAATCCGGTGTCGTGGTGTCGACCGGACGTTGGGGGAAGACCGAAACGTCATGAGTGGCGACGAACTGAGGAACCAGGTTGTTCGAGGCCGCGATTCGCTCGTCGTGGGGGATCGAATCCGAGATGACACGCGCTGCCGTCGTTTGCTGGTCGACACGCCAACCGTCCGCACTGGCAAGTCGAGCCAGCGGCAGAAAAGGCAAGGCAACCACAGCGAAAGCAGCGAACGCGACCGCTATCGTGCGGACGCCTCGCTCGGTGAGTTGTCCATGACGTCGACTACGCACCACCGCGTCGATGAGAGCAGAGCGCGCCGAATTCTCGAACCGCCCAGCGAGCCAGCGGAAGAACAGCGGCGGCGAACAACAGGGCCTGGGCCACGAGCAGCGTCTCAGCGGAAGGGAAAAGTCGGTAGATCGGCGCAAGAAGCGCAGTAATCGGAGAGAAGTGATCCCCGAGGGTGTTTAAACCGGTTCCAAGAAGATCCGACGTCGGTGCACTCAGATTCGCGTACGACGAAATCTGCTGAACGAAGATTCCCAGATCGAATCCGGACGTGCGGAGTTGGCGATGCCCCAGGACGGAAAGCGTCGCATACAGAGGTGCCAGGACAAGGAACGCCGCAACCGGGACGACACGGTCTGCGCCCAACCGGCCGCACCCGATCGCCGGTACCTCGGCAACAATTGCCGTAGCAGTGGGAGATGAATCGGTGGCTGTCACAGGAAGAGAGGTCCACCCGACCCACCTAGGACAAACCTGAGAAGCCCAGGTGAAACAACCCGGCTGCTGAGGCAGCGTGGTGGTAGTGCACCCATACGTTCACCCTCGGGTGGAACATGTGTCAGTATCATCGCTGAACCAACCCGGTCGGTGGGGCCGGTATACCGGGGTGACGACAGTTCGACGAGTTCGCAGGGGTCGGGGGAACCGAACACATGGATCTGTTTCAAATAGCAGTGATCGCATTCTTGGCAATCGGGTCGTGCGCCGTGCTCGCCGGAATCGGTGCCACCGTGGTCAGCAGCGAACGCCGCTCCCCGAGCCGTCGAAAAAAGACCAGAATTGCGCCCGGTTGGTACCCCGACGCGCAAGACGAGACGCTCCTTCGATACTTCGACGGACGCGAACCCACCAGGCAGACCTCCCGACGCGAATAGTCAGGACACCTCGAACCTGCTCACTCCGCAGGCTCCGCTCCCGCCCTGTCCAAAGCTCACTCCGCAGGCTCCGCTCCCGCCCTGTCCAAAGCTCACTCCGCAGGCTCCGCTCCCGCCCTCCCACGTCGGCGGCGCCTGGATCGACGCGACGGTGGCTGAGACGAAAGATGGTAGTACAGCGCATCTTCGGAATCCTCGACGACGACCTGAACGACATCCCCCACCACGAGGTAGTCGTCGACATCGATACGGTCCGTGGCTCCGATGACGGCTTTCACCGACCTGGCGGGGATGAGCCCGCGTCGACCGTCGGGGCCCACGGCCAACGCGTAGCGCGGACCGGTTCTGGTCACGCGCGCGCTGATGATCGCGGAATCCTTCGGCACCGGAGTCGGATCGGCGGCAACGTCTTTGGCAGCTGTGGTTTGTGAATCGAGTTGTGCCGCGAGTTCGTCTGCCATGAGGTCGACCTGCAACAGCAGGTCGGCCATATGTCGAGCTTGATTCTCATGAGTCTTCGACGGCTTGAGTGCCTCTCCTGGCTTGTACATGTCCTCGTGGGTCAGCTCGCCCCAGGCGTCTTGCAACCGGGTCTTCACCTGAACTTCCACCTTGACATCCAGGTCGCCCTGGTGCGTGGCAACCCGAACGAGAAGCACCGCGTGGTACGCCCGATAGCCGCTCGGTTTGGGAAACGCCACGTAATTCATCGGGTCTTTCGCGAAGCGCACCGAGCACTCGGGATCCCGACAGGCCAGCTCCAATGCCTCGACGAACGCGTGCAGATCGCGGGGGCTCTTGCACAGGACTTTGATTCCTATGAGGTCACCGAGAGCATCGACGACCTCATCCACCGTGCTCGGCTCGGTGATCCGGCCTTCGGCAATCTTGCGTCGCAACTTGTCCGCGGCCCGGGCAGGGTCCTTGATTCGCGCAGACTGGGCATTGAGGCGGTCACGGTCGACATTGTCGAGAATCTCGTCGGCAATTGTTTCGAGAAAGTTCTGCGTCGTGACCAGCGCTGCTTGCCAAGCGCGACCACGCTGCAGATACACCTCTTCGACGAGGTCATCGATGCTCGTCGATGTTGTCATGGGGGCTGCTTTCGATCGATGAACTTCGGCCTTGGTGCACCGAAGGCTAGCGCAGGTATGAGTGGCCGCCGACCTGTGCCGCGGTACGTCGTGTATCGGGTGTGAAAAGTACCGCGCATCTGTCGGGGGAGGGCACTATTGTCGAAGAAATGACGACCACGGTCGCAGAGGGCGACGAATTCGTTACGCAGTTCGACCCGTACCGGCGCGAGCTACTGGCTCATTGTTACCGAATGACGGGGTCCATTCACGACGCCGAGGATCTCGTGCAGGAGACGTACATCCGAGCCTGGAAAGGTTACGCAAAGTTCGAGGGTAGGTCGTCCATGCGGACTTGGCTGTATCGCATTGCCACCAATACCTGCTTGACGGCATTGGAAGGACGCTCGAGGCGTCCGCTGCCTACAGGTCTCGGAGCACCCAGCTCGGATCCCACAGGCGAACTGATCGAGCGTCACGAGATTTCCTGGCTGGAGCCGATCGCAGATTCGGAGTTGAGCGATTCGGGCGATCCAGCGAGCATTGTCGTCGGGAGAGAATCCATCCGCTTGGCATTCATCGCTGCCCTGCAATACCTTTCGCCACGGCAGCGTGCAGCGCTGTTGATGCGTGAGGTCCTGCAATGGAAAGCTTCGGAGGTAGCCGAAGCACTGGCAACGACCACGACGGCGGTCAACAGCCTCGTGCAGCGCGCACGAGCGCAACTGGACTCGGTCACGCCCGCCGAGGACGGAGTCTTCGAGCCCTCGTCGGCGGAGATCCAAAAATTGTTGGAAAAGTACGTCGACAGTTTCGAGCGATACGACATCGGTCAGCTCGTCGAGCTGTTCACCACGGACGCGGTGTGGGAAATGCCGCCATTCGTCGGGTGGTACCAGGGCGGGAAAAATATCGGCGCGCTCATCCGGGGCAATTGCCCTGCCAGCGGGCCCGGGGACATGCGGATGCTGCCCACCTTTGCCAACGGCCGACCGGCCTACGGGCTGTACATGCGAAACGAGTCAGGCCGACATGTCGCTTTTCAGTTACATGTTCTCGATTTTCGAGCCGACCGGGTCGTACATGTGGCGTCGTTCTTCGATCTGACACTTTTCGAGAGATTCGGTCTGCCCGCCCACTTGTAACCGGTCACGAGCGTCGGCGAACGGCATCCTCTCCACGCTGATCCTCGAGGCTGTGGAGCGACCGGCTTGTCTCCTCTGCGTAGCTCTGTAGCAAGATGGGTCTGCGGGAACGAGCTTATAGCGCGTTCCCGCTGTTTCGTCGAAGAGGAGAATTCATGGATTTGGGACTGTCCGGTAAGTCGTTCGTCGTCACTGGTGGAACCGAAGGGCTCGGTCTGGCAAGTGCTCGCGAGTTGCTTCGCGAGGGCGCGAAGGTGACTGTGTCGTCTCGCTCTCAGGAGAAAGTCGACGACGCGGTGACAGACCTCGGCGCTCATCGCCCAAACGCTGTGCACGGAATGGTCGCCGACAATGGCCATTCGGCCAGCGCAGAACTTGTCGTCGAGGCTGCCCTCGCGCACTGGGGCAAGATCGACGGTCTCGTCGTAAGTGTTGGCGGGCCACCGCTCGGCACAGCTTTGAAAGCGACGGACGAGCAGTGGGAAGACGCGTTTCGCTCGATCTTTCTCGGAACGGTACGGCTGGTCAGGGCGGCAGCAGCATCGATGACGGAAGGCGGCGCAGTCGTGCTGGTGCTGTCGAGTTCGGTGAAATCGCCGTTGACAGGCCTCGGAATCTCGAACGGTCTGCGACCAGGGCTGGCAATGGTCGCCAAGGATATGGCAGACGAGCTGGGTGCACGAGGAATTCGCATCGTCAGCGTCTTGCCAGGTCGATTCGATACAAGTCGCGGTGGAGCCGTCGGCGACGAGGACTTGGCTCGCATACCTCTCGGGCGGATCGGTGACCCTGACGAGTTCGGAAGAGTTGTCGCATTTCTGTCCTCGCCCGCCGCGTCGTACATCACGGGTTCGACGGTCACCATCGACGGCGGCGCACTGCGAGCATTGTGAGCACTGGGCCCTCGAACCCATCCTGGCCGACCGAACGCAAGTGACCCCGCATCAAGCCTGTTGGCTTTGAGCGGGGCCACTGATTGCGAAGGACGGGGGACGTAACTACTTAGCGTGTGCTCGATGCAATGCGTGCAAGCACCCGAGAGAACACCGAGCCGTCCGACCCGAGGGCATCGAAAGAAGTCGAGTCAGTTGGACCTTCCGCATCACCCTTGGCAGCAGCGAGAATGCGCGCCAATTCGGTGCGGCGTTCGATCGCGCCGAGAATAGTGGCGTCGAGCGTGACTAGTTGCTCATCGAGTTGGTCGATCTCGACTTCTGACTGTGCTTCGTTGGCGCTGGTGGCAAGCGAATCGATCTGCAATGTCACATCGTCTCCTTTGTTCGCGTCCTGAGGAGTGAGTCGTTCGATCCCTCGGAACTGTTACACGTTAGTTCTATGTGTCAACGATGTTTCGTACCCTGCACCAAGATGCCTAGTAATCAGGCAGGGGCCAAGCCTTTTGGGCTGTGATGCTGGCAACAATCGAGGTTCACACCGTCGTATTCGACATCTGGGTACGGTCTCGACCCTTCGACGTGGCATCAGCGGCCGCTTCTGGCGTAAAGCGTCGACGTCATATCAACCATTCGGAGCGAAACCTCTCGGGTACTGCTCGTGCGAGAAGAATCCTCGATTCAGTTGACACAGACGATCGGCACAGTAATCGCCCGTTCAGATTTTGGGATTGTCGGTGCGGATTTCGGGGTAGTCGTTCGACAACGACAACCGCAAGGAGTCCATCGTGCGCTATGACTACCTCATTGTCGGCGGCGGAATGGTCGCCGACGCCGCGGCCCGCGGCATCCGCGAGAATGACACCTCAGGGACAATCGGCATTCTGGGGGCCGACAGCGACGAGCCGTACACCCGACCGGCCTTGTCCAAAAAGTTGTGGACGGACAAGGACTTCGGTCGCGATCAGGTTCCGCTGAATACTGCGTCCGACACCGGTGCCGAGGTGCGCACCAATACGCGAGTCCGGTCGGTCGATCGTGGCAACAAAACCGTGACGACCGAATCCGAAGACGCATTCGAGTACGGAGACTTGCTGTTGGCGACCGGAGCATCGCCGGTCCAGCTCGGCATTGCTCCCAGTCCGAGAGTCATCTATTTTCGTACGTTCGCCGACTATCGCGCGTTGCGGGACCTGACCAAAACGGCTTCGCACATTGCCATCGTCGGAGGTGGATACATCGGTACCGAAATTGCGTCTGCACTCGCACTCAACGGAGTCGCGGTGACTCTGATCACCAGCGACGACGTGGTGGGTGGCCACATGTTCCCGGCCTCACTCGCGGCGGCCTTCGAGGCAGGTTTCAGTGAGCATGGCGTCACGATCCGGCGGGCGGTCAAGGTGACAACTGCCGCCGAGGCCTCGGCGCGAGTGCAACTACAACTCGACGACGGCTCGAGCGTCGAAGCAGATGGAGTCGTGTTCGGCCTCGGTGTCCGCCCCAACGTCGATCTTGCCGAAGCCAGTGGATTGGCCGTCGACAACGGCATCGTCGTCGACGAGTACCTTCGCACCGACGATCGGCATATTTACGCGGCAGGTGACGTCGCCAATTATCCCGACGCGATACTGGGCCGTCGACGCATCGAACACGTAGACAACGCAATCGAGATGGGTAAGGCAGTCGGCCGCATCATGGCAGGCGGTACCGAGCCGTACACCTACACGCCGTACTTCTATTCGGACGTCTTCGACGACGGCTACCAAGCCGTGGGAACTATCGACACATCGCTGCGTACCGTAGAGGAATGGAAAGTCGAGCCCAAAGAAGGCGTCATCTACTACCTCGAAGGTGACAAGGTTCGAGGGGTACTCATGTGGAACGTATGGGAAGGCCTCGACGAGGCCAAGGCACTTCTCGGTAAGAAGAAGGCCGGCCGCCCCTGACTCGTCCTGAAGCCCGCGCGGTCGGTTCTGGACCGGCCGCGCGCCACCGTGGCGAGAATTCTGGAACAGTAGGTTCTGGTCGTACGCCACGAGGAGCTGACATGTCCGAGCACACAGAGATCGGTACCAGCCGAGAACGCGTCGAAGAGCAGGTTCGCCGTTGGTGTGAGCGTGAGCGAGTGGACGGCAGATGGCCGATGCTGTCCGACGCGTCCTCGGTGGCTATCGCTGCAGGCCTGCTGGATGCCCCGACCAGGGAAATACTGGCAGCGCGTCGTAGAGCGGGAAGGTCGGTGCCCTCGATCGGAGGCTTTGCTGCTGCGAGAACCCTCGCCGAGGAGCGAGCACGATGGTTGGCCAAGGATACGAAGAACAAGCCGGGATCTGCGCTGGTCTACCGGATGCGAGCCGCTGAGCTGACCAAGCGTCTCGATCGCCTTCGAACGATAGTGGTGATGTCGACCGACTATTACGCACATGGTGTCCGCGCCGTTCGACGTGAGCGCCGCGACGGAATTCACTTGAATCTCGACCAGCGTGATGCACTCTTCGATGCGCTGCTGCATACCCCCGTCCCGAGGCAGCACATCGGCGGGCTCGCCGCTAGAACAGGGCTGTCGGCTCTCGATGTTGCCGCTGATCGAGTTGCTGAGGTATCGAAGGACACTCGGTTCGCAAATGTGGGGGACCGCGCATCGTCAATGATGGCTCAGGTCGCAGATCAAAAGGACGATGTATTCGCCGACCGATACGAGACTCTGCTGTTCATCGCCGGCATGTCGTACGATCGCGTGAACTCCTCCCGGGCGTGGAGATCCGAGCACTTTCTCGTCCAGCGTACGCAACTCGACCTTGTCGAGGAACTCACTCAGGTCGCCGTCGACACCAACTCCCTCCACGACATCAGCACCGAACTAGATGACATCGCCAGGGTGATGCTCGACGACGCCACACGAGTCCAGGTCGCCACCCGCCGTGCTGCGCTCGAGTCGGTATGGACGCAACTGATCGACAGGGTTGCTGCGTTGGTCAGGGTCGCGGACCTGGTTACGCGAGCCGAGGACGACTATTCTGCGATGGACGTCATGCAGCGAGCACACAGCCTCGACAACAGAATCGACGCTCTCGTATCCCGAGCAGGAAATCGTGAACTGTCCGCCGACAACACACATTTCGTCGGCGACCAACTCATGTAACCCAGCTAGGCGACAATGGCGAACAGTACGGCCGCCACGGCAAAGCTGACCACCGACAGGATCGTCTCGAGAACAGTCCATGTCTGCAGCGTCTGCTTGACCGTCATGTTGAAGAATTTGGCGATGATCCAGAAGCCACCGTCGTTGACGTGGCTCAGAATGATCGAGCCTGCCGCGATGGACATAGCGATCAGCGCAGTTGCCATAGGGGAGTAGTCCTGGGCAGCAACGAGTGGACCGACGATTCCGCCGGTGGTCACGATCGCGACCGTTGCCGAACCCTGCGCGATCCGAAGTGCACAGCTGATGACATACGACAGCACGATGATCGGTAAACCCGCAGCCGCCATCGCGTCGGCGAGCGCAGTGCCGATTCCGGTTGCAGAGATGACCTTGCCGAAGAAGGCACCTGCACCGACAACCAGCAGCAGCATGCCGACGGGGCGCAATGATTCACCGGTCAGCGCACTCAATTCTTGAACCGTCGAGCCGCGTCGGATGCCTAGGACATAGAAGGCAATGAGCACTGCGATGAGTAGGGCAACGGCAGGCGTTCCGAGGAACGTCAGTACCTCCACCAGGTTGCCTGGATCGAGGAGAATCGTGCCGAACGTCGCTCCGAGAATGAGAACCAGCGGCACGGCAATGATGGTGCCGATGAGACCGACTGAAGGGGGAGTGGTGACGACCGAACGCTTGGTAGCAACCGAGGCGCCGCCTGCGCCGTCAGGGGCGTCGGGGGCGTCGTTGATGAAGTCGTCCGGCACATCGACGATCACGCGTTTGCCGATCCAATTTCCCCAAACGAGGCCTGCGGCGATGAATCCCGGAATGCCGCAGACGAATCCCATCAGAATCAGCCAGCCCAAGTTCACTTCGAGAAGGCCACCGAGCGCGACCGGACCGGGGTGAGGTGGCAAAAATGCATGGGTCATCGACAACCCGGCCAGCATCGGCAGGGCGTACAGCACGAGCGACTTTCCGCCCTGGCGCGCTGCTACGTAGACGAGAGGTGCCAGCACGAAGATCCCGATGTCGAAGAAGACTGGAATGCCGAAAATCAAGCCGAGCAGGCCCATCGCGATGGGTGCGCCGCGCTCACCGAAGATCCCGAGCAGCTTCGACGTCAGAGCCTGTGCGCCACCGGAGCGTTCGAGGATCGCGCCGAGGACAGTGCCGAGCCCGATGATGACTGCGATATGCCCGAGAATGCCACCGAAGCCCGTCTCGAGCAGTGATTCGTTGCTCTTGAGTGCAGTACCGACAATCTCGGACACCGGCAACCCAGCTGCCAGTGCGAGACCGAGTCCGACGATCAATAGTGCGATGAACGGCTCGAGTTTGACCTTGATGATAACGACCAAAAGCACAGCGATCGCAAAACCACACAGCACGAGAAGGCCAGGAGTGGAGGTCCTGAGCCAGTCGACAGCGGTATTCATAGGTTGCCTTTCGGTAAGGGTTGGATAGATCAACCCATGGATATGACGAAAGCTTCTGCGCGAGCCGTTATTCCGGCCCAGTCTCCAGATTCGACGCTCTGTGGAGACACGACATCGGTGCCTGCCGTGACGGCGACTGCACCCTGGCTCAGGAACTCTGCTGCGTTCGAGGCATTGACCCCGCCCGACGGAATGAGCTTCGCATCGGGAAGGGGTCCGAGAAGGTCCTTGAAGTGCACAGGCCCCAATGCGCGCGCCGGAAAAATCTTGACGGCTGCCGCACCCAGATCGAGTGCGTTCATCACCTCGGTGGGCGACAGTGCACCCATCACGACGGGAATGCCTCGGGCAAGCGCGACCTCGGCCACAGTAGGGCGCAGTCCAGGTGTGACGAGGAACTGTGCGCCGGCATCGATTGCGGAGCGTGCCTGCTCGTCGGTCAGGACGGTCCCGGCCCCGATGACTGCCCCAGCGTCGGCTGCGGCCCGCATCAATCCCAGGACTCCCGGCGTAGTGAAGGTCAGTTCGACAGCCCGTATGCCTCCGCGCGCCAAAGCCTCGGCGAGGGCTACCGGATCAGAGATCGAGGGAGCCCGGACAACAGCGAGTGCGCGATCATCGAGGATCGTCTGCAGGGCGTTCACCGAACCTGCCTCAATGCTCGGCCGGCCAAACTGCCTGTGGGCTTTCCATCATCGATGGCGATTTCGCCGTTGACCAGCACGTGACTGATTCCTATCGCTTGTTGTTTCGGATTGTCGAAGGTGGCCGTATCGCGAATGGTCTCGGGATCGAACAGCACCAAATCGGCCGCGAATCCCTCCGCGATCGTCCCCCGATCGGTCAGGCGCAGCCGCTGTGCGGGACGGCCCGTCAGGTGATTGATGCAGTCCTCCAAGCCCAATAGTTGCTCCTCGCGCACGTAATGGCCGAGGTACCGGGGAAACGTTCCCCATGCCCGGGGATGCGGGCGCTCACCGACGAGGATTGCGTCGCTGCCGCCCATGTGGTTCGGATGCACCATGATCTCGCGGACGTTTTCCTCGTGCCCCACGTGTTGAAGGATGGTGGTGGCCAGCTGATCTCGTTGAAGGATGTCGAAGAAGATATCCACCGGTGCTTTGCTCAGCTCGGCAGCGAGATCGACCATCGTTCGGCCGACATACCCGTCGAGTTCCGAGTTCGCGACGCCGCTGAGCTGGATGGTGTCCCACTCGACCGTCACTCCATGGCAACCGTCGGAACCGTTGACGTTTACGTCCTCGGCGATGCGGGCACGTACTTCGGGATCGGCCATCCTGGCCAGCGCCTGGTCGGGTCCACCGGACATGGCCCAACTGGGAAGCAGGGCCGACAACGTTGTCGCGCCAGGGAGATACGGGTAGGTGTCGAGAGTGACGTCACAGCCGTCGGCGATCGCCGAGTCGACCTTGTCGAGGAATTCCCTTGCGCGACCCCGATTCACACCGAAATTCATGGTGGCGTGCGTCAAATGCAGTGCGCAGCCCGTATCGCGGGCCAGATCGAGCATCTCTTGATAGGCCTCGAGCGCCCCGGCCCCGTAAGACCGCGTGTGCGGCGCATAGAACCCGCCGAAGTCGGCAACGACTTCGCACAGGGCGCGAAGTTCGCTCGTGTCTGCGTACATCCCGGGGGTGTAAGTGAGTCCACTCGACATCCCGACCGCACCCTCGGCGAGCCCTTCTGCGAGTAACTCCTGCATGCGGGTGATCTCGCGCGACGTGGCCGGACGCCGGTCTCCGCCGACGACGAGGTAGCGCAGCGTGCCCTGCGGCACAAGATACGCAGCATTCGGAGTAATGCCCTGGTCGAGGCGGTCGAGATACTCCGCAACCGAACGCCAGGAGAAGTCCAGATCGCGTGGATTGCCGTTCCATCCGGCAATCTGACGACGGATGATGTCGAGAGTTGCGTCGTCGACCGGCGCGTAGGCAATACCGTCCTGCCCAATCACCTCGGTGGTCACGCCCTGACTGATCTTCGGAAAATGTCCGGGATCGGTGAGCAGCCTGAGGTCCGAGTGCGCGTGCATGTCGATGAAGCCTGGCGCGAGCACGTTGCCAGGCTTCGCATCGACTATTCGATCCGCGAAGTGGGTGCCGCCGGGCTCGACGATCGCCTCGATCCGGCCCGACGTGACGAGGACATCACTTCGGATGCGAGGTGAACCCGTGCCGTCGACGACGTCTGCGCCACGAATGAGAATGTCGGTCATAGCGTGGTCCTAGAAGAAGGTGTGGACGAGGTCCACAACGAGGGGATTGTCGGAGTCGGCGTCATCGATCACCGGAATGAGTCGCCACTTGTCGAATGCCGTACACGGATGCGAAAGGCCTAGGCGTACAACAGTTCCGACTGGTAATGCTGCAGAGTCTTCGGGCATCCGTAGGAAAGCGTGCTGATCGTTGAGTGCGGTGACCTCGGCGTGCTCGACGCTCTGGGGTACCGGGAGTCCTTCGTCGAACGGCAGATCCCGCTTTCCAGCGTCCAGCAATGCCAACCCGGGTTCTGGCGTGGACACAACGCGAGCCCAGCCGTGCATCGCCGATCTCAACGGGTTGTCGGAGCGAGCCGAATTCATCGGCGAAATCTGTGAATAGAATCCGTCGTCGTGGATGATGTAGGCGCCCGATCGCAGTACCACCGACGTGGCGACGCCACGCTCACCCTTCTCGTCTGCCATGGCAGCCAATCGCTCGACCACCAGGTCCTGATATGCGCTGCCACCGGCCGTCACGACGGCGTGGGTGTCGTAGAGATCGGCATCGAGTAGTTCCCGGTGCAGGGCGGCCACGGTGTCCAAGTAGGTGCGGACATCAGTCAGACCGGTGGGTGAGCGGTCATGGCTCAGCGCGCCCTCGTACCCACCGACCCCGGCGAGGGCAAGAGATGGTGATGCGACGACAGCGTCAGCGACGCCACGAGCAGACTCTGTCGTCCGTGCGCCAGTTCGCCCGTGTTCTCCACCGAGTTCGACGATCACGTTGACCCGACGAGCGCCCGCCGAAGAAGCGAGGACAGCATTCATTGCCTTTACGGTGGCGAGACCATCTGCCCAGCAGTAGAATTCGAATTCAGGGTGAGCTTCCAGTTCGGATGCAAGCCAGGTCAGTCCCACCGGATCGACGAGGGCATTGGCGAGCATTATTCGCTCGACGCCGAACGCTCGTGCGAGCTGCACCTGCCAAATGGTAGCCAAAGTGATTGCCCAGGAGCCTGATTCGAGCTGGAGTCGCCACAGCGCAGGCGCCATCGTCGTCTTGCCGTGCGGTGCGATCCGCACTCCGGCGTGCTGCGCCCACTCGGCCATGACTGCAATGTTGTGCTGCATGCGCCCGCGATCCAAGGTGAGTAACGGAGTCTGGAAGTCCGCCAGGGTGGGGGCGGTGCTGATGAACTGCTCGACCGACTGCCCCCATGTACTCGGGGGGACGGACTTGTGTTCGGGGCCGAGAGTCCTCGTTCGGAGGGCGTTCACGGCATTCGAGTCGATCAAGACGGAACCTCCAGGGGCTGGCTGACGCGTCGGCCGGGGATTTGCGTTGCGTATTACGCAACGCATGTTGCGCAATGTGTTTACGATTAGTAGTGTGCAACGAAACACGTCCAGCCGCAAGCATTCGAAGGAGATCGATGTGACATTGCCGCGAGCAATATGCGTCGGCGAAGGACTGGTGGTGCTTGTTGCGACTCCTGGCCCACTCGAGAACTCGGAGACCTTCACCCGTTCCGCCGGGGGGGCGGAAGCCAATGTGGCACGAGTGTTCGCGCAGTTGGGTGTCGATGCTGCCTGGATCTCGAGAGTGGGAAACGATGGATTCGGGCGCTATCTGGTGGACGAACTGGACTCCGCGGGAGTGAACACTTCAGCCGTAACGCGTGATGAAGGTCGGCCCACGGGCCTGTATGTCAAGGAACGCGGTGCAGGTACGGGTTCTCCAGGGGATCTACCTCTCGGCGAGAGCAAGATGACCTACTTTCGGACGGGATCCGCGGCCAGCGCGCTCTCGCCGAATGACATCGACAGTGCACACGCTGTCGCGATGATCAAGGCCGCAGAGTTGGTTCACTTCTCCGGAATCACTGTCGCTCTTTCCGAGACCGCAGAAAACTTGACACGCCAATTGACTGCTCGCGCAGCGATGGTGAGCTTCGACCTCAATTATCGTCCTGCGCTGTGGGGTTCCCGACTGCAGCACGCGCCGAGGGTTCTCGCGGACCATGTCCGTCGAAGTGACGTCGTTCTGATGGGTGCCGACGAAGCGAACGAGGTGTTCGGTATCGACGACCCCGACGCATTGCGGGCAGAGTTTCCAGAACCTCACCACCTCGTGATCAAGAACGATGCCCACGTCGTGACCGCGTTCGAAGGCCGCTCCCGAATCGACGTCCCCGCGTTGACACTCGACGTCGTCGAGAAGATCGGTGCAGGTGACGCATTTGCCGGTGGCTATCTCACCGGTTTGTTGGACGGGCTCACGCCCGTCGGGCGCGTGCGGCTCGGTCACCTTTGTGCTGCGGGGGCACTTACCGCACACGGTGATATCGCCGAAGTGCTCCAGGCGCCGGCACGTCGATCCGCTCTCGACCTGTCGGACGAAGGCTGGCGCCTGCTGCAGTACTCGACGTTGGTGACCGCATGAGTCAGAGCCTTTCCCGAGCACTGACAATTCTTGGGTTACTCGGAGCCGAGTCCCGTTCCCTCGACCAGCTGGCCGGAGAACTGGAAGTCCACAAAACGACCGTGATGCGTCTACTGCGCACGATGGAAACCGACAGATTCGTTCAACACGATTCGAATCATCGATACGTGCTCGGATCCCGGTTCTTCGAGCTGGCCAATCGTGCACTCGAACAGCGTGACGTGCGCACAGTCGCACGACCACATTTGTCCGAACTCAATGTCACTACCGGCCAAACGATTCACCTCGCAACCTACGAATCAGGCGAGGCGGTGTACATCGACAAGTTCGACGCCAAGCAAAGCGTGCGCATGTATTCGAGAATCGGACGACCCGCCCCATTGCACTGCACAGCTGTCGGCAAGGTTCTCGTGGCGGCACGTCCGCACACCGAACGGGTGAATATTGCCGAGCGAATAGCCTACGAGCGCTTCACTGATCGGACCATCGATTGCGCCGAGAAATACCTTGCGGAGCTCGATCTGGTTGCCGAACAGGGTTACGCGGAGGACCACGAAGAGCACGAGTCATTCGTGAACTGCATCGGAGTGCCCATCCGCGACGGGACCGGGTCAGTAGTGGCCGCCGTGTCGATGTCGGTTCCCGACATGCTTCTCAACCACTCCCAAGTTTTGGCGACGCTCCCGGAGGTTCGACGAGTGGCGGCGGCGATCTCCGCGGACCTCGGTTGGATACCTGCACATGATGTCGACAGCAGTGAGAAAGGATAATGATGAGCGAGAAAATCGCAGTCCGAACCGACGGGGCGCCGGCGCCGGCGCATACGTTCTCGCAGGGTGTTCGCAAGGGGCCGTTCGTTCAGGTATCCGGGCAGGGTCCCGTAGATCCGAAGACCAACGAGTACCTGTACCCGGGAGATGTAGCCGCGCAAACCATTCGGACGCTCGAGAACGTTCGTGCCATCGTGGAAGCGAGTGGTGCGACATTCGACGACGTCGTCATGCTCCGGGTGTACCTCACCGAGCGCGGGGACTTCGCGAAGATGAACGACGCCTACGGCGAATTCGTGAAGAAGCACACGAGGGGTGAAGTGTTGCCAAGCCGCACTACGGTATTCACCGGACTTCCGCGTGAAGAGATGCTGGTCGAGATCGACGCAGTCGCGATCGTCTGACGTCTGCTGGGCCCGATCCGTAGTCGATCGGGCCCCCGGCTTCAGGCGTTGTCGTAGAACCCGACAGTGCGGAGCGCCGACCGCAGCGCCTCGACCACACGTTCCCAAGGAACTGCCTCCTCCTCGCATTCCGATGCAGCGGCGTCCTCGCCGCGAAGTCGGGCCTCACGCGCACATTCCTTCCATGACTCTGACTGCTCGACGCAGAACCTCTCGTAGCGAGCGATTTTCATCTGGTCCCGCCCACACACAGATACGACATCTTCGGCGTCGATAGTCCCGCCCGACTCTGCATCGAGTTCGAGCAACGCCATCAACTGCGTGGGCACTTCCTCCTCGGTTGCATCGTCCGAGGCATCCCCGGGACCGATAGCAAATGCCGATGTCGAGAGCCTGCCACCGAGATAGGCTGCGAAATCATCATCGACTCGGGTAACGAAATCTGCGAGACGGCTGACCGCATCCATCAAGTGTTGGGGTACGAAGGGCCGTGCTTCGATGCTGGAGGAGAGTTGAACGCGGTCGTCGACGAGGAGTAATTTCAGCCGCGGATGGCGACGATTGAGATCCGCGACCACTTCGGCAGCGCGTGTTCGACCGCCGATTCTCTCGACAATCGGAGCATCGACGCGCACTTCGTCGAGAGCAGCGATATAAACGTGAGCACTTACCTTGCCCAACTGGATAAAGCAGCTTCCGTCCGACGCAATGCGTATTTCCTGCCCGGGGAGCGCCTGCAATGCCCTTCGGACTGCTCTCGAGAGAGCTTTCTCGTCAGCATGAATCGAGGAAGCCATCGGCTCGAAGACCTCACCGGCGTCGCCGAGCAGTTCGACTCCGAAGACGCCCTCGACGGTGCTCCCGTCCTGCGAACCAACGAGGAAGCTTGGGTGCGGAATGTTCCACGTGCGACGAAGCTGTGTGACAACCGTCGAAGCGAACCGATCTGCACACAAGACTGGCTCTTCCAAAACGTGAATGTCGGAAACACCGGATTGGCGCCAAGGCGAAGGTGGATTCGACAGTCCCGACGACACGCACACGAGGGTTCTGCGCGTAGTCGTCCGCAGTCGCATCTCGAGCTTCTCGGCACCCTCGGGCAGGAATGCCGGCGACAGTGACCAATCTGCGGTGCACTCACCGGATGCGAGCCGATCGCCCAGTTGCGACGCGAACCGTCGCCAGTCCTTCTCCGTCGAGCTATCCAGTTCTCGAATCTCGAACGTCGACATTGCTTCTCCCCGTCATCAACCGCGAACTTCTCGAACGGAGAGAAACCTAGCGAGGGGTACCGACACAAATCGTTCGCATCAGTTCTTCCCACGGATGACCAGGGCCGGGATCATGAGTTCAGCCGACGTCAACGACCCATGGTGTCCGCGGAGAGCCGATGCCGACACTTCCGTGCGACTCCGAATCACTACGGACCGATCGTTCGCCAGGACCAGTAGGTCGCCAATTCGTCCGTAGGCGTCCGTAGAGACAATCGGGCCGAACCATCCGAGATCGACGGCGTCGTCCCTTGCTATGACGCGAAAGCCGCCGCCGAGGTGCTCCCGCCACGTCGCAGCTACATCGTCACCGGCTCCTTCGCGGGTATACAGGTAGCGCATCCGCGGCTCTCCACCTACAAGGCGAATTTCCCGCTGCAGTTCGACGGAGGTGTCGTAGTCGATTCTGTCCTCGACTTCGACCATCCCGTGATCCGCCACTACTACCAGTGCGCCGTCATGTGGAAGGCGCTCGGCGATCGCCTGCGCGAGATCGTCGACGTGACCGAGCTCCAGTCGCCATGCGAGCGACTGCGGACCACGAACATGGCCGACCAGGTCGAGATCTCCGTAGTAGGCGTAGACCAATGTCGGCCCGGCTGAATCGAAGATGTCACCGACTTGGGCTCCCAGATCTCCGATGGACACCGACGCGTGAAACGTCGGCCCACGCAGCGCAGCGCGGGTAAGACCCGAACCGTTCTGCATCGATGGTCCGACATGCGCCACCCTCACACCGGCATCGAGCCCACGCTCGAAGGCCGTCGGGGAGGGTTGAAAACTCTCGGGAACGAGGTCGGCCGGAAGCCCCTCGGACTTCCTGGCACCGACGAGCTTCCATTGCAGGCTGTTCATCAATCGCTTATGGCGAGGAGCTTCGACGAGATACCCCATGATTCCGTGCGAGCCAGGCGGTAGCCCGGTGCCGAAAGAACTCAGGCTGGTTGCCGTCGTAGTGGGGAAGCCTGCGGTGATAGGTGGCGACGAATGAGAGTTGAGGAACGGCGCTTGCTTGGGGTGGGCCGAGAGTTGGTCCGAACCCAGGCCGTCGACAACGAGCACACACACTCGACGAACGCCGTCCAAGTCCAAACCGATTCGATCTACCTCACCCTCGACACCGAGATGAGAGAGTATCGAGGGCACCACATCGGCCGACGATGCGGACCCGTAGCGCGGATTCAGGAGCATGCATCCACCGTATGCGGTCCGATCGGACGGCGTGGAGTCTGCAATTAACCAATGTGAGCCGTTGACCAGGCGATTTGCACAACCGTTCTTGTTGGCGTAACTTTTGTCGAGTCAGAGCGACACGGACACCGACCCGGACCGAGAGGTGCGGGACACGAGGTTGGACGAAGTTCGAACTGGCACTCCCGAACAAGGTAAGAGAAATCAGCCATGTTCGGGGTATGAGCGTGTAAGCCCCGGATCGAACGCGAATGCGAACGAAATGGTGTGTGCGTGTTCTTTGAGAACTCAACAGTGTGTCGATGAATGTCAGTGCCGAATTTTGTATTTGGTGAAAGCATCCGATGTCGATGATCATCCGCTTGTGGTGGTTATGGTTGGGTGTTGTTT
>NZ_JASITC010000001.1:0-832331 GCF_030063405.1 Rhodococcus sp. H29-C3 | reverse complement strand
CCACGAGACGAAAACCACAGTGGAACAAGTCGATACCCGAGATCGGCCGAACAATCACGCCCACACCCCACCCGATACCACGCAACACGATTCAGACCGAGCGAGTCAGCGCATCGGTGCATTCAGGATAAAAGCGCAACTGAAATTCCTGGCATCGCGCCGAGGCCCGCGGGCACACGCACAGTTGATCGGCGGGGAGGTCAGCTTGCTGGCTCCCGACGACCATGCTGCAGCGCTGCAGATCATGCGAGACTACGGACGCGAGCCGATGTCGTTCACACATGGGGACTTCGACTACGAGTATCTGCAGGCCGTCGTCCTGGATGCCGACGGCAACGCCAGATTCGGCCGAGTCTCCTTTGCGGCGCACTTCGACAAGTTGATGCGTGGACGAAGCGGAATCCCGCGCCCGCGAACGGAAGCCGAGCTCACACCCTATCGTCATCGGTTCGCGGAGATGTTCACCCGCTTGAAAAGCGAACACGGCATTGCGTCGTACCTCGCACACAACATGACCGTCACCCCCGACAACATCGACGAGGTCGCGGATGTCGTCGGCGACGTGGTGGACATGGGCGGTTACTCGATGGTTTCTTTCCAGCCCGCGGCATTCGTCGGCGACGAGCGACGATGGCACGGCGACTACCGCGAGATCGACATCGATACGGTCTGGGAGCAGATCGAACTCGGCGTGGGACAACCGATTTCGTTCTCGGCGATACAGTTCGGTGATCCGCGTTGTAACCGAACAGCTTTGGGATTCATGGTCGGTCGTCGGTGGTATCCGTTTCTCGAGGTGATGTCGAAGGTCGAGGAGCGTGCCCGCGAAGAATTCTTCACCCATCTGGGCGGTGTGAACTTCGGCGGCTCCGGTCCGCTTACCTTGGTTCTGAAATTGCTACGGGTGCTGGTGGGTTATCCGTATGGTGTTGTCGTGGCGGTGAAGTGGGCTGCGAGCGTACTGCGTCGATGCGGCGGCCCTCGAACGCTTTTTGTGGCATTGCTCCGCAAAGAAGTGCGCCCGATGACGTTCGTCGTGCATCGCTTCATGGATGCCGAGAATGTGGCTCCTGCATGGACGTTGATGCAGTCTGGTGTGGCAGCCACCGATCCCGTGATGCTCGAAACGCAGGAGCGGCTGGCAGCGTGCACCTATTCGATGGCGCATCCCGAGACCGGTGAACTGGTGCCGGCGTGTGTACAACATTCGGTGCTCGATCCGGGGGAGAACCAGGAACTGCGCCGCCTGCTTCCCTTGACGGTGGCACGTCCGCCCGGATGCTGTGGCTGAGGATCAGCGGAAGACCACAGCCCTCGCCTCGGGCGGAATCTCCAATGAAATTTCCTCGCCCACCCGCGTCGTCGCTCCCGCGGGTATTTCTACCTTGACGGTGACCCCGCCGATTCTCACATCCGCGATGCTGCGGAATCCGATCGGCCGTAGGGCCGACACCACACCCTGAACCTCGGAAGTGTCGACCACACGGATCATTTCGTGGCGGAGCAACAAAACGGCCCGACCGTCACCGAAGGCGACATCGACCTCGAAATCCCCGATCGCGGAATGGTGAACTCCACTTTCCAGGTGCCCGTCGATCTCGTTGATCCCGCCCATGAGCCGGTTGACGGCCAGTGTGCTGGGTCGGGTGTAGGCGGATGTGACATCGGAATGGTGCTGCAGTTCTCCGTCGATGAGTACGGCTACCGAATCGGCCAGTGCCGCAGCTTCTTGTTGATCGTGAGTGACGAGTACGAGCGTTTGGTCGAGTTCGGTGCGAATCTCCCGAACGAGGTCGTGCATCTCCGTCCGCAGGAGGGGATCGAGCGCGCTGAAAGGCTCGTCGAGGAGCAGCACCCGCGGTGAACCGGCGAGGGATCTGGCCAACGCCACTCGTTGTGCTTGACCGCCAGAGATCTCGGATACCGATCGATCACCGATGTCGCCGAGATGAACCAGATCGAGATATCGACGTGCGTGCTCGCGGGCGTGGCGTCGGGTCTGGCCTGCGGCACGGTAGGCGAAACCGATGTTGTCGACGACGGACATATGCGGAAAGAGCATCGGGCGTTGAAACACCATCCCGACGCCACGTTCCTCGGCCGGGATCTCGGTGATGTCGGCACCATCGATGCAGACGGTTCCCGCCGATGGCTTATCGAGGCCGGCGATCAACCGCAGTGCGGTGCTCTTCCCAGAACCGGACGGGCCGAGTATCACCGTGCACGAACCTGGACGAACAGTCAGATTCAGCGATGTCAGCGCCGAATTCTTCTGACCCGAATGAACTTTGGTGAGTCCGTGAACCGATAGCTCGACACTCATCGGGCAGCCCGCCTTCCGAGTCGCGAAAGTAGAATGACGAGCACCAGAGGGGGCAGCACGGCTGCGATCGACAGGGCCGCCACGACGGCGTCGTTTCCGGTGCCCGCAGCGAACGAGGCCACCAATATCGGCACCGTCACCAGCCTGCCGCCGCCGACCAGCAACGTGATCACGTAATCGCTCCATCCCACGAGAAAGGCCAGCAGAGCGGCGCCGGACAAGGCTGGTGCCAACAACGGAATCCTTATCTGTCGCAGGACCATCGACTTCGAGGCACCCAGCAATCTCGCTTCCTCTTCGTACCCGGGGTCGTAGGCACCGAACGCCACCCGCATCAAGTATGTGGTGTAAGGGATCGCTGCCACGGTGAGCAGCACGACCACGGCCAGGGTGCTCGGAATTCGCGCGCGCAGTATCAACACATTCAATCCCAGCGCCACCGCGAAGGGCGGCAGTGCCAGAGGAGCGAACAGTATTGCCGCGACAATGCCAGGGAAATGCACATTCCCCCGTGCGAGGGCCCGGGCCGCGAATGCTCCCAACGGCGTTGCGACCGCGGCGACAGTCAGGGCGAGACTCGTAGACCTCACGAAGGCTTCTATCCCGCCGGACGCGACGGCACTGCGCACTCCGTCTACTCCCCATTCCTGCGGCAGCACAGCGGGAAAAGACCACTGATTGCTCACCGCCCACACAGCTACCGGGATGAGGGGTAGTACGAACCAGACAACCAGAAGTGCCCGTCCCGCAGGCCGCACCGCCGTCATTTCCAGATCGCCGATCTACGGAGATAGTTGAGCGCCACCGCGGCCACGACAATGGCCAGTGCGGCGGCGACCATCGCTGCGGCCGCAGCTTGGGGACGGGCAGCGAGGTCGATGGAGGTGAACAATCGAATTGCCATGACGGACAATGGTTCCGGATACGGGCGACCGAGGATTCGTGCTACTTCGTAGGATCCGACGATATACGTGAAGGTAATCGCCGCCGACGCCGTCAACGCGGGACGCACCAACGGCAGAGTGACCAGATGAAAACGAGCCCATCTTCCCGCCCCGAGCGTCGCAGCAGTCTCGTCGAATCCTGCCACCCGAGTTGCCAAGGTGCCGGCCACGACGATGGCGACGAATGCCGATTCCTTCCAAGCGTATTCGAGTGCAACGGCAATCCACCAGCGCCCACCGACCAGCTCCGGCCATCCGCCATCGGTAAGCCCGAAGATGCGCGGGAGTAGTCCCGAGTCGGCGAGCAGCAAACCCATGGCGGCCGCACCGATCAGATGGGGTACGGCCAACGTCAGCGCCGCGGCGGCCAACGCCGTTCGGTGTCCGGACAGCACCGTCAATGCCGCTGCAAGACCGATAAGCGTAGCCAGCAAAGTTGAGATCGACGCGACGACGAGAGTGAGCACTATAGAACGCCAGAGATCGCCGCCGAGAGCAGAGTAGGCATCGAGTGACAGTGCGGGTTGTCCTACCAGCGGCATCAGTCCGACACTCTGCAACAGGGCCGCCCCGAGGCCACCGCCGACCACCAGCACGACCAGAATAAGCGCTGGAAGCACCCAGAGGGTGCTGCGTACCTTTCGTTCGCTCATCGCCCCGCGAGAACGGATCGCCGCCACCCCTCGTCCAGTGGGGTGACCCACTCTGCGGCCAGTTCGGGATGAGCGTTGGCCGAGAGCTCCTCGTACGGCGGTAGGACCGGGGATGACGGGAGCGCCTCGAACTGCGCCCTGACTTCCGGTGTCAGACGCGAGGCATCGAGCACAGTGAACTGGCCCCATACATCTGGTTCGGACTTGGCGAGCTGCTGCTCCGGCGATAACGCGATGTTCGCCACGACCTGCGCTGCCGCGGACTGCCCCGACGTCGACGGGATCGCCAGGAAGCTCGCATTGCCGACGGTGCCCTCATCGAGGGTCAGGATGCGCGTCTCGGGGGGATAGGTGCCGTCGGCGACAAGTTGTGGCAGCGTCGCGGGCCCGTAGGTCATGGTCATGTCCACCTGCCCGCCGGCATACAAGTCGTCGAGTTCGCTGGATGACTGCGGATACGTGGTGCCCTCGCGCCAGAGCGACGGTGCAAGGGTGTTCAGCCGATCGAACACGGCCGGCGCGAGAGAATCGTAGGTGTCCTGATCGAACTGGGTAGGGACCTTCTCGACGCCGCCGGACTCGTTCACCAGTGCCTCGCGGACGAATACCGAACCGGTGAAATCCGGCGGCGCGGGATAAGTGAAGCGGCCGGGGTTGGCCTCGGCCCATTCGAACACTTCGTCCAAAGTACGGGGCGGGTCAGCTATTGCCGCCGAGTTGTAGACGAGCGTGAACTGCGCCTTGTGCCAGGGTGCTTCGCAATTGTCCACCGGAGTGCCGAAATCGCTGCTCAGCAGCGGATCCTCGGGGTCCGTGTACTCCATGTTCGGTAGATTCTGCGTCCAATCGCAGAGCCATGCGCCCGCTTGCTGACCGGTCCCGAAATTTGCGCCGTTGACCCACACCAGGTCGACCTCGCCGTCGGTGACACCTGCTTGCCGCTCGGAGAGAATCCGGTTGACGGCGTCGGTGGTGGACTCGACGGGCACACGCCGCAGCGTGACACCCGCGGCTGCGGCGGCGGGGCTGAGAACGTTGTCGACGTACGTATTGCCCTGTTCGTCACCGCCGTACATCCACAGTGAGACTGTTTTCCCCTGCGCTTGCTGTTCGATCTCGCTCCACGACAGTTCCTCGGCGATCGGAGCGTCGGATGACGGGGCTGCGCACGAGGACAGGATCAACCCCGCGCTCGCGGCAACCATCAGGGCCTCGAACGCGTACTTTCTCGGTCGACGGGGATGAGATCGAGAAAACAACGTGGGCCTCCTGGTCCGAGGATGCAGACAAAGTCGACGCTGCCTGATCTACGGTAATCGGTCGAATCCGGTGATAGGGGAACACACTGGGGTAGTCGAGGACTTCCCGTCGTAGAAGAACTGTTTTTGTGTCGAGCACGAGAGGTACCCATTGTGAAGCAGGACCCCCGGCAGGCACGTCGCCGCACTACCGTGATCAAGCTGGCAGCTGCTGCCGTCTTGATCGCGGTGGTCGTCATCGTGGCCGTGAATGTGGACCTTCCGGACCCGGAGTCGATACGAACGTTGGTCTCGGACGCGGGTGTGTGGGGAATCGTTGCGTTCGTCGTTCTGTACGTCGTGCTGTCGGCGACGCCGTTCCCCGCCAGCGCACTCACGATTGCTTCCGGATTGCTCTTCGGGCTGGCGGTGGGTGCGACGGTGGTGGTCGTGGCTGCCACCGGGGGTGCCTATTTAGGTTATTGGGCGGCGCGTGCGCTCGGCCGTGGATCGGTCGAGCGCACGGAGTGGGGCAAGCTCCGCAGGCTGGACGACATGCTCGGTCGACGCGGTTTGATGTCGGTGTTCATCGTCCGCTTGATCCCACTGTTCCCATTTTCTGTGGTCAACTACGCGGCGGGCATCAGCGCCGTGGGACAGCGCGAATACTTACTGGGCACGGCGGCTGGCATCATTCCGGCCACTGTCGGCTTCACCGCACTCGGGGCGTACGGAACCTCTCCGCTGTCCTGGCCGTTCGCCGCTGCCCTGGTTGCCGTCCTCGTGATCGGCGTCGGGTCGTCGTTGGCTGCCAAACGTCTCGGCCTGAAGAGCGACCCAGGATCGAACGGCTCACATCTCGACGACATCGCGGCCCCATGATCGACAGCTATCTGCGTCGCAAGCTCGAGGGGCCGTTGGATCGGTGTGCACGAATCCTCGACATCAGCCAGGTCACCCCGGACCGAATCACCGCGGTCGGTCTGCTGCTGGGTCTGGGCAGCGCATTAGCCGCGGGGCTGCAGTTCTGGCTGCTCGCGTTGGCGCTGTGGATCCTCTCACGCCTTGCCGACGGACTCGACGGACCACTGGCTCGTAGACGGATCCGCGGTGGCGGCCCCACTTCCGGGGCGGGCGGGTTCTTCGACATCACAGCGGATTTCACCGTCTACGGGACCACGGTCGTGGGCGTCGCGATCGGTGCATCGGCCGGTTCAGACGCCCCGTGGTGGCCGTTTCTACTGGTGTTGCTGGCCTACTACATCAACGGCACAGCATTTCTTGCGTTCTCCTCCATCGCTGAAAGAACGGGCAGAACACTCGACGACGGCCGCTCGCTGTCATTTCTGGGCGGGTTGGCCGAAGGAGCAGAAACGATTGCCGTGCACAGTCTCTGGTTGTTGTTTCCCGAAGTGTCGTGGCAGATCGCAACGGTATGGGCGGCGGTGGTAGGAGTCGGTTCGGGTCAACGCATCATTGCCGGCTACCGCGCTCTCTCCTGACGATCCACCTACCTCGGGCTTTCGCGAGGATGTTCAGCGCGCGAGATACGACGGGAGTGCTCAACTGCGAACGGACGTCGCCGACCGCAGCGTTCCACGGCCCGTCGTTGTACGTCGGATAGGGGTGGGTGGCACCGGCGAGATCGCGAGTGCGCAGGCCCTGCTTGACGGCGAGAATCAGTTCGCCGATGGTTTCGCCCGCCCGTGGCCCCACCACGCTGGCACCGACGATGCGGCGCTTGCCGTCGAGTACCAGCGTCGTGAAGCCGGTGGTTTTGCCCTCGGTGACCGCGCGATCGACGTCGTCGTGCTCGAGTGTCTGCAATCGCAACCCGGGAATACGCTTCGCTGTGCGCACATCGATTCCAGCAGAGGCGATTTCCGGATCGGTGAACGTGACGCGCGGAGTGCCGGTCTTGTCGGTCTTTCGTAGTACACCGAGTACGGCATTGCTCGCCGCGAGGCTGCCGTGCATCCCCGCCACGTGAGTGAACTGTGGGTGACCGGTCAGATCTCCGGCAGCCCAGATGCGGGGATTGGTGGTGCGCAGATGATCGTCGACCACGACGTAACCGTGTTCTTCGAGTGACACTCCGGCCAATTCGAGGCCCAGGGCAACGGTCCTCGGTGTACGTCCGGTCGCGACGAGGACTTTGTCGAAAGTACACGCGAGGCCGGTGTCGGTGATGGCTTCCCCGTCGTCGATTCGGGTGACCGTCGTAGAGGTCAGAATGCGCACTCCCTCGTCGGTGAGCGCTGCGGACAGTACTGCCGATGCCGAGGCGTCCTCCCTCGGAAGAATGGTCTCGGCCCGACCGACGAGGGTGACAGCCGAACCGAGTCGGGCAAAGGCCTGAGCCATTTCGCAACCGACGGTGCCGGCCCCGATGATGAGTAATCGTTCCGGCAGCGACGTCAGGGACCACAGTGTCTCGCTGGTGAGGTAGTCCGTCGTGTCCAACCCTGAAATCGGCGGTACGGATGGACTGGCACCGGTGGTGATGATGGCTTGGCCGAAACGCAAGGACCCCGATCCGACGGCGACGGTGCCTGGTCCGGTGAACACGGCATCACCGGCGACGACGGTCACCCCCGCTTCGGTGAGCGCTTCCGGAGAATCGATCGGGGCGATCTCGGCGATGGCGTGCTGAACGCGCGCCATGACACGGGGAAAGTCCACGCGCGGCTCGCCTGCGTCGATCCCGAAGCTGCGCGCGTCCCGGATCGTGGCGGCTGTCGATGCCGCCGCCAGTAGCGCCTTGGACGGCACACACCCGGTCCACAGGCAGTCACCGCCGGGCCGCTCCCGTTCGATCAGTACGACTCGCACGCCGAATCCAGCAGCAGTCTTGGCTGCAACGATGCCTGCTGTACCGCCACCCACCACGACGACATCGGCTTCGGTCGGTATCGAACTCATGTCATGTCACCTCTGGTAAGTCGATCCACGAATTTTCGAGCATGCTCGACGCTCTTCTCGTCGGGCACCGTCCTTACCGTCCACCTGGACAACGCCGTATCGATCTGACGGAACTCGCCCTCGGCGGCCCGGCATCTGGCGCACACGGCAAGGTGTGCCTCGATCCTGCGCACCTCGGTGGGATCGAGCCGGCCCGACGGGTCGGCGTCGAGATAACGCTGCAATCGTCGAGCCGACCAATGGCAGGTGAGCATCATCCGCGCGGTCTTCATCATGGCTTTGCCTTTCCGGTGGCAGCGGCGAATGTGGGACGTAGCCTGCGTCGAACCCGATCACGGGCGCGGCTCAATCGGGACATCACCGTTCCGACCGGGACGTCCAGAACGTTGGCGGCCTCGGCGTAGGTGAGTTGATCGACGTCGATCAGTAACAGAACCGTCCGGAATTTCGGATCCAGCGACCCGACAGCCCGCTCGAGGTCGTCGGACAAGATGGATGTCATGACTCTCTCCTCGGTTCCGAGTTCCTCGACGCCGAACGCAGGCCGGGTGGACAAGTAGTCGCCGAGCTCGGCGAATGTGTCCGGCCGCTGCCGTCGGTGCATGTTCATGTTGGTGTTGCGCAGAATGGTCAGCAACCACGCTCGAGGGTGGCGCCCGTCGAAGCTATCGACGCTGCGCCACGCACGTATGAGCGTCTCCTGCACGAGGTCCTCGGCTTGCGAGGGCCCAGTCAGGGTGGCGGCAACGCGCAAGAGCACCTCGATCTCCGGTTCGACGTACAGACGAAAATTACGTGCCTGAGCGTCGTTGATGGCGTCGGATTCGATTTCGGGCACAGCTATGGAACCCTTCGAGTGTCCTGCGGTGTTCCCATAGCGACAGAGTGTGCCCTGAAGGCCTCGACGAAATGGACAGACCGATGAAGAAGCCGACGCCGTACACAATTTCGGCGCGCATGTACGACGTCATTTCTTTCGAGTGGCCGATCTACCGCGCAGGTCGCACGGCGGCAATCGATCTGATGGCCCTTCCAGCGGGCAGTCATGTCCTCGACGTCGGCTGCGGAACCGGCCTCAACTTCGCCTCGCTGCAGCGCCGGATCGGGCCGGCAGGTTCGATCACCGGAGTCGATGCCAGCCCGCAGATGCTCGAGCAGGCCAGACGCCGCGCTACCTCTGCTGGGTGGGAGAACGTCACCCTCATCTCAGCGGACGCCACCGAACTCGACTCGGTGGACCTGGGAGATCACGTTCCCTTCGACGCGGCTCTCAGTACCTACGCGTTGTCGCTGATGGCGCAGTGGCAGATCGCGCTCGATGCGATGATCGGCGCTACCCGGGCAGGGGGAGTCGTGGCAGTGGTAGATATGCAGAAACCTGTCGGACGCGCAGAATTATGGACACCGCTTGCGCGCCTGGCATGCCGACTCGGTGGATCCGACATCGACGCTCACCCCTGGGCTGCAATGCCCACTCGACTCGACACGGTGCAGTCAGCATCGGTACGCGGTGGTCACATCCAGGTTCGCGTCGGGTCGGTCCCCTCGGTGTGACCCCGCCGGTAGTCATTTCTTCTGACGTCGGCTACCGGCGTGCCAGTCTTGCTGCGTACCGACTTCGTCCTCCGCTACACCCAGAGCCTTCAGTTGTGGAAGCTCACGCATGCTGCGCTTCATTTCGGCGAACCCTGGGAAGCGTGCGAGGCCGATCACGTTGTCCCACAGAGGTACTGCATCTTCGTCACTGGGTAGTCTGCTGATCACCGGGCCGAAGAATGCAACTCCGTCCGGAGGCTCGAAGGCAATGATCGGTGTGCCGACGTCCTTGCCGGTCAGCGAGAGCGCAAGGTCGGTTTCGGCACGAATTTCCTCGTCCAACGAGGAATCATCCAGTGCGCCGGTGTGCCGAGTCGGCAAGCCCAGTTGTTCGAGGATCGGTGCCAGGAATGCCGCGGTGCCGCGATAACCGTGGCTCGCAGCGTCGTCGGGCACCACATCGGTATCGAAAATTTGCGTACCGAGGGCGGCATACAGTGGCCCGATCGCAGCGGGCCCGTGCTCGCGACGAATGTCTGCGGCGGCCCTGAGCAGTCGTAGACCTGCGGTGTGGCCGGCCTCGTACTCAGGTGGAAAGTGGGACGCGTAGTCGATGTGAGAATTGAGCAGGCGCAGGGAGATGAATCGCCAGTCGACCGTGTAATCACGCTGCGCCTGCACCTTACGAACCCATTTGCTGGTCATCCATGCGAAAGGGCACACCGGATCGAAATAGAAGTCGATATCGGACATCGAGGGACGCTCCTTGCCAGTCGGAATTTCCGTGTGCACGACGGTATACGCAGGGGCGCACTTCGTACCTCCGCACAGACGGTCAATTCTCCCCCAATAACTCCGCTCGCTGCTCGATTACCACCGCGCGGATCGCGTCGACTACTGCAGATACCTCGGGCCGCCGCAGCGATTCCTGCCGGGTGACGAGCCAGTAGGACAGTCGTGTGGCGACGGTGTCGTCCAGAATCCTGACGAGGTCCCCGTGCCGATCTGCCATGAAGCACGGCAGCAGGCCGATGCCCGCCGATGCCCGGGTGGCTTCGACGTGTACGAAAACGTTGGTCGAGGAGACCGATTCACGCATGGTCGGGGTGAAGTTGGGCGCGAGATCGAGGTCGTCGACCTGGAGCATCGAGTCGATGAAATACACCAGCGGATGGTCGGCGAGGTCGTCGACGGTACCCGGTGTTCCGTGATCCACAAGGTAATCCCTCGACGCGTAGAGGCCGAGACGGTAATCGCCGAGCCTGATGGCCTGCGCGCGATGCAACTGCGGTTCACCGACGACGATCTCGATATCCAAACCGGACCGCTGCTGGGACGCGCGACGAGTGACCGCGACGATTTCTACCGCCACTTTCGGGTGCTGGCGCTGCACGCGAGCGGCTGCTGGAGCTGCGATGTATGCGCTGAATCCGTCGGTCGCCGAGAGTCGGACGACGCCTTCGATGTGTCCAGATTCATCCCCGCTTTCGAGTGATCTCATCGCCGCTTCGACACCCTCGGCCGCGCGGAGAGCACCGCGTCCCAGCTCGGTGAGTTCCCACCCTCCGCCTGCCCGGATGAGAACGCGGCCGCCGAGGCCGGCTTCGAGTGTCGCGATTCTCCTCGAGATGGTGGTGTGGTTGACGCCCAGTTCGTTGGCTGCGGAGCTGAACCTCCCGCTGCGCTCCACAGCGAGCAGCACTAAGAGGTCGTCTGCGCTGGGGCCGGGCTGATCGCGTGCCATATCTGCATTTTTGCAGACTGGGCCTGCAGTCTTGGCCATTGTCTGCACACCGATCTGCATCAATACTCAGTAGCAGCGATTCACTGTGTACCCCGTCACACTTTTCGGTACGACGGTTTTCGATCACACAAGGAGATGAACATGAGCGTTGTCGATCGGACACAACCCGGCGGTCCAGACCCGGACGCAGCCCCGACCGGGCTCAAGAAGGTCGTTGCCGCGTCGATGGCAGGCACGATCGTCGAGTGGTACGAGTTTTTCCTCTACGGCACTGCAGCGACGCTGGTGTTCTCGAAGATCTTCTTCGCAGCCGGCACCAGCGAACTCGATGCCATCCTCGCTGCATTCGTCACCTACGCCGTCGGATTCGTGGCTCGCCCACTCGGCGGTATCGTCTTCGGTCACTACGGGGACAAGTACGGCCGAAAGAAGTTACTGCAGTTCAGTCTAGTGCTCGTCGGCGGTGCGACGTTCCTCATGGGTTGCCTCCCGACCTTCAACCAGATCGGCTACTGGGCCCCCGCGCTTCTCGTGCTGCTTCGATTCATCCAGGGCTTCGCAGTCGGTGGCGAATGGGGTGGCGCAGTTCTGCTTGTGGCAGAACACAGTCCGAACAAGAGTCGCGGATTCTGGGCCAGCTGGCCACAGGCCGGGGTACCCGCCGGAAACCTTCTCGCCACCGTCGTGCTTCTCGTCCTGACCACAACGCTGTCCGACGCAGCCTTCCTCAGCTGGGGCTGGCGTGTCGCGTTCTGGCTCTCCGCCGTCATCGTGTTCGTGGGCTACTACATCCGCACCAAGGTCACCGATGCCCCGATCTTCCTAGAGGCACAGAAGCAGGCCGAGGTCATCAAGGCCGCGTCGTACGGCGTCTTCGAGGTCGTAAAGCGTTACCCGCGTGGCGTTCTCACCGCGATGGGTCTTCGGTTCGGCGAAAACGTCATGTACTACCTCGTCGTCACGTTCACCATCACCTACCTCAAAGTCGAGGTCGGCACCGACACCCAGACGATCCTGTGGTGGATGCTCGCAGCTCATGCCGTCCACTTCGCCGTCATTCCGCTGGTAGGACGTCTAGCCGACCGAATCGGTCGACGGCCGGTCTACCTGTTCGGTGCACTGACCGCCGGCACGTGGGGTTTCTTCGCATTCCCGATGTTCAACAGCGGGCACAACGCCGTCATCATGCTCGCCATCATCATCGGCCTGGTCTTCCACGCCTTCATGTACGCCACGCAGCCGGCAATCATGGCCGAAATGTTCCCGACGCGTATGCGTTACTCCGGTGTCTCCCTCGGCTATCAGGTCACCTCGATCGTCGCCGGCTCATTGGCGCCGATCATCGCAGTGTTCTTGCTGAACAGGTACGGATCCTCGGTCCCGATTGCGTGGTACCTGGCCGGTGCGTGCACCATCACGCTGGTTGCGGTCATCGCTGCCCGTGAGACAAAGGGGCTTGCGCTGGAGTCCATCGATATCGCAGACGCCAAAAACCTTGCAACCGAGGCAGAACTGGCCAAAGCAGGACTGAAGTGACGGACCTGACCGGACGGTCTGCGCTCGTCACCGGTGGGGCAGGCGGCATCGGTGCAGCGTGTGCCCGAATGCTCGCCGATCGGGGCGCGAGAGTCACCATTGCCGACGTCGACGAAGTCGCGGCGAAGGAGCTGGCTTCGGAACTGCACGGGGAGTCGTGGGCGGTGGACCTATCGGACGTCGCGGCTCTGGAGAACCTCACTCTCGACACCGACATCCTGATCAACAACGCCGGCATACAGACCGTCTCGGCGATAGTCGATTTCGATCCAACAGCATTTCGCCGGATCCAGACGCTGATGGTCGAAGCGCCCTTCCTTCTCGTCCGAGCCGCGTTGCCGCACATGTACTCTCGCGGTTTCGGCCGAATCGTGAACATTTCCTCTGTGCACGGCCTACGTGCCTCTGCATTCAAAGTTGCCTACGTCACGGCCAAACACGGGCTCGAAGGACTGTCGAAAGTCACCGCGCTCGAAGGTGGCCCGCATGGAGTGACAAGCAACTGCGTCAATCCGGGCTACGTCCGAACCCCATTGGTCGAGAAACAAGTCACCGATCAGGCTGCCGCGCATGGCATTCCGGAAGAAGAGGTGCTCCAACAGGTCATGCTGGCCGAGAGCGCGATCAAACGGCTCGTCGAACCGTCGGAAGTTGCCTCGTTGGTCGGATGGCTGACGTCCGCGGACGCGGGCATGGTCACCGGGGCGTCCTACGCCATGGATGGCGGGTGGTCGGCGAAGTAGTTCGCCCTCGCCCCCGCCGGCCTGCGTTCGCCCCGCCGGCTGGTGTTCACCACCACCGCCGGCTTGAATGGACCCCTCTAGCTATCTGATCGTATGAAGGGTTCATTCAAGCGATGGGTGAGGCGCTTTCAGACCTCCCGACCCAACTGGGCGAGCACCTTTCTCTGGCGATCGGCCGACTCCGGCACCTCGACGGCCGGACCACACACTCCCTCCATTCGAATGTTGTCGCCAATCTGCTCGATGAACGCTTCGACGAAGTCGAGGTCCTGGTCGGCGATGGTTGCGTCGACGCCCGTCGGGTGCGCGATGTCCCACGCGTGAACGATCAAGTCCAGGCTGTAGAACGACCCGATCGACGACGCTAGATCGGTTTTCCCGAAATGTCCGTCGTACTCTAGGTTCGCGCGGGCAGGGTCGTCGAGAATGTCCTGCATGCTCTCGCGGGTGTGGGCCCAGGCGGCGGCTGGATTGTCGTCGACAGATGGGCCGTCGGGGATGGAGAGGCCGACGGGTTCGAGTGCGCCCTTCTCGGTCTCGATGAGGTGTTTCACGACGTCGCGGATGCTCCATCCCGCACAGGTGGAGGCGATGCCCCACTTGTCGGGCGGCACTGCCTCGATGCGGCGAGTAAGTATGCCTGCGAGGCGGCGATAGCGGTCGGCGGTCGATTCCGGCGTCGTCATGTGGCCGATTCTCCCAACATTCGCCCTCGTCGGAGATCGAAATCGGATTGCGTAGGAAACGGAGTACGCGGACCTGCACCGATATGAAGAAAGCCCCTGCAACCGAACGGTTGCAGGGGCTTCTCTGCGGAGGATAGGGGATTTGAACCCCTGAGGGCGTTAACCCAACCCGCGTTCCAGGCGAGCGCCATAGGCCACTAGGCGAATCCTCCGTGTGGAAGCGTACCGGATAACCCCCTCCAGATCCCAAACGGCCTCCGGTGAGGGCCACCGAACCGGCACGTCCGCCACTGTGGTTACACTCTTCAATGGATCCCGCGCGGCGCGCATCCTGTGAACTCCCCCAGGGCCGGAAGGCAGCAAGGGTCAACGGGCTCTGCCGGGTGCGCGGGGTCCCCTTTACTTTCAAGGGACCAGATTTCGAGCCCCGACACCGAGAGGGAAGCTCCACATGCCAGCGCAAACCCAAATGGGGTTGATGAGCCATGAGGAGCTCGTCTCCGAGAACGAGCGCCAGTCTGCCAAGTACCAGCAGCTCGAGAACGAGAACCTCGCACTCGACCTCACCAGAGGGAAGCCGTCGCCCGAGCAGCTCGATCTTGCTGCCGGTCTGCTGACGCTTCCCGGTGAGGACTACCGCGACGGCAACGGAACCGACTGCCGCAACTACGGCGGCCTCGCAGGTCTTCCCGAGCTACGAGCAATCTTCGGTGAAATCCTCGGCATTCCGGTGAAGAATCTACTGGCCGGCAACAATGCAAGCCTCGAAATCATGCACGACCTGGTTGTGTGGTCACTGCTGCACGGTCTTCCCGATTCGCCGCGACCTTGGTCGGCCGAGCCCAATATTCGCTTCTTGTGCCCGGCGCCCGGATACGACCGGCACTTCGCAATCGCCGAGAGCTTCGGCATCGACATGATCGCAGTCCCGATGCTTCCCGACGGGCCCGACATCAACGAGATCACCCGGCTCGTCTCGTCGGACCCGCAGATCAAGGGTATGTGGGCGGTTCCGAATTACTCGAACCCCACAGGGGCCGTGTACTCCGAGGAAGTAGTGCGAGCGTTGGCATCCATGCCGACTGCCGCCCCGGACTTCCGTCTGTTCTGGGACAACGCTTACGCAGTGCATCCGCTGGTGGAAGAGTTCGCCCCGTCCCACGACATCCTTGGGTGGGCGGCCGAAGCCGGATACCCGAATCGCCCGTTCGTACTGGCGTCGACGTCGAAGATCACGTTCGCGGGTGCGGGCGTCAGCTTCTTCGGCAGCTCGGACGAGAATCTCGCGTGGTACCAGAAGCATTTGGGTAAGAAGAGCATCGGTCCGGACAAGCTGAATCAGCTTCGACACCTGCGGTTCTTCGGCGACGCCGACGGTGTCCGCGCCCACATGGCCAAGCACCGGGACCTCCTTGCACCGAAGTTTGCGCTCGTCGGTCAGATCCTCGAAGACCGGCTCGGGGCGTCGAAGATCGCGTCGTGGACGGAGCCGAAGGGTGGATACTTCATCTCCGTGGACGTGCTCGAGGGCACCGCGGCCCGCTCGATAGCCCTGGCGAAGAACGCCGGCATCGCGTTGACCGGAGCGGGTTCGGCATTCCCGTACGGGGACGATCCCGAGGACCGAAATATCCGGCTCGCACCGAGCTTCCCGTCCTTGGACGACCTGCAGAAGTCGATGGACGGGGTCGCGACGTGCGTTTTGCTCGCCGCGACCGAAAAGCTCCTCGACAGGTGAATGGAATACGCCCGAGAGGGTGTATTCCATTCAGCTTTGGCGTAGTCGCTCAGTGACCGATTACTACCGCGCCTTCTGGCGCTTCGGCGAGTAGGCCCGGTCGCAACAGGAACCCCGTGACGACCGCGCCCAGCAGGAAGATCCCACTTGCCCACCAGAACGTCGTTGTGTAGCTGGCGAGTTCGGCGTTGGCCTGCAGTAACGCCGGACTCGATGCCGTCGCCACATTGTCTGTGACGTACGTGGCTGCGGCGCTCGCTGCGACGGTACTGAGCAGTGCCGTACCGATCGAGCCGCCGATCTGCTGCATGGTGTTGACCGTGGCGGAGGCGACACCCGAGTCGTCGAGATTCACCCCGGAAATCGCACTCTGAAAGGCCGGAGCCATGGAGGCGCCGAGTCCGAGGCCCATGATGATCAAGCCGGGCAGAATGTGCATCGGGTAGGTGCTGTCCAGTGAAACCTGAGTCAGGAGACTCATTCCGACCCCGGCGATCAGCAGGCCCGTCGGAATCAGTACCCGGGGGCCGAATCGCGGCAGGATCACTCCCGTCGAGACAGTTGCGGTCACTATCAACGCGCCGATCATCGGCATGAATGCGAATCCGGTGGTGATCGGTGTGTAGCCGAGTGTGCTCTGCATGTAATAGGTGAGGAAGAGGAACACCGCGAACATGCCTGCGCCGGTGACGAAGACAGCGAGGAATGACCCGGCGCGTGTCCGGTCGAGGATGATGCGCAGTGGCAGCAGAGGATGCGCGACGCGTCGCTGCAGGACGACGAACACTCCGAGCAATGCTGTACCGATGATGAGGAACGCAAGGGTGACCGTGTTGCCCCAGCCGTCGGATTCTGCGTGTGCGAAACCGTAGACGATGGCGAACAGCGCGGCCGAGACGGTGACTGTTCCCGGAATGTCGAGCTTGGGCCTGGTGGTGACCGCATGCTTGGCCAGCAGGATGAATCCGGCGATAAACGCCACCCCGGCGAAGATCAGGTTGACGTAGAGGCTCCAGCGCCAGGTCGCCCACTCGGTCAGTATGCCGCCGAGCAACAGGCCCAACGCGCCACCGCCACCGGCGATTGCACCGAAGATGCCGAATGCTTTCGCTCGCTCCTTCGGATCCGTGAACGTGGTTGCCAGCAGCGACAGTGCCGCCGGTGCGAGAAGTGCACCGAATACGCCCTGGCCTGCGCGAGCTGCGACGAGCATTCCGAAGTTCACCGATGCGCCCCCGACCGCGGACATGAGCGCGAACCCGACGAGCCCGATGAGGAAGGTGTTGCGACGACCGAACAGATCGCTGAGTCGTCCGCCGAGGAGCAGAAGACTGCCGAAGGCCAGCGCGTATGCGGTGATGATCCAAGAGCGGTTGCTGTTGTCGAAGCCGAGATCGAGCTGGGCCGCCGGCAGCGCGATGTTCACGATGGTCGCGTCCAGCACGACCATGAGCTGAGCCAGGCCGAGGGTGGCGAGAACCAGCCAGCGAACGCGATGTGATTTTGCGTCAGCAGTTTCTTCCGAGGCCGGTGACGTCGATGTCTCGACGCTATCCGAAGACAATGCGGTCATGTTCGTCCTTCTGTCGACTATGCGGAGGTGTACTCTCCGGTTATCGACCAAAGGTAGCAGCTAAGTGGAGGGTAGTCCTCCGCTTATCGGGTGAAACGGACATTCAATGGGTGTGAGAGCCGACACAGGGGCAAAGAAGCCGCTTCGGGCCGACGCGGAACGAAACCGCAAACGCATCGTCGAGGCCGCTCGCGAGCTGTTCGCATTGCGCGGAATCGACATCACTCTCGACGACGTCGCCGATCATGCGAAGGTGGGCGTCGGAACCGTCTATCGGCGCTTCTCGTGCAAAGAAGAGCTCATCGATGGTGTCTTCGAACAACGGCTCGAGGAAATGGTCGTGCTTGCAGAGGAGGCGTTGACCGCCTCCGACCCGTGGGAGGGCCTTGTCGCGTTCCTCGATCGATTGTGTGAAGGGATGACCGCGGACCGGGGTCTCGGTGAGGTCGTACTCGGTACAGACGAGGGCTGCGAGGGGATCGCGCAGGTGCGCGAGCGGCTCGAGCCCTTTGTCGAGAAGATCGTCCTCCGAGCGAAGGCATCGGGCCAGCTTCGCGCCGACGTCGAGGTCAACGATATTTTCCCACTGATCGGCATGGTCTCCGCAGGTGCCGAATTCACCTCTGCGGTGGACTCCGGCAATTGGCGACGCTATTTCACCGTGGTCCTCGACGGGCTCCGATCCGAACCCGGTGCGGCGACCGCTCTACCTGGTCGTGCACTCACCGGGGTCGAGCTCGACTCGGCCAAAGCTGCAATGCATCGCCGTCGCCGCTGATCTGTTTTTTTGTGATTGTTCACAAGGTTCACGCCGGTGCGCGGTGGGTTGAACCATCAGTCTTTCGCCTGTGCTGTACATCACGTATGGTCCGTCACGAGTGTTGCTACTGCCTAGTAATAACGGCGGCGACAGTGGACCTATGGGGGTAATGCATGCGAGCGTCACGGGTAGTCGGACCGGCCGTCGGAGCCGTTCTGCTGGCAGCAACAGCGATGACGCCCTTGGCGTCGGCTCAGCCGCCATCGGGTTCATCGACCGGATCGACGGTGGAGTCCGACTTCTACCTACCTCCGAGCCCGCTGCCCGACGGCGACGCCGGAGACGTCATTCGCTCCGAGCCCTCGAGTTTGGCGATCTCGGTGCCCACCATCGGTGGGACACTCCCCGGCGAGGCAACTCGAATCATGTACCGCAGCAATGACTCCAACGGTGATCCGATCGCAGTGACGGGCACCTACATCGATCCGGCAGCAGACTGGACCGGCCCGGGCCCGCGACCACTCGTGAGTCTCGCGCCTGGTACGCAGGGGCAGGGCGACCAGTGTGCGCCATCGAAGATGTTGAACAACCTCATCACCTACACGCCGCCGTTCGACGCCATGGTGGAGTACGAAGTGCTCGCCGCGTACGCGTTGCTGTCTCGGGGGTATGGCGTCGTCATCACCGACTACGAGGGGCTCGGCACCCCGGGTGCGCACACTTACGTCAACCGCGCTGCCGAAGGATATGCTGTTCTCGATGCTGCTCGGGCGGCGCAGAGTCTTTCCGGCACAAAGATTTCCACCGATGGACCGGTCGGGCTGTACGGCTACTCGCAGGGTGGTGGCGCGGCGGCGTCCGGTGCAGAGCTCGCATCCGAGTACGCGCCCGAACTGAACATCGTCGGAACGTACGCAGGGGCTCCGCCTGCTGATCTGAAGTCGACACTCGAACAGGTGGACGGCACCATCCTCACCGGCGTTATCGGGTACACGCTCAACGGTTTGCTCGAATCCGACCCCGATCTGCGTCAGATCCTCGACGAGAACATCAACGGCGCAGGCCAGGCGATGCTGAAACAGGTCGCGGATCAGTGTGTCGGCGACACGATTCTGACGGTCGGGTTGCATCGCACGCAGGAGTACACCAACACCGGCGAACCGATGTCGGTTGTTCTCGACAGGCTACCCAGGGCCCAAGAGATATTGGCGGCCAACAAGATCGGCGAGCGGACACCGGACGCACCCGTGCTCATCCAGTCCGGCACTTCCGATGACATCGTCCCGCACGGCCAGGCTGTGCAGCTTGCCGCTGACTGGTGCAGTCAGGGCGCTACCGTTCAGCTCAGTAGTGCGCAGGTTCCGGCCATTGTTCCAGGATCTGGTGCAGGACACCTGATTCCGGATCTACTCGGACTCGGCGAAGCGCAGAGCTGGATGAAGGATCGTTTCTACGGAGTCCCGGCGCCGTCGAATTGCTGAGGTGATCATGTACGGTCCGTGCACTGTCAGCGCGGGCCGTACATGATCACGGCGACGCCGAGAAGGCAGAGTACTGCTCCCGTCACGTCCCACCTGTCCGGCTCGAAACCGTCGGCAATCATTCCCCAGGCGAGAGATCCCGCGACGAAGACACCGCCGTACGCGGCGAGGATGCGGCCGAAATTGGCGTCCGGCTGCAGCGTCGCGACAAAGCCGTAAGCACCGAGCGCAACGACACCTGCGCCGACCCAGATCCAACCGCGGTGCTCTTTGACTCCCTGCCACACCAGCCATGCCCCGCCGATCTCCAACACTGCGGCGACGCCGAACAACAGGATGGATTTGAGTACCGTCACGTGTGCACGATTCCATATGTTCACCGAAGTGCCATAGGTTTCCTAAGTGTAGGAGGATCAACACTCGGGTAACAGAGTGAAGTACGTACACAGCGAGGGACGGCGGCGGATGATCATGATCGATCGAGGTCAATCGAGTAAGCCCAACGGAGATAGGTGACCTATGCGTGAGCAGTACAACGTCACGTTGGGGACCCTTGCGGCCGATCTGGCATCGATGTGCGGACTCGCTGAGGCAGCGATGGAGTCGGCTACCCGAGCCCTGCTCACCGCTGATCTCGCGGTCGCCGAACACACCATCTCCGGCAGGGAAGCAATCGACCGAGCCGCAGCCGACTGGGAGCACCAAGCTTTCGGTGTCCTCGCGCTGCAGTCGCCCGTCGCGCTGGACCTGCGGATCATGGTCAGTGGACTTCACATAGTCGCCGATCTCCAACGGATGGGTGGGTTGGCTATCCACGTCGCCGAGCTCGCACGGCGCAGGCACCCGGCGCACGTACTACCGGTCGAGGTGGAGAGAGTGTTCGCCGAGATGGGACGCGTCGCCGTCGAACAGGCGGATTCGACTCGCAAGGTTCTGCTCTCCCGTGACGCGGAATTGGCCGCCGAGCTGCAGACCAAGGATGAAGCGATGGACGAACTCCACCGGAGCTTGTTCACGCTGACGTCGGCACCGGGCTGGCCGCACGGCATTCCTGCTGCAGTCGACATCACGTTGCTCGGCCGATTCTATGAACGGTTCTCCGATCACACTGTCGAGGTTGCCGAGCGGGTCATTTTTCTCGTCACAGGTGAATTTCGGTCCGACGAGACATAGTCGAGCCACACTGTTCGGCCACGACATCGCAGCTGGAACCCGATAACGGAATTTCCTGCCGCATGGGAGGATCGGAGTCATGTCTCCTACTCTGCACCTGGTCGGCGACCCCGAAGCCGATGCGCTGCTCGCCGAGGACCCTTTCGCGTTGCTGATCGGAATGCTTCTCGATCAGCAGGTTCCGATGGAATCGGCATTCGCCGGTCCCAAGAAGCTCGTCGACCGTCTCGGCGATCTGGACGTCGAGACCATCGCTACGGCCGACCCGGAGGAGTTCGCGGCCGTGTGCGCCACCACGCCTGCAGTACATCGCTTTCCGGCTTCGATGGCCAAACGCATTCAAGGACTCGCGGAATACCTGGTCGAGAACTACGACGGCAACCCGGATCAGATCTGGCGCCGCGAGAGTCCTGACGGACCCGAAGTACTGAAGCGGCTGAAGGCTTTGCCTGGGTACGGAGATCAGAAGGCCCGCATCTTTCTCGCGTTGCTGGGCAAGCAGATGGGAGTGACGCCCGACGGGTGGCGCAAGGCCGCGGGCGCTTACGGCGACGAGGGATCGCGGCGGTCGATTGCCGATGTCGTCGACGAGAAGTCGCTCCTCGAGGTCCGTGAATTCAAGAAGGCAGCCAAGGCAGCAGCCAAGAACAAGTGACGTATGAGCACTGGCTGCAGAGCCTCGACGAGGCCTCGCTGGCCTCCCTTCTCCACAAGCGTCTCGACGTGGCACTCGATCCGCCGCCACGCACGTATGCCGCACTCGGTCACCTCCTGCGGCGGGATCGATCGTTGGATGCCGCCATGCGTGAACTCGACGTGGGTGCCCTCTCATTGCTCGTGATACTCGCTGGAGGCGAATCGATGTCGCGTTCGGACATCGGCGCAGCGGTCGCGGAGGGGATCCATTGCACGACGTCCGATGTAGATCGTGCTGTGGGATCGCTGATCGATCTCGGACTCTGCTCGCCGGTAGGTGCGGGCTACGCCTCCATCGTCGACGACGTAGAACGTCTGAATCTGCACGCGCTCCTCGAAGTGTCGCAGCCAGTCTTGGTCGAGCGAGGCGCGGCGAATGTGCAATCTCAGGAACTTGCTGTGGCCGGGTTCTGCGACCTCGTCGAAGCAGTGCTCGTCGAAGTCGATGCAGGCTCTGTGAAAGCGGTCAGGGCGGGGGGAGTGGGGAGCCGTGAGGTTCGGACGCTCGCCAAGGGCGTCGGTGCTGATGTCGACGTCGTCGAACTGGTTCTCGGTCTCTCCGGCGAGCTGCGTCTTGTCGAAGCTCGTGCCCCGCTCCTGCGATGCACGACCGAGTACGGCGAATGGCGATCGATGGATCGGGCAACGAAATACGCCAAATTTGTGGAAGCGTGGTGGTGGTCGGAGGGCGCCGCAACGAATTCCTTGCAAGCGAACGGCAAGCGTGCTCGGACACTCGGTCCGATCGCTCCGAATCCGTCGACGGCGGTGCTTCGTCGACGGATGATCGACTCGATCCCGGACGGTGGTTTTCTCGACGTCGACTCGGCTGTGGACTACACGGTGTGGAAGCTGCCCCGGTTCGCGGCCGAGGCAAACGCCGGTGATGTCGCGGCCGTGTGGCGCGAGGCATCCGCACTCGGGATCATCGTCGACGGTGCTCCGACAGACCTGTCACTATTGCTCGGCAGGCTGGGTACTACCGTCGATGCGACCGTGTTTGCACCCGCGGTGCACGAGCTCGTTCACCGAGCAGAATCAGCAGTGCGGTTGTTGCCCGATCTCACTGCCGTGGTGTCCGGACCTGTGAGCGAACGTGTTTCGCTGCTTCTCACGGGGGCAGCGACCCGCGAAGCGCGCGGTGCTGCGTCGGCCTGGCGGTTCAGCGACCGATCGATCCGCGCCTGGCTCGATCGAGGTAGCTCCGGCGAAGAACTACTCGAGTGCTTGGCTGCAACCGCATCGACCGAAATGCCACAGTCACTCGAATACTTGATCCGTGACGTCGTGCGCAGGCACGGGACTATCACCGTCGACGGGGTGTCCGGGCGTATCGAGTCTCGAGATGCCGCGCTCATTGCAGAGATTCATGCGCGCGCACTGTTCGAGGCCGAAAGGTGCGATGACTCAGTCCTGGTCCCGTCGATACCGGCGCACAAGGTGCTCGAGGCGTTGCGATCCGCAGGCTACGCCCCAGTGCTCACCGGCGACTTCGTACCGACAGAGGTGGCCAGGATGGAACCTCGACCGCTACAGCCGCGCATCGTTCCCATCTTGCCGCAACGCACCGATGTCGGGGAGTTGGCGCGCGCCCTCGTGACAGGTGTTCCAGCCGAAGTCGATGTAGCCCGATTGGCTGCGCGTGTGAAGACCGTTCATCACCTCCCGGCCCGAGATGCCGATGCCCTCGCTGGGGCCATCGCGCTCGGCACCGTGGTGACGGTCGATGTACTTACCGCGGGCGTGGGCATCGTCAAGGACACGATCGGTGACATCCTTCTCGATTCCGGTACGTTGCATGCCTGGTCGGAACGGTTGCAGACCAGGCGGAGTATCGAGATCTCGAACATCCGGATGGTCGTGACACCGCGGTTGTGAACTCGAGGTTGGGCCATCGACGCCGATGTCGGCACTCGCCGGTACCCTTTCGGCGTGGCTCTCTACCGGAAGTACCGTCCTGCGACGTTCGCTGAGGTTGTCGGGCAGGAGCACGTCACCGAGCCCTTGAGTGTGGCGCTCAACTCCAACCGAATCAACCACGCCTACCTCTTCTCCGGCCCACGTGGCTGCGGCAAGACTTCGTCGGCACGCATCCTCGCGCGGTCGTTGAACTGCGCCGAGGGCCCTACCTCCACACCTTGTGGGGTGTGCAATTCCTGTGTCGCGCTCGCACCGGGTGGCCCCGGAAACTTCGACGTCGTAGAGATGGATGCAGCAAGTCACGGCGGCGTCGACGATGCTCGTGATCTTCGGGACAAAGCGGTGTACGCACCCGCTGAGTCGCGCTACGTCATCTTCATCATCGACGAGGCGCACATGGTGACCACGGCGGGCTTCAACGCGCTGCTCAAGGTGGTCGAGGAGCCGCCGGAGCACCTGGTCTTCATTTTCGCCACCACCGAGCCGGAGAAGGTGCTGCCGACCATTCGGTCACGCACGCACCATTACCCGTTCCGGTTGCTGCCCCCGTCGACCATGCGCGGACTGCTCGAGAAGATCTGTGCGCAGGAGAACGCGATCGTCGCGGATCCAGTGTTTCCGCTCGTCATCCGGGCAGGAGGTGGATCGCCGCGTGACTCGCTGAGCGTGTTGGATCAGCTTCTCGCGGGCGCTGGTCCGGAGGGCGTGACGTACCCGCGGGCGTTGTCCTTGCTCGGAGTCACCGATGTCGCTTTGATCGACGAGGCAGTCGACGCTCTCGCAGCCGGCGACGGTGGCTCCCTTTTCGGCACCATCGACAAGGTCGTCGACGCCGGTCACGACCCCCGCAGGTTCGCCGCTGACCTCCTCGAACGGCTGCGCGACCTTATCCTGATGCGTGCCGTGCCCGACGCCGGGGAACGCGGTCTGGTCGATGTGCCTGGCGACGTGCTCGAACGACTCCGTGACGAGTCGACGCGCATCGGCTCGGCAACCTTGGCGCGGTACGCGGAAATCGTGCACTCCGGATTGGGGGAGATGCGTGGCGCCACTGCACCGCGACTTCTCCTCGAGGTGATGTGTGCACGCATGCTTCTGCCGTCCGCTTCCGACGCCGAATCTGCTGTGCTGCAACGTCTCGAGCGTCTGGAACGGCGTCTCGACGTGACCCTTCCCGCCGGTGAGCAGGCCGCGGTCGATCGGGCCGCGGTCGTCGAAAATGCGGCCCCTAGGCGGATCGAGGCGTCGGCACCAACGGCCCCGGTGGAGGACACTCCGTCGAAGTTCGTCCGCCCCTCGCAACGGCCCGTGGCTGAGGCACCTACGCCAGCCGTGCCTGCACCTACGCCCGCTGCGGCACCTGCCACGCCCACGCCCACGTCCCCGCCTTCGGTGACCGTGCCGGCGCCCATCGTGACGCCGGAGCCGGAACCACAGCCCGAGCCGGAACCACAGCCCGAGCCGGAACCACAGCCCGAGCCGGAACCACAGCCGGAATGGCAGCCTGAGCCCGAGCCGGTCCACGTGGCGGAGCCAATGCCGAATGCTGTGCCCGAACCGAGTGCGGAGCCTGCGCTCGTCACCAGTCACGAGTCGCCTTCGGTGCCCGAGCCGGCTCTTGTATCTCAGCCGGAGCGAGAGCCCGAGACTGAATCCAAGCCCGAGCCTTCAGCTGTAGTCGAGCCGGTTGTCAGTGAGCCGGTTGTCACTGAGCCGGTTGTCGGTGAACCCGTTGCCAGTGAGCCGGTTGTGACTGAGCCTGAGCCCGCGCCGGCTCCCGTCGCAGAGTCGAATCAACCCGACGCGGCGGCGGTACGTGCGGTGTGGTCCGAGGTCAGGACCAAGGTTCGTGAGCGCAGCCGTACGGTCGAGGTCATGTTGTCCGGGGCGTCGGTGCGCGCCGTCGACATCGATTCGATCACCCTCGGCCACGACTCGGCTCCGCTGGCCAAGAGGCTTGGGGAACCGCGAAACGCCGATGTCATTCGCGACGCATTGCGTGATGTGTTCGGAGTCGATTGGGCTGTGACCTGCGTCGTGGGTGCGACTGCACCGACCGAAGAGGCCACGGTATCAAAGGGTGGTCCCGAGGCTCCGAAAGCCCCGTCGACGAAATTCTCACGACCGAGCCAGAGCAACAAGACGGCGCGAACGACCGAAGATGCGTTCGGGTCGGCGGGGGATGGATCGGGGTACGAAGATATTCCGCCACCTGAAGCGCCGGACTACCCTGACGACCCCGAGCCGACAGGTCCGCCACCGCCGGAAACCGCTGAGGACGAGGAAGAGCTCATGAAGGCGGCCGCGGAGCCAGCGGATCCGTCGATCAGGCGCGATCCGGATACCGTGGCGCTGGAGTTGATCCAAACCCAACTGGGCGGAACTCCTCTGAAGGAGTAGCGCTGCTTGTAACGGAGAAACCGCTCAGGCGAAGTTGTCGCCGAGTGCTGAATTGTGCACTCGACAGCAAGGAGCTAGGCCGGCTCGATATCTTCCGGATCTACGAATACGAGGCGTCCGTCGTCGAGTGCGACCGCATATCGACGGGCGAGAGCCCAGCCACGATCTGTCACGGAGGCCTGTTGGTCGCCGAAGTCTTCCTTGACCACGCCGGACTCTTTTGGCCACTGCTCGCGCGAGAGCTCGGCATCGGAGCTGTAACGGACCTTCACATGTGCGCCGACAGCAACGGGCTGCTGGGTGTCCATGGACATCAACTCCTGATCTTCCACAAATATCCCCCCGCTATGTCGATTGTAGGTCTACCCAGCACCTTCGAAACCCAAACTGCCCGTTCGGTCACAGACAATGCTCGTTTAGGTCCTGTCGCTTCTGCGGTAACACGTTCTAGTCTGTACACAGCCGAGGTGTATTCCTCGTGTCCTGCAGCGTCCTGACCGGCGCTGCCACCGAAATCAGTACGTGGAAGGAACTGCACGCTGTGACTACAGAGGCGTTCATTTACGAAGCCATCAGAACCCCGCGCGGTAAAGGGAAGAACGGCTCGCTGCATTCCGTGAAGCCGCTCTCGCTGGTTACCGGGCTGATCGACGAACTTCGTCGTCGATTCCCGGATCTGGACGAGAACCGCATCTCGGACCTGATCCTGGGCGTCGTGTCGCCGGTAGGCGATCAGGGTATGGACATCGCCCGCACCGCCGTTCTCGCCGCGAAGATGCCGGACACCGTGGGCGGATTCCAGCTCAACCGGTTCTGCGCTTCCGGTCTCGAAGCAATCAACCTCGCCGCACAGAAGGTGCGCTCCGGCTGGGATGAGCTCGTGATCGCAGGCGGCGTCGAATCGATGTCTCGTGTTCCGATGGGTAGCGACGGTGGCGCGTGGGCGATGGATCCGGCCACCAACTACGACACCTACTTCGCCCCGCAGGGGATCGGCGCCGACCTGATCGCGACGATCGAGGGCTTCACTCGCGAAGACGTCGACGCATACGCAGTGCAGTCGCAGGAGCGCGCGGCAGCAGCATGGTCGGGTGGATACTTCGCCAAGTCGGTCGTGCCCGTCACCGATCAGAATGGTCTGCTCATCCTCGATCAGGACGAGCACATGCGTCCGGGCAGCACCGTCGAATCGCTCGGCAAGCTGAACCCGGCGTTCGCCGGAGTTGCCGCCATGGGCGGATTCGACGACGTCGCGCTGCAGAAGTACCACTGGATCGACAAGATCAATCACGTGCACACCGGTGGTAACAGCTCCGGAATCGTCGACGGTGCAGCCCTCGTTCTTGTCGGCAGCGAGCAGGCAGGCAAAGACCTCAATCTGGTTCCGCGAGCGCGTGTCGTAGCAACCGCGACGAGCGGCGCCGACACCACCATCATGCTCACCGGACCGACACCGGCAGCGAAGAAGGCTCTTGCGGCGGCAGGCTTGACCGTCGACGACATCGATCTCTTCGAGTTGAACGAGGCGTTCGCCTCGGTCGTGCTGCGGTTCCAGAAGGACCTGAACATCCCGAACGAGAAGCTCAACGTCAACGGCGGAGCTATCGCTATGGGGCACCCGCTGGGCGCCACCGGAGCCATGATCACCGGAACTGTGCTCGACGAGCTCGAGCGCCGCGGCGGCCGTTACGCACTCATCACCCTGTGCATCGGCGGCGGCATGGGCGTTGCCACCATCATCGAGCGAGTCTGAGGCGAAGACATGACAAACACTGAAGCAAGCAAAGACAACATGATCAAGTGGGAGCAGGACTCCGACGGCATCGTCGTGCTCACGATGGACGACCCCAACCAGGGCGCCAACACGATGAACCAGCTGTACAAGGACTCGATGGCCACCACCATCGACCGTCTCGAAGCCGAAAAGGACTCGATCACGGGTGTAGTCATCACCTCCGCGAAGAAGACCTTCTTCGCCGGTGGCGACCTGAAGAACATGATGAAGATCGGACCCGACGACGCACAGCAGGTGTTCGACGAGGCCCAGAACCTCAAAGCGCAGCTGCGCCGCATAGAGAAGCTCGGCAAGCCCGTCGTCGCAGCCATCAACGGTGCTGCACTCGGCGGTGGTTTCGAAATCGCACTCGCAACGCATCACCGTATTGCGGCGAACGTATCCGGAGTCCAGCTCGGCCTCCCCGAGGTCTCCCTCGGACTGCTTCCCGGTGGCGGTGGCGTCACGCGCATCACCCGCCTCCTCGGCATCCAGACCGGCTTCATGACGGTCCTCGCCCAGGGCACCCGATTCCGTCCCGACAAGGCGCTCGAGATCGGTCTCGTCCACGAACTCGTCGACAGCATCGACGCGCTCGTACCGGCCGCCAAGGCGTGGATCAAGGCCAACCCAGAGGGCGGCATCGCTCCTTGGGACGTCAAGGGCTACAAGATTCCAGGTGGAACACCGTCGAGTCCAGCGATGGCCGCGGTTCTGCCTGCCTTCCCCTCGAACCTGCGCAAGCAGCTCAAGGGTGCACCGATGCCCGCGCCGCGTGCAATCCTCGCCGCTGCAGTCGAAGGGGCCCAGGTCGACTTCGACAACGCGTCGACGATCGAGTCGCGGTACTTCACCGAGTTGGTCACCGGGCAGATCTCGAAGAACATGATTCAGGCGTTCTTCTTCGACATTCAGGCGATCAATGCAGGCAAGTCGCGTCCGGACGGCATCGAGAAGACGAAGTTCACCAAGGTCGCAGTCCTCGGTGCAGGCATGATGGGCGCCGGAATTGCCTACGTGTGCGCAAAGGCCGGCATCGACGTCGTGCTCAAGGACGTAGCCATCGAGTCTGCGCAGAAGGGTAAGGCGTACTCCGAGGCCATCGAGGCCAAGGCACTCTCGCGTGGGAAGACCACCCAGGAGAAGTCCGACGCACTGCTGGCTCGGATCCACCCGACCGCCGATGCCAAGGATGTCGAAGGCGCCGATCTCGTCATCGAGGCCGTCTTCGAGTCCGAGGAGCTCAAGCAGAAGGTGTTCCAGGAGATCGAGGACCTCGTCGATCCGACGTCGTTGCTCGGCTCGAACACCTCGACGCTGCCGATCACGAGCCTGGCGAAGGGAATCAAGCGCCAGGAAGACTTCATCGGGATCCACTTCTTCAGCCCGGTCGACAAGATGCCGCTCGTGGAGATCATTCGCGGTGAGAAGACGTCGGACGCCGCTTTGGCAAAGGCATTCGACCTGGTCCAGCTCATCAAGAAGACCCCGATCGTTGTCAACGACAGCCGTGGATTCTTCACCTCGCGCGTCATCGGCACCTTCATCAACGAGGCAATCGCGATGCTCGGCGAGGGTGTCGAGCCGGCATCCATCGAGCAGGCCGGTCTGCAAGCGGGCTACCCTGCAGCGCCGCTGCAGCTCTCGGACGAGCTGACGCTGACGCTGATGCAGAAGATCCGCAAGGAAACCGCGGACTCGGTGATCGCCGCAGGCGGCACTCCTGCTGAGGATCCGGCTGGTGCGGTCATCAACAAGATGGTCGACGAGTTCGAGCGTCCCAGCAAGCTCAAGGGTGCAGGCTTCTACGAGTACGCCGACGGTAAGCGCACCGGCCTGTGGCCCGGACTGCGTGATGCGTTCAAGTCGGGTACCTCGGAAGCTCCGTTCGAGGATCTCATCGAGCGCATGCTCTTCATCGAGGCACTCGAGACGCAGAAGTGCTTCGACGAAGGCGTGCTGACTTCCACGGCCGACGCCAACATCGGGTCCATCTTCGGCATCGGGTACCCAGCCTGGACCGGCGGCGTACACCAGTACATCGTCGGCTACAAGGGTGGTCAGGCGGGCTTCGTTGCGCGCGCCGACGAGCTCGCGGCCAAGTACGGCGAGCGGTTCACAGCGCCGGACTCGCTCCGCTCCTAGTAGGACAAACGTGCGAGTGGGGATACGTCATACACGACGTATCCCCACTCACACGTCGCGGTACGCGACCAAACGCTCGGCGCCGTCGGTGAATTGCTTGCGCATCAAAGTGCAGGCCGCATCGACGTCGCCGGCGTCCAGGGCCTCGATCAGCTGCTCGTGGTTGCGCACGGCCGCGCGGCCCCATTCGGGGTCCGACGCATAGAGGCGGGTGGGGGTGTAGCGAGTCGCGTTGTTGAGAAACCACGCCAACTTGCTCGCCTCGGCCAGTCTGTTGATTACTCGGTGGAACTCGAACTCGTTGATTTCGACTTCCTCGGCCCTGCCGTTTGCCACGGCGGCGGCCAAAGACGCATTGAACTGCCTCAGCTCGGCGATCTCTGACTCGCCGATTTTCGGTGCCGCGCGCCGAACCAACTCGACGGCAATCCGGCCCTGCAGCCAAAAGATATCCACGATGTCGGCCGGAGTCAGTTCCGAGACCACGTATCCGCGATGCGGTACGAGTTCGACCATTCCCTCGCCTCGAAGCGTCAGCAAAGCCTCTCGAACCGGCGTGACGCTGACACCGAGTTCGGCCGCCGTCTCGTCCAATCGGATGTAGTCGCCGGGGCGGACTTCTCCGGACATGACGAGATGCCGCACATGGCCCGCAACGTCCTCGGACAGCTGTGGCCGCCGACGCAGAGCTGATGCTGCGGTAGTTGTGCGCGCTCTACCTGCCATGACGATCAGCCAATCACAGTGTGTAGGTCTGCACTCAACTCCGGGGCCGGATCAACATTTTCGTAAGGGGCTCGACCACGCGTGCAGCGACCGGTCCGAGTACCGCCATCAACAGCACGTACGCGGTCGCGAGAGCAGCCAGTTCGCCGTCGACGGCGCCGGCCGCAACAGCGAGTCCCGCGATGACTATCGAGAACTCGCCGCGCGCGACCAGAGCTGCACCCGCGCGGAGCTGTCCAGGCCTACCGATGCCTTGCCGACCAGCGGCCCAGGCACCCGTCATGACCTTGGTGATCGTGGTTGCCACGGCCAGGACGACGGCCCAGCCGAGGACGGGCGGAATGGTCGAGGGGTCCGTATTCAGGCCGAACACGACGAAGAACATGGCGGCGAAGAGGTCGCGTAGCGGTTCGAGGATGCGGGTCGCGTTGTCCGCGGTCGAACCAGAGATGGCGATGCCGAGCAAAAAGGCGCCGACTGCTGCCGATACCTGTAACTCGGAGGCGATGCCGGCTACGACCAAGGCGGAGCCGAGGACCGTGAGCAGGACCACCTCGCGGTCAGGGCTGTCGACGACGGCAGAGACGAAGCGTCCGTATCTGAGCGCGATCACAAGCACCACGGTGATGACGAGCAGTGAGATTCCGACTGCCCCGAAGCCGCCCAAGATGCCGACTCCGGCTAGGACTGTTGTCAGTATCGGCAGGTAGATCGCCATCGCGAGGTCCTCGAACACGAGAATGGAGAGGACGACGGGTGTTTCGCGGTTACCGAGACGGCCCAGATCGGTGAGAACTTTGGCGATGATGCCCGAGGACGAGATGTATGTGACGCCGCCGAGAACGAGGGCGCCCACGCCACCCCAGCCGAGCATGAGCGCGACCACGGCTCCCGGCGCGAAGTTGAGGACGATGTCGACGACCCCCGCCATCCATGACCTGCGAAGCCCGGTGACGAGCTCGGTGGCGGTGTACTCGAGCCCTAGCAGTAATAGCAGGAGAATGACGCCGATCTCGCTGGCCAGTTCGCTGAACTCGTCGATGCCGTCGAGCGTGATGAAGCCGCCGTTGCCGAAGCAGAGGCCGCCGAGGAGATAGAAGGGAATCGGTGAGACGCCGATGCGTCCGGCGAGTCTGGCGAGGAGGCCGAGTGCGAAGAACACTGCCCCGAGTTCGGTCAGCGCAAGTGCGCTCTCGGCCACAGGGAATCAGCCCTGTTTGTTCTTATGCATTGTTGTTCGCACACATTGCCGAGCAGCTTGGCGGCTGCATCCAGTCCCTCTGCCGTACCGACCGCAACGAGTAGATCGCCGGAGACGATCAGGAAGTCAGGATTGGGTGACGGTTGGACCTGGCCTGCGCGCATGACCGCGACGATGGATACACCTGTCTTGGTGCGCATCGTGGTGTCGCCGAGAGTTCGGCCGTCGAATCGCGAGCCCTCTTTGATGCGGAGCTGCCGTGTGTTGATGCCGGGAAGTTCACGGTGTTCTTCCCCGAGCTGAGCAATGAGTTGCGGCGTGCCGAGCAAATTGCCCAGCGCCGCCGCTTCCTCATTGCTCAGTGTGATGGACGCCTGTGTCGCGTCGGGATCATCCATGCGCGAAACGATCAGCTCGTTCACGCCGTCCTTGCGGGTGATGACTCCGATACGACGCCCAGATGCGAGGGCGAAGTCCTTCCGCACCCCGATCCCGGGCAGCAGGGTCACTTCGACATTCATAGGGGAATGCTAACCCCAGTCGGTATGACCCGTACCGCCTAGAGCCCCTCGATCAGGACGCGACAGCGGCCAGCAGTGCTTCACGCTGGTTGGCGCCGAGTCCACCGATACGGCGGGTGTCTGCGATCGACAGCTGCTCGAGCAGCTGTGCGGCGCGCACCGAACCGACACCTGGAAGTGCCTTGATCAGTGCGGAGACCTTGGTCTTCTTGACGATCTCGTCGCCCTCGGCCTTTGCGAGAACGTCAGCAACGCTCAGCTCGCCGGACTTGACGGCGGCCAGCAGCTTCGACCTGGCGGTACGTGCCTCGGCCGCCTTGGCCAACGCCGCGGTGCGCTGTTCCGGAGTCAATACTGGTAAAGCCATGGCCTTATCTCCTCGATAGTGGTGACCCGTCGCTCAATGACATGGTCGGGACCCTCTTGCATCGTGCCTGGTGGCTCGGACAATCTTTTCGAACGACACACGTGTCATTCGAAGTGAGCCACCGATCCTTCACCGCCAGGCTACGTCCTTTCGCTTTCGGGGTACGCCCCGACCAGCAGTTGGGCGGATCCGGATCTCGGCAACTGTGTCACTTCGGGCCAGCTGACGCCAGTAGCCAGCGGTGTCGGTAGCGCGTAAAGCCGCTCAGGCTCGTCATCCGGTCAGTTCGCATCGGCGGGTGAGTACGAGCTTCGGAGAGCGACTTTGACGACCTTGCCGCTGGCGTTGCGAGGGAGGGCGTCGACAACCACGAGCTCCTTCGGATGTTTGTACCGTGCGAGGTGCTCGCCCAGCCAGTCCACGAGTTCCTCCAGAGTCAGATCCGGGGCCCCGCCCGCGTCGGTCAATGCAACTACGGCCACGGGTACTTCTCCCCAGGTCTCGTCGGTTCGCCCGATGACTGCGGCTTCGCGGATCCGTGGATGTGAGAAGAGGACGTTTTCCACCTCGGCGCAGTAGATGTTCTCACCGCCGGAGATGATCATGTCCTTCTTGCGGTCGACGACGAAGACGAAACCTTCGTCGTCTTGACGGACCAGGTCGCCGGAGTGGAACCAGCCACCGCCGAACGCGTCGGCTGTGGCGTCGGGGTTCTGCCAGTACTCGCGCATGAGAGTAGGGCCCCGGTAGACGATCTCACCGATCTCTCCGCGAGCGACGTCGTGCATGTCGTCGTCGACCACACGGGCCGAAACAGTGGCGATGACGCGTCCGACGGAACCGAGCTTGCGCAGCGCATCCGCTCCGTCGAGAACGCAGGTGATGGGTGACATCTCGGTCTGGCCGAAAACCGCGACGTTGAGTGCATCGGGGAACGTTGCCGACATGGACCTCAGGATGGTGTCCGACGCCGGGGCAGCGCCCCAGGATATGACGCGAAGCTTCACCGCGCGTGGCGCTCGCGATTGCTCGGCACATATCGCTTGCCACTGCACGGGCACGAGGAACAGTGTGGTGACTTCCTCGTATTCCAGGACATCCAGCAGCGCTGCAGGATCGAATGCGCCGACTGGGTAGATGACTGTCGGGACCCCCAGCAGCAGACTCGGGGCCAAGCTGCCGAGGGCCGCGATGTGAAACATCGGTGACGCACAGAAGCCGATTTCGTCCACTCCGTGCATCTGCAGTGCGCGAATGCACGTCAGTGCTTGCGCCTGCATGTTGGCGTGGGTCAGCACAGCGCCTTTCGGTCGGCCGGTGGTGCCGGAGGTGTACATGATCAATGCCGGTGCATCATCGGGGACGTCGACGGGTGCAGCGTGATCGGCGTCGACGAGCAGTCTCTCGTACTCCTCACCGGCCGTGATCGTTGCTGCCAAGGAATCCGATTGTGCTGCAACTGCTTCGGCAAGTCGAGAGAGTGGCTCGTCGGTGACGAGTAGCGTCGCACCGCTGTTGTCGGCCAGGAACGCGACCTCAGGTGCGGTCATCCTGAAGTTCACGGGCACTGCCAGCGCGCCGAGCGCATTGATTGCCAGCACCGATTCGAGGTATTCGGGGCGGTTGAGCATGAGGATCATGACGCGATCCCCGGCGCCGACACCTCGTCGACTCAGGACGCCGGCGAATCTCGCGACCCGGTCGGAAAGCTTGTGCCAGGTAATGGATTCGCCGAGGAATCTCAGCGCGAGCCCGTCCGGATTCATCAGGGCGTGGCGACGAACCTGGTTGTTCCAGTTGTTTCGAACCGCACTCGGCGGCTACTGGCGATCTTCACCGGTCAGAGTGTCGTGGGTTGCTCCGCTCGTGGACCGACACTGCGTTCGGGTGTGTACGGACACGTCGGTGGGTCGGCGAGCGCGCCGAGCTGGCTCGGACGGTAGCCGCGCGGGTAGCCGGGGTACGTCTTGTTCTTCGAATCGTCGGTGGTTCTCGAATGCCTACGCTTGGGCATGAATCGTTCCCCGCGCGCTTTGGCGCGCAAACTCGCTACCGCGATGCGACGCAGAGTCGGTGAGCCGGCCGGGAAGCCGAACGCGTGCGCCATCTTGTCGTCCATCAGCGCATAGACACCTTGCCGTACCGCCGGATGCAGTGCCGTCGGAAACCATGAGCAGAACAAGTCGAGGGTGTACTTCCCGACGCGGTGGTTGTCCTCGGTGTACCGGAACGTGCGCTCTTCGTAGTCGAGCTTGAATCGCGCGAATTCGGTGTAGGACTCCGGAATATTCTTGATACCCATACGAATTCCGACTTCGCGGTAGAAGTGGAACGTGGCCAGGCGTTCCTTCGGGTGCAGCCGACGCCAGCCGTATCGGTCGATCCAATCGATCGGCTCGTAGATGAATGTGGTCAGGACATAGAGCAAATCGTCGTTGTCGATGTCGTACTTGCCGTGCATTCGATTGATCGTCCGCAGTGACTCGCGTCCCCTCTCGGAGTCGTAGCCGTGCTCGAGCATCTCCGCCATCAGGAGCGATGTGTCGTCATAGCGCTTCTGTGGTCGATTCTCGAATTCGCCTGTCTTCTCCAGCAGTTCGGAGATGGTCGGGACACAGTATGTCCGGAACAGGGCAAATTCGAGAGCGCGTTGGTAGTCCCATGGAAATTCGCAGCCTGCGGTGATGAGATGGATCTCGTGGTTGTCCACTTTCGGATCGAGTTCCTCTATTCGCCGCAACCACCCGTACCGGCCACGCTTGGGAGTGACATCCATGTCAGCCTCTCCCGTGCCGCAGTTTGAGCATCAGTTTCGAGATCTTCATGTCACGTGCCTTGCGGTTCAACGTGAGTAGCTTCAGTGGTATCGCAAATTGCTGTACGGCAAGGGATTTGACGGTGCTGAACTCGCGGAGTCCGTCGGCGCCGTGGATGCGACCGAAACCGGAATCGCCGGTACCACCGAACGGCAAAGCAGGAATGCCGGCGAACCCGAGGACGGAATTGACCGTCACGACGCCGCAATCGAGTCTTTCCGCTGCTCGTCGTCCGGCCTCGGTGTCCTTGGTGAAGACCGAGGCGCCGAGTCCGTACACCGATGCGTTGGCGCGTTCGATACCTTCGTCGAGATCACGAACCTTGTTCACGACCACCGTAGGGCCGAAGGTCTCCTCCGTGATCGCAGTAGAATTCTCGGGAACGTCGGTGAGAATGACAGGGTCGATGTACGGGCCGTGCAGCGATTCGAGGCCACCGACGACAGCACGCGCGCCTTTGGCCAGAGCATCTTCGATCTGGCCTCGGACGATGTCGCTCTGCTTACCGAGGGTCATCGGACCGTACGAGGAGGATCCGGTACCGCCGGGCTTCAACGCTGATACTGCCGCAGCAAGTTTGTCGACGAAGTCCTCGTACACCGGAGCCGCGACATAGATCCGCTCGACACCCGCGCACGTCTGACCTGCATTGCCCATCGCACCGAATGCTGCAAACTCCACGGCTGCATCGAGATCGGCGTCAACGTCGACGAGCATTGCATCCTTGCCGCCGCATTCGGCGACGAGCGGGGTCAGCGACTGTGCGCACGTGGCCATGACCTTCTTGGCGGTGGCCGTGGACCCGGTGAAGGCGATCTTGTCGACTCCCGCAGTACACAGTGCTGCTCCGGTCGATCCGTCACCGGTGACGGTCTGGAATACCAGTTGTGCCGGTGCGAGGGACTCCCACTTCTTTGCCAGCCACACACCGACACCCGGGGTGAGCTCGCTGGGTTTGAACACCACCGCGTTGCCGGCCGCGAGTGAGTACGCGATGGAACCCATCGGGGTGTATAGCGGGTAGTTCCACGGCCCGATGACTCCGACGACACCGAACGGCCGGTAGCCGACATAGGCCTTCTGATTGGCGCTGATCAGTCCCGAGGACACCTTGCGCTGCTCGAGCGTCTTCTCGGCGTTCCGTGCAGCCCAATCGATGTGTTCGACGGCCATCATGACCTCGAGAATCGCATCCTCATCCGGCTTGCCGCTCTCGGCGGAGATGACCGCGGCAAGGCTCTGCGCATCCTTGGCGATCGCGTTCTTGAATTCGAGCAACCAATTCTTACGTCCGCTGAAACCCTGAATATCCCACCACCGAGAAGCGGCCCGAGCGCGGTCGACGGCGGCCTGGACTGCAGCGTCGTCGGCGATCGGATAGCTGGCCAGCACATCGCCTGTCCTCGGATCGAGACTGTCGAACGTTGGAACTTTCATCTGCGTGACCTGGTCCGTCATCGGCCGAAATCCTCCCGCTCTCATCATCACATCACATATATTTGATGTAATTTACTGTTGTTTGGCTCACACTATGTGCCGCAATCGGTAGCGACAACCCCTTGTGATTCGGATGGGCCTGTTCCTCACGAATCGAGATCAGGAGCACCGCGATGAGTACGGATTTCACCCAGGGGCAATCGTCGTTCGCCCAGGCCGTAGCGGCCTTCTGTAGGCACGAGGCGGGCACTCGTGTGCAGCGCGACATCATCGGCAAGACCTACGGACTCTGATGGTCGCATCCACACTCCGCCGCAGACCACAGCTGTCGGAGGAAGTCGCCGGACGCATTCGAGGGCAGATCATGTCCGGGGCCCTCCGGCCGGGACAGTTCGTCCGAATCGACGAGACGGCGATGGAGCTCGGGGTGAGCGCGACTCCGGTGCGGGAAGCGCTCGTCTCCCTTCGTGGAGAAGGCCTCGTCGAGCAAGTGCCGCACCGTGGCTACCGCGTCGGAGATCTCTCCAGGGAGGACATCGACGACATCTTCTGGCTGCAGGGCACGATCGCAACCAAGTTGGCACGTCGAGCGGCCCGAGTGATCACCGCGCTTCAGATCGAACAGCTGACCCATCTCAATGCTGGGCTACGCGAGGCAGTGGAGCAGGCGAACCCCGACGCAATCGAGTCGTGCGAATTCGAATTCCATCGTTTCATCAACCGAGTCGCGGGTGGTTCGAAGCTCGCGTGGTTTCTCTTCGGCGCGATCCGTTACACGCCGGCCAGACTTTATGCGTCCGACCCGGCATGGGGCACCGAGTCCGTCCTGAGCCACGAGATCCTCATCGATGCACTGAGGCGAGGTGACCTCGATGCGGTCGGTGAGCAGATGTGTCGTCAGTTCGTGGACGGGGCCGAGCGGTTGACAGCACATCTCGAACGGGTAGGCCTGTGGGCCTCTCCGAACACCGTGGCGAGGTAAGGACGGGCGCCTAACTCAGATGATGCGGTTGCGGATGGGACTTGTGAGCCTCGTCGGACCCCATGCCGTCCTGGCGACCGTGGCCCTCGGTGCCGGCAGTCCCGGCAGTCCCGGCAGGAACGAGCTTGATGACGACCGATTTCGATGTCGGACAGTTGCTTCCCACCGCCGTCGAGTCCAGGGGAACCAACGGATTGGTCTCCGGGTAGTACGCCGCGGCGCACCCGCGAGGGGTGTCGTATTCGACGATCCGGAAGTACGGCGCACTCCGCTCGATGTCGTCGTCGTCCCATTTGGTGACGAGGTCGACGTACTCGCCGTCCCGACAGCCGAGTGCGGCGATGTCCTCGCGGTGGACGAACACGACGCGTCGGCCGCCTTCGATTCCTCGGTAGCGATCGCTCAGGCCGTAGATCGTCGTGTTGAACTGATCGTGGCTTCGTAGCGTCTGGAGCAGTAGGTGGCCGTCCGGGACCTGTAGAACGTCGATCGGCAAGGCAGTGAATTCGCCTCGCCCGGAGTCGGTTTCGAAGGTTCGCGAATCTCGCGGTGGATGTGGGAGAACGAATCCGCCTGGCCTGCGAACGTTGACCTCGTACCCTTCACACCCCGGTACGACGCGAGAGATGTGCGTGCGGATGTTTCGGTAGTCCTCGCGCATGCCCTTCCAGTCGATGTCATGGCGGTCGCCCAAGGTGGCCTCGGCGATGCCGGTGAGGATGGCCACCTCGGATCGAAGGTGCGCACTGGCAGGCTTCAGCGGACCGCGGGAAGAGTGCACCGAGCAGGTGGAGTCCTCGACGGAAATCCACTGTGGGCCCGAGGCTTGCACGTCCTGCTCGGTGCGGCCGAGTGTCGGGAGGATGAGCGCAGTCTCGCCACAGACGAGGTGCGAACGGTTGATTTTCGTCGAGATGTGCACGGTCATGCGCATACCGCGCATGGCCTCGAAGGTGACGTCGCTGTCCGGCGTCGCCTGGACGAAATTGCCGCCGAGTCCGAGGAAGAAATGGGCTTTACCGTCACGCATCGCGCGGATCGAGTCGACTGTGTCGAGACCGTTCTCGCGCGGTGGATCGAAACCGAACTCTGCCTCGATGGAGTCGAGGAAGTGCTGCGGGACTCGCTCCCAGATCCCCATGGTGCGATCACCCTGCACGTTGGAGTGTCCGCGTACGGGCAGCAGGCCGGCACCGGCCTTGCCGATATTGCCCTGTGCCAGAGCCAGATTGGTGAGTTCCTTGATGGTGGCGACGGCGTTGCGGTGTTGGGTCAAACCCATGGCCCAGCAGAAGACGGTGGCCTTCGAATCACGAAGCATACGTGCCGCCTCGGTGATGACTTCCCTTGTCAATCCGGTGGATTCGGTGACGACCTCCCAGTCGAGAGCACGCACGTTCTCGTGCCATGCATCGAAGCCCGCAGTGTGGGCCTCGACGAATTCGTGGTCGAGTGCATCCCATTCGACGAGCAACGATCCGAACGCCTGGAACAGCGCCAGATCTCCGTTGATTTTGATCGGCAGATGCATGTCGGAAAGGTCCGTACCGGGACCGACCATTCCGCGGACGGTCTGCGGGTTCTTGAAGTTCACCAAACCGGCTTCACGCAGTGGGTTGATCGAGAGGATCTTCGCGCCGTTCTGCTTCGCCTTCTCCAGCGCCGACAGCATGCGGGGATGGTTGGTGCCCGGGTTCTGGCCGGCGAGGATGATCAGTTCGGCGTCGTATACGTCGTCGAGCGTCACGCTGGCCTTACCGATGCCGATGGTCTCCTGCAACGCGATCGAGGTGGACTCGTGGCACATGTTGGAACAGTCGGGCAGATTGTTGGTACCGAATGCCCGCGCGAAAAGTTGGTAGGTGAAAGCTGATTCGTTCGATGCTCGACCCGAGGTGTAGAAAATTGCCTCATTGGGATCGGGGAGCGATCGAAGTTCCTCGCCGATGAGCCGGAACGCGTCGTCCCACTCGATCGATTCGTAATGCCGGCTGCCTGGCCGCTTCACCATCGGATGGGTGATTCGCCCCTGCTGCCCGAGCCAGTGTTCGGTGTGGCCGTCCAGGTCGTCAATGGTGTGAGCTGCGAAGAACTCAGGGGTCGCACGCGTCGTCGTCGCTTCTTCGGCCACCGCCTTGGCGCCGTTTTCGCAGAACTCGGCGACGTGCCGATGGCCGGGGTCGGGATCCGGCCATGCGCAACTCATGCAGTCGAAGCCCTCGGCCTGATTGAGGTCGAGAAGCGTCTTCGCCGTCCGAACCGGACCCATATGGCCGAGCGCGCGCTTCATCGACACTGCGACGGCGGTCAGGCCCGCAGCATGAGTCTTCGGTGTGCCGATGTCGAGCTCTGTTTCGTGACGCTCCATGCTGGTCCTTTCGGGTCGGGCGACGCTGCTACTTGCCGAGCATCCTGGCAACCAAGTCCACGTAGGACTGTTTCGCCGAATCCTGGCTCGTTCCTTCGAGCTTCGCCCATGCGTCGAATTTGGCGCGATTGACCATGTCGAGTCTTCCGGGCCGCTTACCCTCGGCATCGCCTTTCGAACCTTGCTTGAACAATGAATACAGGCTGAGAAGGTCGTCGTTGCTGGGCTTGGAGGTCAGCGTCTTCACGTCGATCTGGGCCTGCTGAAACGACTGCTCGAGATCGGACACTTTCGGCTCCCTTGTTGTGCGACGCGATGCTCTGGTGATCTGCTCTCATCCGATCATGGCACGCGAGCGGAGTGCTGGCGGGCTGTTCGTCCGGCATCGGCGACGAGGCGGACGCAGTGAGCGAGAAACTTCTCCCGTGTCGTGGTGACTGTTCCGTCGAGGTATCCGACGAACAACGAGGTGAGCGCTCCCACGACACCGATGGCGACCAGGTGTTGATCTTCGGCGTCGAGGTCGGTCAATTCCGCACGAACCAGGTCGACGAAGGTAGGGACGAGGGCAGTTCCGCTTCGGCTGATGGCAGGCTCGGACAGTGGTGCCAGCAGCAATACTCGGCCTACGGCGGGATTGTCGAGGACCAGTTCGACGAAGGCGCGAACCGGTGCGGCGGCCCTGTTCTCCTCGGTGGAGATCGCGACGGCGGTTTCGATGGCAGCACGGGCCTGAACGCCGACGTGTGCGTAGACGGCTCGGACGTACTCGTCGCGGTCGGTGAAGCTCTCGTAGAAGTATCGCTCGGTCAGGGAGGCGCTCCGGCAGGCCGCACGGACGCTGATTGCGGGTCCGCCCGGGGATCCGAGGAGTGCAACACCGGCGTCGAGTAGCGTCGCGTATCGGTGTTTTCGGCGTTCGTCGATGTTCACCGGTCTCCTTGCCCTCTTGACTACGGATGTTGTCGAATCCTAGTCTGACAACATGTGTAGTCAGTCTGGGGTGGATCGGCCGATTCCGCTGGGGCCCGAATCGTTGACGTGGAAGTACTTCGGCGATTGGCGCGGAATGCTGCAGGGGGTATGGGCCGGATCCATGCAGAACATGCATCCCGGACTCGGAGCGGGCGTCGAGGAGCATTCGATTTTCTTCGACGAACGCTGGCAGCGCTTGTACCGATCGTTGTATCCGATCGGCGGCGTGGTCTTCGACGGCGACCGGGCCGAACGAACTGCGCTGGCCGTCCGCGGATATCACGACAACATCAAAGGTATCGACGCCAAAGGCAGGCGCTATCACGCGCTCGACCCGGATACCTTCTACTGGGCACACGCAACGTTCTTCATGGGGACCGTTCTGACGGCGGACCACTTCATGGGTGGCCTCGACGAAGAACAGAAGCGCCAACTGTTCACCGAACATGTTCAGTGGTACCGCTTGTACGGGATGAGCATGCGCCCGGTGCCCGAGACATGGGAAGACTTCCAGGTGTACTGGAGGTATATGTGCCGCGAGGTATTGGAAGACAACAAGGCCACTCGCGACGTCCTTGATCTGTCGGGGCTGGGGCCACCGCCGTACGCGTCGTGGATTCCAGCGCCGATCTGGGGCGTTCTCCGGCGACCGGTCGCGCGAGGTTTCGTGTGGCTTACCGTCGGACTCTACGACCAATCGATACGAGATCTTCTGGGCTACAACTGGACCGAGCGTGACGAACGAATTTTCTCGGTCGTGGGAAAGCTGATCGACAAGGCGTTCGCCGTGATACCTCGGCGATACCGTATGCACCCGCGAGGGCGAGCCGGCCTGGACCGCGCGACCGGACGTATTCCGGTCGACGCGGCGCTACCCCAAACCCCGGCACGCAATCTTCCGCCGATCGGTGAGCGGAACGATCCGAAGCACTACAGTCCTCGGGTCTAGAGGTTTTACTCACCTGTCTACGGAAGCTGCCTAGGCATCCCACCAGGGTCGCAGTGGCAGCCCTGCTTCACCCTTGGGCCCGAGCTTGACGCCCAGGACCTGGTGCAGCTGAACGACATTGCGTTCGAATCCAAGACGGGAGCCGGCCATGTAGAGGCCCCAGATGCGGGCGGTTCCTTCACCGGCTTCGGCGACGCACGCGTCCCAGTTGTCGACGAGATTGCGGCACCACGCGGCCAGCGTGAGGGCATAGTGCTCGCGGAGGCTCTCCTCGTGCCGCACCTCGAGGCCGACATCCTGCATCTCGCTGATGATGCGCCCCGAGCCGGTCAGCTCACCGTCCGGAAAGACGTACCTGTCGATGAACGATCCGGCTTTGGCGTGGCTTCGATTGTCGGGGCGGGTGATGCTGTGATTGAGCACTCGACCACCGTCGCGCAACTTCGACTGGATGAAGCCGAAATACGCTGGATAGTTGCTCACCCCGATGTGCTCGGTGAGGCCGATCGAAGACACCGCATCGAAACCGGTCTCGGCGATGTCGCGGTAGTCGGAGAAGCGAACCTCGGCGAGTTCGGAGAGCCCTTCGTCGGCGATGGCCTTCTGCGCCCAGTCTGCTTGCTCGCGTGAAAGAGTCGCGCCGATGACCTTGACGCCACGCCGTGCGGCATAGCGGACCATCGAGCCCCAGCCGCAACCGATATCGAGCAGTCGGTCGCCTTCCTTCAATCCGAGCTTCTCGAACACCAGCCGGTACTTGTTCTCCTGTGCATCCTCGAGGGACTGCTCCGGTGAGGTGTATGCGGCACATGTGTAGGTCATCGATTCTCCGAGTACGTACTCGTAGAACGTATTCGACACGTCGTAGTGGTGCGAGATCGACTCGGCATCACGAGTCTTGGAGTGCCGCAAGCCCTCCGCGATGCGACGCCACCGTGGAATCGCCTCCTGGGGCGGCGGCGCGATGGGACGCAACAGGTCCCAGCCCAGAGAGCGGGTGATCGTGGCGAGTGTGAGGGCGGACGGCCTGCGGAAGTGCAGCTCGTCTCCCATCACGCGCAACAACTCGTAGGGGTCTCCCGGATGTACGCCCTGCGCCTCGAGGTCGCCGGATACGTAGGCGCGGGCCATGCCGAGGTCACCCGGAGCGGTCGCCAAGTAGGTGGTGCCGCGCGGACTCTTGAGCTTGAGTCCGAGCCTGGCATCCTCGGGTCCGGCGGCGCTGCCGTCGTAAGCGCTGAAACGGAGGGGGATGTTTCCGTCGGAAAGCAGCTCGAGAATCTCCGAGATGGTGAGCTTGTGGGTGCGGCTCGCGTCGCTACCGGTGGGTTCTTTCAACGTTGTCATTTTCCTTGCACCGCTTTCGAGTACATGTCCAACAGACGTGACTTCGGATCGTACTTTTTCTTCAGTTCTTCGAATTTCTCGCCGCCGTACAGCGCGGCAAACTCTGCCTCGGAGTAGTAAGCATCCGAGTAGAGCGATTTGTGCCCATCGAAGTCGGTGACCTTGTGTTCGATGGCACGATTGGTGGCACCTTCCGGTTGGCCGGGGACGATGGGGACCGACGACCAGAAGCCGATGTTGACGTAGGTCTTCTCGGGCTCGAGCGGATACAACGGCCATGGTCGCGCACCGTCGGCGCCGTCAGGTGTCGGATCACGAAGGCGCAACGGGCACAACCACAATGGCTCGATGGGGATTTCGTCGAGGAACCAACGCAGAAACGGGGCGGTGTTCTCGATGGGAACCTCGACGTCCTGAACGACGCGCTCTCGCGGTGGTCTTCCCTTGCGGGCCTCGAGGCGATCGGCGATATCGTATTTGCGGTCGAGGCCGATGAGCTTCCAGTAGAAGCTGGAGCGTCGATACTTCTTCGGCCAAAGACGTCGAATTTTCGGGTTCTGGGTGCCGAAAGCGCGTGAGCACCAAAACCAGTCGGTATCCCAACGCCACAGGTAGTCGTGAATTGTCACTCGATCGGTCTTCGGCTCGCGGCCGTCGTGCTGGATCGAGCGGTAGAAGATGTCGGGCCCGGCGTGGTACTCGCTGACGGGGCCGGGCTCGGCCGTTTGGGTACCCAGTGTCAGGTAGCTTTCGTCGGCGGAGAACACGACGCCGTCGAGGTAGTGGACTTCGATTCCGTCGTACGCACGCTCGGAAACGATGGTATCCATCGTCGACTGCATCGCGTCGAGATCGTGGAAGCGCACGTGACGGAGAGTGACGAACGGCTTTACCGGTTCGAGTTGAATCTTCAGTCGGGTCGAGTATCCGAGGGTGCCGTACGAGTTGGGGAAACCCCGGAACAGTTCGGCGTTCTCGCCGTCCGGTGTGGCGGTGATGATCTCGCCGTTTCCGGTGAGGACGTCGATCTCGAGAACGGATTCATGTGGAAGTCCGTTGCGGAAAGAGGTGCTCTCGATTCCGAGGCCGGTGACAGCACCGCCGAGTGTGATGGTCTTGAGCTGCGGGACGACGAGCGGAGCCAGGCCGTACGGCAGCGTCGCGTCGACCAAATCCTCGTAGGTGCACATTCCGGCCACATCGGCTGTCCGGTCCATCGGGTTCACCGTGATGACACTGGTCAGCCCCGATACGTCGAGTCCGGGGGCGGTCGAGCCTGCTCGTGCTCGGAAGAGATTCGAGGTCTTCTTCTCCAGTCGTACCGTCGCGTCCTCGGGGATTGCTCGGTAGCTTGCAAGTACTGCGCCGACTCCGGCGCGATACGCGGCGAATCCGATCTCTCGAGGTTCGGGTCGTCGTCTCGTCAGCACGTTCGCGGAAGCCACAGACTGACGCTATCTCTACTGCAGGTCGAGGGCCACCGAGAATGCGGCCTCGTACGCAAAATTTCACGTAAACGTTGCGCGAAAGCAGCGTCTGAAACGGACTAATCGGTCAAATGGATGCGTCTTGCATGTCTTTTGCACGGCTAAATAAAAGTTGGTGAACCCTGTCACACCGCCGCATACCGCTGGGCCGGCGCAGCGGCAAGGGTGGGCAGAATGGTGCTTCGGTCCTGAACGGATTCATCGGAGGAGACAGAACATGGCTCAGGTAAGTGCACGCAGCTCCATCACCATCGCTCAGGGGGCCGAGAAGGTATTGGCTGCGCTCTCCGACTACGAAACGGTGCGCCCGCGCATTCTTCCCGAGCAATATCTCGACTACGCGGTTGTCGAGGGCGGTCAAGGTGACGGCACAGTGGCCAAGTGGACACTGCAGGCCACCTCGAAGCGCTCGCGCAACGTCCTGGCCACCGTGACGGTCGCGGGATCGAAGATCACCGAGCGGGACGCCAACTCCACGATGGTCACGACCTGGGCGATCGCCCCGTCCGGTACGGGATCCGAGGTAACGACGACGACCGAGTGGAAAGGCGCAGGCGGCATCGGCGGATTCTTCGAAAAAACTTTCGCGCCGCTCGGACTGAAGAAGATCCAGGCGCAGACTTTGGCAAACCTGGAGCGCGAAGTTCGATAGAACGCCGTATGGCGACACTCACGTGTATGGATGCTGGGCCGCGCCACCTTAGTGGGGCGCGGCTAGGCTGAGATGTGTAACCGAACCGAGAGGACCCCCACAGTGCAACCCGGTGAGCAGCCCGACATCGCGTCGATCATGCAGCAGGCGCAGCAAATGCAGCAGCAACTGATGGCCGCACAAGCCCAGATCGCGGAGATCGAGGTGAACGGGCAGGCGGGCGGAGGATTGGTCACGGCAACGGTGAAGGGCACAGGCGAACTCGTCGGCCTGACGATCGACCCGAAGGTCGTCGACCCGGACGACGTCGAAACACTGCAGGATCTGATCATCGGTGCGATCGCCGACGCGTCGAAATCCGCCCAGACCGTAGCGGCAGACAAGCTCGGTCCGCTCACTGGTGGCCTCGGCGGCGGTTCGCTCGGCCTTCCCGGCTTCTAGGGCCGACACGTGTACGAAGGTCCTGTTCAGGATCTGATCGACGAACTCGGAAAACTTCCAGGTGTCGGACCCAAAAGTGCTCAGCGCATTGCGTTTCATCTGCTGAGCGTGGAACCACCCGACATCGACCGGCTCTTGAAAGCACTCCAACGCGTCCGCGACGGCGTCCAGTTCTGCACGGTGTGTGGCACCGTCTCCGAAAAGGAACTGTGTCGAATCTGTGCCGACCCGAGACGGGATCGCAGCATCATCTGCGTTGTCGAAGAGCCCAAAGATGTTCAGGCAGTGGAAAGAACGCGGGAGTTCAAAGGCCGTTACCATGTGCTGGGGGGCGCCCTCGATCCCTTGAACGGCATCGGCCCTGACCAGCTTCGCATTCGAGAGTTGTTGGTGCGAATAGGAAACCAGGACGACGGCGTCGACGTATCCGAGGTGATCATCGCCACGGATCCGAACACCGAGGGCGAAGCGACATCGACGTATCTTGCCAGGACGATGCGTGACTTTCCAGGTCTGTCGATCACCCGTTTGGCCTCGGGGCTACCGATGGGTGGGGATCTCGAGTTCGCGGACGAGCTCACCCTGGGTCGGGCGTTGACGGGACGTCGGGTGCTCTGACCTGATCAGCGCGTTCGCTCCCGAAGACCTCGGCAAGGACGAGCGAGACACCCTAGCGGCTGAGCCGCTCCTTCCGCAGTTGGGTGACCTCGTTGAGATCGAGCGGCGCCAGCGGCGATCCGAGCGCACGTTCGAGGAGATGGTCCGCCAACTCGGGATTGCGCGCGAGTACCGGTCCGTGCATGTACGTCCCGATCACCGAACCTTGTACGACGCCTTCGCGTCCATCGCCGACGCCGTTGCCGACACCGTGCGTAACTTTCCCGAGCGCAGACGCGTCGGCACCGAGTGTCGTTCCACCACGGTGGTTTTCGAAGCCGGTCAAATGTGAAGTGAGCCCGGAGAGCAAAGGTTCGGTGACGACCTCACCGATCGACCGCGTCGCCTGTGGCTTGGTGGTGACGTCGAACAGTGACACGCCGTCGACGCGCTCGCCGGAAGACGTTTCGTACCAGTGCCCGAGGACCTGAATAGCCGCGCAGATCGCGAGGACGGGAACGCCTCGCGCGGCCGCATTCTGCAGTCCGGGATATCGGGCGAGGTGACGCGTCGCCAATCGCTGCGCTGAGTCCTCGGCCCCGCCCAAGGTGTAGACGTCGAGAGAGGAGGGGACAGGGTCCTGCAGGGTGATGTGAACTACTTCGGCATCGATACCGCGCATACGAAGACGCTGGCGGAGAATCAGCGCATTGCCGTTGTCGCCGTAGGTTCCCATGACGTCGGGCAGGACGAGCCCGATCCGAACGGTGGACTCAGACATCGTGCACCTCGCGTGCGAGCGCGCGGCCGAGGTCGCGGAACGCAGTGTAATTGGCCAGCACTTCCACGCGTCCGGGCGGACAGGATGCTATGGCCTTCAGTGGATCTGTCACGGTCGTGTGCGGGGAACCGGCGTAGAGCAGGCGCACACCCAGATCGGTAGCGCGTTCTCCGGAAGCGACGACGGCGACGTTCTCGAAATGTTCGAAGCGTACGTCCCACAGCCAGGAGAGGTCTTCCCCGTCAGGAACCTGACCGTTGACGGCGATGACCAGGCCCTCCACGGTGGGGTCGATCATCGACATGGCTTCCTGCCATCCCGCGGGATTCTTGGCGAGAAGCAGACGCACGGAATGAGGTCCGTACTGGACTGTCGAGTAGCGGCCGGCGACCTCGTCCACTCCCGACGCAGCGGCAACGGCGTCGACCGCGCTCGCACCGAGAGTCACGGCAGCGGCGACGGCTTGAGCCGCGTTACCGCGGTTGGCTCTACCGGGCAGAGCCAGGGTCATCGGAATCTTGAGACTGTTCGGCCCGTACAGATTTTCGTCGTCGAGCCACCAGTCGGGTGTCGGGCGCTCGAAGGCTACGCCGTTTCCGACGTCGCCGCCGGTGCTGTACCAGTGGTCGCCGTCCCAGACGATCGGTTCGCCGGTCCTCGGGCAGCTGACGGAGTCTCCCGCCCAGCCGCCTCCTGCCGCCACCCATACGACGTTGGGGGCATCGAACGCGGCTGACGTGACGAGGACGTCGTCACAGTTGGCGATGACGACGGTCTCGGGGTGCCGTGCCAGACCGGCGCGCAGCTTGCGCTCGATCATGTTGATCTCGCCGACGCGATCGAGCTGATCGCGGCTGAGGTTCAGTAGTACGACAGCATCGGGGGATACCGCGTCGCACACGTGGGGGACGTGTAGTTCGTCCACTTCCAGCGCAGCGATCGGAGCATCGAGGTGGGCGAACAGGGCCGCAACGATTCCGGCATCCATGTTGGCACCGTCGGCCTGGGTGGCTACTTCTCCGAGGGGAGCGAGTGCTGCCGCCGTCATTCGCGTCGTCGTCGATTTTCCATTGGTACCCGTCACCACGACCGTGCGACGGCCGGAGCCGAGACCGGTCAGTATGTCCGGGTCGATCTTGAGAGCGACGAGGCCGCCGATCATCGATCCCTTGCCCCGGCCTGCCTTGCGTGACGCCCACGTTGCAGCGTCGGCTGCTCGTAGTGCCAGCCTTCCGCGTGCACCTATCGCCGCTCTGCGCTCACCCGCTCGAACCATGCGCCGAGTCTGGCACAGACTGGCCGACGAACTCTCCTCGGAAGTCACCCCGGACCGCTATCTTGGTTTCTAGAACATGTTCTAAAACTACGAAAGGACTACTTTTCATGGCTCCAACTGCCGATGTCATCCGCAAGACGGTCGACGCATACGTTCAGGCCGTCGCGCACGGCACTGTCGACGACATCTTGGCTTTGTACGCCGAGGGCGCCACGGTGGAAGATCCAGTCGGCACCGAGGTCAAGACCACCGAAGCATCGATCAGGGAGTTCTATGCCGTGGTCGAACCGATGGAGCAGACCGGAGAGGTGCTGACGGTGCGAATCGCGGCGAGCACCGCTGCGTTCCACTTCAAGCTGACAACCAAGTTCGGTGACAAGATGCTCGAGATCTCGCCGATCGATGTGATGGAGTTCGACGACGAGGGCAAGATCACTTCGATGCGCGCAATCTGGGGTCAGGAAGACATGGTTCAGATTCCCTGAGTCGAGGTCGATCACGCCCGGGGCTCACAGCCCCGGTCGTTCCCCGAGTTCCGGTCATTCCGCCGAGGCAGCCACCGATGACGACGGCTGCTCCGACCAGTGATAGGGCGCTCGGGGCCTCGTCGAGGAATGTCCACGCTCCGGCGATACCGACGACGGGGACGAGCAGGGAGAACGGTGCGATGACACCCGCGGGGTGGCGGCTGATCAGTACCGTCCAAAGGCCCGATCCGGCGATGGTGCCCAGCAGCACGATGTAGGTGAGACCGGCGAGCGCCGGCCAACCCGACGAGCTGAACGAGTCACCGAGGGCACGCCACCCCGTGGATGGTCCCTCTACCGCAGCCGAGAGTGCAAGCATCGGAAGCGGCGGGATCACGCACATCCACAGCATGAGCCGCATCGGTTCGGTCGACCTGGCAAGCCTGTTGCCGAGGTTGCCGAATGCCCAACCGAGGCCGGCGAGCAACGTCAGTACGACGGGCAGCAACGACGCGGCCTGTGCTCGGTCCCAACCGATGAGGGCCATCCCCACGACGGCGACGGTGATACCGACTATTCGGCGGCGACCGACGTGCTCACGAAGTAGCAGCGCACCGAGGACGATGGTAAATGGTGCCGAAGATTGCAGCACGAGTGATGCGAGCCCGGTGGGCATCCCGGCATTCATCGCTGCGAAGAGAAAAGCGAACTGTAGAAATCCGAAGCCGAACCCGTAGAGCAGAAGCCAGGCGATCGGCACCTTCGGCGGACGAACGAACAGCAGTACCGGGATCGCGATCACGAGAAACCGAAGACCGGCGAAGAAGAACGGCGGGAAGTGATCGAGGCCGACCCGAATGGCAAGAAAGTTGAGTCCCCAGAGCACCGCGACGGTGAGCCCGAGGAGTCGATCGCGGTTGTTCACGGTCACTATCGTGACCGTTAGCAAACATCAGCACAATCTAATAAATCCACATGAATGATTAAGCTTTGCTTCATGAATGTCGAGCGCTTGCGGATCCTGCGGGAGCTGGCCGACCGCGGGACGGTCGCGGCAGCGGCTTCGGCGCTGTCCTTGACGCCGTCGGCGGTGTCCCAGCAGCTCAAGTTGCTTGCCAAAGAAGCCGGCGTGACGCTGTTGGAACCCGACGGCCGAAGGCTGCGATTGACCGACGCCGGGCATGCGCTCGTGCTGCGCGCTGACGAGGTCGTGTCAGCGTTGGACAGGGCCGCCGCAGAGATGGCCTCGTACGGCAACTCCCCGCGTGGACGCGTGCGGGTCGCGCTGTTTCCTTCGGGCGCGGCGCTACTGCTTCCTGGTGTGCTGGACAGATTGAGCGAGAGCGGGACCCGCGTCGACGCCAGCGACGAGGACCTCCCCGCATCTTCCGTGCCGACGCTTCTTGCGGACTATGACGTCGTCTTGACTCATCGTGATGACGTTGCCCCGGCGACCGCGGCAATGCGCATCGAAGTCGTGCCGCTGATGCGTGAACCGATCGATCTGGTGTTGCCGCCCGATCATGCACTGGCAGGGCAGGATTCGGTAGATCTGCGCCAGCTGGCGGAAGAGCGCTGGATAAGCGTGCGCGGTGGCTTCCCGGTCGACGACGTATTGCTGTCGGTCGCGGCGGCTACCGGAGTGCAACCGCGAGTCGTGCAGCGCATCAATGATTTTCGGGTGACAGAGGAGCTCGTAGCTCGCGGTCACGGCGTCGCGCTGATGCCACGTTTTGCGGTGGTGCATCCGCTGCTTGTTCGACTGCCGTTGAAGGGTGTGAAGGCCGGGAGGATCTACGAACTCGCAACGCGGCCGGGAGCACACAGGCTTCCGGCCGTCGCCGCGGTCATCGAGGCTTTTCGTGCGGAGGCTTCGCAGGTGAGCGGAAATGCATGACATGCCATACATTTTCGCTCAGATGCGAAGAAATCTGCCTACTGTAGTGCCTTGACCTTCAGTTGCGAGAATTCCTCATCGGTGATGGTTCCACTGTCGAGAAGTGCCTTGGCGTGTGCAATCTCCTCGGCGGAGGTGCGTCCAGCGACCTGCTTGATGTACTGCTCTTGTTCGTCCCTCGCGTGCTGCATGGCCGACACCTGACGCTTGGTCATATCGCCACCCTTGGCGATCAGGTAGATCAGCGCAGTGATGAACGGTGCCACGATCAGGAAGAAGACCCAAATGGCCTTCACCCATCCAGAGCTCTTGTGATCCCTGAACAAGTCTCCGATGATCGAGAACAGCACCATGAGATAGGCGATGAATGCGAAGCTGACGATGATCAGCCAGAGGAAATCCCAGAACGAATCCACGATTCGATACTCCATTTCGAGTAAGAGCAATTCCTGACGACAGAAATTGGTGCGGGTCTTGCGACTCAGTGTCGCACTTGTCTTCGAGCAAGATCATCATCCGAAACAGGTGAATTCACCCGTGTCGGATGATGCCGTCGTCGACGAATGCAAGGAAATATCGTTTCGATGAGTGAGACGGTGTTCGACATAGGGCCGGTTGGCCTGTTGGTCATGACATTTCCCGGTGATCGGGCAAATCCCAAGGTGGTCGAGGCGCTACAAAGCGCGATCGCCCAAGGCTCGGTGTCGCTTCTCGATCTGGTGTTCATCGGACGAAGACCGGACGGAACTTACCGTCAGGTCGATGTCGACGAGAAGCTCGAAGACGTGGGTCTCGAGATCCTCTCGCTCGAAGCCAAGGCATTGATCAGCGATGAGGATCTCGACGTCGTGCGTGAGTCCCTCGAACCGGGGACTTCCGCCGCAGTTCTCGTCTACGAGCAGACCTGGGCCCGAACCTTCGCTAACGCATCGCGCGCGGCAGGTGGCGAAGTCGCACTGCACGTTCAAATTCCACGGGAAACAGTCGAGATCGCGCTCGCTGCAGCGCTGGTATAGGAGAAGTACATGGTATTCGGACGAGGACGCGTCGGCAGACCGGGACTACTCGGAACGGTAGCCCGCACCGCTGTCGTCGCGGGGACGGCGAACGCGACGTCCAACGCGATGAATCGCCGCAGACAATCGCGCGAGGAGCAACAACAGGCACCACCGCCACCGCCACCAGTAGCTGCACCAGTAGCTGCACCTCCAGCCGAGGACGACCTCGTCGGCCAGATCCAGAAGCTGGCCGCGCTGCGCGATGCAGGGGTGCTCGACGAGAACGAGTTCGCGGCAGCGAAAGCAAAGCTCCTCGCCTGATCCCCGGGGGTGGTGGAACCACACGGGCCCCTCTCCGCTGTGGAGGAGAAGGGCCCGAGTGATCTTCCAGCGAGTTACTTCAGAGCGCGATTGACCGCGGAAACGAGCGCTCGCAACGATGCAGTTGTAATCGACGTCGCGATACCAGCACCCCACACGGTCACAGCAGTACCGGAGGGACCGGTGACCGAGGCCTCGACGTAGGCGGCAGCCTGGGCGTCGTCACCAGCCGACATTGCGTGCTCGGAGTAGTCCAGGACGCTGATGTCGTAACCGATCGTCGACAGCGCGTCGACGAATGCGGCAAGGGGACCGTTGCCGGAGCCGGTGATGTCCTGCTCGACGCCGTCGAGCAGAATCGTCGCGACGATGTTGTCGGTCCCGCCGTCCGTCTCGGCCGCGATGACGCGCTGCTTGATGCGCTCGAGCGGACGCACCGGACTCAGGTATTCCTCGGCGAAGACATCCCACATTTCCTTCGGGGAGACCTCGCCGCCCTCGCCGTCGGTAATGCGTTGAACAGCCTGCGAGAACTCGATCTGCAGCCGCCGCGGCAGAGCGAGACCGTGATCGGACTTCATGATGTAGGCGACGCCGCCCTTGCCGGACTGCGAGTTCACGCGAATGACGGCTTCGTAGGTGCGGCCTACGTCTTTCGGATCGATCGGCAGGTAGGGGACTTGCCAGGTGATCTCGCCGACATCCGAGTTCTGTTCGTCGGCGGACACTTTCATCGCGTCCAGGCCCTTGTTGATGGCGTCCTGGTGGCTTCCTGAAAATGCCGTGTACACCAGGTCTCCACCGTACGGGTGACGCTCGTGGACGGGGAGTTGGTTGCAATACTCGACTGTTCGACGCACCTCGTCGATGTTCGAGAAGTCGATCTGCGGATCGACGCCGCGGGTGAACAGGTTCAGACCCAGCGTCACCAGGCATACGTTGCCGGTGCGCTCACCGTTGCCGAAGAGACATCCTTCGATACGGTCCGCGCCTGCCTGGTAGCCGAGCTCGGCAGCAGCCACGCCGGTCCCGCGATCGTTGTGCGGGTGTAGTGACAGAATCACGCTGTCACGGCGATCGAGATTTCGGCTCATCCACTCGATCGAGTCCGCGTACACGTTCGGCGTGGCCATCTCCACCGTGGCAGGCAGATTCAGAATGATGGGCTTGGCTGGTGAAGGATCGATGACGTCGACTACGGCGTCACAGACCTCTTTGGCGTAGGCGAGCTCGGTACCGGTGTAGGACTCCGGGGAGTACTCGAATCGCCAGTCGGTGTCCGGGTACTTCTTGGATTCCTCGAGGCATTTACGTGCACCGTCGGTGGCGATCTTCTTGATCGTGTCGCGCTCCGCACGAAACACCACACGACGTTGCAGAATCGACGTCGAATTGTAGAAATGCACGATGACGTTCTGTGCACCTTCGCACGCGAGAAATGTGCGCTCGATGAGCTCCGGTCGGCACTGCGTCAGAACTTGAATCGTCACGTCGTCGGGAATGGCGCCGTCTTCGATTATTTCGCGAACGAAGTCGAAATCGGTCTGGCTGGCCGAGGGGAATCCGACCTCGATCTGCTTGTAGCCCATACGGACCAGCAGATCGAACATGCGTCGCTTACGTGCCGGGCTCATCGGGTCGATGAGCGCTTGGTTGCCGTCCCGCAGGTCGACCGCGCACCACTGCGGGGTCCGGTCCGTTACCTTGTCCGGCCAGGTGCGGTCGGGGAGGGTGATCGGCTCGACCTCCTCGGCGAACGGCAGATACCGGTACGTCGGCATCGAGGAATTCTTCTGGGTGTTCCACGCCGGCTGGTCGCTGGGAGCGGGCCGTGAAGGAGGAGTAATCGTTCTCGATGTGAATGCGTCGGCTGGTGACATTGGCTCAATCTCCGAAGTTACTGGCTGAAATGGTTATCGACCGGCGCGAAGAACCCCGCGACGGGAAGCCAGTCTGATTCAGACCCCGTCGCGGCGATCGAGGAGGAGCGCACGCTGCATGAATAGAGTGTACTACCGCGAGCGCAATCCCCGTGCCGGGGTCAGTGGGGAAGTTTCAATCGGGAAGTCTTCGCAACTCGACGACGGTCAGTCCCAACGCGTCGAAACGCGCAAGCATCCCGCGCAAGGCGGTCTCGTCGTCCACCGGGCCGAACAGCCGGGTGAACGGCATCGGGACCTCGGTGGTGGCGAGATCGGGGAAGGCAGCCTGCGCACGTTCGGACAGCTCACCCTCGACGAGGAATTCGTACCGAACTCTGCGGGTGTTGGTATCGGCGGGCTGAGCCATGGTGCTGCTCCTTCGCGGTCCCTGCTTGCGTTATTACCAGGTTCCGCGCCCCCGGCCACCGCGGCATCACCCGCAGATGGTGAACCCGCGCATTGTCTTCGATCGACGCATCACAGCAGACCGAGCTCGTGCGCGGCGGCAATCGCGTCGCGGCGCGATCTGACCTCGAGCTTGCGGTAGATGCCGCGCAAATGCGTCTTGACTGTGTTGACGGACACGAAGTGATCGGACGCGATTTGCTCGGCAGTACGCCAGGACGGCAGCTCGCGGAGCAATTCCAGTTCGCGGCGGGTCAGTGCCCCCGACATCTTCGACTCGGCCTCAGCAGGATTCCTCGGTACAACTTCGCGGGCACGATCTGCGAATGGTTCGAGAAGACCGAACCGTCCGCGATTGTGGGTGAGAATATCCCGCACGGTGGCGCCACCCTCGGCGAACGGCAGCAGTATCGCCTCGGGTTCGGCCTCGGCAAGAGCGCGGCACACGAGCTCGAATGCGCGTGCTGGATTGCGTCGTGCCAGTGCGACGTTTACGGCAGCGATCGTGGCGCGGATGGTGGTCGTGAAGCTGGCGCATCGAAGCTGACCGCCGAGAATTGCCGACAGTTCGGTGTCTGCGGCCTCGAAGCGTCCGTGCACGCGGTGGATCTCGGCGGACAACAGGGCAACCTCGCCGACCTTGCCGAGCCGTCGCCTCGTGACGGCTACCAGCTCGGTGGCCCAGAGGGTCTCGCCCGCCGTTAGATATCGACGCTGGACCATCGGCGCCAGCAGTGCCTCGTAGGCAGGAATGACCGGGTGAACCGACTCGATCCACTCACGGCCTGCGGCGCTCACCACCTCGACAGCCCCGTTCATCACGAGAGCCGCGCGCTTGCCGTACTGCGCGACGGCGGAATCAGCGGATCGACCGATGCTCGACCACACATCCTCCGCTGCCACGGGCGTCGGGGCCATCCGGATATGGGCAACGAGAAGTTCGAGCGATTCGGCGACCGAGAAGAGCGGAGTATCGGTCAGTGCGTGCAGGCGTGCGTAGGTGACGGCGCGCTGGCCACGGGCAATGGCCTCGGTCAATCTACCGGTGAGAAAGCAGATCCCGGCCGAGGTCACCAGGCAGGTCGTGACAACCGCTGGGAGATTTCCAGCCCGACCGTTCGCAACAGCGTCCTCGAGGTAGCGCTGCGCCTCGGTGGTTCGACCGAGATGCAACTCGGCGAGTCCGGCGATCAGCAGCGCGTAGGAATCGAGTTCGGGCGAACCGGATTCGCCGAACTCCACCTCTTGCAAGCGCCCCAAGGTGTCCTCGATGTCCTTGCCGACCTGCACTGCCGCGTGAACCTCTAGAGTTCGACGCAGGATTTCGAGATCGAAGCGCGCAAGCTCGTCGACTGGCCTGCGCCGTAGCGCCGTCAGCGTCGAGGTTGCCGGTGCGACACTCCCGGCAGCCAATAGTGCTGCTGCGCTGATCAACTGAACGATCTCGTGCCTACGTACCGGAGACGGGCTGTCGTCGATGGCGATCAGAATTTCCGAAGCATTGCCGCGAAGTACGAGTCCGAGACCGGATGTGCCGAGGATGTCGAGAATCGATCTCGAATCACCAGCGTGCACGCTGTGCTGCAAAGCCTGCAGTGGCTGTCGATAGTCGTTGAACCACGAGGATGCGACGCGCTCGAGGCTTCTGATCTGCCCGGCGCCGAGACGACAAATTTCGGCACGAAGATAAGCACGCATCAGTGGGTGATATCGGTAGGTGGGTTCGGATCCGGGTATCTGATCGATGAGAAAGTTCTGCGCCAGCAGGTGATCGATAGTGGCCTGCGCACCCCCGACGCCGGTCAATTTCTCGGCGAGATCGGTTGTGAACCATTCGGGTACGGAGGTTTCGATCAGGAACGTACGAGCATCATCGGGTAATCCGGCCAAGATCTCGTTCACGAGGTAGTCGACGACCGTGTGCTGTGTTCCGGTGAAACCGTCGATGAGTTCGGGAGAATTCGCGCCACCGCTCAGCGTCATCGCAGCCAGCCTCAGACCCGCTGCCCAGCCCTCGGTTCGCTTCATGACCTTCGTCAGATCGTTTCGGGCAAGGGCGATTCCGGATCGATGAAACATCTCCGACGCTTCATCGGTGGTGAATGCCAAGTCTGCTGTGGAAATGTCGCGAACGAGCCCGTCGAGTCGAGGTTTCTGCAGTGCGAGTGGAGGTTCGAATCGTCCAGCGAGGATGATTCGGAGATTGCACGGCGGCCAATGCAGAAATGTACCCAGAAGTGCCAGGACTTCACGGTTGTGCAAGAGGTGGGCGTCGTCGAATATCAGGCAGATCTGTGCGTCGACGCTTTCGATGGCCTCGACCAGCAGTGCGCTGAACTCCGAGTAGGACGGATCGTTGACGGACGGAAGGGATCCGACAGCAGACGCGAGGTGGGGCGATCCGCACTGGGCGAGCGCCGAGACGGCGCACGCTCTGAGTACGGCCACGTCGTTGTCGGATTCGTCGATGGTGATCCAGGCGAGAAGCGTGCCGCCTTCGGCGTCGATCGTATGGACCCAATCGACGAGCAGGGTCGTTTTGCCTGAACCTGCGGGGGCCGTGATCACAGCGATGGGGCTGCGGTCACCCGTCGGTTCGAGCATGGCCAGAAGGCGACGTCTCCGAATCGTGGCGCTGGATCTCTGTGGTTTTCGGCTCCGCACTCTCGGTGCGGCGCAATGCAGCGTATTCATATACGACCGTCTCCCGACGAAAAGGCCACACGGAGGTTGCTGGACGCGTCGATAATATTCCACTCGAAGTGATCTTGTGCGACGAAAGCGATATTCGGTACTAACCGGTATGTTCTAGTTTCTTTGCGGGTGCGGCGTGCCTTTTTTTGGCATGGATACTGGATACGCCGAATGGGGAAAGCGGAATATGTCGCTGTGCGGTTTCTTCGGTTGAAATGCATGGGCGTCCCATTTGTCGTGAATGACACGACTTGTCCGGTGACCAGCCCACCCGCACCATGTCGCCGCAGGTAGAGGGCTCCGACGAGCCCTCCCCGGAACACCCAAGGCTGCTGGCGACGACATACCTCGGTAAGGTGGCGGGGCCAGATGCACCACAAACACACATGAAATTGCACCGGAGGTACACACGCGTGGCTCTCATCGTCCAGAAGTACGGCGGATCGTCGGTGGGAACCGCCGAGCGCATCCGACGCGTTGCTGAACGAATCGTCGAGACCAAGAAGGCCGGCAACGACGTCGTCGTCGTGGTCTCCGCCATGGGCGACACCACCGACGAACTGCTCGATCTCGCCAAGCAGGTGTGCCCAGCGCCACCCGCCCGTGAAATGGACATGCTGCTCACCTCGGGTGAGCGAATTTCCAACGCACTGGTCGCGATGGCTATCCACTCCCTCGGCGCCGAGGCTCGTTCCTTCACCGGATCGCAGGCGGGCGTCGTGACTACCAGCGTGCACGGCAATGCCAAGATCATCGACGTGACACCGGGGCGTGTCCGCGACGCACTCGACGAAGGTGCGATCGTGCTCGTCGCCGGGTTCCAAGGCGTCAGTCAGGACAGCAAGGACGTCACGACACTCGGCCGCGGTGGTTCCGATACCACTGCCGTCGCACTCGCCGCGGCGTTGAATGCCGACGTGTGCGAGATCTACACCGACGTCGACGGCATCTTCACCGCCGATCCGCGCATCGTTCCCAACGCCCGCCACCTGAGCGCAGTCTCGTTCGAAGAGATGCTCGAAATGGCGGCATGCGGTGCCAAGGTGCTCATGCTGCGATGCGTCGAATATGCCCGTCGATACAACGTTCCCGTACATGTTCGGTCGTCGTACACCACGAAACCCGGAACAATCGTCTCCGGATCTATGGAGGACATTCCAGTGGAAGAAGCCATTCTCACCGGCGTCGCACACGATCGCAGTGAAGCGAAGGTCACCGTCGTCGGTCTGTCCGATGCACCTGGCTACGCAGCCAAGGTCTTTCGCGCCGTCGCCGATGCCGAGATCAACATCGACATGGTGTTGCAGAACGTATCCAAGATCGACACCGGCAAGACCGACATCACCTTCACCTGCCCGAAGTCCGACGGCCCGCGGGCAGTGGAGATGTTGACCAAGCTGCAGGGTGAGATCGGCTTCGCTCAGGTGCTCTACGACGATCTCATCGGCAAGGTCTCGCTCGTCGGCGCAGGCATGAAGACCCACCCCGGTGTTACTGCGACGTTCTGTGAAGCGCTCGCCGACGCCGGCATCAATATCGATTTGATCAGCACCTCGGAGATCCGTATCTCGGTATTGGTCAGTGACACCCAACTCGACGAGGCTGTGCGCGTACTACACGCTGCCTTCGAGCTTGGCAGCGACGAAGAAGCTGTCGTGCACGGCGGAACAGGACGGTAGAAAAGATGACAACAGTCGCAGTAGTGGGCGCGACCGGTCAGGTCGGTGCTGTCATTCGAACCTTGTTGGAGGAACGCAACTTTCCCGCCGACACGGTGCGGTTCTTCGCCTCGGCGCGATCCGCGGGCAAGAAGCTGCCGTTCCGTGGGGAGGAGATCGTCGTGGAGGACGCGTCGACGGCCGATCTCGCAGGCATCGACATCGCACTGTTCTCTGCCGGCGCCACGCTCTCACGTGCGCAGGCACCACGGTTCGCCGCAGCAGGTGCAGTCGTCATCGACAACTCTTCGGCATTCCGTAAGGACCCCGAGGTGCCGCTCGTCGTCAGCGAAGTCAACCCAGAGGAAGCGAAGAACCCTCCGAAGGGCATCATCGCCAACCCGAACTGCACCACCATGGCCGCGATGCCCGTCCTGAAGGTTCTGCACGACGAAGCGGGCCTTCGACGCCTCATCGTCAGCAGCTACCAGGCAGTGTCGGGCAGTGGGCTTGCAGGCGTCGAAGAACTCGCCACGCAGGCACGGGCCGTCATCGGTGACGTCGAGAAGTTGGTGCACGACGGATCTTCGGTGGACTTCCCGGCTCCGAACAACTACGTAGCGCCGATCGCGTTCAATGTTCTTCCGCTGGCCGGAGCGCTGGTGGACGACGGATCAGGCGAGACCGACGAGGATCAGAAGCTGCGTAACGAATCGCGGAAGATCCTCGGACTCCCGGACCTGCTGGTCAGTGGCACCTGCGTGCGCGTCCCTGTGTTCACTGGGCACTCACTGTCGATCAACGCAGAGTTCGCGAACCCGCTCTCGGTGGAACGTGCTCGTGAGCTTCTCTCAGCGGCACCGGGTGTGACGTTGGTGGATGTGCCGACGCCGTTGCAGGCTGCAGGCAAGGACGATTCCCTCGTCGGGCGTATCCGGCAGGACCCGGGCGCTCCCGAAGGCCGCGGGCTCGCGCTGTTCGTGTCGAGCGATAATCTTCGTAAGGGTGCTGCGCTCAACACCATTCAGATTGCGGAGCTGCTGGTCTAGATCTACCCGATCTGCCTCCCGGTTGTGCGATCGAGCACAACCGGGAAGCGGATCGCAATGGGCTCAGCCCAGGCGGTGCCCGTCGCCAGATGCGTCGAACAGATGCGCATGGGCCTCGTCGAACCGGACGTGCACGACCTGGCCCTTCTGTGGTGGATCACGCCAGTCGGCGCGCGCGACGATCGTCTGCGTCCGGCCATTGATATCAGCGCGACCGAACACGAACGCTTCCGAGCCGAGTTCCTCGACGATGTCGATCTCGAGCTTCACTCCCGAGTCTGCGATCTGCACGTGTTCGGGCCTGATCCCGAACACGACCTCCGCCCCGGATGACGCCGCAAGGGCCTCGCGCTGAACCGGAATCACTTGATCACCGATCTGCACCCCGCCGTAGGTAATCGGCAGCCTGAACAGATTCATCGACGGCGAACCCATGAAACCCGCGACGAACACGTTGACCGGGGTTCGGTACAGCTCGCGCGGTGAAGCGCACTGCTGCAGCACTCCACCCTTCAAGACTGCGACGCGGTCTCCCATCGTCATTGCTTCGACCTGGTCGTGCGTCACGTAGACCGTGGTGGTGGCCAACCGCCGTTGCAGTTGGGCGATCTGGGTACGCGTCTGCACCCGCAACTTGGCGTCGAGGTTGGACAGTGGTTCGTCCATGAGAAATACCTGCGGCTGACGCACGATGGCGCGCCCCATGGCGACTCGCTGCCGTTGACCACCGGAGAGTGCCTTGGGCTTCCGGTCGAGGTAGTCCTCCAGGTCGAGCAGCCTCGCAGCCTCGAGCACTCGCGCGTTGATCTCTTCCTTGCTCGCCTTCGCAAGCTTGAGCGCGAAGCCCATGTTCTCGGCGACGCTCATGTGCGGATAGAGCGCATAGTTCTGGAACACCATCGCGATGTCGCGATCCTTGGGCTCGGCGTCGGTGACATCCTTGCCCCCGATGAGGATCCGTCCGCTGTTCACTTCTTCGAGACCAGCAAGCATGCGGAGCGAGGTGGACTTGCCGCAACCGGATGGGCCGACGAGGACGAGGAACTCGCCGTCCTCTATCTCCAGGTCCAGTGCGTCCACTGCAGGCGCATCCGAGCCCGGGAAAAGCCTGCTCGCGCGATCGAAGGTAATCGATGCCATGTTCTGTGAAATCCCTCCACCGGCAGGAACGTGCCGGACGATCCGAGTGTGGGGTATCGACGGGTGCCGACGAAGGAACATAGTATGGGCGCGGTCACACCGGTGGGCGGGAGGGTAGCCCGCGGAACGACCCAGGTGGGCGGGAGGGTAGCCCGCGGCATGACACGGTACGGGCGAAGGGTGTGGATGTGGACGGTATTTCGCGCAGGTCGGTCTTTCGGAGTCTCGCTCTGGTTGCTGCCGTTGCCGGGGGTGCAGCGCTGCCGTCGAGTTCGGTAGCTCGGCGGGCTTTTGCCGACGATATCTTCGGCGGCCGTAGCCCATTGCTGTTCCATTCGCCCACGCTTGCACCGTTTCGTGACGAGTTGCCGAGGCTGCCGGTTGTCGGGGGTTCGCAGGTGTCGCTCGATGCGCGGAGTGCGATGCATTCTTTCCATGCTGATCTCCCGGCCGGTCCGACGTTCGGATACGGCGAACTGGATTATCTGGGCCCGACCATCGAGTCCGTGCAGGGTCAGCCGTGGACGTTGAACTACACCAATCGCACCGAAGGCAATCCGCTTGCGGCCGATGTGGATACTTCGCTGCACGGGATGAGCGAGCAGGACCGGCACATGACTCCGACGTCGCTGCATCTGCATGGGAGTATCACTCCACCCGACAGTGACGGCAACTCCGAGATGCTCGTCCGTCCGGTGAATCTCTCACTCATAGGTTTCCGGGGCTCAACGAAGCTGCCGGGTTGTGGTACCACGATCACGCGATGTCGATGACGCGCATCAATGTCTATGCGGGTCTGGTTGGAGTGAATCTGGTTCGGGATCAATTCGATTCGGGCCTCGCCGACAACTCTCTGGGCTTGCCGTCCGGTGAGTTCGAAGTGCCGTTGGTGCTGCAGGAAAAGATCATGAATCCTGACGGCCGTATGAGTATCAGATCCAATATCACTGTCCCCCAGGGAAAATGGGAAGGTGGCGCGACCGGAGACGTCGGCGTCGTCAACGGGAAGATCTGGCCGACGATGGAAGTGGCACGGGGGCTGTACCGCTTCCGCATCGTCAATGCCGGCTCCTACAGTGTGTGGAATCTGTTCTTCGGCAACAGGATGCGGTTCTGGGTGATCGGGAACGACGGCGGGCTTCTCGATGCGCCGGTGCAGACCGACAGTATTCGACTGGCGCCGGCCGAACGGGTCGATGTGTTGGTCGATTTCGGCTCGCTGGCACCCGGCGAACTGGTCGAGCTCCGCAACGACGAGCCGCCACCCGCCCAGGCTGCATCGTTGGGAGCGGTTCCGATGCCGTTGTTCTGCCAGTTCAGGGTGGCATCGGGCCGAGGATATGTCGGTGACGTCATGACGATGTATCGCGGAGGCAAGGGTCAGCCACCATTGCTCCCGATGGTTCCTACGGCCCAGGTTCAGCGGACGGTGACCGTCAATCAGCCTTCGGCAGGGTTGTCGTTGGCACCGCCGATGATGACGCTCAACAATCTTCGCTACAGCGACCCGGATATCGAGATGCCGACGCAGGGCGTCGTCGAACAGTGGAACATCGTCAACACCACCCTCGAACCCCACCCGATTCACCTGCATCTGGTGCACTTTCGAACGCTCGGCCGAGCGCCGGTGGATCTGACGGCGTACATGCGAGACAGCCCGCGTCCGGACGTCGGCGTCAAGTGGGCACCCGACGTCGAGCGATATGTGACCGGGCCGCTGTCTCCGCCGGCCGCATGGGAGTCGGGCGCGAAGGACACCGTCAACACCTATCCGGGGACCGTCACGCGAATTCTGGTGCGATTCCCCACGGCCGACGAGCTCGGATTCGATCCCGATGCAACTTTTGCCGGTCCTGCGCCTGTGCTCGATGGCGGCCATGCAGGTCACGAGGCTGGCGGTGGGCAGGCGAGCTCGACCGAGCTGCAGGGTTACATGTGGCACTGTCACATGCTTGATCATGAGGATCACGAGATGATGCTGCGTTACCGACTACGTGCCTAGTCGCGTCGATGCCACACGGAAAGCTCAGGCCGAGACGACCCACCCGGTTGCTATCGACTACGCGGCGGCTGAGGAAACTACTCTCAGCTTCCGAGTTCCTGCCCCTGCCAGTTGCAAGCCGCTGGTCAACGCGCTAGCTGTGGGTGGGGGGTGCTCGTCGGACCGCGACAGGGCCGACGGGTGATGGCCGCTGCTGAGACCCCGAGGCGGATGAAAGTTGGCGTAAAACTCATCTTCACCCGCCCCAGGACCTCTTCATCTCCCGCCTCGCCAGACCTCCAGCCAACCTGCGCTACGACTCCAGATTTGGAAGGACAGCTTTGCTTTTGGAAGGTCGACGGCGGGACCGCATGCAGGCTTCACGTCCACCGTTCGACGAACGCACCCACGGCGGTGTTCGCGGTATCGGGGTGTGATGCAGTCAGGAAGTGTTGTCCCCCGTCGACGATCTGGAGTTCGGCTGAAGGAGATTGCGTGAACTGTGAGATTCCATGCTCGGCGTTGGCGACGGAGTAAACCTGATCGGCAGTGCCTTGTACCCACAGCACTGGGCACTTCACTTCGCCGAGGCGTGCCTCGAGGCCATCCCGATCGCGGAGATTGACCGTGCTCGTCCGGAGTCGGCGCCGGCCCTCGTCTCCGGTGTAGTTGGATCGGTAGGTTTGCAGCCAAAAATCGCGTTCTTCCTCGGAGACTACTTCGCCCAAGCCGGCGCCAAGGACGGCGTTTACGAAATCGTCTCCTACCACCCAGTCGTCACTGACAGGCGTCGATAGTGCATCAATGGATGGGCTGCAGAATTCTGACCCGTTCCAGCAACCTCTGTCCATGCTCGCTTGGCTCTCGAAGTCCATGGAGGTGCCAAAGATAACGATTCCCTGGATGACATCAGGAGCAAGCATCGCCATCCGCGTGGCGATCCATCCTCCTTGGGAGGTTCCGAGCGCGAACGATTTTTTGATGCCGAGTGCCTCGAGGACCTGCAGGTTCGCGACTGCGCTGTCCCAGTAGGTGAACTGACGGTAGTTGGCGCGGGTTGCGCCGTGACCGTAGGGCTCGATGGCCAGGAGGTTCATAGCCGCATTGAGCTCTGCGTTGGCGAATTGAGGGCGGTACAGCTCCACGGACGTGGTGAACGAGTTGGCCATGACCATGGTTGGCAGCGACGCATCGTATTCGCGTCCGAACTTGTAGCCGATGGTGGATCCGCCAAGGTGGGGGATATCGATAGTTTTCGTAGTCATCGAGGTCCTTCTGGGTTCGAGTGAGGAGGGGATTCAATCGGGCTGGAGCCGACGCACGCGGGCAAAAAAGTGGTCTGCTGTCAGCAGGAGCGACAGGCTCTACTAGAGGTTTCCGGGATCAGGGTCCTCGAGGTAGTCATGGATGACTCGGCCCATTGAATATGTGAATGTCACGTCGCCGTATAGGAGTGAGGTGACGTTCAACGGGGTGGTCGGAGCGAGCTTCGCCGCGGGATGCCCGTCGGGCATCGTAAACGTGATGTCGTCGACCGACGCGTCGAAGAGTTCGACGGTGAACGGGAGAGGAAGCTCGATAAGTTGACTCAGCGCTGCGTACCCGCCAGACGGTTCTGGGATCTGGCGGTGACTGTAGTAATTCAGATGCCCGCCAAGGTTGCCGACGGGCGTGTCGGTGACGCTTGCCGACACCGTGATGGCTGCGCTGTTGTCGATGCTCAGGGTGGAGGTGAGCTTGCTTCCCTCCAGTTCCGCGGTTCGTGTGCCGAGCATTGCCGGGATGCCGGAGGATTCTCGCGCGTACGAGATGACTCGCTGGGAGCTGTTCCAGTAATACGCGAAGTATCGGCCCGGAATCGCCATGGCGCCGTCGGCTGCGAGACTGTCGTGCCCGTCGATTTCAACCGTCAGGTACGTCAGGGAGAACCCCCCAAACCCGCTGCTCTGGTCGGCTTCGATGTCGTACATATTCATCTGAACTGTGTTGTTTTCGTGCGGAACCAGGCCCGGGGGAAGCATTTCCTGTAGCGCTTCGCGGTCGGATTGATAGCCCACGATCACCATGCGTGCATCGCGGATGAGTTGGGGAGCCTCGGGTGCCCACACAGTGGGGGGCATGCCCCGATACGGAACCTTGGTCATGATGGATCTCATTCCTGCTTGTCGGTGAATGCGTCTTCCCAGAGCCGCACGGTCTGGACCGGCGCCTCGACCATGGGGTAGTGGCCGGCGTGCTCAATGGCGACCATCGAAGCGTTGGGGAGCGAGTCGGCGGTTTCTTGCAGGTACTCCTTGCTGACGAATGGATCGCTTTCCCCATAGGCCAATATGACTCGGCCGTGGTATCCGGGGAGTTCGCTGCCAAAACTCGCGTTGCTCCAGTTCGCCAAGTAGGCCTCCCACACTTCCCGGTCCAGAACCGTTTGCGATCGCGCCACCAGGTTTTGAAGCTGAGCGTCACTGAGGTGCGGAGCCAGTCCGCCCAACGTCGGGCCTGGATCGGAGTACGCAGAGGCGAATCCCTCATACGTTGCCTTGTCGAACGGGGTGCCGAAAGGCGAGACGGGAGTTAGCGCGACCACTGAGCTCACACGATCCGAAGCCACAGTTGCTATTCGGAGGGCGGTCGCGCCGCCCATCGAGTGGCCAAGGATCGCGAACTTGTCCCAGCCAATGTCGTCGGCCGCAGCTAGAGCCGCCGCCGCCATGCCATCGATGCCGTCCGTAGGCGAGTCAGCGTCGGAACGGTTCGGGCCATAGCCAGGGAAGTCGACAAAAGCGTAAGTGAATTTGTCGAGATTCGTCTCCAATCGGGCCGCGGCCCACACAGCACTATCAAGCGCCCACCCGTGCAATACGAGCACCCGGATATCGCCAGAACCTTCCACGAATGGCGTCATACTTCCTCCTCAAGCGACCGAGCGATCGCTCGGTATTACCGGCTGACTATATGAGCCAGTTCACATTCTGTCCACGATTCGACGAGACTCACGAGAAGTGTCCGCGAAGCGCTCTCTGTGCTTCACGTAAAAATGCCCACGTAGCGGTGAGTGTGGGCACCCGCCTCGGCGAGCAGGTGCGTGGCTGCGATCTCACCACACTTACAATCAGTCTGGACTGTTTGTTGATTTCAGGCTACAGTCGCGCATGTGACCCAGAGCACTCAGCCGCAAGAGCGGCGCACGCAGGCGCAACGCACTGCCGGTACACAGACGAAATTGCTCGACGCGGCAATCGACTGCCTGGTCGAAAAGGGTTTCGCAAAGACCAGCACACAAGAGATAGCCCGTCGCGCAGGCGTGTCCCGCGGAGCGCAATTGCACCACTTCCCGACCAAAGAATCGCTGTTCATCGCCGCCGTCGAACATCTGGTGGACAAGCGGCTGGCCGAAATCCTCGCGGCGAATACCGATGGCACCCGGGGCGTCGAACTTCTCAGCGAAGCGTTCTCCGGACCGCTGTTCTACGCCGCCCTCGAACTGTGGGTGGCCGCGCGAACCGACCCGATATTGCACGAGGCAATGGTCCCGCTGGAACGCAAGGTCGCCGACGCCATTGCCGGCGGGGCCACCGCAATCATGGGTAAGACGATGTCGCCCGAATCCATCGAACTGAGCGTAGAACTCGCTCGCGGACTGGCGGTGTCGTCGATATTTCGTACTTCCGACGCCGACGCCCAGTTGCGGGCCCGACTTCTCCCGGTATGGGAGGCAAAGGTGATCCAGTCATGACAAAAGCCGAATCGGTCCTTGCCGAGGAATCCACTCCTCTTGAAAAATCTGCGTTGCCGAAATCGGTGCACGTACTTGTTGTGGGAGCCGGGTTCGCCGGTATCGCCGCGGTCTCCCGCATCCTGCAGGACGACCCCGACGCCGACGTTCTCGTCATCGAACGAGCACACGAGATCGGCGGAACTTGGCGTGACAACACCTATCCGGGATGCGCCTGCGACGTCCCGACCTCGCTGTACTCCTTTTCCTTCGCACCGAGCCCCGAGTGGTCGCACACCTTCGCGCGTCAACCTGAGATCTACCGCTACCTGCGCGGCGTCGTCGACAAGTCGGGTCTGGGTCGCAGGATCATCACCGACTGTTCGCTCGATGCGGCACGATGGGATGCGGCGCAGAACATCTGGATCGTAGAGACGAGCAAGGGCATCGTGCACGCCGACGTCCTCGTTGCCGCCACCGGTGCATTATCGACCCCGAAGTTTCCTGACGTACCCGGTCTGGAGAAGTTCACTGGCACGGTATTCCACTCGGCGACGTGGGATCACGAGCAGGACCTGACTGGTCGCCGCGTAGCGGTCATCGGTACCGGCGCGTCCGCTGTCCAGTTCGTTCCCGAGATCGTCGACCGCGTCGAACGGCTGACGGTATTTCAGCGAACGCCCGCGTGGGTAGTTCCCAGGCTGGACCGCACCCTCGGTAAAGCCGAACGCATGCTGTATCGGAAGTTCCCGGCTGTCCAAAAGGCAGTACGTGGAACGATATACAGTTACCGCGAGCTCTACGTCACCGCGCTGGCGCACAACCCCTGGGTGCTACCGGCGGTGTCGGTGGTGGCCAAGGCTCATCTGCGCAGGCAGGTGAAGAACCCTCTGACCCGAGCTGCGCTGACTCCGGACTTCACGATCGGCTGCAAGAGAATGCTTCTCTCCAACGATTGGCTCTCCACTCTCGATCGGCCCGACGTCGACCTCGTGACCAGCGGCCTGACCGAAATCACCGCCGATTCCGTGCTCGACGCGTCGGGAAATCACTATCCGGTGGACACGATCATCTTCGCCACGGGGTTCACGCCGACGGAGCCTCCGGTATCGCACGCTCTGACAGGCCTCGACGGGCGCACCCTCGCCGAGCATTGGGACGGCAGCCCCAACGCATTCCGCGGCACCACGGTGCATGGGTTCCCCAACCTGTTCCTCATGTACGGGCCCAATACGAACCTCGGTCACAGTTCGATCGTGTACATGCTCGAGTCGCAGGCGAACTATCTCGCCTCCGCACTCGAACAGATGCGCGAGGGCGGGATCGCCAGCGTCGAGGTCACCGAAGCAGCTCAGCGGCAATATAATTCGTGGATTCACGACTCGTTGGCAGGAACGGTGTGGAATTCGGGTGGCTGCTCGAGTTGGTATCTGGATGCGGAAGGCCGCAATCCGGTGATGTGGCCGACCTACACCTTCACCTTCCGAAACTCGACTCGGACCTTCGACACTGCGGACTATGTGAGTACGGCAGCACTGAAAGGTGTTCGGGTATGAGTGATTTCGACGTCCTCGTCATCGGATCAGGGTTCGGCGGTAGCGTGGCGGCCTTGCGCGCAGTGGAGAAGGGATACCGCGTCGGAGTACTCGAATCCGGTCGACGTTTCACCGACGACGAACTGCCGAAGACCAGTTGGCGGCTTCGAAAGTACTTGTGGGCGCCCGCTATAGGTTGCTACGGCGTGCAAAGAATCCATTTACTTCCCGATGTCCTCGTGATGGCGGGCGCAGGTGTGGGCGGTGGCTCACTCAACTATGCCAACACTCTGTACCAACCCCCGCGCCGATTCTTCGAGGATCCGCAATGGGGGCACATCACCGACTGGCATCGGGAACTCGCGCCGTACTACGACCAGGCCAAACGGATGTTGGGCGTGGAGACGAACCCGACCATCACGCCCTCGGACAAGGTCATGAAGGAAGTGGCCGAGGACATGGGAGTCGGGGACACCTTCACCAGTACGCCGGTCGGTGTCTTCTTCGGAACGCCAGGGCAGGAGTCGGAGGATCCGTTCTTCGGTGGCGTCGGGCCAACGCGCACCGGCTGTACCGAGTGCGGATCGTGCATGACGGGATGCCGGGTCGGGGCCAAGAACACTCTTGTCAAGAACTACCTTTACCTGGCAGAAAAAGCTGGTGCACAGGTATTTCCACTGACAACCGTGACGGCTGTTCGGCCCGCGCCAGGCGGTGGATTCGAGGTTTCCACACGTAGGACCGGTGGCAAGCTTCGCCGAAGCGTCACCGTGCTGACGGCCGACCAAGTGGTCTTCGCAGCCGGTACGTACGGAACTCAAAAGCTGATGTTGGCGATGAAGGAGACTGCGGGACTGCCGAATCTGTCGAACAGGATCGGTTCACTGGTACGGACCAATTCCGAAGCAGTACTCGCCGCGACCGCACGTGGCCGCGAGGTCGACTACACCGAAGGCGTCGCGATCACCTCATCGTTCCATCCCGATGATCACACACATATCGAACCGGTTCGATATGGCAAGGGCAGCAATGCAATCGGGCTTTTGCAGACTGTGCTGAGCGACGGTGGCGGTAAAACGCCTCGTATTCTGAAGACTCTCTGCGTGGCGCTACGCCATCCGGGAGCGGCGTTTCGCAGCCTGTCCGTCCGTCATTGGTCGGAGCGGACAGTGATCGCGTTGGTGATGCAGACCGACGACAACTCGCTCGAGCTCGGCTCCAAGTCCGGTGTCTTCGGCAGGCGCCTCACCTCTCGGCCCGGAGCCGGCGACCCGCCACCGCAGTGGATCCCGCAGGGCCACGAGGCAATCAGGCTGCTCGCGGACAAGATCGGCGGCGACCCGGGAGGGTCGATGGCCGAGATCGTCAACATCCCGATGACTGCCCACTTTCTCGGCGGATGCGCTATCGGAGACTCGGCCGACACGGGCGTCGTCGACGCCTATCACCGTGTCTACGGACACGTTGGTCTCCATGTGGTGGACGGTTCGGCCGTCAGCGCCAACCTCGGTGTCAACCCATCGCTCACCATCACCGCCCAGGCCGAACGAGCTATGGCGTTGTGGCCGAACAAGGGTGAGCCGGACCGACGTCCAGAACTGGGAGACGGGTACCGTGAGATCCTCCCGACGTCGCCGAGAAGCCCGGTAGTACCTGCCGCTGCTCCTGGCGCACTGCGACTGCCGTTGACCGTCGTTTCGGTCGACTCTCCCGGAGGTTCGACATGTGGAGCGTGACAGAATCCCAATCGACGAGAACCGAGTGGCCGGAAAGTCCGCCGCCGCCGTGGCCTGCCGAAGTGAAAGCCACCATCTGGTGGCATCGGGCTCGGCCCGCCGGGCGTGCGCTACTGAGTAGTCGGACGATTCCGATCACGGTGGTGATGGTCATCGACTACCTGAACTCACCGGTCGGGCCGTACCGCGAGGTTCTCGCCAGTCCGGTGTTGTGGCGTCCGGGCCGTGGAATGGGTCCGATGCCACGAATATCGGTTCCGTTCATCGCCGTCGACTCCGAGACTTCGGTGCACGGTGGCCGTACCCATTGGCATCTACCCAAAGTTCTCGCGGACTTCGGCGGCGACGTACTTGCCGACGCCTCGGTATCGGCTGCAGGGGTGTCAGGTGAAGGGTCGTCGGGAGACGGTTGGTCTGTGCGCACGTCGGCGAAAGGTATCGGCCCGAGCTTCCCCATCAAGGGTGCGCTCGGGTTCGCGCAGCCTTCGGACGAGGGTTCGGTTCTGGCGACTGCGCGGTTGACGGGTAAGGCACGGCTCGCGCGGGTCCAAGTCGATGCGTCGGGTCCGAGCTTGGGCAAGTGGATCACTCCGGGCATCCATTTCGGGTTGCAGATCGTCTCGGGCCGGATGGCCACGGGGGTATCAACACTGCTCAGCGGCGGTCGCGTGTAGTTAGCCTGCCTTTTCTTGACTAATTCCAGAAAAGGGGCATACTCGAATGCATGCCACTGAACGACGCCACACTCGAACCCACCGCGCAATTGCGCTCGGTGGGTTTGCGAGTGACGGCGCCACGGGTGGCGGTTCTGACTGCGGTTGCAGCCCAACCGCATTCGGATGCAGATGAGGTAGCAGCAGTGGTGCGATCCCGCATCGGCTCGGTGTCCACGCAGGCGGTATACGACGTTCTTCGTGCCTGCGTCGGTGCCGGACTTCTCCGACGGATCGAGCCTGCAGGTTCTTCTGCGCTGTACGAAAGCAGAACCGGCGACAATCACCATCACCTGGTCTGCCGCGTATGTACAACAGTGGTCGACGTCGATTGCGTCGTCGGCCGATCGCCATGCCTCGAGCCGTCGGATTCTCATGGATTCGTCGTCGAGGAAGCCGAGATCGTGTTCTGGGGGCTCTGTTCCGACTGCGCATCGACACACGATTCGCAACTCGACTCGAACACGGCACCTTCGGCTGCATCCGCTCGAAACGCCATTGCAACGCAGGCGGCGTCGAACCAAGCCTTCCGGGCCAGTCCCTCGGTCGGCAACCACTCATCAACTTAGGAGGCTGTGCATATGACGAAGCCAACCACCACCAATGGCGGAATCCCAGTCGCCAGCGACGAGCATTCGCTCACTGCAGGCACGCAGGGTCCGATCCTGCTACATGACCATTACCTCATCGAGAAGATGGCGCAGTTCAACCGCGAGCGTGTCCCGGAGCGCGTCGTCCACGCCAAGGGCGCAGGTGCATTCGGTGAACTCGAAATCACCGGTGATATAAGCAAATTCACGAAGGCCAAGGTTCTCCAGCCCGGCGCCAAGACCGAAATGTTGGCACGCTTCTCCACGGTGGCGGGCGAGCAGGGTAGCCCGGACACCTGGCGCGATCCGCGCGGATTCTCGCTCAAGTTCTATACCGAGGAAGGCAACTGGGACCTCGTGGGCAACAACACCCCGGTCTTCTTCATGAGGGATCCGATGAAGTTTCAGGACTTCATTCGGAGCCAGAAGCGCATGCCGGACTCCGGATTGCGCGACAACAATATGCAGTGGGACTTCTGGACGCTCTCTCCCGAGACCGCGCATCAGGTTACGTGGCTCATGGGGGACCGCGGCATCCCGAAGTCTTTCCGCCACATGGACGGATTCGGTTCGCACACCTACCAGCTGATCAACGAGGCCGGTGAACGCAACTGGGTGAAGTTCCACTTCAAGACCGACCAGGGCATCGAATTCTTGACGCAGGCCAAGGCTGACGAACTTGCCGGAACCTCGCCCGATCATCACCGTCAGGATCTGTTCGGCTCCATCAAGAAGGGTGACTTCCCCAGCTGGACGCTCAAGGTGCAGATCATGCCGTACAACGAGGCAGAAGACTACAAGTTCAACCCGTTCGACCTCACCAAGATCTGGTCGCAGAAGGATTACCCGCTGATCGAGGTCGGTAAGATGACTCTCAATCGCAACCCGGAGAACTTCCACGCCCAGATCGAGCAGAGCTCCTTCGAGCCGTCGAACATCGTTCCCGGCATCGGGTTCAGCCCGGACAAGATGCTGCTCGGCCGGGTCTTCTCCTACGCCGATGCACACCGCTACCGGATCGGCGCCAACTACGCGCAGCTGCCCGTCAATGCACCGAAGGTTCCGGTCAATTCGTACTCCAAGGACGGGTCGATGCGGTACTCGTTCAATTCCGCCGACACCCCTGTGTACGCACCGAATTCGTACGGCGGACCGAAGGCCGACACGAATACGTACGGCGACGACGGATCCTGGGACTTCGAGCCACGGTTCGTGCGCACCGGTTACGTCGAGCATCCCGAGGACGGTGACTTCGTTCAGCCAGGGACGCTGTACCGCGAGGTGATGGATGATGCGGCGCGGGAGCGCTTGGTAGGCAACATCGTCGGACATGCGCTCAACGGCGTGACCGAGGAAGTACTGGTTCGAGTCTTCCAGTACTGGTCGAATGTGGACCCAGAACTCGGCAAGAAGGTCGAAGAAGGTGTCCGTGCAGGTCAGTCCGACGCCGAGCCGACGACGAGTCAGTCGCCGACCGCTCCTGGCGACGAGGCCGCAAAGGTCTAGTCGCTCACGGCTCCTTCTCTCCGACTCTCATTAGGAGGCACATCATGAACAACCCCATTACCAGTTCACTCGACGCCGGACAGCAGAAGATCGCAGGCGACGCGCTGCAGGGCACCGTCGTGGACCTGATCGATCTGTCCTTGATCGCCAAGCAGGCGCACTGGAACGTCATCGGAAAGAACTTCCGTTCGGTCCACCTCGCTTTGGACGAACTCGTAGCCGCAGCGCGAGAGTTCACCGACTCGTCGGCCGAGCGCGCCACCGCTATCGGGGTCAGCCCGGACGGCCGCTCCGCCACGGTTTCGGCGACAGCGGGAACCAAGGGAATCGGTGACGGTTGGACCAAGGATGAGCAGGTCATCGCCGCAGTGGTGGATAACCTCGCCGCGGTGATCGATCGCCTACGCGGCCGCATCGCCGACACCGAGGCGGCCGACCCGGTCACCCAGGATCTGCTGATCGCGATCACCGCACGACTCGAGCAGCTGCACTGGATGTGGCAGGCACAGGTCGGCTAATCGCCCCAACGATACGAAAGAGGGCCCCTCGCATGCCGAGGGGCCCTCTTTGTTGTTTCGTGGCTGTACGCCTCGGGTACGAGGGTGGAATGAGCGAACTCTCGCGTGGCCAAGGTTCAACTGCGGTGCTGTTCGATATCGACGGCACGCTCGTCGACTCGAACTACATCCACGTCGACGCCTGGTCCAGAGCATTCTTCGAGGCAGGCGTTGCCGTGCCGGCCTGGCGCATCCACCGCTGCATCGGAATGGACGGTGGCAAACTGTTGGAGTCGCTGGTCGGATCTGCGGACAGCGACATCGCAAGTGAGGCGAAGAGCCTTCACAGCGAGTACTTCCGACAGGCAAGTCATCGCCTGCAGGTTCTTCCCGGCGCGAGGGACCTGCTGAAGCGGCTCGAAGACCGCGGATCGATCGTCGTGTTGGCGACGTCGGCACCCGAATCCGAGCTTGCTCTTCTTCGCGATCTGCTCGACGTCGAGGACATCGTCGCGGTCGTGACATCCGCAGAGGACGCCGAGGTGGCGAAGCCGAGCCCGGAGATCGTGGAGGTCGCACTGGCACGGGCCCACGTATCGGCGGGCAGCGCGGTCATGGTCGGTGACAGCGTGTGGGACATGAAGGCCTCCCGCAAAGCGGGGGTGGTCTGTCTCGGTGTTCGGTGCGGCGGCGTTGCCGACGCCGAACTACGCTCTGCCGGTGCGGAAGAAGTGTACGAGGATCCCGCCGACCTGCTCGGCCGGCTCGAGTCGAGTGCGATCTCGAGGCTGACCGCACCATGAGTCGTGAGCACGGATACACCGCAATCGAGAACTATGCCGCCATCGGAGACGGGCGAACGGTAGCCCTGATCGCAATGGACGGCCGGATCGATTGGTTGCCCATTCCCAATCTCGACTCGCCGCCGACGTTTGCGGCACTTCTCGATGCCGAGCATGGCGGAAGATTCGAAATGTCACCGGCTGAGCCGTTTACAGTCGAACGTGAATTCGTCGAAGGCACAAACGTTTTGACCTCCACCTACCGAACCGCAACCGGTTCGGTGCGAGTAACCGATTCACTCAACACCGGAGTGGCGGGTCGATTGCCGTGGCTGGAACTGGCCCGTCGAATCGACGGTGTCGAAGGTGTGGTCGACATGGAGTGGCGGGTCGCGCCGGGAACGATGATGGGCAAAGCATCGCCATGGGCCTACGACACTTCCCACGGGACCGTTCTGCGTGTCGACGGAGTGACGCTGGCCGTACGAACCCTCGAGGCCGACGACGTGACCGTCGAAGAACAGAACATCCACGGCGTCTTCACCACGAGTGCTGGATCGCGGCACCTCGTAGGACTGGCCGGCACCGAAAACGAACCACTGCACATCCCGGACCCACGGGAGGTCGACGAAGGTGTCGACAGAACCATCGCGAACTGGCGTGCGTGGACCGACGAATTCCAGTACGACGGCCCATGGGCGGCACACGTGGCTCGGAGTGCACTCGCGCTGAAGTTGTTGATTCATAGCCCTTCCGGTGCCATTGCTGCCGCAGCGACCACGTCGTTGCCGGAGAATCCTGCGGGAGGTAAGAACTGGGACTACCGCTACGCGTGGGTTCGTGACACCGCATACACACTCAGAGCTTTGATTCGGTTCGGGCTGCGCGAAGAAGTACACGCCGCCGTTGCGTGGCTACTGAAAGTCATCCGGGCAAACGGTCCCCTGGTCAATGTCTTCTACACCCTCGGTGGTGAATTACCTGGCGGAACCGAACAACCCGACGTGCCGGGTTGGCGTGGCATCGGGCCCGTCGTGAACGGTAATCGGGCAGCAGATCAACTGCAGCTGAGCATCTTCGGAGATCTCTTCTCGATTATTCGGTTGTACGTCGATGCAGGCAATGTGCTCGATGCTTCCACTGGTCGACTCCTCGCGACGATCGCAGACCAGACGTGCGATTCCTGGCAGCAGCGAGATGCGGGAATCTGGGAACTCGAGGACGAGCAGCATTTCACGAGCTCGAAGCTCGGATGCTGGCAGGCACTCGACTGCGCTGTCTACCTCGCCGAGGACGGCCAGATCCCCGGCATCCCCGACAGGTGGAGAGCCGAGCGAGAGCGAATCAGGTCGTACATCGAAGAGAAATGCTGGTCGGACGAGCGGCAGTCCTACATGGCTTATCCAGGCGCGGAAGGGCTCGATGCGTCGGTACTGCTGGCGGCGGAGATGAACTTCGATCGCGGAGAACGCATGTCCTCGACCATCGATGCACTCGGTGCCGAACTCGGCGCCGGACCACTGCTCTACCGCTACACCGGGGTCGACGCCGAAGAAGCAACGTTCGTTGCCTGCGCCTTCTGGAGAGTGTCCGCACTCTCCCGCGTCGGCCGTGACGACGAAGCGATGGACCTGATGGACGAGCTGGTTGCCATGTCCAACGACGTCGGCCAGTACAGCGAAATGATCGACGCATCGGATGGCTCCTTCCTGGGTAACTTCCCGCAGGGATTGAGCCATCTGGCGCTCGTGAACGCGGCACTGACCATCGCGCGCTCGCACGATGCCACCACGAATCGATAGGGGAGCGATGAAAAGTGCTGGGCGATATAGAAATTCTGGGTCAGTCTTCCGGAGTCACGACTGCGCAACCATCTAGGAGAAACCGATGACCAACTTCGGCTACACATTGATGACCGAGCAGAGCGGTCCCAAAGAACTTGTAAAGTATGCGGTCGGCGCCGAGAAAGTCGGCTTCGACTTCGAGCTACCACCCTGCCGTCGTCGCACAGAAAGCCGCGACCATGCAAATACTCGCCGACGGCAGATTCACGCTCGGACTCGGCAGCGGGGAGAATCTCAACGAGCACGTCGTCGGTGAGGGATGGCCATCGATCGACAAGCGTCAGGACATGTTCGTCGAAGCGTTGGAGATCATCGCGCAACTTCACACAGGCAAGTTGATCACCTACGAGGGTAAGCACTTTCGAGTCGACTCCGCCAAGATATGGGATATGCCCGACGGCGGCATCCCGATCGGAATCGCAGTTTCGGGAGAAAAGTCCATCGAGAGATTCGCTCCGTACGGTGACCATTTGATCGCCGTCGAACCCAATGGCGGCCTGGTGAAGCAATGGACCGAGAAGCACTCGGGACGCTCACGCACCATCGGTCAGATTCCGATCTCCTGGGATCCGGACAAGGATGCGGCAATCGACCGCGCGCACGACCGCTTTCGCTGGTTCGCCGGCGGCTGGGCAGTCAACGCGGACCTCCCGACAACGGCCGGGTTCGCTGGAGCGACGCAATTCGTTCGCAAAGAAGATGTGGCCGAAACAATTCCTTGCGGACCGGACCTCGATGCGATCGTCGAGTCCGTCAAACCGTACTGGGAGGCGGGTTTCACCGACATCGCACTGGTGCAGGTAGGCGACGAAACCCAGGAACGATTCCTCGCCGAGGCCGCAGGTCCGCTGTTGGAGAAGCTGCGCGCTGCTGCGAACTGAGTCGAGAACGCAAAAGTCCTGGCCTTGTGGAAAGGCCAGGACTTTTGTGATTCACCGATACTTTGTCGGGGTGGCGGGATTCGAACCCACGACCTCTTCGTCCCGAACGAAGCGCGCTACCAAGCTGCGCCACACCCCGTGTACCGCCTCGGAGAGTCTAGCTTACGACTGCCTCTGAACGCGAAACGCCCTCGTTCGACCCTTCGCGAGGTCCTTGACGCGGGGCAGGGGTCAGCGTCAGCAGTGTCGCCTCGGGCCTGCAGCAGAACCGGGCCGGGGCATAGGGGGACGTGCCGACACCCGCCGAGACGTGCAGCTGGGTATGTGCGCCCCATTTCGACGGACCCTTCACCCGAGACCGATCGAGCTCGCAGTTGGTGACGAGGGCACCGTAGAACGGTAGGCAGATCTGACCGCCGTGGGTGTGTCCGGCAAGGACCAAGTCGTAACCGTCGTCGGCGAAACGATCCAGCACGCGTGGCTCGGGGGAGTGCGTGATTCCCAGCCGAAGGTCTGCGAGGGGATTCGGTTGGCCGGCGATGGTGTCGTACCTGTCGCGCTTCAGATGAGGGTCGTCGACACCGGCCGATGCGATGCGTACGCCCGCGACTTCGAGTTCTCTGCGCACATGCGTCACGTCGTGCCAACCGCGTTCGGAGAAGGCTGCCCGCAGATCACGCCACGGCAATGCTTCACCGAGTACCTTCTTGTGCTCTTTCTTGAAGTACAGCAGTGGATTCTTCGGTTTGGGCGCAAAGTAGTCGTTGCTGCCGAAGACGAACAGCCCGGGTCGGGACAACAGGGGACCGAGAGCTTGAACGACGGCAGGCACCGAGCGTTGATGCGACAGGTTGTCCCCGGTGTTGACCACCAGATCCGGTTCCAGGCTGTCGAGTTCGCGGAGCCAATTCTGCTTCGAACGCTGGCCGGGCATCATGTGCAGATCGCTGATGTGCAGCACCCGAAGCGAAGACGAACCAGGTTCCAGCACTGCCATCGACGTCTCCCGCAATGTGAAGGCATTACGTTCGACGAGAGTCGCATAACCGATACCCAGTGCCGCCGCGCCGGCTGTCGCAATCGCTGCGCTTCTGATGGGGGCCTCCGAGGCAGCGGCGCGAGTACGTTCTGCTGCTGCGAGGAGTCGGGCCGATGTAGTGATTTTCACGGACACGTCTTCCACGATACGTCAGGTGGTGCAATCGACGTGCGGGCCAGGGCAGTGCCCGCGTAGCGTTCTGATACATGTCCGAACTGAAGTCCCAGCTGCGAACCGACCTGACCACCTCCATGAAGGCCAGAGACAAACTTCGAACCGCGACCATCCGCATGCTCCTTGCCGCGATTCAAACCGAGGAAGTATCCGGCAAACAAGCCCACGATCTCACCGACGACCAGGTAATCAAGATTCTTGCCAAGGAATCGAAGAAGCGCGGTGAGTCCGCAGAGATCTATACCCAGAACGGCCGAGGTGAGCTGGCGGCGACCGAACATGCCGAGGCGCAGATCATCGACGAATACCTGCCGACGCCATTGACCGACGCAGAACTGGCCGATATTGCGGACACCGCACTCGCCCAGGTCGCCGAGCAATTGGGTGAGCGTCCCGGGATTCGGCAGATGGGTCAGGTCATGAAAGTCGCGACCGAACTCGCCAAGGGCAAGGCCGACGGCACTCGGATCTCGAAGGCGGTCAAGGACCGCTTGTAATCTCGATCGCTGGGAATCCATCGCACGAAGCACACCCTCGTACTTCGTGCGATGGATCCCGCTCTAGCGGGGTGCTGTAAGCCCGGGTATGGCCGGGATCGGAAGGTTCGGCGGTATTGCCGGAATCTGGATGTTGGGAAGCTCCGGTAGTGCTGGAAGCGACGGAGCCGGTGGCGCCTGTCGAACGGATCCATCGCTCACGTAAATCGTGATCATCGCACCGGGGATAGCCGATCCCGAGGGGGACATTCCGGTGACCGTTCCTCGTGCTGCAGTGTCGGACGTGCTCACCACGGTTACCTGAAAACCTGCGGCCTGCAGGGTCGCGGTAGCGGACGACTGGGTCGAACCGGTCACGTCGGGAACCTGACCGTTGGCGGATCCACGAACGTATTTCTGATCGACGGCAGGTAGCGAGACCGGTCCGAAGTTGTTGGCGACCGGGTTGACGGCCTCGTACCAGGTACGAGCCGGCTCGTTGCCGCCGTACAGGTTTCCGTCGCCACACGGGCGCAACGGGAACGAGCAGATTTCACCGGGGCTCGGGGAGTCTCCATAGGTGTATACCGCGGCGGCGTAATTGTTGGTGTAACCGAGGAAGCCCGAGGACATGTGCGACTCGGTAGTGCCCGTCTTACCGGACATCGGCAAGGTCCAACCCACCGATCCTGCAGCGGATGCGGATGTGCCACCGGGCTGGTCGTCCTTGCTCATCGCATTGGACAGGGTGTTGGCCAAGCCGGGCTCGACGACCTGCTCGCATGCCTGCTGCGTCACAGGTACTTGCTTGCCCTTACGGTCGAACACCGAATCGATCGGTGTCGGTGGGCACCACTTGCCCGAAGACGCGAGGGTTGCCGCCACATTCGACAACTCGAGTGGATTGACCCAGGTGGGTCCGAGGGTGAAGGAGCCGAGATTCTGGTTTTTCTGGAAGTCGGCCATACTCCGCTCGTCGAAGCCGGATGTGCTCGGTGCAGCGTAGGACCGTAGGCCGAGGCGCACCGCCATGTCGACCGTCGGCGTCACTCCGACGGACTCGATCAACTTGACGAACGCCGTGTTCGGAGACTTCGCCAGTGCATCGGTAACCGAGAGTGACGCAGGGTAGTCACCGACGTTCTCGACGCAATACGTGTTTGCGGGGCAACCCTTTGCGCCGCCGTCGCCCATGCCTCGGACCTCGGCGCGTCTGGGAACCTGCAGGGTTGCGCTGGTGCCGAGGCCGCGCTCCATGGCGGCGGCTGTCGTGAACACCTTGAAGATGGATCCTGCGCCGTGTCCGACGAGCGAATACGGCTGCGGCTGCACCGTTTCGTCTGCACCGGAATCGAGACCGTACGTTCGGCTGCTGCCCATTGCCAGGATGCGATGGGCATCCTGGCCGGGTGCGATGACATTCATGACGGTCGCGACACCGTCGAGTGTCGGTTTGGTATTGGCCACCAGCGAGGCTTTGGTCGAGTTCTGCACAACGGGATCGAGGGTGGTCTTGATCAAATATCCACCCTGGTCGATCTGCTCTCGGCTGATACCTGCATTGGCAAGATATTGCAGCGCGTAGTCGCAGAAGAACCCGCGGTCGCCGGCAGCAATGCACCCGCGGGGGAGGATTTGCGGTTCGGGGAGCACACCGAGCGGCTCGGTTCTCGCGGCCTGGAACTCCGTGGCGCGTTCTGGGATGTTCTGGATCATCGTGTCCAGGACGGTGTTGCGCCGATCGAGGACGCCCTGTTCGTTGGTATACGGATTGAGCGCCGAACTCGACTGCACCATGCCCGCGAGCATGGCCGACTGCCTGGCGTCGAGCTCGCTGGCGTCGATGCCGAAATAGGTCTGTGCGGCGTCCTGAATCCCGAACGACGAGTTACCGAACGGGACGAGGTTCAGATAGCGGGTGAGGATCTCGTCCTTGGTCAGCTCTTTGTCGAGGGTGAGCGCCATCCGGATCTCGCGGATCTTGCGAGCGGGCGTCGTCTCGATAGCTGCCCGACGCTCGGCGTCGGTCTTGGCCACGACGAGCAGGTGATAGTTCTTGACGTACTGCTGATCCAGAGTCGACGCGCCCTGTTCGACCTGACCGCTGCTCGTGTTGGTCAGAAACGCGCGCAGCGTTCCCTGCCAGTCGACGCCCTTGTGTTCGGCGAACCGTTTGTCCTCGATCGAGACGATAGCGAGTTTCATCTCGTTCGAGATCTTCTCGCTCGGCACTTCGAATCTGCGCTGCTCGTACAACCACGCAATGGGGTTGCCTGCACTGTCGACCATGGTCGAGACCGCAGGGACGGACCCCTCGACCAATTCGGCCGAAACATTGTCGACGGTATCGGCCGCACGGTTGGATGCGTATCCGAACCCGCCTGCCAGCGGAAACATGACGCCGGCCAACAACGCACCCGCAAGGGCTGAACATCCGGCGAGCTTCGCCACGGTTTTTCCAACTGACACAGGCACAGCGTACGTGGACGACGCCGTCTCTCCCAGTGGACACGGATCTGCGGGCTCGACTTGTGCCCGTTCGCGGGCTTCGATCTCCGCCGCGGCTCTTCGGGTTTTCGCTGAGCCGCAGGTAGAGACGGGCGTACCAGAAAGTTCCCCCGCCCGTCTTGCGTTCGGGACGCATTTTACCTAAATTGTGAGCACGGTGTGATTCACATAACACTTGTATATGAATGTGGGGCAGCTCCTAGGTCGATGTGCTTCGAGGTGAAGTTCGAGGTCGAAAGAGCTTGTGGAACGTCCAGCGAGGATGTTCGAACTGCAAAGGGGATCCGCACATGAACATGACAGCAGCGCCGACGCGGCTCGATGTGGAAGAAGCCGAAGCGCGTATTGCGTGGGTGGCGCAGGCAAGGTGCTCGGGCATGGACCCGGACCAGCTATTCGTGAGGGGGGCAGCGCAGCGCAAGGCCGCAACGATCTGCAGGCACTGCCCTGTGTTGATGCAGTGCGGCGCAGATGCGCTGGACAATCGCGTCGAGTTCGGGGTGTGGGGCGGGATGACGGAGCGTCAGCGACGCGCGCTGCTCAAGCAGCATCCCGAGGTCGACTCGTGGTCCGAGTTCTTCGAAAGTCAACGACAGACACAAGCAGCCATCTGAGGCGGCTCTCTCGTCGCGTTGTGCGCTATGCGGTTCCGGTGAGTTGGTCGGCCACAGCGCGTAGGGCATGAAGGTCCGAGACTTCGAAGGGCAGGGACGGGACCCCGACGATGGGGACCCGGGGATGAGCCGCTGTGAAGCGGCGGAGCAGTCGGAGCTCGCGCGTGGCGGTCACCGCGCGAGCCGCGTGGATTCGCAGCACTGCAGCGGTCAGAACAGCTGAGGCGTCGTCGTCATCGTCCAGCTGGTCGGCGGCCGTGGCGGCATGATCGGCGGGCAACGCCGACAGGGTCGGATGGGTTCGATTGAGGATCAGCCCCGCCAACGGCATGCCCTCGCTGCTGAGGCGATCCACGAAGAACGCAGCCTCACGCAACGCGTCGGGTTCGGCCACAGCGACGACCACGAAGCTTGTCCCGCTCTCACGCAGCAATTGATAGGTGAGTGTCGCGCGTTCCCTGAATCCGCCGAACATCGAATCCAGTGATTGAACGAACGCCGACGCATCGTTGAGCATCTGGCTCCCGATGACCGTCGAGACTCCTCTCAACGCCAAACCCATCGCGCTGGTGACGATCCTCGTCAATCCTCGACCGGGCGCCATCAGTAGGCGGATGAATCGACCGTCCAGGAACGATCCGAGGCGCTGCGGGGCGTCGAGGAAGTCGAGAGCGTTGCGCGACGGCGGAGTGTCGACGACGATGAGATCCCACGTCGAATCGGCCGCGAGCTGCCCTAGTTTCTCCATCGCCATGTATTCCTGCGTGCCGGAGAACGAGGATGCGACAGTTTGGTAGAAAGGGTTGGCCAACACCTGTTCCGCTTTTTCCGGCGTCGAGTGCTCGATGACCATCTCGTCGAATGTTCGACGCATATTCAGCATCATTGCGTGCAGTTCGCCCGTGGCGCCCGCCGCGAGTGTTACCGGCTGCGGAGTGTTGTCGAGTTCGCCGACACCGAGGGCCTGCGCGAGTCGTTTGGCTGGATCGATGGTGAGCACCACGACCTTCCTGCCCTGCTCGGCCGCGCGAAGGGCCATCGCTGCTGCCGTGGTCGTCTTGCCGACTCCGCCGGCGCCACACACCACCACGATGCGTGAGGAGTTCTCGAGGAGGATTCTGGAGACGTCGAGGACATCCGTTGCGGGAGAGCTCATTTGACACCCTGTTCTGTGAGCTTGGCTGCTAGTTCGTACAGTCCGCCGAGGTCGATTCCCCCGCCGAGCATCGGCAGATGCATTCGTGCCGTGTCCAGCTCGTCGAGTTGGCTTCCGCTCTCCACCTGCGCGGCCAGGGTCGAAGCATGTTCGATCGTTTCCGTGAGAAGGCCGGCAAAGTCGCTGTCGGACAATGCTATTCCAGCTCGCTTCAGTCCCTGCTGGATCAGCTCGGCGTCGATGACGCCATCGGCTGCGTCCGCGAGTGCTTCCGGCGGAAGGAAGGTCGGCTCCGTTCGGTTGACGATGACGGTTCCCAGCCTCAGATCTGCGGCCTCGAGTTCCCGGACGGCGTCGGCAGTTTCCTGCACCGGAAGAGCCTCGAGCAGTGTCACGAGATGGACGACGGTCTTTGCCGAATGCAGCAGGCGGACAACGCCTTCGCTCTGCGATCGGACCGGGCCGCCCTTGGCTAAATCCGCCATCGCTTTGGTCACGTCGAGAAAATTGCCGATGCGCCCGGTCGGCGGTGAATCGACGACGACCTCGTCGTACGCGCGGTTTCCGGCCCTGTCCGTTCTGACTACGCACTCCTTCACCTTGCCGGTGAGGAGAACGTCACGTAGACCGGGTGCGATGGTCGTCGCGAACTCTATGGCGCCGATCTTGCGCATCGCTCGTCCGGCGAATCCGAGGTTGTAGAACATGTCGAGATATTCGAGAAATGCCGTCTCGATGTCGATGGCGAGGGCGAAGACCTCACCGCCTCCTTCTGCCGAAGCGACGCGGGTTTCGACGGGCGGTAGCGGCGGCACGTCGAAGAGTTGTGCGATGCCCTGCCTACCCTCGACCTCCACCAGCAGTACGCGTCGACCGCCCGCTGCGAGTGACAGTGCGAGAGCGGCGGCCACCGTCGACTTACCGGTGCCGCCTTTGCCGGACACGAAGTGCAAGCGAGCGGCCGCGGCCTTGTCCGGCCAAGCTGACAAACTGGAAGTTCCCACAGCACGACCATATAGACGAATCACTCATTGGCTCCCGAGAACACGGCCGAGCCCACCGTCTCCGGCTGTGACGTGGTCCGTCACCTATGCCGGATGGGGCACCACTGCATCCTCGATGCCGACTAGGCTCGTCGGTATGAGCGAAAAGATTATCTGGGAATACTTCACCGCACCGGTTCTGATTCACGCCACGAAGCAGATTCTGGACAACTACGGTTCCGAGGGCTGGGAGCTCGTGACCATCATGTCGGGTCCCAATGGCGGGGACTCGCTCGTGGCGTACTTCAAGCGCCCGAAGGCCTGATCGGTATGGCCGACTGGTCCGCGAGACTGGCCGAACTGGGCATCGAACTGCCCGCCGTCGTCCCGCCGTTGGCCGCGTACGTGCCGGCGGTTCGGACGGGAATGTACGTCTACACCTCCGGTCAGCTCCCGATGGTCGACGGCAAGTTGACCTGCATCGGCAAGGTCGGTGCGGAGGTCTCTCCGGAGGACGCCACAGCAGCAGCGCGGACGTGCGCACTCAACGCGCTGGCAGCGATCCACTCGCTCGTCGGGATCGATCGCATTGCGCGCGTAGTCAAAGTTGTCGGCTTCGTTGCGTCGGCGGCCGGCTTCACCGGCCAACCTCCGGTAATGAACGGGGCGTCGAACCTGCTCGGTGAAATCTTCGGGGATGCAGGCGTGCATGCGCGTTCTGCGGTCGGTGTAGCCGAGTTGCCTCTGGGTGCAGCAGTCGAGGTCGAGCTCATCGTCGAGCTCACACCCGAGGCCTGAACGCCGCGAGGTAAAGATCCTCGTGCCACTTCATCTCTTCGTCCTAAGGTACGTCTATGACCCTTGCTCACCCTGCCTACGGAAAGCTACGACAGGTGACCGACACAGCTGCTGTGTTGCTCGCCGACAATCCGGGCAAGATGACGCTCGATGGCACCAATACGTGGATTCTCCGCGCCCCTGGCAGCCGGGACTGCGTCGTCGTCGACCCCGGTCCGAAGGACTCCGAGCATCTCGACGCGGTTGTCGGGGCGGGCAACGTGGTTCTCGCGCTTGTTACGCATCGGCATCGGGACCACACGGCAGGGCTGAAGAGGTTTCACCGGAAGAGTGGCGCGCCGATCCGAGCCTTCGAGTCCAAGTACGTCCATGGCGACACCTCTCCGTTGACCGACGGAGAGGTGATCGTCGCGGCCGGCCTGTCAATCTCGGTGCTGGCGACACCGGGGCACACAGCCGATTCGTTGTGCTTCGTCCTCGATGACGCGGTCCTGACCGGTGACACGATTCTGGGACGCGGAACTACGGTGCTCGATCCGAAAGACGGCACCCTCGCCGACTACCTGGCCTCGCTCGACCGCCTCGAAGAAGTGGGTGAGGGCAAGGTAGCTCTGCCTGGGCACGGCGCCGAGATCGCCGACTTCCCCGAGGCAGTGAGGTTCTACCGAAAGCACCGACTCGAACGGCTGGACCAAGTTCGTGCAGCACTGCACGAACTTGGTGCCGATGCGAAGCCGATGCAGGTGGTCAAGCATGTCTACTCGGACGTTGACAAGAAGCTGTGGCCTGCCGCCCGCATGTCCGTCAAAACACAGCTGGCGTACCTACGCGATAGCTAGCAGTGTTTCCAGCGAGCTGTGCGGTTCTAGCGTGCTCGCCGAGCGAGGCGCTCGGAGTCCGAGATCAGCACGCTCTTGCCTTCGAGGCGCAGCCATCCGCGGTGCGCAAAATCGGCCAGTGCCTTGTTGACGGTCTCACGTGAGGCGCCGACGAGCTGGGCGATCTCTTCCTGCGTCAGGTCGTGGGTGACACGAAGTGACCCGGCTTCCTGGGTTCCGAATCGCTGAGCGAGCTGAAGTAGCGCTTTGGCGACGCGTCCGGGCACATCGGTGAAGATGAGGTCCGCGAGGTTGTTGTTGGTGCGACGGAGCCGACGGGCCAGCACGCGAAGAAGCTGCTCGGCAATCTCCGGACGCTGATCGATCCACGCTTTCAGAGCGTCGCGGTCCATGCTGACGGCACGGACTTCGGTGACCGTCGTCGCCGTGGACGTACGCGGGCCCGGGTCGAAAATCGAGAGCTCACCGAACATGTCCGACGGGCCCATGATGGTCAGCAGGTTTTCGCGGCCGTCCGGGGAGCGGCGGCCGAGCTTGATCTTGCCGGAAACGATGATGTACAGCCGATCACCAGGCTCGCCCTCGTTGAAGACCACGTGTCCTCGGGGGAAATCGACTGGCTGCAACTGCTTGGTCAGCGCTGCTACCGCAGAGGGTTCGACTCCTTGGAAGATGCCGGCCCGTGCCAGGACGTCGTCCACTTGCGCTCCTTTTGGGATGTCGTCGATACAGGTTTCCGGATCGACAAGGCGTTTTTACACGGCGCAGGTTGCGTACCCGAAGGCCAGCAACGCCACACCAATAATTGAACATGACAAGAATCTCGGTGAAGTCTACTTCGCCGAGTCCGATATCGAGTGATCGGCGCCACGGAACCCTAGAAGAGAATGAATGGACCAGGGGTAGTTCACCGGATCTTCATCTCGAAACGGGCATGCCGGACGTTACGTACCGCTCAGCTTGCGCGCTGGTCCACCAATGCGCCGGCATCCTTCACCACATGGGGGCGGCTCTTGCGGTCGTTGAGTTTGGCGAGAGCGTTGGGGAAGCCGTCGTTTGCGAGCGTTGCCACCTCGGAACTACTGGCCTGATCGAGAAACTCCTCGACGTCGTGCTCACGAACCGCCAGCTTGCTCAGCTTGCCTTCGACGCGCTCCATAGCGAGCGAGAAGAGCATTAGGAGTACTGGAAAAAGCACTACGGCGAGTCCATGCATACGGGGAAGTTAACACCGAAAAAGTCTCGATAAGAACACAGGGCGAATTAGATGCCGATTCTTGTCCGTACAGTTGTGGAGTGGATTCGACAGCCTCGAAGGCCTTCGACGTGCGTAAACGCGAAGAGACAAGACTTGGGCTCGTCAGACGCGCCCGCCGGATGAATCGGGAGCTGGGGAGGGCGTTTCCGCATGTGTACTGCGAACTCGACTTCACGACCCCCCTCGAACTTGCCGTCGCAACGATCCTGTCGGCCCAGTGCACCGACAAGCGCGTAAATCTCGTCACGCCTGCTTTATTCGTGAGATATCGCACTGCGCGCGACTACGCCGAAGCGGACAGAACGGAACTGGAGGAGTACATCCGCACAACCGGCTTCTACCGCAACAAGACGAACTCACTGATCGGCCTAGGAGCCGCACTGCTCGAGCGGTTCGACGGGGAAGTGCCTGCCAATCTGAAGGACCTGGTGACCCTTCCCGGCATCGGTCGTAAGACGGCCAATGTGGTCCTCGGAAACGCATTCGACGTCCCCGGCATCACCGTCGATACCCACTTCGCTCGACTCGTCCGACGCTGGCAATGGACTGACTTGGAAGACCCGGTCAAGATCGAACACGCCGTCGGCGAACTCATCGAGCGCAAGGAATGGACTTTGCTCTCGCACCGGGTGATCTTTCATGGACGCCGCGTATGCCACGCCCGGAAGCCGGCCTGCGGGGTGTGCATTCTGGCCAAGGACTGCCCGTCCTACGGAATCGGTCCGGTGGACAAGACGCAGGCCGCGGCTCTGGTCAAGGGTCCGGAGACCGAACATCTCCTCGCGCTCGCCGGAATCACACCGTGAACAAATCTGCACTGCGCTGGTCGCTGCTGGCACTGATCGTCGTCGTCGGGATGATCTATGCCCTGTGGCCGCGCGATACGAACCCGGGTCTGCAACCGCCGATCGGTGGCCTCGCTACGGGCCAAGGGCCCACCGTGGGCTCTGCGGGTGGTTCCGTCGATTCCATCGAAGGGCTCGCCTCGCTTCGCGAGCGGGCACAGTTGGAGCCCTGCCCGACTCCCGATCCAGGATCACCCGCACCGGCAGGCCCGTTGACGGGGATCGTGCTCGAGTGTGTCTCGGACGGCAGCAGCATCGACGTCGGCCAAGCACTGGCAGGTAAGCCCGCCTTGATCAATCTGTGGGCGTACTGGTGTGGGCCGTGCGCTGAGGAACTCCCTTATCTTCAGCAGTACGCCGACAGTGTGGCCGACCGTCTGACCGTCCTGACCGTGCACCAGGACCGCAACGAAGGCAACGGCCTCGCCAAGCTCGCCGACTACGGCGTATCGCTGCCCGGTGTCCAGGACGAAGCCGGCCGCATAGCAGCAGCCGTCGGCGCTCCGCCCGTCCTCCCGGTATCGATTCTGATCGACGCGGATGGCAATGTCGCCAAGGTGCTGCCGCAACCGTTTCGAAGTGTCGAAGAGATAGCAGATGCAGTCGAGAACGATCTCGGACTCGCGCGATGAGCGCCCCGGAGTGGCTTCGCGGTGTCGTCGAGGCGGTCGGCGGTGAACGCGGCTTGCTGGACACGACAGGCATCAACCCGGTACTGCAGCGCACTGCCGCGGCCGGTGAGTCGACGCGTCCGGCATCGGTCCTCGTACTGTTCGGTGGCTCGCCCGAGCCGGACCACACCTCGCGGGGCGGACTCCCCGCCGACGCGGATGTGCTGCTGACCCAGCGAGCGTCGACGCTGCGCCAGCACAGCGGACAGATCGCGTTCCCCGGTGGCGCTACGGACCCCGGCGACGTCTCACCGGTCGCAACAGCTCTGCGCGAAGCCGAAGAAGAAACCGGTTTGGATCCTGCAGGTGTGCAACCGCTCGCGACGATGCCGGGCATCTATGTCCCGCCGTCACGATTCGACGTCGTCCCAGTGCTTGCATACTGGCGAAGGCCGAGCGAAGTTCGTGTTGTCGACACCGGCGAGTCCGCCCGAGTGGTTCGGGTACCGATCCGCGCACTGCTCGATCCCGACAACCGTTTCCAGGTCCGCCACCCGGCGGGTTATCAGGGTCCGGCATTCGCCGTCGACGGAATGCTGGTGTGGGGATTCACCGGCGGTATCCTGGCGGGCCTGCTCGCAGTGTCCGGTTGGGAGACGGAGTGGGATACCGGCGACATTCGTGATCTGGAGGCCAGCTTGGCAGCTGTAGGAGCGGGGCTCGATCAGTGAGCGGGTCCGGATGGGTAGATCTCGTCGTCCTCGCGGTGGCGCTGCTGGCAGCGATGTCGGGATGGCGACAAGGTGCAGTGGCGTCGGCGTTGGCATTTCTCGGTGTGGTGCTCGGTGCCGTCGCGGGAATTCTGATCGCGCCGCATGTTCTGTTGCACGTCGACGGCGCTCGAATGCGAGTATTCGTCGGAATCGCGCTGATCGTGGTGTTGGTGATCGTCGGTGAGGTATCGGGCATGGTGCTCGGCCGTGCGTTGCGCAGTGGAATACATTCGCGCGGCGCTCGCTCGGCCGACAGCGTCGTCGGCGCCGGCCTGCAAGCCATGGCCGTTCTCGCTGCCGCATGGTTGCTCGCTATTCCGTTGACGTCGTCCTCGCAGCCCGAAGTTGCCGGCGCGGTTCGTGGCTCCAAGGTGTTGGGCAAGGTCGACGAAGTGGCCCCACAATGGCTTCGTGAAGTACCCAAGGAATTCTCGGCGCTGCTCGACACCTCGGGTCTTCCCGACGTCATCGGACCGTTCGGCAAAACCCCGGTAGCGGAAGTATCCGACCCGGACCCGGCGCTGCAGACGAACCCCCTGGTGGATCAGATGCGTGCCAGCGTCCTCAAGGTCAGCGGCCTGGCTCCGAGCTGCCAGAAGGCGTTGGAGGGCTCCGGATTCGTCGTAGCCCCCGAGCTTGTGATGACCAATGCGCATGTCGTCGCCGGCACCGAAGGCGTCACCGTCGACTCGGTGGGCACGGTGTTCGACGCCGAGGTCGTGCTCTTCGATCCCCAGGAAGACGTGGCGATCCTGCGGGTACCGGGTCTTCGCGCTCCGGTGTTGAACTTCGCGCCCGACCCGGCCGTCACCGGAGACAGTGCACTGGTCCTGGGATACCCGGGCGGCGGGCCGTACACGGCAAGCGCCGCCCGCATCAGAGAAACTTTGAACTTGAAGGGCCCGGACATCTACCGAACCGGAACGGTTCAACGCCAGGTCTACACCGTGCGAGGCAGCGTGCGGCAGGGCAATTCGGGTGGCCCACTCGTCGCGGAAGACGGACAGGTCCTCGGGCTCGTCTTCGGTGCTGCCGTCGACGATCCCGACACCGGATTCGTGCTCACCGCACCCGAAGTATCCGACGAGCTCGAGCAGAGCCTCGAGAGCCCGGTCGCAGTCGGAACAGGCAACTGCATTCTCTAGGTCGGATGCGGGGTACGCGTCGAACCTAGAGCGCCAACAAGGCCAACAACTGTGCGGTGACTTCGGCAGGAGCTTCCTGATGCGCGTAATGACCGGCCCCGAGCACCGTGTGTAAGCGCTGATCAGGGGCCCAGCGGGTCTCGGTGGCTACCGATCGAGGTAGCACGTACGGATCGAGTTCGCCTCTGATCTGGAATACCGGAATACGCAACCGGGTGCCCATGGCCTGCATGAACTTCCGTCCGTCGGAACGAAATTGACTTCGAAATGCCCATCGTTGGTACTCCAAGGCGCTGTGTGCCGCTCCTGGAATGCACATCGCCGAGCGCATCTGCGTCGCTGCCTCGACGAACTCGTCCGAGTCCTGCCAGCCGGCTCCCGACCGCGCTCGGAGGAGCTGCTCGACGGCGGCACCGTTGTGTTTGGTCAGCGTGCGTTCGGGCACCAGCGGCACCTGGTATCGCAAGAACTGCGGGAGCAGTGCAGCTCGTTGGGACTTGTTGCGCAGGACTGCCCGGCGCAACGCGATGGGATGCGGGGACCCGACCAACCCGATCGACCGGACCATTCGGGGATGCAGCGCGGCAGTAGCCCAGCACACCAGACCGCCATCGGCGTGCCCGACGAGAGTCGCCTCGCCGTATCCCAGCGCTCGGATCAAGCCGACGACATCGCCGGCCAGCGTCCACCCGTCGTATCCACGCGGTGGCTTGTCGGTGTCTCCGTATCCACGGAGGTCGACAGCCACAGCGCGGAACCCTGCCTCGGTCAGCGAGGTCAGTTGGTGACGCCACGACCACCAGAAATCTGCGAAGCCGTGCAGGAGAACTACGAGCGGGGCATCGGCAGGCGCGTCGTCGGCCTCGACGACGTGGAACCGGATGCCGTTGGCATGAATGTCGCGGTGTGTCCACGGACCGGCGAACCGAACAGTGGACGGATCAGGCCGAGTCATTCTTTCTTGCCCCGCTACCGACGTCGCTATTGCTTGTACCCGGGAATTGCCGGTGTCGACCCGTGCTGGTGCGGCAGGACAGTCGAGGCCTGCTTGAGCGATTCGATCGTCTTCTCCGGCTTACGGAGCTTCTTGACGCGCCGGTAGCCGAGGAACCCGAGCAGGGCAGCCACGAGCAGCATGAAAACGAACACGATGAGGAAGGCGGCCCACCGCGGCAACCAGATATCGAGTGTCTCGGCCAAGAAGAAGAAGAAGAAAAACGCGCTGAAGACGACGACTGCCAGAGCAAGGATGAAGAAGAGGCTGCCCTGTAGGCCCTTCTTGATCTCGCCTGTGACCTCGGCCTTGGCCAGTGCGACCTCGGCGCGGACCAGCGTCGACACCTGCGTCGTCGCATCCTTGACAAGGTTCCCGATGCTGCCGGTACCTGGTGCGCGGTGGTCTACTTCCGTCAGTGGAATGGACGAAATCGTGTTCGGCACCCCGTCCGGATAAGCACTGCCATTACCGCGATTGGTCACGCTCAACTTCTCGACCCCTCCACTTGCTGGTGCTGATTGATTCCGAGATGTCGTCTTGCGACTCCGTCTCGACGGCATTCTTCGGTTAACACTAGTGCCGACCCGACGCACTCTGCCTCACAGTCGGAACTCGCCCTGTGATGGCGCTCTCAGATTAACGGTGAATGCTTCGGCGGTGTATTCGGGCATCGGCTGTAATTCTCAGGTTTTCATCAGGTAATTTGCGCTCTACATACCCCCCTCTTCAGGAGTCCTAACCGTGATCACTACCTCGGCCGTCCCAAGCGACGCCACCGCTGCTGCCCCGGAGGTACCGCGGTCTCGCATCGTCGTCGCATCCATGGTCGGCACGTCGATCGAATTCTTCGACTTCTACATCTACGCGACTGCCGCAGTATTGGTCTTCCCCAAGTTGTTCTTCCCCGCGGGTAACGAGACGACCGCGCTGCTGGCATCGTTCGCGACGTTCGGACTCGCTTTCGTCGCACGCCCCATCGGATCGGTTCTGTTCGGCCATTTCGGCGACCGCATCGGGCGTAAAGCGACGCTCGTGGGTTCACTGCTGACGATGGGCGCGGCGACCTTCGCGATCGGATTGCTGCCCACCTATGCAGCGGCAGGCCTGTGGGCGCCCGCACTGCTCGCGATCATGCGGTTCACGCAGGGTGTGGGACTCGGCGGCGAGTGGAGCGGCGCAGCATTGCTCGCGACCGAAACAGCCAAGCCCGGCAAGCGAGCCTGGGCCGCGATGTATCCGCAGTTGGGTGCACCGATCGGTTTCTTCTTCGCCAACGGGATCTTTCTGCTTTTGGTCGTCACCACCGGCTACGACTCCGCAAACTCCGCAACGGACCACGCATTCCTCACGTGGGGATGGCGTGTGCCGTTCCTGCTGAGCGCCGTCATCGTCATCATCGGTCTGTACGTGCGACTCAAACTGGAAGAGACGCCTGTGTTCAAGCTGGCCGTCGCGCGTGGGCAGAAGGTGAAGACTCCGCTGGCCCAGGTCTTCCGTACGAGCTGGCGCCAGCTGATCCTCGGCACGTTCATCATGCTCGCCACTTACACGCTCTTCTACATCATGACGACCTGGGTGGTCAGTTACGGCACCGGCAAAGTCTCCGACGCAGGTGGCCCGAAGATCACCATCGCGTATACCGATTTCCTCGAGCTTCAGCTGATCGCAGTGCTCTTCTTCGCGGCACTGATTCCGGTGGCAGGTTTGCTCGCCGACAAATACGGTCGGCGCCCGACCCTCATCATCGTCACGATTGCGATCATTGCGTTCGGTCTGTCGTTTCACTGGTTCGCCGCACCGGAAAGCGCGACAGCCGGTCGGATGCTCGTGTTCATGTGCATCGGACTCGGATTGATGGGTCTGACCTTCGGTCCGATGAGTGCCGTGCTGCCCGAACTCTTCCCGACCAACGTGCGCTACACGGGCTCGGGAATCTCGTACAACACCGCGTCGATCCTCGGTGCGGCAGTGGCGCCGTTCATCGCGACCTGGCTGGTGAGCAGCTACGGCGTCGGATGGGTCGGGGTCTACCTTGCCGTCGCCGCGGTGCTGACGTTGATCGCGTTGATCCTGATGAAGGAAACCCGCGATCAGTCACTGACGGACTAGGGCGTGAATGGGCATACATCCCTCGCGGGGCGTATGCCCATTCACCGGTCGCTAGCGACCCTTCTTGATCGAATCGAAGACCTTCGGATCGACGAGAGTCGAGACGTCACCGAGTTCGCGGCCTTCGGCAACATCGCGCAGCAGGCGTCGCATGATCTTGCCGGAGCGAGTCTTGGGTAGTTCCGGAACAATCGAGATCTCGCGGGGGCGGGCGATCGGCGAAATCTCCTTCGATACCTGAGCTTTGAGCTCCGCGATCAGGTCGTCACCGGTGTTCTCGATGCCTGCGCGCAGAATCACGAACGCGACGATGCCCTGACCGGTGGTCTCGTCGGCAGCACCGACAACTGCCGCCTCGGCGACGCCGTGATGGCTCACGAGCGCTGATTCCACCTCGGAGGTGGAGATCCGGTGGCCCGAGACGTTCATGACATCGTCGACGCGTCCGAGGACCCACAATGCGCCGTCCTCGTCGTACTTGGCGCCGTCGCCCGCGAAGTACCAGCCTTCTTCGGCGTAGCGGGACCAGTACGTGTCCTTGTATCGCTCCATGTCACCCCAGATGCCGCGGAGCATCGCCGGCCACGGCTCGTCGAGGATCAGATATCCGTTGCCGCCATTGCCCAGTGGCTTTGCGTCGTCGTCGACGATCTTGGCGGAGATCCCTGGAAGCGGGGCCATCGCGGAGCCGGGCTTGGTGGATGTCACGCCGGGCAGCGGTGAAATCATGATCGCACCGGTCTCGGTCTGCCACCAGGTGTCGACGATGGGTGCGGTACCGCCGCCTACGACGTCGCGGAACCAACGCCACGCCTCCGGGTTGATCGGTTCACCGACGGAGCCGAGCAGCCGGATCGACGTCAGGTCGTGTGCCTCGGGAATCTCTTTGCCCCACTTCATGAATGTACGCACGAGAGTGGGGGAGGTGTAGTAGATCGAGACCTTGTACTTCTCGATGACATTCCAATGCCGGTGCTCGTCAGGGGAATTCGGGGTGCCCTCGTAGACGACCTGCGTCGCGCGGTTCGAGAGCGGACCGTAGACGATGTACGAGTGGCCGGTAACCCAACCGACGTCGGCGGTGCACCAGTAGACATCCTTGCCTGGCTTGTGGTCGAACACATTGTGGTGCGTGTACGAGGTCTGAGTCAGGTAGCCACCGGAAGTGTGCACGATGCCCTTCGGCTTACCCGTCGTGCCGGAGGTATAGAGAATGAACAGTGGGTGCTCGGCCGGGAACGGCTGAGCCTCATGCTCTTTCGAAGCCTGAGCGACGCTCTCGTGCCACCAGATGTCGCGGCCTTCGGTCCAGGCGACCTCGGAGTCGGTCCGCTTGACGACCAGCACGTGTTCGACTGACGCGGCAGCGTTCTCGAAGGCACTGCCTTGTGCGCCGTCGACGGCGGTGTCGACGGTGTCCTTGATCGGTGCGGGCTTACCGCGGCGCCACTGCCCGTCCGTGGTGATGACGAGTTTGGCTTCGGCGTCGTCGATGCGTGAACGCAGTGCCGTGGCGGAGAAGCCGGCGAAGACGACCGAATGCGTCAAGCCCAGGCGGGCGCAGGCGAGGATCGAGATGATGGCTTCGGGGATCATCGGCATGTAGATGGCGACGCGGTCGCCGCAGACCAGTCCGAGGTCGGTCAGGGTGTTGGCCGCTTGACTGACCTCTGCGAGCAGGTCGGCGTAGGTGAGGTCGCGGCTGTCACCGGGTTCGCCTTCCCAGTGAATGGCAACCTGCTCGCCATGGCCGTCGAGGACGTGTCGATCGACGCAGTTGTAGGCGACGTTGAGCTTTCCATCGGCGAACCATTTGGCGACGGGAGCGTCGGACCAGTCGAGCACCTCGGTGAACGGGGTATGCCAGTGCAGTCGGCGTGCCTGCTCGGCCCAGAACGCGAGGCGGTCCTTCGCGGCGACGTCGTAGAGATCTGCTGTGGCATTCGCCTGCGCGGCGAATTCCGCCGACGGCGGGTAGGTCTCCTCGGCGGCAGTGTCGTGGTCACCGGAGGTGCTGGTCGTCATCTCGAATGGCTCTCTTTCGTCGTGGTTCTCTTCGCGCTCGGGCGGCTACCTATGCCATCACGAACGAGCTGAACAGTCGCTCTGCAGCCTCCGCGCGAGCCCTTGTGAGGGTAGTCACATGTGAGGGCTGTCGCACCGTTGCATTCGCTTGCAACCCTCTGATCTGCGGTAATCGGTAGGTTTCGAGCGATGGACGGTCCAGAGTGCGGTTCAGTCGGAGAGGTTGTCGGGAGATCGCTCTCACCACGTGGGAAATCGGTTGCCGAATCGTTTCGAACATGTTGCGAGCCTGTGCGAGCGTCTCCTGTTTCTGGGGGAGTTCACAGGTTCGTTTCAGGGTGTGGTTGAAGTTTCGATTATTGGATCGTTGCTTCGGCTCCTCGAGCTGTGGCCGGCGGTCGCCCCACATACCCCCGTGGGCGTGACGCCCCGGGGTCGATCACGGTTGACACCGTGGTCAAACCAAAGATGGAGGATTTGTCTTGCGCAGAACACGCATCGCGACAGCTGCGGTTGCAGTGGTCGTGGGAGCGGCGCTGGTGACGGCGTGCTCATCGAGTGATTCGACCAGCGGCGGTGGGTCCGGTGACGGCGCTGCAATCATCAACGCGTGGAGTGGGGAGCCGCAGAATCCGCTGGTTCCCACCAATACGAGTGAAAACACCGGTGGGCGAGTCGTGGACTCGGCCTTCGCCGGACTGGTTTCGTACACCCCCGAGGGCGGTATCGAGAACGAGGTCGTCGACTCGATCGACTCCGCCGACGGCCAGAACTACACCGTGACGTTGAAGGACGGCTGGGAGTTCACCAACGGCACGCCGGTGACAGCGAAATCCTTCGTCGACGCCTGGAACTACGGCGCGCTGTCCACCAATGCGCAGCTGCAAGGCTCGTTCTTCGACCCGATTCTCGGCTACGACGAGGTCGCTGCCGAGAACCCGACGGTCCAGACGATGTCCGGCCTGAAGGTCGTCGACGACAAGACGTTCACCATCGAGCTCGAGCAGCCCGAGGCAGCGTTCCCCGATCGCCTCGGCTTCGCCGCGTACTACCTGCTGCCCGAGGTCGCATACGCCGACATAGCAGCGTTCGGGGAGAACCCGATCGGCAACGGACCGTACAAGTTTGCGCAGGAAGGTGCGTGGCAGCACAACGTCCGCATCGATCTGGTGACCAATCCGGACTACGAAGGCAATCGCAAGCCCGCCAACGGCGGCATCAACTTCATGCTCTACAGCAACCTCGACACCGCGTACACGGATCTTTTGTCGAACAACGTCGACGTCCTCGACCAGGTCCCGTCCAGTGCAGTGACGACGTTCGAGTCGGATCTGCCCGGCCGTACGGTCAATCAGCCGTCCGCGAGCATCGAAACCTTCACCATCCCGGGCCGTCTGCCGCACTTCGGTGGCGAAGAGGGTGTGCTGCGTCGTCAGGCGATCTCCAAGGCGATCGATCGCGATCAGATCACCAAGCAGATCTTCAACAACACCCGTACGCCTGCACAGGATTTCACCAGCCCCGCCATCGCAGGCTGGACCGGGGATCTCAGTGACGTCGACAACGTCGACTACGACAAGGACGGCGCCAAGGCGCTGTGGGCGCAGGCCGACGCCATCGCGCCGTGGTCCGGTAGCTTCGCCATCGCCTACAACTCCGATGGCGGACACCAGGAATGGGTCGACGCAGTCAGCAACAGCATCCGCAACACCCTCGGTATCGAGGCACAGGGCGCTCCCTACCCGACGTTCGCGCAGTTGCGGACCGAAGCCACCAACCGCACCATCCCGACGGCGTTCCGTTCGGGCTGGCAGGGTGACTACCCGCAGCAGTACGGCTTCCTTGCCCAGAACTACCAGACCGGTGGCAGCTCCAACGACGGCGAGTACTCCAACCCCGAGTTCGATCGTCTGCTGCGTGAGTCGGCAGGCGAGACCGACAAGGACAAGGCGCAGGACCTGATCAACCAGGCACAGGAGATCCTTCTGAACGATCTGCCTGCGGTACCGACCTGGTACCGCAACGCGGCCAGTGGCTGGTCGGAGAATGTCACCAACGTCAAGATCGGTTGGGACGGAGTCCCGATCTACAGCCAGATCGAGAAGAACTGATCTTTTCTCACGGCTCTTGATTCAGCCTCGCTCGCCTCGTACGACGCCCACGCTGAATACCGCTGTGACGTCCTCCTTCCTCCTAAGGAGGTGATCCGGTGCTCTGGTACATCGGACGCCGAATACTTCAGATGGTTCCCGTTTTCATCGGGGCCACATTCCTGATCTACGCAATGGTCTTCCTGCTCCCAGGGGACCCGATTGCTGCGCTCGCCGGAGACAAGGCGATCAGCCCCGCGGTGGCCGACCAGCTGCGCGCACGCTACAACCTCGATGAGCCGTTCATCGTGCAGTATCTGCTGTATCTCAAGGGCATCTTCACCTTCGATTTCGGTATGTCGTTCTCGGGCCGCCCGGTCAGTGAAGTTCTGCTGCAAGCGTTCCCGATCACCGCGAAACTTGCTGCCATGGCACTCGTGATCGAAGGCGTCTTCGGTATCGGCTTCGGTCTCATCGCCGGTCTACGTAAGGGCAAGCTCTTCGACAGCTCGGTCCTCCTCGTCAGCCTCGTCATCATCGCCGTCCCGATTTTCGTCATCGGCTTCCTCGCGCAGTTCTTCATCGGGATCAAATGGGGCATAGTGCCTCCCACAGTCGGTGGCAACACAAGTTTCAAGAACCTGCTGCTGCCGGCGTTCGTGCTCGGTTCGGTGTCGTTCGCCTACGTGGTCCGGCTGACCCATACCTCGGTGGCAGAAAACCTGAGTGCCGACTTCGTCAGAACAGCGACAGCCAAAGGCCTTTCACGCAGGCGAGTCGTCAACGTTCACGTGCTACGCAACTCGTTGATCCCCGTCGTCACGTTCCTCGGTGCCGATCTTGCTGCCCTCATGGGTGGCGCGATCATCACCGAGGGCATCTTCAACATCAACGGCGTCGGTGGCACCATCTACCAGGCGGTCATCAGGGGCGAGGCGCCCACGGTCGTCTCGTTCGTGACGGTCCTGATCGTGGTCTACCTCATCGCGAATCTCGTCGTCGACCTCCTGTACGCCGCGCTCGACCCAAGGATCCGCTATGCCTAACACGACTCCCGAAGGCGGACGTGAGGTCCGTCAAGCACGCTTCGTGGAATCCGACGAAGTTGTCGACGTCAGCCAGACCGACGTCGTGAACATCGACGAGGCTCCCACGAGTATCTGGAAGGATGCTTGGCACAGTCTGCGCAAGCGCCCGCTCTTCATCATCTCGGCCATCATCATCTTCGTGGTCATCTTGGTCGCAGCGTTTCCGAGCCTGTTCACCAATACCGATCCGCGCTATTGCGACCTGGCGTTCAGCATGCAGGGCCCCGGATCCGGTCACATTTTCGGGTTCGACCGTCAAGGCTGTGATATCTACTCCCGAGTTATCTTCGGCGCGCGGGCGTCGGTGGTCACCGGAGTGGGTGTCACGTTCCTGGTGGTCATGGTCGGAGTTCTCTTCGGTGCCTTCGCAGGCTTCTACGGGGGCTGGGCCGACGCTCTGCTGTCACGGTTGACGGATATCTTCTTCGGTGTCCCGCTCATCCTCGCCGCAATCGTGCTCATGCAGTTGTTCACCGACCGGACGATTTTCACCGTCATCGTCGTGCTGGCGTTGTTCGGCTGGCCGCAGATGGCTCGTATCACTCGCGGAGCGGTACTGTCGGCCAAGAGCTACGATTACGTCATGGCATCCCGTGCGCTCGGTGTATCGAAGGTGCGCACCTTGATTCGGCATGTACTGCCGAACTCGATGGCGCCGATCATCGTCATCACGACGATTTCGCTCGGCACGTTCATCGTTGCCGAGGCCACCCTGTCGTTCCTCGGTATCGGTCTACCGCCGACCGAAGTGTCCTGGGGTGGCGACATCAGTGCAGCCCAGGTCACTCTTCGTCAGGGATCGACGATTCTGTTCTACCCCGCTGCCGCGCTGGCGATCACCGTGTTGGGCTTCATCATGATGGGTGATGCGTTGCGCGACGCCCTCGATCCCAAGGCACGGAAGCGATGAGCGAACACGAAGGAGAAGTTGCGATGAGTGAGCAGCCGTTGCTCGACATCAAGGACCTCGAGGTGTCGTTCCAGTCCAATTCCGGTGCGGTACCAGCTGTTCGCGGCGTCAGCCTGACGGTCTATCCCGGCCAGACGGTAGCGATCGTGGGCGAGTCCGGCAGTGGCAAATCCACGACCGCGCACGCGATCATCAATCTCCTACCGGGCACCGGCAAGGTGACTGCGGGCGAGATCTGGTTCGACGGAAAGAATCTGACGAACCCGAAGGAGAAGGACTTCGTCGCGATCCGCGGAAGCCAGATCGGGTTGGTTCCGCAGGATCCGATGTCGAACCTGAACCCGGTGTGGAAAATTGGCTACCAGATCGAAGAAGCGTTGGCGGCCAACGGAATCGCCAAGGGGAAAGTGGCACGAGCCCGTGCCGTCGAACTCCTCGACGAGGCTGGGTTGACGGACTCGGAGAAGCGTGTCAATCAGTACCCGCACGAATTCTCCGGTGGTATGCGCCAGCGGGCGTTGATCGCAATCGGATTGTCCGCGCGACCCAAACTGCTGATTGCCGACGAGCCCACCTCCGCTCTCGATGTCACGGTCCAGCGTCAGATCCTCGATCACCTCGAGGGGCTGACGAAGGAACTGGGCACAGCGGTACTGCTCATCACTCACGACCTCGGCCTCGCGGCTGAGCGGGCGTCTCATCTGGTCGTCATGAGCAAGGGCCGAATCGTGGAATCCGGCCCGGCGCTCGAGATTCTGCAGAATCCGCAGCATCCGTACACCCAGAAGTTGGTCGCTGCGGCGCCATCGCTTGCGTCGCAACGGCTGAAGTCCTCGGTGGTGCGTGGGGACATCGTCGCGCATGCGAAGCAAGCTGCCGAGGAGGTCGCCGCCGAGAAAACTGTCCACGGTGAAGGCGATTTCGAACCAGCAAAAGATACTGTGCTCGTGGTCGACAAGCTGACCAAGGAGTTCAAGCTTCGTGGTGGCAGTCCCTTCAAGTCGACGGTGTTCACTGCCGTCAAGGACGTCGCGTTCACCGTTGCAAGAGGCACGACGACCGCCATCGTCGGTGAATCAGGATCCGGTAAATCGACTGTGGCACAGATGGTCCTGGGTCTCTTGGAGCCGACGGCCGGGTCCGTCGAGTTCGACGGACGTGACGTCGCGGGCTTGAACAACAAGGATGCCTTCGCGTTCCGACGTCGTGTACAGCCGATCTTCCAGAACCCCTATGGGTCGCTGGATCCGATGTACTCGATCTACCGCACTATCGAGGAGCCGCTGCGGACTCACAAGGTCGGCAGCAAGAAAGAGCGCGAAGCTCGGGTCCGTGACCTGTTGGACAAGGTGGCGTTGCCGACTTCGGTCATGCGCCGATTCCCGAACGAGCTTTCCGGTGGCCAGCGCCAACGCGTAGCTATTGCGCGCGCGCTGGCTCTCTCGCCGGAGATGGTGATCTGCGACGAGGCCGTGTCGGCTCTCGACGTTCTCGTTCAGGCGCAGATTCTCTCCTTGTTGAACGATCTGCAGGCTGAGCTCGGTCTGACATATCTCTTCATCACGCACGACCTTGCCGTGGTGCGACAGATCGCCGATGACGTGCTCGTCATGCGATCGGGAGAGATCGTCGAGGCGGCCACGACCGACGAGGTGTTCGACAACCCGCAGCAGGAGTACACGCAGCGCCTGCTCGCCGCCATCCCCGGCGGTTCGGTCCAGCTCGGCGTATGACGGTCGGCTGGGGCAGTCCGGCGAGTCCGCTCCTGCCTGCGAGGGGGTACCGTCGCCTATCGTGACGGACCCTCTCGCCCCGCTGCTCGAACTCCCCGGTGTCATCGACGCCGCCGAGCGAGCCCGCGACGCACTCGGAGCAGTACATCGGCACAAGACGAACCGCCGGGGCTGGCCTGCCACAGCCGCAGAAGCCGCGGTGCGCGCTGCTCGATCGTCGTCCGCCCTCGAAGGCGGATCGATGGATTTCCCGCGCGAAGGTGAGGACGGCGACCCGATTCTGGCAGGTGCTTTGCGGGTAGGCGCGGCGCTCGACGGGGATGCGCTGTCGATCATGCTGACGACGTGGAAGAGCGCGCCGCTTCAGGCGCTCGCTCGACTCCATCTGCTTGCCGCGGCAGACCTGGTCGAGGACCAGTCCGCACTCGGGCGACCACGTTCGGACGGCGGGATCGGTGAGCGTCTGGACTTCCTGGCCCAGCTGGTCACCGGTGGATCTTCCGCCCCGGCGCCGGTCATCGCGGCGATCGTGCACGGTGAGCTGTTGACGTTGAAGCCGTTCGAGTCGGCCGATGGTGTCGTCGCCCGGGCAGCGTCTCGGCTCGTGGCCGCGTCTTCGGGTTTGGACCCGCACAATCTGGGAGTACCCGAAGTGAGTTGGCTGCGCCGATCGCAGGCCTACCGAGACGGAGCGGCAGGGTTCGCCTCCGGTACTGCCACCGGTGTCGGCAGCTGGGTCATTCTCTGCTGCGGTGCACTCGAGGCCGGGGCGATGGAAGCGACGTCGATCGCTGAGGCTGCAGTCTCCAACAAGTAACACCTTGCCCGGCGTACGGAGGACTGTGTCGGCGCAGTCAAAAGGGCGGCGCCGCCGACCTGAGTCGACTTCGCCGCCCGTTAGCACGGACTGCCGGGTAACCAAGCGTGCATTGGTGGGCTGTCACGATCACGAGGATCGCATGGCCTCGGCGATGGTCCGGTGAGGTAGGAGGTCATCCCTGCAACCGGTGCAGGGTTCTTGCTGCTACTTCCCGAATCTCGCAGACCCACAGCGCTTTTGCCATGTCAGCGGCGAGCTCAGCGTGGGTGCCTGGTGTCCGTGCTGGGAATCGCGGTTGGGAGAGGGAACCTTCTCTTCCGGTTCGATCTTGGCCTTCCGTTCTTCCGTAAGTCATTTGTACCCCGTGACGGCGCTCACAGCAAGGGGTGCGTCACCGTTTTCTTTTCAACAATCCGTAAGTAACCGTCCCGGCCAGCAGTGCACTGAAAAAGACTGCGGCACTTGCCGCCACGGTTGTGCCCGATGGTGCTTGGATACGTGATCGAAGTGAGACCGGATTGGAAAAAGTCAGAATCGGCCAGCCGAGCGATGCGGCCTCCTTGCGAAGCGCGCGATCGGGATTGACGGCAGTCGGATTGCCCACGGCATGCAGCATGGGGAGGTCTGTGATCGAGTCCGAATACGCGAAACACCTTGACAGGTCGTAATTTCGGGACTCCGCGAGTGCATTCATCGCTTCGACCTTGCCCTCACCGTAGCAGTAGAACGCGACGGTTCCGTTGTATCGGCCGTTCTCGACCTCCATCTGCGTGGCGGTGCTGAAGTCTGCGCCGAGTGCTTCGGCGATCGGACCGACGATCTCTTCACCGGATGCGGAGACGATCACGATGTCGTGTCCGCGGAGTTTGTGGTCTGCGATCAAGTCCGCCGCTTCGGCGAATACCAACGGATCCACTATGTCGTGCAATGTTTCTGCAACGATCGACCGAATTTGTTCGACATCCCAACCGGCGGACATTGCGGCGATATGGGCGCGCATTCGCTCCATTTGGTCATGATCGGCACCGGATAACAGGAACAAGAATTGCGCATAGCTGCTTTTGAGTACGGCTCGCCTGTTTATCAGTCCCTGATCGAAAAACGGTTTACTGAAGGCGAGCGTGCTCGACTTGGCGATGATCGTCTTGTCCAGGTCGAAGAACGCGGCGATTTTTCCAACTGGGCGGTGGGTTTCGGCGTTGTCGATGCCGGCGCTGGTGGTCACGGTCTCAAGAATAGAGCGTTCGACTTTTCGGCGATTTCCCGGTTTGTCTCACTGAGTAAGAACGAATGTTGAACTTGCAAACACCGTCTTCGCCAGGTGTAGTATCGACCTGTCCGGATTCGTCCGGGCAAGTTCAGCCCGACCCCCCGGGGCTGAACTCGACGACCCTCGCCTCCTCCCCCCTGGCGAGGGTCGTCCTCGTTGTAGGGGAAAGTCGCGAATTGGTACGGGTGTGCAGAATTGCATCCACACCTTGCGAGTTATCCCCATTCGGCATGAACGCTGTGTTCTCCGAGCGCAATTCGCTGCAGGCTCGCACCCATGGAATTTCAGGACAAGTCGCCGGCTCGGCGCCCGATCGTGTTGTCCACCGGCGACCCGGTACTGCGCGACGAAGTACTCAGGATCGCAGCGGCAGCCGAATGCGCTGTGCTGGAAAGGAACTTACCAGTCGGTAACGCTGGATCGGGGACTCCGCCGAGCAGGATCGAGTGGGATGAAGCCGACGCGATACTCCTCGACGTCGACCACGCCCGCGAGGCGTCGTCCCGAAGACTGCCCCGCCGCGACGCGATTTTTGTGTTGGGCCGGGGAGAACCGGGCGTCGACCAATGGCGTGCCGCCACGGCCATCGGAGCTTCGCACGTCCTGGGACTTCCGCACGACGAAGCGACGTTGATCGGTCTCCTCGGAAGGGAACACGACCGGGCCGAGGGCGACGGCGGAGTCATCGCTGTCGTCGGCGGCCGGGGCGGTGCTGGAACGTCGACGCTCGCCGTGGCGTTGGCGCTGTCGGCGTCCGCGGCAGGATCTCGAACGCTCTTGGTCGACGGTGACAGCTACGGGCCAGGACTCGATCTCCTGCTCGGCTGGGAGGATCGGGCTGGCCTGCGATGGTCCGGACTCGTCGTCGAGGCAGGCCGAATTTCCGGCGACGCCTTACATAGTGCGTTGCCGTCGAGCGATTCGCTGGCCGTCCTGTCGGCCGGCCGGGCGGACTCGGGATCTTCGGGCCTGGACGCGACAGCATGCGCCGCGGTGGTCGATGCCGGACGCCGATCCGGAGATCTGGTCGTGTGCGACGTTCCACGGCACCCCGGTCCGCACACCGACGTCTTTCACGACGCCGCGGACCTGGTGGTGTTGGTCGTCCCCGCCGAGATCGGAGCCATCGCGGGCGCCGAGAACCTTCTCGGCTACCTCCGCGGCCGTAACTCGAATGTCGGACTCGTCGTGCGAGGGCCCGCGCCCGGGGGATTGCGCGGCACCGACATCGCCGACGCCCTCCGGTTGCCTCTGCTGGCCTCGATGCGACCGGAACCGGGATTGGCGCAGCGCATCGAACGTGGAGGGCTGGGGCTCGGACGCCGATCGCCTCTCGCCGATGCCGCGGAGTCGATCCTCGCGACGTTCGCTCGCAAGCCGGCGCCGAGGAGGTGGGCGGCATGAGCGCCGTCGTCACGCCGGAGTTGTTGGACCGTGTTCGCGACCGTCTCGTCCACACAGCGGGTGAACCGACACCCGCGTTGGTCGCTGCAGCCATCAGAATCGAAGCGGGCGGGGTACTGAGCGATACCGATCTCTTGGCGGCGCTCCGAGTCCTGCAGACCGAGTTGACCGGTGCCGGGCCGCTGGAGACGCTGCTACTCGACGCCAGTGTCGCCGACGTCTTGGTCACGGCACCGGACGAAGTGTGGGTCGACCGCGGCGCGGGACTCGAGCGCACCGACATCCGTTTCGCCGACGAGGCCGCGGTACGACGTCTCGCGCAGCGGCTGGCACTGTCCGCGGGCCGACGGCTCGACGACGCTCAACCGTGGGTCGACGGGCAGCTACCCGGAGTGGGCGACGGCACCTTCGGTGTCCGACTGCACGCGGTGCTGTCGCCCGTCGCGCGAGGCGGTACCTGTCTGTCGCTGCGCGTGTTGCGTCCGACCACCCAGGGGCTCGGAGCTTTGGCGGACCGCGGCGCACTCGAACCGAGTGCTCTCGATCTGGTGAAGCGGATCATCGAGGCGCGCTTGGCATTTCTGGTCATCGGCGGCACCGGCGCGGGAAAGACCACGTTGTTGGCTGCCATGCTGGGCGAGGTCGCGCGCAGCGAACGCATCGTGTGCGTCGAGGATGCTGCCGAGTTGGCGCCGTCGCATCCGCATGTCGTACGCATGGTTGCTCGGGCGCCCAACGTCGAGGGCGTCGGTGAGGTCACCGTTCGGCAGCTTGTCCGTCAAGCGCTGCGCATGCGGCCGGACAGGCTCGTTGTCGGAGAGGTCCGCGGCGCAGAGGTCGTCGACCTGCTCACTGCGCTCAACACCGGTCACGACGGCGGAGCGGGCACGATTCACGCCAACTCTCCCGCCGAGGTGCCCGCGCGCCTGGAAGCTCTTGCTGCACTGGGTGGTTTGGATCGTGCAGCTCTGCACAGTCAACTCGCGGCCGCGGTACAAGTGGTCCTGCATGTGCATCGCTCGTTCGATGGCCGGCGTCGGTTGCGGGAGATCGCCGTCGTCGTTCCCGATGATTCCGGTCGCGTGCAGATAGTGTCCGCGTGGAGTGTGGACGGCAGTGTGCACCGCGGCCGAGAACGGCTGGACGCACTCCTCGAGCAACGGTTGGCGCGATTGTGACCGCGCTGGGTGCTCTCGCCTGTGCGGCAGCACTTCTGGTGCTACCGCGCCCACGAGTCCGAGTGCCTTCGTTACTGGTCGGCAAAACCGACCGTGTAGATCGAACGCGCTCTCGGGCAATGGGTCTCGCGTCGACGGTAGCGGTGGGGCTCGCCCTTGCCGTGTTGGCGGGTGGCCTACATGCGCTCTGCGCCGCCATTGTCGTCGGCGCAACGGTGGTCCGTCGGAGGAAGAAGGCTCAGCGGCGTAGATCTCATCGCAGAGAACTCGACTCGCTCGTCGCTGGACTCGACGTCGTCATCGGTGAGCTCCGAGTCGGGTCGCATCCTGCGCTGGCCTGTGCGAGTGCTGCCGCCGATTGCACCGGAAGCGTGGCACTCGCCTTCGGAACCGCGGCCGGGCGTGCGCGTCTCGGCGGTGATGCGTGTGCGGGCTTGCTCGTCGAGGATTCGCCGGTGCGCGTGGAACTCTCGCGATTGTCCGCAGCCTGGCACATTGCGGACACCCGCGGATTGGGGCTTGCCGACCTGCTCGGCGCAGCGCGGCAGGACCTGTTGGGCAGGAGTCGGTTTCGCGATCGAACCGAGGCGAGCTTGGCGGGTGCCCGTGCGACGGGAACGGTGTTGTCGGGTCTGCCGGTCCTCGGGGTCATCCTTGGTCAATTCATGGGGGCGTCGCCGATCGGTGTGCTGTTCGGTGGGGGCCTGGGCGGAGTTCTCCTGGTACTCGGCTCGATGTTGGCGTGCGCCGGGCTGATGTGGACCGATGCGATCACCGAAAAGGTATGCCGGTGATGTGGGTGGCGGCGGCGTGCGCGGCGGCGTCTCTCGTCGTGATTCCGGCAGCACCCTCCTACGTCTTTCGTATTGCGTCCAAAGAGCCTAACGGCGAGACGAGCGGAGACGACGCCGACATTGCCGACCCCCATTCGGTTGCGACCACGTTCGATCTGTTGGCGGCATGTTTGCGCGGTGGACTTCCGGTGGGCGTCGCAGCTGCTGCGGTTTCCGACTCGACGAAGGAGCCCTTCGCGCGGGCATTGCGGACCACCGCAGACCTGCTCGCGCTGGGCGCGGATCCGGTTGCAGCGTGGGAGCCCGTAGCCGCTAGGCCCGACATCGAGTCGCTGGCGCGAATGGCGCGGAGATCCGCGAGATCGGGAGCCTCTTTGGCGCAGGGGATTTCCGAGCTCGCAGAGGCGCGGCGTGCACAGACCGAGGATTCGTCGGCAGCCGCGGCCGAACGTGCAGGGGTGTTGATCAGTGGGCCGCTCGGCCTGTGCTTTCTGCCGGCGTTCGTGTGCCTCGGGATCGTCCCCGTCGTCATCGGACTCGCCGGGAACGTACTGGGTGGGGGACTGCTGTGAGCACACGAGGATCGCTGTGACGAGACACAGAGGATTCCGAGGCGGAACCGCCGTCTCGGAGGTCGAGGGAGGGAATTGGCATGGTGCACAGGATGATGCGAGAGTTTCAGATGAGATTGATCTTGGTCGCGGCCGAGGACGATGGAATGTCGACGGCAGAGTACGCAATCGGCACGATCGCCGCTGCCGCGTTCGGAGCGATTCTCTACACCGTGGTGACGGGCGATTCGATCGTAGGTTCGTTGACCGGAATCATCGACCGAGCACTCAATACAGCTGTGTAGCCGACGACGGTGCCGTGACGGTGGAGGCGGCTATCGCCGTCGCGTCCATCGTCGCGGTCGTCGTGACCTGTATCGGCGCGATACTTGCTGTGTCGATGCATGTCCAGTGTGTGGATGCGGCGCGGGAGGCGGCGCGATTGGCGGCCAGGGGTGATGCGGTCTCGGTTGCCCAGTCGGTGGCGCCGGGCGGGGCGCAGATCACCGTCACCGAGCACGACGGGTACGTGACAGTCCGCGTGCAGTCCGATACTCCGCTGCCGGGTTTGACGGTCAGTGCCGAAGCGGTCGCCGCGATCGAACCGGACGCTGTGGAATGACGGGGTCCAGCGAGGAAGGCGGAGTAACGGTTCTAGCTGCAGGTGCACTGGCCGCATTGCTGGTAGTCGTCGTGGCGATCGTTCACGTCGGCTCGGCGGTCGGCGCCCGGCATCAGGCCCAGTCGGCTGCGGACCTGTCTGCTCTCGCGGCAGCCGGGGAGTTGAACCGAGGCGTCGGGGGTGCGTGTGCGACGGCGCGGGAGATCGTAGGCCGCTCGAAGGGTGAGGTGACGGATTGCGTCGTAGAAGGCTGGGACGTCGTGGTCACCGTGACGATCACCCTCCCGCTCGGGCGATTCGGGATCGCCGACGCGGTCGCGTCGGCACGAGCTGGGCCGGCGTGAAGGTGTCGATGGGGCCGCAATCACGTAGAGGGTGTGCCCGGTGACGACGCCTGGCTTGACTCGGTTCCCTTCGTGACCTAACCGATCGTGGGCAGTCCCGAACAGTGAGACTGAGCCTTCGTGATGTGTGACAGCAGTCATAATGAGACGCACGGAACAGTGAATGCTGTCGTTCCACGGTTCGGCGCTGTACCAACTCGGTGCCGTCGAATACCCACCCAAGACTTTGTTGCCGCAAGCGCGGCCAGCTGAGTAATCGTATTGAAGTGAGGATGCACGGATGAACACAGGAAGGAGGCAACGCCAGCAATGACCAAGATTGTGTTCAAAAAAATTGGCGAGCTGATTGTTGTGCTGTTCGTCGTCAGTCTCGGCACGTTCGGACTTGTGTCGCTGATTCCCGGTGACCCGTCGGTGGCGGCACTGGGCGAAGGCCGTACCCCTGAGGAGTACGCCCAGGCACGCTTCGAAATGGGCTTGGACAATTCGTTCCTCAGCCGCTACTGGGATTGGCTCTCGTCCGCTTTGCAGGGCGATCTGGGCCGTTCACTGGTGCCGCCGCAGTCGGACGTGACGGAGCGCATCGTCGCAGCACTGCCGGTAAGTGTGCAGTTGGCGGCCATGGGGCTGATCATTGCACTGGCGGTGTCGATCCCGTTGGCGATGTGGTCCGCGCGTCATAGCGGTGGCCTGATCGACCGGATCATCAGTGCCACTACATTCGGCGTCTTGTCGATCCCAACCTTCCTGTCCGGCTTGCTGCTGATCATGCTTTTCGTCAACAACCTCGGCTGGTTTCCGCGCTCGCAGTGGGTACGGGTGTCCGAGGGGGGACTTGCCGACAACCTGTACCACGCGATCCTGCCGGCCGTCACGATCAGCCTGCTGGAGATGGCGATGTTCCTGCGTATCTTGCGTAGCGACCTGATCACGACCCTGCAGGAGAACTTCATCCTGGTATCGAAGGCGAAGGGCACCTCGAACCTGAGGCTGCTGATCTCCGATGCGTTCCGTCCATCCTCGTTTTCCCTGATCACGATGCTCGGCCTGGTGCTGGGTTCGATGATCGGCTCCACCGTCATCATCGAGACGTTGTTCTCACTGCCGGGAATGGGCTCGCTGATCGTGCGGGCCGCTCAGCAGGGCGATATGCCGATGGTGCAGGGAGCTGTATTGGTGATCGCGCTCATCTACGTGGTGGCTAACGGCATCATCGATATCTCCTATGGATATCTCGACCCGAGGAGCCGACGAGCCCATGTCTAATCTCTCCCACCCTGACCTCAACGACCCCGAACAGGTCTTGCCCGCGATGGCGCAGGGCGCTGCGGTGGTCGTCGCCGATCCGGTCGTGAAGGACTCCGCAGTCACGTTTGCCGACGGAGACAAGAGCGGACGCCGAAAGCTGTACGTCCGCGGCGGTATTCTGCTGGCGATCGGTGTGATCGCGTTCGGCTTCGCGCTCGGCGCTGGACCCGTCGTGATGGCCGTGCGCCTCGTAGTCGGTCTCATCGGGCTAGCCGGCATCTACATGGGTGCGCGTCGGATCGGACTCGCCCGATTCGGGCCGGATTTCGATCTGACGTTCGTAATCTCGTGCGTCTGGCTGGCGTTAATCATCGGCGTAGCGATCATCGCGCCGCTGTTGCCGTTTGCTGAGTACGTGGACACCTCCAAGACTCTCGGATCCAAGGGGTACGCCCCGCCGGATCTGTTCTCCAGCCACCCGCTGGGGACGAACAACTTCGGCCTGGACCTGTTTGCGAGGTCCATCTACGGTGCACGGTCCTCGCTCGTCGTGGCGGTCGGCGCTGTGCTGATCGGCGTGATTGTCGGTGGCGCGATCGGCATCCTCGCCGGCTACTTCGGCGGGAAAGTCGACTCGATCGTCGGGATCTTCACGAACTCGCTGCTCGCAGTACCCGCGTTGATCCTGCTGATCGCGTTGGCGTCGGTGCTCAAACCGAACCTGCGCAACATCGCGTTCGCACTGGCGGTGCTTGCGGTGCCGTCGATGATTCGAATAGCGCGGGCGAACACGTTGACATTCGCCCAACGTGAATTCGTCCTCGCAGCCCGCGCGATGGGCGCGAGCCGCTGGCGGGTGATGGTGCGCGAGCTGGCGCCGAACGTGGCGCTTCCGCTGGCCTCGCTCGGCATGGTGATGATCTCGGTGATGATTGTCGCCGAGGCATCGCTGAGCTTCTTGGGCCTCGGCATCCAGCCGCCGATCCCGACATGGGGAAACATGATCGCCGAGGGCCAGGGCGGGGTGTTCGAGAAGCACGCGTTCGTCGTACTGGTCCCGGGCATGTTCCTGTTCTTGACAGTGTTCTCGTTCAACATTGTCGGCGAAAAGGCGCAGAAGGTCACCGGCGGCTCACGCCAGGCAAAGCTGTGACGGCGAGAGCGGACAGTGTCCGTATCGCCTCAGTCCTGGCCCTACATGGCAAAGCGGGAGTTCACCGATGAATAAGCACGAAAAGCCTGGCACGGGCGCTACGACGGCATCCGCCGGAACGCCAGACCATGCGGCGGCGGGACCGCTGCTGACAGTGGAGAATGTGTCCACGCACTTTCGCACCAAGCGGGGCCAGTTGCGCGCCGTCGACCGTGTGAGCTTGACGCTCGCCGCGGGCGAGACCCTGGGCCTGGTCGGCGAGTCCGGTTCCGGTAAATCGGTGCTCGGGCAGACCATCATGGGACTGGTCTCCAACGGTGGCGCGACCACCGTCGCCGGCGAGATTCGGTTCCAGGGCCGCGATATGCAGGCGCTTACCCGCAAGGAACAGCAGGGTCTGTGGGGTAAGGACATCGCGATGGTGTTCCAGGACCCGATGACGGCGCTCAACCCGTTCAAGCACATCGGCACGCACCTTACCGAGTCGATCCGAGCTCATCTGGGCCTGGACAAGAAGCAGGCCCGAGAGCGGGCGATCGAGTTGCTGCGTAAGGTGCGGATTCCTGAGCCGACCCGACGGGTGGACCAATACCCACATGAGCTCTCGGGAGGTATGCGCCAGCGTGTAGTCATCGCGATGGCGCTAGCGTGCGACCCCATCCTGACCATCGCAGACGAGCCGACGACGGCGCTCGATGTGACGGTGCAAAAGCAAATTCTCGAGTTGCTCGACTCGCTCCGCAAGGAAACGGGGATGGCGGGGATCTTGATCAGCCACGACCTGGGCGTCGTCGCCGGCCAGACGGATCGCGTCGCCGTAATGTACGCGGGCCGAATAGTGGAGACCGCACCAACACGGCAGTTGTTCGCGCAGCCGCGTCATCCGTACACCGAGGCGCTGCTGTCCGCGATCCCGCGAATCGAGGATGCACCGCACACGGTCCTCGAGGCCATCGAAGGCGGGTTGCCGGATATGACGAAGCCAGCTGAGGGTTGTTCATTCGCGACTCGGTGCCGGTACGCACAGGATAAGTGTCTTACGGTGCCGCCGGAACTGGTCGCCACTGAAGACTCTGCCGCGGCGGTGCATCCGCACGAGGCCGCATGTCACTTCCCCGTCGGCACAGCCGAGGGTGCAGCGGCGTTGGCCGCCAACGAGAAGGCCGGGCGCACCGCGGCCGGACGCAAGCTGGACTTGGAGACTGTGTAATGGCTGGCAGCGGAACCGCACACATGCGCGAAGACGAGAAGCGGGTCTTGACCGTCGAGAACCTGCTGGTGGAATTCCCCGCAGGCAAGCAGACCGTGCACGCGGTCTCCGGCATCAGCTTCGACCTCGTCCCAGGGGAGACACTGGGCATCGTCGGGGAGTCGGGCTGCGGGAAGTCCACCGCCGGGCGCGCGGTCTTACAGTTGCCCAAGCCCACGTCCGGCAAGGTGACGCTCGATGACATGGTCCTCGGGGACATGTCCGCGTCGAGTCTGCGGATCACCCGCAACCAGATGCAGATGATCATGCAGGACCCGATCTCATCGCTGAACCCGCGGCGCAAGGTCAAACATCTTGTCACCGAGGGACCTCGCATCTGGGGGACCAAGAACAAGGCCAAGCTCGAAGCCATGACCCGTGATCTGTTGACCGCAGTGGGCCTGGATCCAGATGCGGTGATGGAGAAGACGGCGGGCGAACTGTCGGGCGGCCAATGCCAGCGTGTGTGTATCGCACGCGCTTTGATGCTCCGGCCGAAGCTGCTGATCTGTGACGAGCCGGTCTCGAGCCTCGACGTGTCTGTGCAGGCACAGATCTTGAACCTTCTGGAGAAAACCAAGAAGGAATTCGAGTTCTCGATGATCTTCATCGCCCACAACATGGCCGTGGTGAAGAACATCAGCGACCGGATAATGGTGATGTACCTGGGCAAGGTGTGCGAGGTCGCGTCCACCGAAAATGTCCAAGATACCGCCAAACATCCGTACACCCGGTTGCTGCTCGACTCGATCCCGGATCCGAACCGATCGCGGGATGGGGAGGACGAGATCGAGATCATCGAGGGCGACCTGCCCTCCCCCCTGAACCCACCGTCGGGTTGCCGTTTTCGGACCCGGTGTCCACTCGCGACCGATCAGTGCGCAGCTGAAGAACCACTGTTGCGGGAGATTGGCAAAGACCACTTCGTGGCCTGTCACAACGTGTAACCCCAGCTTTCACCGGCACCCTCGCGGCGAACTGTCCCAGAGAGTCGTTGTCTGGTGTCCTCAACCGTCGAACCGCCCGCACATATAAGGAACCCATATGATCTCAGTGAATTATCGACAGCGGGCCATCAGACGACCCGGCCGCTTCGCGGTCGCTCTGGTCGGAGCCAGCGTTGTACTCGCAGCGTGCTCGGGCGGGGCCGACGGTGAGGGTGGCGGTTCCGGTAGTGGCACGTACGAGACCGGCCTGGTGAACGTCCAATCCGAAGACGGCGATCCGGTGGACGGTGGCACCCTCACCTACGGTGTACAACTTCTCACCACGACGCTGGACCCTCTCCGAGCCACAGCCCGCGGCGGCCAGGGCGGCGAGGCACTCGCCGCCGTATACGACGTGCTCATGAAGTACGACACCGACTCCGGGGAGTTCTCACCCCAGCTCGCCGAATCATTGGAAAGCACAGACAACACGACATGGACTCTGCGTCTACGTGAGGGAGTGCGCTTCAGCGACGGCACGCCGTTGGATGCTGCAGCGGTCGTCGCGAGTATCGAGCGTTTCAACTCCGGCGGCGGCAATGGCGCAGATCTATGGAAACAGTCGGTGAAATCGACGGAGGCTCAGGACAGTTCGACCGTTATCTTCCGTCTCGAAAATTCGTGGCCCAGGTTTCCGTCGATGCTGGCGTTCGGCCACGGCATGATCGTCGCCCCAGGTGCACAGCAAGGCGAGAAGTTCACTGCTGTCGGGGCCGGCCCCTTCGTCGAGGCAGGATTTCTCCCCGGGGAGGAGCGCACGTTCACGGCGAACCCTGAATATTACGGCGGGCGCCCTCATCTGGACACTTTGCGCATGGTGGCGTTGAACGGCCCGCAAGCAAACTTCGAGTCGCTGGAAGCCGGTCAACTCGACGTTGCCTACATCCGTGGTCTGGGATCAGCAATCAACTCGGCGAAAGAAGCCGGCTACCCCGGATTCGTCGATGTCCTCAACGCCGGTGGAGCCGAGCTGATCAACAACCGCGAGGGTTATCCAGGCGCAGATATGCGGGTACGACAAGCGATTGCGCAGGCCATCGACCCTGACCTCATAGACCAGCGAGCCGAAGAGGGTCAGGGCCTTCCCGGATCCGAGTTGTTCGGAGAGACGTCGCAGTGGCATACCGATGTTGCCGGCCCTGTCTACGATCCGGACAAGGCCACCGAGTTGCTGAACGAGGCAAAGGCCGACGGCTATGACGGGCGTCTGAAGTACACCGTTCTCAACGAACCCAAGGATCAAGCGATCGGCCTAGCCGTTCAGTCGTTGTTGCAGGCCGTCGGTTTCACTGTGGACATTGCCTTTGCAAACAATGCTGGGGATCTACTGAACAGCGTCTATGTCAAACATGAGTTCGATCTGGCCCATGCCGGGATCGGTCTGTACGAGTCGATTCCAGACGCGAGTTTGCAGTCCGTCCTCTCCAGCACATCGTTGAGGAACACAGCCGGGTATGCGAATCCGGAGATGGATAGCTTGTTGAAGGAGCTGCAGGCGGCCCCCGACGACGATGCTGCGCGCGATGTGATCGCACAGGTTCAGACCCTCTGGAACGACACTGTGCCATCGGTGCCCATCAGCGGGCTTGCCGCATTCTGGGCGTGGCAGACGGACGTGCACGAAGTCGTGCCCAGTGCGACTGGCATCATGCTGTTCGACAAAGCGTGGATCGAGTCCTGAGCGCGCACAGACAGTTCGAAAATCCGGGGAGAGGTAAGCGCGCCAACGAGGTGTAGCTCCCGGGATAATTGTGGATGACGAGGGCCTCCGGTTCCGGTGTGCGTACTACGTACCCCGATGAACGAGAGGCCCTCGTTGCTTATCGCTGATGCCTTGTTCTCCCCGAAGAGAGTGGCACTCGTCTCGGTCATAGTCGATCTGTTGACTGGACCTCACCGACTTCGTTCTCCGCTGAACGCAGATCGGTGCGCCCTGTCCCGAATGTCAACGCCTCGGGACCGGGGGATGCGCAGTATTCCTGACAGTCCCGCCCTCGGATGGTTTTCGTCGTCAGCGGTTGTGTGTTCTTTAGTCGATGTACCAGGGTTGAGGACGGCTGGGATCGTCTTCGGTGACATCGATGGTGGTGTCACCGAGAAGTTCTCCGATTGCATGGGAGCTCGCGCCGATGGTGGCGAAGTGGGAGTCGACGTCGTTGGCGATACACCAAGCCTGGTCGGCGGGCCATACGAATGCCGGAATCGGCAAGTTGTCGGGGCTGGTGTGATCGCGCGAGTCGACCCAGGTCGAGAGATCGTCGGCGGCACCGTTGAGCAAGACTGCTTCACGATTGATGAACGGGACTTGCACCGGTCCGACGAGTTCGAGTCCGCCCCATCCTTCCCAGATGGCGATGTAGCAGTTGTCTGGTGTGGTGGTGTGGTTGGCGAGGTGCGAAACTGCGATGGAGAGTTGTGTGATCTCTGGCAGGAAGTGCCGGCTCGTGTCAGATTCCTGCGCGCGTTAGCTTGGGTGGGTCGGGTCAGGGATGAAACGCAGGCGCGCGTATGCCTCGAATCCGAGCGGCCCGCGGACAGCTAGGTCCGACCAGTCGCGGTCCGCAGTGAGTAGCCACCGAGCGGGCGAAGCATCGGTGCACGGTCGAACTGTCATGCGGCCATGGTTTCACAACGCTGGAGCGGTTTTGAAAAGTGAACCCGCGCGCCCATCTGCAAACAGCGGGGACAGCAAACTGCCCGGTACGACAACTGGCGTTGACGTACCGGGCAGGCGGCCTTCTACATGCAGTTTTCCAGGTCATGCCACCTTACTGTTCAGGTGACACGGTCGAGCGGTGACTACTCGATCCAGGCCTTGTCCAGAAGCACCATCGCGTCCAGGCTCGGCACTGCGCCGTGCACGTTGTCGGTCCACGCCAAGAAGTTGGCACCGGAGGCAAGGGCCAGGAACGGGACGTTCTCGTTGACCTCCACCTGTAGATTGCTCAAAGCCTCGAGCTTCGCCTCGTCATTGGTTGCGGTTTGGACACTGGCGACGATCTCGTCCATCTTCGGGTCGTTGACGCCGCCGATGTTGTTCGTCGATGTGGAGTTCAACGCCCCGTACAGGCGCTGGAACGGCGCCGTGTCCTGGATGCTGAGCGCGCCGGTGGCGATGTCGAAGTCCTTGTCGATGTACAGGCGCTTGACGATGTCCGTGACCGATGCCGCGTACTCGATGTCGACGTTGATACCGATCGGTGCCAGCATCGCCTGGATTGTCAGTGCGGTGGCCTGGGCCGCCTGCGTCTGAGGGGTGAAGTAGGTCATATTGCCGCTGAAGCCGTCTGCCTTCGCGGCCTCGACGAGAGCCTTGGCCTCTTCCGTATTCATCTCCACGGGCGCAATATCGTTGTGCCACTTGGACCAAGGCTGGAAAATCTCGGTGCCGGGCATGCCCTTGCCGCCACGTGCACGCTGATCGATTGCCACGGGGTCGACGGCCAGCTGCATCGCCTTCCGTACCCGCACGTCGGCAGCGGGACGGCCTTCACGCTGGTTGATACTGACCACTGCGGAGAGACTGCTCGTCTCGTAGTAACCCGGAAGGTTGGCTGACGCCTCGTCGACGACTGCGGCGTCGCGTAGGTATGCCATGTTGAGGCCGCCCGAGTTGAGGGCGTCGACCTTGGGCTGTTCGTCGCTGATCGTGACGAACTTCAGTGTGTCCAGGTTCGGCTTGCCGTTGAAGTAGTCCGGCCGGGCCTTCATTACAACGTCTGCGCCGGGGGTCAGGCTCTCCAATGTGAAAGCACCTGCGCCGATCGGCTTGAAGGTGCCGTCGGGCTGATCCGAGCTAGGTGCGACGACCATGCCGTGGCCGTAGACGAGAAGCGAGGGGAACTCGGACCACGACTGATTCATGGTGTAGACCACGGTGGAGTCGTTGGTGGCCTCCACGGACTTCACGCCGGCGGTGAATGCTTGACTGCCGCCGCCCTTGCGTTCGTTGAAGCGATTGGTACTGGCGACAACGGCCTTGGCGTCGAGTGGTGTGCCGTCACTGAAGGTGACGCCGTCGCGCAACTCCAGGGTCCACGTCTTGAAGTCGTCGCTCGAGGTGAGCGCTTTCGCCAGTTGAGGCTCGTAGGAATCGGAGGCGGAATCGTAGCGTACGAGGAGATCGTAGACCGCTGCCATCTCGGTGCCACCGGTTGAGCCAGTGGGCTGGGTCTTGGTCGGGTCGAGGCTCGCCACCGGTGAATAACCGGCAAAGCTCAACGTGCCACCCTCCACGGGGGTGCCGCCCTCGGCCTGATCCCCGATCACGCCGACAGCGCCAGGGTCGGTCTGTGGGCTGGAACTGCTACCACCACCACCGCTCGCACAGCCCGCCAACAGTAGGCCGCTGGTCAAGACGGCAAAAGCCACCGCACCGCGCCGGCGTTGCCTTGAAAGTGTCACCTAAGAACCTCCTGGATTGTGTCGAGACGAACGGTCTCGGTGGAACGTGTCGCGCTCGCCATAGGCGAACCACCATATGACTTGAATCACGGTAATAAGACCACAGTCTCTGTCACTGAGACGAAGGCTTTCGGAAGTCGATAGCACCACTCCCTGGATCGCGGACACCGACCCGGCGGGGCGGTTGTAGAGGCTGGAGGATGCTTATGGCCTCGATCCTTCTTACTGCTGATGCGTCCGCCTGGGTTGGGTGCACCCCGATGGTGATCGGGTCGGCCCCCTGCCCGTCATGATCGAAGTAGTTCCGGTGGCGCTGAAGATTCTGACCGCCGTCCCCCGCGCGAACTTCCCAGTGGTCGATCGGCACTTCGAATAGGCACGTGCCGGACACTCGACGTTCACCGCAGCTTTGTCGATTGGTGGCGAAAGCCGTGCACGATATCCAACATGTATAGCCACGTTGGTGAAAGTCTAGGCATATCCGCATTGGTCGAGGGCGGAGACCTGTACCTGAGGGTGGGGGACACCCAGGTCGAGATCGCGGCAATCTGGCTGCGGGACAGTTGCCCGTGCCCGGAAAGCCGCGCCGTCAACGGACAGAAGTTGTTCAACATCGTCGACCTGCCTGCGGATACTCGGGTGGAGCGTGCTCGGGTCGTGGGCCGCAGTCTCGAGGTCGAGTTCGCTCCGGACGGTCACCGGGGGGTGTTCGATGTCGAGGCTCTGATCGCGGCCGATGCGCCCCCGCGGTTGGCCGATACGCGCAATGAGGATGCAAAGCGCTTGTGGCGCTTCGCTGAAGAAGCATCTCCGACGGTATGGAACGACTGGTCCGAGTATCTCGTCGATCCGGCAGCGGCGTTGCGTGCGGTGATTGACGACGGTTTTGCCTTGTTGCGCGGTGTGCCAACCGATTCAGGTCAGGTTGTCGTTGTCGCCGAGACCTTCGGTTTCGTCCGGAAGACCAACTACGGGATAATCTTCGACGTCCGCGTCGAGGAGAATCCGGTCAACCTCGCCTTCACCGGACTCGCGATCAGTCCGCACACCGACAACCCTTACCGGGATCCGGTGCCCACGCTCCAGTTGCTGCATTGCATCCACAATGCAGCCACCGGTGGTGAATCCGGTCTCGTTGACGGATTTGCTGCTGCGAAGATGTTGCGTGAGAAAAACGCTCGTGCATTCGACATCCTCACCAGTACCGCGGTGACCTTCCGCTTCGATAGCGCCGACGCGCACTTGAGTGCGACGGTGCCGATGATCGGCCTCGACCAGGCCGGCCGGATTCGCGAGATTCGATTCAACAACCGTTCGATGGTTGCGCCGCGCCTGAAGTCCGGAACGGCCCGTGAGTTCTACAGCGCCTACCGATCTTTCGCCGAACTGCTGTACCACCCGGAGGCTCAGCTCAACTTCCAGCTCGACGCCGGAGATTGCCTGATCTTCGACAACACACGACTTCTGCACGCCCGTAGCGCATTTGCCGCGACCGGCGGACGCCATCTCCAGGGAACCTACGCAGACCTGGACGGGCTGCTCAGCACCCTGCACGCCTTCGAGGAGAACTGATGACGCACGCGTACGACACCCTGACCAAACTGTTCGACGGTGAAGGCGGGCAAGAGTACCTCGGTGAGCAAGTGTCGATGGCGCAGCACATGCTCCAGACCGGACGAGCTGCCCGCGAATCCGGCGCTCCCGCCGTACTTGTTGTGGCGGCGGTACTGCACGACGTCGGCCACTTCTCCGGCGCGATCAGCGGACGAGACCTGATGTCGGGCAACGATAACCATCACGACTTGGTCGCCTCCGAGTGGCTGTCGACATGGTTCGCTCCTGAGGTGACCGAGCCGGTGCGTCTCCATGTCGCCGCCAAACGCTACCTGTGCGCCACAGATCCGACCTATCACGACAAGCTTTCCGACGCTTCGAAATTCACCATGTCCGTACAAGGCGGATCGATGACTGACGAGGAGGTGGCGGCGTTCGCAGTCGAACCCTTCGCGGAGGCTGCGTGCCAACTGCGCAGGTTCGACGACCTCGGCAAGGACCCGGACGCGCCCGTGGTCACGCTCGCAGACTTCCGTGCGGACATCGAGGCGTTGGACCGCACTCTTCAGGCGTAGTGGCAAGGGTTTCCACACCAAGAAGGATCCGTTACCCCGAGGCGAACTCGGGCAACGGATCCTTTTGTCAGTCGAATACCAGGCTAAGTGTCGCGCCGCGAACCGACCCGACTGGTCCCTCCGGCGGCCAGTGAATTGCGGACCACAAAGGCAACGGATTCAGCGGCGTACAGGTCGATCGAGCATTCGAGGACCTCGCCGAGCGGGTTCGTCGTCCGCCTGATCGTGCGCAGCAGCGGCGCTCCGGGGGCAAGGCCGAGCAATTGAGCCTCCCCGGGAGTTGCTGCGACCGCGGCGATTGCATGTTCCGCGTCGGCGAACACGATGCCGTGATCACCCAGCCGATCGGTGATCGACTGGGTATCGAGGTCGATCGCTGCGATCAACGGCGCGAGGGACTCCGGGTAGTAGGTGCTCTCGATCATTGTCGGCACGTCGCTCAACAGTCGAACGCGGTGGGTGTGAAAAACGTTCGCGCCCTCGGGAACTCCGAGCTTGTCCGCAACAGCGTCGGACGCCGGCACCACTCCGACGCTCAGTGTTCGGCTACTCGGTGTCTCACCGAGGCTGCAAGCCCACAGGGAGAAGCTGACCAGCTCGCTCATCGACTGTACGCGCGGGCCGCTCCGGATTTGTCTGCGCGCACCGCGGCGCGACGACACGACCCCGGTGGACCGCAAGAATGCGAAGGCCTGCCGGATCGTCCCACGCGAAACTCGGTACGTCGCCGTCAATTCGTTCTCCGAGGGCATTGTCGATCCGTCAGCGAAGTCCCCGCGTTCGATTGCATTCTGGATGTCCGCGGCAATCGAGCGGTACAGCGGCAGGCTGTTCTCGCCCTTGGTCATCGTCACACCGTACCGATCATCCGGCCGGCGCCAGTAGTACCGGACGGTTGAGCAGCGACACTCGGACCCGTGATCCGGGCGTCAATGTTGCCGCGCGATGGCTTGCGACGTCAGCGAGTAACACCTTTCCGGTCGGCTGAGTCAACCGCAGTCGCGTCGTCGCGCCGTAGAAGGTTGCTGTCGTGATGATCGTGTCGCCGCCGGGGGCCTCGTCGACCAATACAGCCTCGGGACGCGTCAGCACGGTGACGGGGCCCATGCCAGGCCATTCGCCGTCACAGGTCAGGATTTGTTCACCCACCTGCACCGTGCCTCGTTCGACGGCAACTCCGGGGACGTGATTCATCGTGCCGACGAACTCGGCTACGAACGGCGTCGACGGGCGCTGGTAGACCTCGTTGGGCGGCGCGCACTGCTCGAGCTTGCCGGCACGCATGACCGCGACGCGGTCGGCGATTGCCAGAGCTTCCTCCTGGTCGTGGGTGACTAGGAGAGTGGTCACGCCCAGGTCCAGCTGGATGCGGCGGATCTCCTCGCGCAGTTGGTAGCGGACCTTGGCGTCGAGCGCGGACAGCGGCTCGTCGAGCAGGAGGACACGCGGTGAGATCGCGAGGGCGCGCGCCAGCGCGACTCGCTGCTGCTGCCCGCCCGACATCTGGTGCGGATACTTATGCATGTGGTCGGCGAGACCTACCAGGTCGAGGAGCTCGCGGGCGCGGGCCAAGCGGCCGTTGCCGCGTTCGCTGCGCCCGCGCAGGCTGAGCCCGAATGCGACATTGTCCTGGGCGGTCATGGTGGGAAAGAGGCTGTAGGACTGGAAGACCATGCCCATGTCCCGGCGATTGACCGGGAGAGCCGACGCGTCGACGCCGTCGACGAGGACCTGTCCGCCGTCGGGTCGGTCGAAGCCGGCAAGGATCCGCAGCGCGGTCGTCTTGCCGCAGCCCGACGGTCCGAGCAGCGCCACCAGTTCGCCGGGCTCGAGGTTGAGATCGAGTCCGTCGAGCGCATTGACGCTGCCGAAGGTGCGGCGCACGCCGACGAAGCTGACGGTTGTGCCCTCGGTCGCGAGGCGAGCGTGGGGGTTCGTCATCATCATTCCTTTCGTAGACGTGCTTTGGATGTTCTGCCGGCAACCGCCACCGCAATAAGCAGCAGCGCCCACGTGAAGACCAAGCTGAGCAGGGACAGTGCGACTTGCAGCTGGCCGTCGGTGGCACCGGACTGGGCGAGCCAGACCGGGAAGGTCGGGAAGATCAGGATCTTCGCGATCGTGTACTCGCCCATCACCAGAGCGAAGGCGAGGAAAGCGCCGTTGAGGATCGACGTGCGCAGAGCTGGGAGTACGACTCGCCAGAGCACCGTCGGCCACCGCGCACCGAGGTTCTGGGCGGCCTCCACCAGGACTGTCACCTTCGAGCCGCGAAGTCCCGCGTCGAGGCTACGGAAGGTGAACGGCAGGGCGACGACGACATACATCAGTGCGAGCACCAGTGGAAGCGACTTGTCTTGCAGTGCAGTGAAGAACGACGAGATTTCGACGTACTCGCTGCCGTTGCCCCAGCCGAGTACGCCGCGCACACCGACCACCAGGGCCACCGGAGGGATCACCAGCGGCAGCAGAGAGAACGCCTCGACGTAGCTGCGCATCTTCGGCAGCCTGAGGTGCACGATCAGCATTGTGGGCACCATGATCCCCAGCGTGATCGTCACCGCGATCACGCCGAGTAGTAGGGAACTCGTCATCGAGTCGGTGAAGCCGGGTGCGGAGAAGATTCGGGTGTATGCCGCCAGGTTGAGGCCGTTGGCGCCATCCACCGTGAACCAGAAGGCAACCAGCGCCGGACCGAGGAAGTAGATGGCCGCGATGGCGAGGACGATACCGCGCCAATACCGCACGGGTGGGCCGTTTGTGCTTGTGCGACGGACTTTTCCGGATGCGACGCCACTATCGGCGATGTTGGACTTGGGTGCGTCGATCACTGCAACCATCGTGAACTCCTTCGCTGCATCAGCTGGTAGAGCAGGGTCAGGGGAACTACGACCACGATCATCGACAGTGCCAGGGCGGAGCCCAGATTCTCCTGTCCAGCAAGAACATTCCCAGACAGGGCACTGTCGATGCGCAGCGGCGTGATCGACAAGGTGCCGTTCGTGAGCGCCTCCGCCGTTGCGAACGAGGAGAATGCGGTGCAGAACAGCAGCGCGAGGCTGCCGAGGAAGTGGGGCAGCAGGGCCGGGCCGGCGACATAGCGCCAGTAGTGCCAGCCCTTCGCGCCGAGGCCCTCAGCCGCCTCTCGCCACTCGGGGCGCAGGCCCTCGAGAGCCGGTGTGATGGTCAGGACCATCAGCGGGATCAGGAAGTACAGATAGACGAACTGCACGCCGTTCTGCGAGTACAGGTCCAGCCCCAGGTCCTCGCGCAGCGACAACCCTAGGTGCTCCCGGACGAAGGAGGTGAGTACGCCGGCGTTGCCTATCGCCGCGACGAAGAGGAAAGCCAGGGGCAGTCCGCCGAAGTTGGCGAGGACAGCAGCACTGGTGGAGACCATCCGCTGCAACACGCCGCCGCGACTGGTGACTACCGCGTACGCGAGGACGAGGCCGAGCGCTGCCGCGATTACAGCGCTGATCAGCGACATCTTCGTACTGTTCCACAGAGCGTCCAGATACGGACCGCTAAGCGCCGCAGTCATATTCGCGCCGCTAAAGGTGCTGACACCGCCGTCGCCCTTGACTCGGAAGGCAGAGTAGGCAATTACTGCGGTAGGAAGGATGAAGAAGATCGCGACGTAGCCGAAGAACGGCACCAGTCCGAGTCGGCTCCACAGTTGAGTCGAACTGCTCTTCGTCTTGATCCGGGTCGACGGTGGGCTCGTAGTTCTCATTACTCGACCGCGCCGGCCCAGGTCTGCGTCATCGTGTTCTTCGCAGCGGTAGACTGTGCGTCCGTGGGGAATTCGGCTTTCACAGTGACGGCGGGCAGGTTGCCGGCGAGTGCCGGGTCGACGGTTCCGGCTTCTTCCATAGCCGGGAGACGCGCCGGGCGTGCGTATCCGGCGAGGTAGCCGTTCTGGCCCTCGTCGCTGTAGAGGTATTCCTGCCACAGGCGCGCGGCGGCGGGGTGCGGGGCTGTCGCGTTGACGGCCTGCGCGTAGTACGAACCGATGGTCGCGTCACCCGAGACTGCGACGGTCCACTGCACACCGGAGCTCGCCAGATCCTCGGTCTTCGCGGCGTTCAGGTAGTCCCAGTCGACGACGATGGGAGTCTCGCCGGATTCGATCGTCGCGGCGGTCGCCTTGACCGGGACGTAGTTTCCGGCGGCCTTGAGTTTGCCGAAGTATTCGATGCCGGGCGCAATGTCATCGACGGAGCCACCGTTGGCCAGGGCGGCGGACCAGACGGCCATCAGGGCTGAATTGCTCTTGAGGGGGTCGCCGGTCAGTGCGACCTTGCCCTTGTACTCGGGCTTGGCGAGATCCGCGAACGACTCCGGGCACGCCTCGATCTCGGCCGCGTCGCAGCCGATCGAGATATAGCCCCCGTAGTCCGCGTACCAGTCGCCGGTGGCGGCTTTCTGCGACTCGGGAATGCTGCCCCAGGTCTCAACTTTGTACGGGGCGTACAGGCCCTCTTCAGCTCCGCTGATGGCGAACGCAGTACCGACGTCCACTGCATCTGGCGCGCGGTCTTGGCCGGCGAGGGACTTGATTGCGTTGACCAAGTCGGCGCTGCTGGCCTCCGGGTTGTCGACCGTGACCGTGATGCCGTACTTGGCGCTGAAGTTGTCCATCAGGTTGCCGTAGCCGGCCCAATCGCGGGGCAGGCCGATAAGATTCAGCGAGCCCTCCTCCTGTGCGGCCGCGATCAGGGCGTCCATCCCGCCGAGATCGGCAGCCGACGTCGCCGACGCCGCAGCGGGCGCATCACTCTTCTTGGTGCAGGCAGTTCCGGTGAGGGCCACGGTGCCTGCCAAAATAATCATTCCCGCTCTTCGAATCGTTGTACGACGCACGGTGGACTCCAATCTGAATTCGCATTCGCTGCCATGTGGCAACCACGCGAATCAGACTTTGCGGGCGCAAGTTGTATAGCCAAGATACTTATCGAGTCTGCAAGGTGAACGAGGACTGAACGTATCGAGTCCACCAGCCAACCGAACTGGCGCGCGTTGACACTGCAGCGCTTGCCCAGTCGTCTGTGGGACCCGCGGCAGGAGTTACCTCAGCGGGGGCCCGCCCGTAGGGCACCGAGTACCGTTTCCAACACCACGACCGCGCCAGGCTTGTCCAGCGGATCGTTACCGTTGCCACATTTCGGTGACTGAATGCAGGACGGACAGCCGGTCGGACACTCACATGATTCGATGGCATCTTTCGTCGCGGCCAGCCATTCTCGGAGCGCGCTGTGTCCCCGGTCGGCGAATCCTGCACCGCCGTCGTAACCGTCGTAGACGAAGACCGTGGGCAGCCCGGTGTCCGAGTGCAGTGCCGTCGACACGCCGCCGATATCCCAACGATCACATGTTGCGATGAGCGGAAGTAGGCCGATGGCAGCGTGTTCGGCGGCGTGGAGTGATCCCGGGAATCGTTCCGCCGGTATCCCTCTGGCCTCGAGTAGCTCCGGTGTGATCGTGTACATCACCGCGCGGGTGTCCAATGTCTGTTCGGGCATGTCGAGATCGATGGAATCGAGGACCTCGCCGGAGTGCAGACGTCGAAGATAGCCGACGACCTGATGGGTGACGTTCACCTGAACGAGTGCCGTGGTCACCTCGCCGAAATCCTGTTGTGAGTGCACGGCCGTGACCACGATGTCGGTTCTCTCGCGGGCAGAGGTACTCCAGTCCGGCTGCTCCGGATGGACGAGCGCGAGTCCGTCCTCGAGATCCAGCTCGTCGACGACGAACGATTCACCCTGGTGAATGTGTACGGCACCGGGATGCGCTGTAGCAGGGGCTCGGCCGCCATCGACGGTCCCGAGCATGCGACCCGATCCGCCGTCGACGATGGCGACCTGAACGCCGATGCCGCCGCGGATGTTCACGGCGGCATGCGGAGTCATATTCTGGCCCTCAGGTGTGATGAACCATCCGTGCGGGCGTTTGCGAACTAGCCCGTCGGCAGCCAGAGCGGTGAGCACCGACTCGGCCTGAAGCTCCGCTGCCTCGTCGGCAGTGATCGGTAATTCTGCTGCAGCGCACAGTATTTGCGGGCGGAGGATGTACGGGTTGGTCGGATCGGTGACCGTTGCCTCGATGGGCTTGTCCAACAATGCTGCGGGATGGTGAACCAGGTAGGTGTCGAGTGGATCGTCGCGGCCGACGAGGACGACGAGAGATCCTTCTCCTCGCCTTCCCGAGCGGCCGGCCTGCTGCCAGAACGAGGCGACGGTCCCGGGGAATCCTGCGACGATGACAGCGTCGAGACCGGCGATGTCGACGCCCAATTCGAGAGCGTTGGTCGTGGCGACACCGAGTAATGTGCCATCGGAAAGATCCGACTCCAATTTCCGTCGATCATCCGCGAGATATCCCGCACGGTAGGCGGCAACCCGAGCGGGTAGGTCTCGATCGACGTCGGCAAGCAGTCGTCGAGTGCCGAGAGCGGTGACCTCGGCTCCTCGTCTGGATCGGACGAATGTCAGTGTGCGAGCGCCCTCTATCATGAGGTCGGCCATGATGCGCGACGCTTCGGCGCCTGCCGACCGGCGAACCGGCGCCCCGTTCTCGCCCGTGATTGCTTTCAGCAGCGGCGGTTCCCACAGTGCCACTGTGCGGGGGCCGTGCGGAGATCCGTCCTCGGTGACCTGCGCGCAGGGAGCGCCGACGAGACGGGTTGCCGCCGCTCCGGGATCAGCCGTCGTGGCACTCGCCAGAACGAAGGTGGGTGAGGCACCGTAACGCGCGCAGATGCGTCGAAGGCGCCGAAGTATCAGTGCCACATTTGAACCGAACACACCACGGTAGTAGTGGCATTCGTCGACGACGACGAATTTCAAGTTCCGCAAGAATCTTGCCCACCGCTCGTGCGCGCCGAGAATTCCGATGTGCACCATGTCCGGGTTCGTGAAAATCCAGCGTGCATTGGCGCGGGCCCACTGTCGGGTTTCGATGGGCGTGTCGCCGTCGTACGAGCTCGGGAAGACCTCGCCCAATTCCGGTGCTTCGGTGCGTAACTCGTCGGTGAGGGAGATGGTGCTGCGGAGTTGGTCTGCGCCCAGTGCCTTCGTCGGTGCCAGATACAGTGCCGTCGCGCGGGGTTCGTCGAGAAGTGTCGACAAGATCGGCATCTGGTATGCCAGTGACTTTCCCGACGCCGTACCGGTGGACAAGACGACGTGCTGACCATCGATGGCGAGCGTCGCGGCGTGAGCCTGATGACTCCACGGTCGGGTGATTCCTCGGGAAATCAGCGTGCGGCTCACTTCAGGCTTCAGCCATGACGGCCAGTCGACGAATTGTGATGCCCGCCCCGGCAACTCCGCGATGTGGGTCAACGGATCCTCCCCGGAGGGGGTGCCGGCGAGCACTCGGTCCAGTAGTGCGCGACCGTAGCTCTGCTGTGGAACCGGTTGGGTCACGTACTCTCCATACTTGAAAATCGAACGAAGTGCATACAGCGGCGAGGGTCACGACCTGCGGTTTTCATGCTATCGGTCAGCCGGTTGGTCACCTGCAGTGGGACGGTGTCGCCGCTGGTGAAGGCGCGCGACGGTGTCGTCGGTCAGCTCCGTGGTCATCAAGATCGACAAAATGTTCGGAAAGTGCGGATTCCGACTGTTGCGATTGCTGGGAACATGGTTCACTTGCCTTGGTCGCAGCTTCTGTGTTCGTTCACGTTCGCAGGAACTAATGTTGCGAACGGTGTGCTTTTCAGAGCGTTTCCTGAAGGGATCTCTGTTCTTTGCAGGGGTTCCTCGCGAGGGGGAATTCAGGAAGTACAACGGTCGGAACCGGCCCGGTGGACTGTATGCGCTGTCCGCCGCATCCGGTGTTAGAAAGAGAAGGAACAGCATGGCACAGGGAACTGTGAAGTGGTTCAACGCCGAAAAAGGCTTTGGATTCATCGCACCAGAAGACGGGTCCGCTGACGTCTTCGTTCACTACTCCGAGATTCAGGGCAACGGATTCCGTACCCTCGAGGAGAACCAGCGCGTCGAGTTCGAGGTCGGCCAGGGCACCAAGGGGCCCCAGGCAACCGGAGTCCACGCGGTCTGATCGACAATCGCCCGCACTGCGGGTTCGAATCGACAATCGTCATCCCCCTCTTACGTTCGCGCTTTCTGCGAACGACAAGAGGGGGATGAGTTGTTTTCGAGGGTGGCGTGTCATCCGGTCGGGCGAAACGCGCACATGAGGCGTCGGTTCGACCGACTATGTCCTACTGTCCACACTGTGAACCAGCTGTCCTTCTTCTCCGCCGAGTCGTTGCCCCCATCGGTGACCGACTTGAGCGGGCTGCTGGCGTCGACCGGACAGGTCGTCGTGTCAGCGGCGGGGGCGCGTATCTCTGTCGTCGTCGACAGTGAATGGCGGGCCGAGGCGATCGCAGATCTGATCGCCGAATGTGGGTTGGTCTCCGAATTGGGCCGGTCGGAAGAAAATCGCCCGCTGGTTCGAACGGCCTCGGTCGCGGACCTGGCACCGCTGGCCTCGCTGTGGACCAAGGGCGCGGTGAAGGCGATGCCACCCGGCTGGGTTCCTGGATCCCGTGAGTTACGGGCCTGGGTTCTGGCCTCTGGCAGGCCGGAGGCAGAGGGCGAACGTTACGTCCTCGGCCTCGATCCGCACGCTCCGGAAACGCATGCACCGCTCGCGCAGGCGTTGATGCGTGCCGGAATCGCGCCGACCCAGATCGGTACTCGCGGTCCGATGCCAGGCCTGAGAATTACCGGACGTAGGCGCATGATGAGGCTGGTGGAGAACGTCGGACCCCCTCCGGAGAACGCGGAGGCTCGTGCCGGTTGGCCACACGCCGACTAGGGCGTTCAGAAGCCGATCTGCGAGAATTTCGACGGCGTATGTCACTCTGTTATCAGGCGGACCGAAAGAAAATGTCGGATTCGACCGGTAAAAATGCACACGGAGTGTCTCGAGTCAACGCAATAGGAAAGGTTCGGCAACAAGGTGGCAACACGGAATAACGGCACGGGGGACGGGTCCACCGGCAGCTCTGTTGAGCCGCGCCGTCTTGTCATCGTCGAGTCCCCGACCAAGGCGAAGAAGATTGCCCCGTACCTCGGTCCGAACTACGTGGTCGAGGCATCCGTCGGGCACATCAGAGACCTCCCACGTGGAGCAGCCGACGTGCCTGCCAAATACAAGGGTGAACCGTGGGCCAGGCTCGGCGTCAATGTCGATCACGACTTCGAAGCTCTGTACGTAGTGTCGCCGGAGAAGCGGAGCAAGGTCGCCGAGCTCAAGAGTCTGCTCAAGGACGCCGACGAACTTTACCTGGCCACTGACCCTGACCGCGAGGGTGAAGCCATTGCATGGCACCTCCTCGAGACCCTGAACCCGAAGATCCCAGTTCGACGCATGGTGTTCAACGAGATCACCAAACCGGCCATTCTGGCAGCGGCCGCCGACACCCGCGAACTCGACCAAGATCTTGTCGACGCGCAGGAAACCCGCCGAATCCTCGATCGTCTATACGGCTACGAGGTCAGTCCGGTCCTGTGGAAGAAGGTCATGCCGAAGCTCTCGGCGGGCCGTGTCCAGTCCGTCGCTACTCGCATCATCGTGCAGCGTGAGCGTGACCGGATGGCGTTCCGCACAGCCGAGTACTGGGACATCTCGGCGACACTCGACGCCGGAGCCGATGCGGCACCGCGCAGTTTCGGTGCCCGTCTGGTCAACGTCGATGGCAATCGTGTCGCGTCGGGTCGAGACTTCGGAGCCGACGGCAAGCTCAAGACCGACGCCGTGACCGTTATCGACGAACCACGTGCGCGCAGGCTCGCCGACGCACTTCAAGGCGTCGACCTGACCGTCGCGTCTGCCGAGGACAAGCCGTACACCCGCAAACCGTACCCACCGTTCATGACGTCGACGCTCCAGCAGGAAGCCGGCCGCAAACTGCGTTTCAGCTCGGAACGAACCATGCGCGTTGCGCAGCGGTTGTACGAAAACGGCTACATCACCTACATGCGTACCGACTCCACGAACCTGTCGGAGTCCGCGATTACAGCCGCACGGGCCCAGGCAACCGATCTGTACGGTGCAGAATACGTCCATCCGTCGCCGAGGCAGTACACACGCAAGGTCAAGAACGCGCAGGAGGCACACGAGGCCATCAGGCCTGCGGGTGACGTGTTCCAAACGCCCGGCCAGCTCCATTCGGCGCTGCAGACCGACGAGTTCCGTCTGTACGAGCTGATCTGGCAGCGCACGGTCGCATCGCAGATGGCGGACCTTCGCGGCACGACTCTTACTTTGCGCATCACCGGAACAGCAGGCACCGGCGAAGAGTGCACGTTCTCCGCGGCGGGTCGCACCATCACTTTCGCAGGCTTCTTGAAGGCCTATGTCGAGAGTGTCGACGACGAGGCAGGCGGCCAGTCCGACGACGCAGAATCCAGACTCCCTGCGCTGAAGGCCGGGCATGCGGTGACCGCTACCGCGCTCGATCCGGATGGGCACACGACCAACCCACCCGCTCGGTACACCGAGGCCTCACTGATCAAGACCCTCGAAGAGTTGGGGATCGGTCGACCGTCGACGTACGCCTCGATCATCAAGACCATTCTCGACCGCGGATACGTCTACAAACGTGGCAGCGCGTTGGTGCCGGCGTGGGTGGCGTTCTCGGTCGTCGCACTCCTCGAGACGCACTTCGGTCGACTCGTGGACTTCGACTTCACTGCCGGGATGGAAGACGATCTCGACGCCATCGCCGGTGGTCGCGAACGTCGGGGTGATTGGCTCAACAGCTTCTACTTCGGTGGCGACACCGGTGCCGAAGGTTCTGTCGCACGTTCGGGCGGACTGAAGAAGATGGTCGGCACCAACCTCGAGGACATCGACGCTCGCGAAATCAACTCGATCAGGCTGTTCGACGACAGCGAGGGACGCGAAGTTCATGTACGCGTCGGACGCTACGGTCCATATCTCGAGCGGCTGGTCCGCAACGACGACGATCCCGATGGGGATCCGATTTCTCAGCGCGCCAACCTGCCCGACGACCTTCCCCCTGACGAACTCACGCTCGAGTTCGCGGAAAAGCTGTTCGCGACCCCGCAGGAGGGCCGCAAGCTCGGCGCCGACCCGCTCACCGGCAACGACATCGTCGCGAAAGAAGGCCGCTTCGGTCCTTATGTGACGGAGATACTGCCCGAGCCGCCTGCCGAACCGACGCCTCCCGAGCCAGACATCGTTCCCATCCCGCAGGGTGAGGACGGTGGCGGCGGTACCAAAACTGCAATCAAGAAGGCTGCTGCGAAAAAGGCGCCCGCCAAGAAGGCCGCGAAGAAGGCCACCGGCCCGAAGCCGCGTACAGGCTCCCTACTCAAGTCGATGGACCTCGCGACCATCACGCTCGACGACGCGCTCAAGTTGCTGTCGCTGCCGCGAGTGGTCGGCGTGGACCCCGAGTCGAAAGAGGAGATCACCGCTCAGAACGGCCGTTACGGCCCATATCTGAAGAAGGGCACCGACTCTCGTTCGCTCACCGACGAGGAACAACTGTTCACCGTCACGTTGGAAGATGCTCTCGAGATCTACGCCGAACCGAAGCGTCGCGGACGTCAGGGTGAAGCGAAGCCGCCCCTCCGCGAGCTCGGGGTCGACCCGGTCAGCGAAGCGCCGATGGTCATCAAGGACGGCCGATTCGGGCCGTACGTGACCGACGGTGAAACCAACGCCAGCCTGCGCAAGGACGACGATGTCGCAGACATCACCGATGATCGTGCGTCGGAGTTGCTGGCGGACAGGCGTGCTCGTGGCCCGGTGAAGAAGAAGGCCACCAAGAAGGCGACGACCAAGAAGGCCACCGCAACAAAGACTGCGGCCAAGAAGGCACCGGCAAAGAAGGCTGCAGCCAAGAAGGCGCCTGCGAAGAAACCCGCGGCGAAGAAGGTTGCCGCGAAGAAGACCGTCGCGAAGAAGACGCCGCCGGCTGAGGGTTAGCCGCTCGACCCTTTTTTGCTTGAATGGTCCATTCACGGTCTCTGCCAACGTGAATTGGCAATTCAAGCTATCTGTCATCTTGAATGGACCATTCAAGATGACGGGTGCTGGCCGAGCACGACTGGGTAACGCTGGAACCAGCGGGGCGTTCGCTACGTCCAAGTGGTTGTGAGGAAGAAACTAGCCGTAGTTGCATGCTGTCTTCTCGCGTTGTCGGGGTGCGCTCGATCGGTCGAGGGCAAAGCTGTCGTCGAGGACCCGTGGCATGGGCAAGGCCAATCGAGTTCGGCGATGCCGCCGTCGACCGAGGCGGTAACTTCTGCGGAGTTCGACCCATGCGATTTCGACGAAATCACGCTGACGATAGCGGTAGGTGTGGATCCGAAGACGGTCGTACCGATGTCGGGCGGGTGCGTCTGGACGGGTGAGGATGTTGCGTTCACTGCCACGATCAAGGCAGGCCTCCCGCTGGATTCGATCGAGGGAACCTCCGGTGTCACCGACCTGACCTACATCGACGTAGGTGCGCGAAGGGTTCAAATCTTCGCTTACATGGGTGATTCTTGTGTGGCCGTGGTCGATATCGACGGCCGAGCGCTTCAGTTCGTCATGATCGAGAAGGACTTCAGCTCGTTCTGTATCAGATTGAGCGTGGCGGCGAGAATGCTCGTGGAAGACATCTAGGTCGGGTGATCCGTCCATCCGGCAGTACCGCGACCGTCTACGGCGTCGTACTCGACGACTAGGATCACCACCCATGGCAGGAGTATTCGATCGGCTGATCGGCCAAGAGGACGTCGAGTTGCAGCTGACCACTGCAGCCGTCGGCGCACGCAACGGCGATACCGGGTCCGCCATGACTCACGCCTGGCTTTTCACCGGGCCTCCCGGCTCAGGACGTTCGGTGGCCGCACTGTGTTTCGCCGCCGCCCTCCAATGCACGGCGGAAGGCTCACCGGGCTGCGGCGAGTGCCATGCCTGTTCGACGACGATGGCAGGAACCCACGGCGATGTTCGACGCGTCATCCCGCAGGGTTTGAGCATCAGCGTCAAGGAAATGCGTGACATCGTCTCGATAGCGTCGAGACGTCCGAGCACCGGCCGGTGGCAGATCGTCGTGATCGAGGACGCGGACCGGCTCAGCGAGGCCGCCGCCAACGCGCTGCTCAAAGTTGTCGAGGAACCGCCGACGCGGACCGTGATGCTGCTATGTGCGCCGTCGACCGATCCGGAGGACATGTCGGTGACCCTGCGGTCACGCTGCCGGCACATCCCCTTGGTGACGCCTACTGCGTCGGCTATCGCAGGAGTGCTGCAGACCCGCGACAAGCTGGACCAGAAGACGGCGGAGTGGGCCGCGTCGATCAGTGGCGGTCATGTCGGGCGCGCTCGACGTCTCGCCAAAGACGAGGACGCCCGTGCTCGACGGACGCGTGCGCTGGGGCTCGCATCGGCCGCCGCTCGCCCCACACAGGCTTATCTCGCAGCCGAGGAGATGGTGAAGGCCGCCGAAACAGAAGCGGCGGAGATCAGCGCTGCGCTCGACGGGACCGAGATGGAGGAGCTTCGCACCGCATTGGGTGCCGGCGGTACCGGTAAGGGCGCCGCGGGCGCGCTACGAGGGTCTGCGGGGGTCATCAAGGAACTTGAAGCGCGGCAGAAGTCGCGCCGCACCCGCAACGTGCGCGACTCGTACGACCGAGCACTGATCGATCTCGCCGGCCTGTATCGCGATGCGTTGGCCCGCTCGTACGGGTCGACGGCCGTGCTCAATCACCCCGACATGGCCGAGCAGATCGAACGAATGGCCAAAGGTGCCTCACCCGAGGCGCTGCTGAAGAGTATCGAGGCCATTCTGCTCTGCCGTGAGTCTCTGGCCCTCAACGCCAAACCGAAGTTTGCGGTGTACGCCATGGTGGCGTCGTTGGGTTCGGCGCTGAGCTGACCCCATCGCCTGGGTGCTTCATCGAGGCTGCCCCCATCGCTTCAACGGTTCATTCAGGCTGACAGATAGCGTGAAGTGGCCGTTCAAGCAGGCGATTTTCATTTGAGCGGGATGCTCCGTTAGACTCACGAACGCCGAAAGGCACGCCGCCTTAGCTCAGTCGGTAGAGCATTTCACTCGTAATGAAAAGGTCAAGAGTTCGATTCTCTTAGGCGGCTCAGAGACGGAAAGCCCCTCACCCGCAGGAACCGGTGAGGGGCTATTTCGTGTGATGATCCGGGCAACCGGTCGGATCGACCGGCGACGTCGGGACGCGGTCGCCTCACGTATTCGGGCCTCCGATTCGGTGTGCGGCTCCGCTGGCCAAGGCGGGACCGAGGGCGGCTGCCACGATCGACCCGGCCAACAGATGGCACAAGTTCCTGCCTGGTCAACGCACCGACGAAATTGCCGGTGTACTACGCAAACACCGAAGCGGTGGTGTGCCAGATACCGGTCCGCATCGATCCTGCAGACCGATACCACCCCTTGCGCGCCTGACGGCGAAGTCGCCGCCGGAACGTCTGCGAATCGGCGTGCTACCGCCACCCGAGTGCTGGGGCAACTTCGGTGAGTAGCGCGTCGAGGACGTGGGCACAGTAATCGACACCCAGTTGATTGGGGATGGTCAGTAGCAGGGTATCGGCGGCGGCGATGGCCTCGTCCTCTGCCAGGTCCGCGATGAGCTGATCAGGCTCTCCGGCATAGGTTTTGCCGAAGCGGGCTTTGCCTCCGTCGAGGTAGCCCACCTGGTCTCGGCCTGTGCCTTCGCGGCCGAAGTAGGCGCGGTCGAGATCGCTGACGATGGGAAAGATGCTGCGACTGACCGAGACTCGGGGCTCGTGCGAGTGGCCTGCGTCGGACCAAGCTTTACGGAATCGAACGATCTGCTCGGCCTGGAGCTGATGGAACGGCACACCGGTGTCTTCGCTGAGGAGGGTCGAGCTCATCAGGTTCATACCCTGCTCGGCAGCCCATTCGGCGGTCTGCCGGGTGCCTGCACCCCACCAGATTCGGTTGCGCAGTCCCTCGGAGTACGGCTCGAGGCGCAAGAGTCCGGGGGGATTGGGGAACATCGGCGACGGGTTCGGCTCGGCGAATCCCTTGCCTTCCAGTAGCTCGAGGAACTGTCGGGTGTGCTCGCGGGCCATCGCTGCGTGGTCCGACCCCTCCGGCGGTGTGTGCCCGAAATAGCGGTATCCCTCGATGACCTGCTCGGGCGATCCCCGACTGATCCCGAGCTGAAGCCGGCCGCCCGAGATGAGATCCGCGGAACCGGCGTCCTCGGTCATGTAGAACGGGTTCTCGTACCGCATGTCGATGACGCCGGTACCGATCTCGATCTTGCTCGTTTTGGCACCGACTGCGGCGAGGAGCGGGAACGGTGAGGAAAGTTGGTTGGCGAAATGGTGGACGCGAAAGTAAGCGCCGTCGGCACCCAATTCCTCGGCAGCAACTGCGAGATCGATGGATTGTAGGAGGACGTCGGAGGCCGATCGAGTCTGCGACTGGGGATTTGGCGTCCAATGGCCGAAGGACAAGAACCCGATGTTCTTCATATGCGTCTACTTCCTCGAAGTCCGGCAAAAGTTGGCTGCACGCCCCAACATACACAGCTTAGGTTCTAGCTTCAACCAAAAGTTACTCACAGCCTTGTAATTCAATTATATGCTGTCCTACCTGCGAATATAGTGATAGCCGTTAGATCTATCCACAAGCCATCCACAGCCCGAAGGCCTTGGTCCTCGAGTTATCCACAGTTTCATCCACACCCTGTTAGTGCATATGTTCGAAACAGAAATACCGGCAGGTATCGAGTGGAGTTTTCGCGCTAAGCGGCACGACGTGTCTGTCTGAATCGCGCCACAAGCCCCCCGGCGACGACGACTTGGCCGATGAACAGCGCGAGAGGCAGCATCAACAGCTCCCACCCTGTCGTGGCGAAGTATCCCGCCCAGAGAACAATCGCGAAAGCGATTGTCCAGGTGATGATCTGCCCGGCAGCCATGGCTGCGCTTGCGTATTGTCCGGCGCGCAGCACGCGCGGAAGGGCGATAGCCCCCGTGACCGCTCCGATTAGGGAAGCAATCACACCGACCACCGTCGGAAATACCACCATCAGCTCGAACAGCGGCCCCGGTTCGATCACACCGGAGACCACTAGCTGAGGGACGCAGTACAGCAACACCAACATTGTGCAGAGCACCGTCAGGGCCGAAAGGTACGTCAGTGTCACCTTCACGATCAGGTTGTTTTTAGTAAAGTTTGATGCCACACACTCGTCATGCCCCACGATCTCATGCTTCCAGTGGGTCGCACTGACACCCAGTCAGAAGTGCTTGCGCAGCCGCATCCCGAAAGGGCGACCGTCCGGATCGACGAACACCCGGTATGCCAACGATGCGAGCCGTTGCTGCCATTCCGGCGGCACCTCGATGTTGTGTGCGCGCAACCTTCCCGCAGGCCGTGGTGCCGCCCCCGGTGCGTGATGCCACTCGTCGAGCCGATCGGCGCTCGCACCGACGACGTCGAAGAACGAGCCGGGATCGAGAAGATCCGCGTCGTCCCCCGGCGCGCGATCGAGGTGCTCGCGCATCAGCTCGAGGCGTAGTGAACGTGCGAATACCCGGGCACGGTCGCCGTGACCGCCCGGGTCGACCGGCTCACGGCGATCGATCTCCTCGTCGATGATCGCGGCCGTCAACTCCGAATCGTGTGTCCACGAGCGGCGATTGAAGTTGTCCGAGCCCACGGCCGCCCAGACGTCGTCGATGATGCAGACCTTCGAATGCACGTACACCGGTATGCCGCGGTCGTTTTCGATATCCAGCACCAACACTCGGTCGCCACCGGCCTCTCGAATGACATCGAGCGCCGCGGAGTGACCGAGCAGCGCCGACGGGATGGTGATCGCGCTGTCGTCGTCGAGATGCTTCGGGACGACGATGACGAGCCGAAGGTCGGGTGAACGTCGTAGTGCAGCGGCGAAGACACGTGCGACGTCGACGGACCACAGGTACTGATCTTCTACATACACCAGCTGGCGAGCGCGACGAAGAGCTTTCGCATACGCGCGAGCGGCACTGCGCTCACCCTTGGTGGCGAACGGATACGCCGGTCGACGGCGGGGGTACGTCCGGAGTAGCTGCACCGAGCACGATCCCAGCGGATCGGGGCCGGCAGGTGACTCCGGGAGTTCCGAAGGCTCGCGCGTCACTCCCCGGAGAATGTCCGGAAGAGCGTGCCAGGGCAGCCGCGACAAGGCAGCCGGGTCCTCCCACCGTTCTCGAAACACATCCTCGACGTCGCGGACTGCGGGGCCCTCTAGTTGCACCTGCATGTCGTGCCACGCGGGAGTCTCGCCGTACTCCGGGGGGAAGGGCCTACTGATGGGGTCGCCGAAGTGATCGGCATCGTCCCGGCGGGCGCGTGCTAGATCGATGCCCCCGACGAACGCGACGTCCTGAAGGTCTTTGCCGACATAGCGAATGACCACGAATTTTTGATGATGGCTTCCCAGCATCAGTACTCGCTGGTCGAGGACGACCTCGCCGCCCGACTCTTCCAGTCGCTCGGCGAGCTTGCGGTTCTTCCGTCCCGCGAACCCGAGAGTCTCCATGTGCGAGCGCCACACCATGCCTTTGACGATCCCGCCGCGCTCGGCGACGCCGGACAGTGCGTCGTCGACTGTCTCGCCGTCGTCGGTGAGGAGCTGATCCGGATCGCCGCGCCAATCGGTGAAGAAGACCAGGTCGTCACGACCAGCTTCGGACAAGGCCTCTGCGAGCCGCGCGAAGTACTTCTTCCCGTGCACCAGCGGCGTGACGCGATTGCCCTCGGTCCACGCTGCGATCCGGGTATCGGGATTATCGCGTTCCTCGGCGCTCAGGAACCACGGATGGGCCGAATCGAAATCTCGAACCTCGTCGTCAAGGGCGGTGATGCTGCGTCCGAGTCGCTTCGCCACCACGTCGATCATGCGGCGTGCCCGCTGCGTCATCACGCACGAGATTCTGTCAGAGTCCCGCACGATCTGCCGCATCCAGATGGCATGCGCGTGCTGGTCTTGCTCAGGTCGTCGAGTTGAACTCGGGCTGATCGATGATGCGCAACCACGACCCGTCGGGCTGACGCTGCACGACCTGCGCACGTGCGCCTGCGTCGTCCTTCGGCGCCGTGGACGTCAGCGCAATGTCACCGTGGAGGAGCGTCGGGAGGACTTCCTCCGCTTCGAAGCGTGGACCGTGTGCAAGAACCGATGCCCACAGTTCTTCGATCGCGACGCGTCCGACAGTTGTTTTTCCTGTGGGATAGGCCATGACTGCATCCTCGGCGTACAGCGCGGCGACGCCTTCCGCATCGCCTGTGTTGGACCGCTCGACGAAAAGTCGGGTGATATCTTCTGGGGTGAGTGCTTTCTCTCGTGTCATGTCTCCAGATTGCAAGTGCACGAACCAGAAGTCCAACAGATTGTAGCGATCGAAACTAGAATCTCGGCTTATGGAGCTGCGTCAACTGGAATACTTCGTGGCAGTAGCGGAAGAGTCGAACTTCACCCGTGCTGCGGAACGGGTGAAGGTCAGTCAATCCGGCATCAGTGCCCAAATTCGTGCACTCGAGCGCGAGGTGGGCGCACAACTGATCGATCGCAGCAGTCGTGTCGCGACGCTGACGGTCGCCGGTAAGGCAGCGATCGAACATGCCCGGACTGCCCTGAGGTCTGCTGCAGATCTTCAGGTTTCCGTCGACGAAGTCCATTCGCTCGTGCGGGGTCGCGTCAGCGTCGGCATGGTCACCGCATGCACCGTCACCCCGATGTTCGACGCGTTGGCCGACTTCCACTTCGAGTATCCCGGTGTCGATATCTCACTGGCCGAGGGCAATTCGGACGATCTGATCGCAAGAATACGATCGGGTGCACTCGACCTGGCCCTCGTCGGCACCGCCTCGGCGCCACCCGAGGGGCTTGATTCGATGGTCATCATCGCCGAAGGACTCGCAGCGTGCGTTCCCGCACAACACCCACTCGCATCCGAGAGCACTGTGAGCCTGAACCAGGTATGCGCGTATCGAATCGTCTGCCTGCCCCCGGGCACCGGAATCAGAGCAGTCTTCGACGACGCCTGCGCAGACCAAGGCATCGTCGCCGACATTGCCTTCGCCGCGAGCGCCCCCGCCGCAGTCGCGGACTTGGCCGCGCGCGGCATGGGCGTCGGAATACTCAGTCGATCGATGGCAACCGCTTTCACCGATCAGTTGATTGCGGTGCCGATATCCGGTGTCACCATCGACGCAGTTCTCGCTCTGGTGTGGTCGGACAGGCCGAGTGCCGCAGTGAAGGAACTTCTCGCGGGCATGCGAAGACGCTTTGCTTAGCTGATGTTGCGCCGCGAGCCTGACTCAGTTCAGCGAGGTGATGTGCTCGCGGGCGAACGGGATGCGGTCGTCGAGACGTCCCTGCTGAACCTTGTTCACCCATTCCGGGTCGGACAGCAATGCCCGGCCGACGGCGACGATGTCGAACTCTCCACGCTCGAATTGCGCGAGCAGCGGGTCGAGACTGGTTGTACCTGCGGTGGAATCTTTGCCCCATGCGCCGGTGAATACCTGGTCGAGGCCGACCGAACCGACTGTGATGGTAGGCAATCCGGTGATCGACTTCGTCCAACCGGCAAGTCCGCGTTCGCCTTCCACCCCGGACAGCTCCGGGAAGGCGGGCTCCCAGTGGCGTCGCGTCGAGGGGTGCAGAACATCGACACCCGCGTCGGCCAGCGGAGCGAGGATGCCTTCGAGTTGCTGCGGAGTCTGGGCTAGGCGGGCGTCGTAGTGGCCCGATTTCCACTGCGAGAATCGGTACACGATCGCGAACTCCGGCCCGACGGCAGCGCGAATGGCTGCGACCACCTCGGCAGGGAATCGGGTACGCGCCTCCAGCGAACCGCCATATCCGTCCTCGCGAGTGTTGGTCTGCTCCCACAGGAACTCATCGAGAAGGTACCCGTGCGCACCGTGCAGTTCGACGCCGTCGAATCCGGTCTTCTTGGCGTTCACTGCGGCATCGACCCAGAATTGCTTCTGTTCTTCCAGATCAGCGGCGGTGAACGCTCGGCCGACCGGCGAGCCGTCGAGAGCGAGTCCCGACGGGCTGACGGTGACGACGTCGGGGTTGAACCTCGGCGTCGCGCCACGTTCGACACCGAGATGCCATAGCTGAGGGATGATCGCGCTGCCCTCGGCGTGTACCGCGTCGACGACGCCCTTCCAGCCCTCGAGGCTTTCGTCGCCGTGGATGTGGGGGACTCGGGAGTCCGGGCCTGCGGCCGGGTCGGGGATCAGCGTGCCCTCGGTGATAATCAGCGAGGTCCCACCTGCGGCTCGCCTGCGGTAGTACTCGGCGACGTTTTCGCGGGGCACTCCACCTGGAGAGAACGCGCGTGTCATCGGTGCCATCGCGAAACGATTGCGCAACTTCAAGGACTTCACCTCGATGGGGGTGAAGAGTCCGGCTGCGTCGAGGTCGAGGTTGCTCACTGCGGGTTGGGTCACGTAGCGGTCCAACTGATAGGGCGTGGCCGCTATTCCTTCGAGTCGATGTGCGACGGGGCGCGTGCTATACCTGGGTGATGAAGGTTACAGGCAAGGTCGCGATCGTCACCGGTGGCGGCGGAGGAATCGGCGGAGCGCTCGCCGAGCGACTGGTCACCGAAGGTGCCCGCGTGGTCGTGTCCGATCTGAACGCAACGGCTGCTTCGGAGGTTGTCTCTCGTATCGAGCAGACAAGTCCGGGCGCGGCGGTGTCCCTCGGCGGGGATGCATCCGTCGTCGAGGACATCACTGCACTCATTGCGCTCGCCGAGGATACTTTCGGACCGGTAGACCTTTATTTTGCCAACGCCGGGATCGGCGGTGCGCCGGGATTGGACGCCAGCGAGGCCGACTGGGATCTGTCCATCGACGTCAATCTTCGTGCGCACATCAGAGCTGCGCAGCTGCTGGTTCCCACGTGGATCGAACGCGGTGAGGGATACTTCGTCAGTACTGCTTCTGCTGCAGGGCTGCTCACTCAAATCGGTTCTGCCACATACTCGGTCACCAAACATGCGGCCGTGGGCTTCTCGGAGTGGCTCAATGTTACCTACGGCGATCGTGGTGTCAGAGTCAGCTGCTTGTGCCCCATGGGCGTCAACACCAAGTTGCTGTACGAGGGGCAAGAGTCCGGGAGTGCCTTGGGTACCGCTGCGACCAAGGCAGTGTTGGCCGCCGGTGACGTCCTCGAGCCGGCCGATGTCGCCGAGATCGTGCTCGCCGCGATGGACGCAGAACAGTTCCTGATTCTCCCGCACGCCAACGTGTTGGACATGTACCGCAACAAAGGATCCGATTACGACCGGTGGCTTCGCGGAATGCGCCGCTACCAAACCGCTCTCATGGGCGAAAACAACTGAGGGGAAACACGTGTCGTTCTTCGAAACTACCGACCGGGCCAAGAAGTACGAAACCGACCTGCTCGAGTTCATGGACTCGCACATCTACCCGGCGGAGGCCGTGTACAGCGAACAGATGCGAGAACTCGGCGATCCACACGGTCAGCCTCAGATCATCGAGGACCTCAAGAAGGAAGCCCGGTCACGGGGACTCTGGAATCTCTTTCACCCGCACCCTGAATGGGGGTCAGGGCTCACCAACCTCGAATATGCACCGCTCGCCGAGATCATGGGTCGAAGCCTGCTCGCACCGGAGGCATGCAATTGCAACGCCCCCGATACCGGCAACATGGAGGTCCTCACGCTTTTCGGGACCGAGGAGCACCAGGAAAAATATTTGAAGCCACTGCTGGACGGCACAATTCGGTCCGCATTCGCCATGACCGAACCTGCAGTTGCCAGTTCCGATGCCACCAACATCGAGATGAGCATGGTGCTCGACGGTGACGACTACATCCTGAACGGCCGCAAGTGGTGGACGTCCAACGCGTTGCACAAGAATTGCAAGGTGCTCATCGTCATGGGTAAGACCGATCCGGATGCGGCCACCCATCGCCAGCAGTCGATGTTGGTCGTCCCGATCGATGCTCCCGGCGTCACTGTGGTCCGCAATCTGCCGGTCTTCGGCTACATCGACCGAGAAGGTCACGCCGAAGTGCTCTTCGAGAATGTTCGAGTGCCGTCGAAGGATGTGTTGAAAGGCCCGGGTGAAGGTTTCGCCATCAGCCAGGCGCGTCTCGGGCCTGGTCGCATCCACCATGCGATGCGGACCATCGGTGTGGCCGAGCGTGCTCTCGAATTGCTTTGTCGTCGTGCGGTATCGCGAGTCACGTTCGGAAAGCCGATTGCGACGCGGGCCAACATTCAGGACTGGATCGCGGAGGCTCGCATCGATATCGAGATGACGCGCCTACTGACTTTGAAGGCCGCATACCTGATGGACACGGTCGGCAACAAGCAAGCGCGAACCGAGATCGCAGCCATCAAGGTTGCTGCGCCCGAGATGGCTCTGAAGATCATCGACCGCGCCATCCAGGTCCACGGTGGGGGCGGCGTCAGCGACGACTTCCCACTCGCCATGATGTACGCCCACATTCGTGCCCTGCGACTCGCCGACGGTCCCGACGAGGTCCACAAGATGTCCATCGCGAAGATGGAGTTACGCCAATACATGTGAACCGCATCCGAGTGATGACGCACATGAGCGGAAATACGTCCTGGGGGACGTATTTCCGCTCACGTGCTTCGGGCGCCTAGAAGTGGATGACACCTCGCATGTTCTTGCCGTCGCGTAGGTCCTGGTATCCCTCGTTGACCTGCTCGAGGCTGTACGTCGTGGTGATCAACTCGTCCAGCTTCAGCTGCCCGGCGTCGTAGAGGCGCAGTAGTCGAACGATGTCGTACTGCGGGTTCGCCGACCCGAACAGAGTGCCCTTGATCGTCTTCTGGTTGAGCGTGAGATCGGTGCCCGAGACGTGCACGGTCAGGGCCGCAGGATCGGCAAGACCGGTGATGACGACGGTTCCGCCTTTGCCGATCGCGGCGGTCGCAGCCTGGACGACTTCTTCGTCGACGGTCCCAACGAGGATCAGCGCTTGATCGGCACCCTGTCCCCAGGTGAGCTCGGTGAGCTTCTCCTGTGCTGATGCGTAGTCCGCAAAAGCGTGCGTGGCACCGAATTTCAGTGCTTGGTTTCGTTTGAATTCGAGTGGGTCGACGACGATGACGTGCTTGGCGCCGGAGTGAACAGCGCCTTGCACGGCGTTGATGCCGAGGCCGCCGATGCCGTAGATGATGACCGAATCGCCCGCTCGGACCCCACCTGCGTAGACGGCGGTTCCCCAGCCTGAGGGGACGCCGCAGCCGACGAGCACTGCGATTTCCAATGGCAGCCAGTCGTCGACCTTCACGACCGAGTGCTGGGAAATGGTCGCTCGATCGGCGAAGGTGCCGAGCATGCACATGGCGCCGAACTCGGTGCCCTTGCTGTCACGACGGCGGAAGCTGCCGTCGGTCATGCTGCCTTCGAGGATGGTGGCGCCCATGTCGCACAGGCTCTGTCGGCCGGTCGAACAGTAGCGGCAGGTGCCGCAGTTCGGGATGAACGAGCACACGACGTGATCGCCGGGCTTGACCTTGGTGACGCCGGGGCCCACTTCTTCGATGATTCCTGAGCCTTCGTGGCCGCCGACGATCGGAAAGCGCGGGGGAAGGTCGCCGTCGAGGAGGTGCAGATCCGAATGGCACAGACCAGCGGCGACGTACTTGATGAGTACCTCACCGGGGCCTGGGCCGTCCATGTCGAGTTCGATGATCTCGAACGGCTTATGGGCCTCGAACAGAACAGCTGCTTTGATTTTCACGAAAGTCTCCTACCGGTAGGTGGCGCTTTACCATCGTGACCTGGATCACACGCGGTGAGTGTTCAGATATTGAACAACCTTTTCTCAGCCCACGATCCCGAGGTCTTTCATTCGCTTGTAGAGCGTCGTTCGGCTGATGCCCAGCTTCTCCGCGGTGGTTCGTTTGTTACCTCCGTGGCGTTCGAGTTCGCGAACGATCGCTTCACGCATAGCGGCGTCAAGGGTTCCCAGACATGTGGAGGGTGCTCCCGATGTCGGCCTGATCAGATCCCGCGGCGTGATGTCACCGACCGAACGTGTGGCGGCAACCTCGGTCACCTCGCTCCTCAACTCGGTCAGATTGCCGGGCCAGTCGTAGCCCATAAGCGCAGTCATCGCAGCTGCGGTGATGCGACGGTCGGGTCCGCCCGGTACTTGCGCCAGGAAAGTGCGCACCAGACCGGGGATCTCGTGCCTACGCGTTCGGAGTGGGGACAGTTCGATCGTCGAACTACATGCGGTGAGGAGTTGACGGTGCTCAGCTGACGCTGCAGACGTGGGACTCGAAGACAGGGCAAACCACGCAGCCGCGCTCTCGAGCTGTACATAAAGACTTCGCGCGATGATCGGCGTGAGCAGATGGACATGCTCGATCACCACTGCGCCGTCAGGGTCGGCGAGTGCGGCGCCCACAAGAGTCATCCACTCGGTCGTGTCACGTGTCACCAGATCGACGGCGTCGAAGAACTTCGCATCAGCGGCCAGATCGGACAACACCGTAGTTCGCCCGGAGCCGGGTTCGCCGCTGACGCTGACGGTGGCTCCACGCTTCTTTTCGGCGCGGATCAACGGTGCAGCGGGTCTGCTGCACGACCCTTCGCGTAGCGGATCGATCTCGATCACGATGCCCGCACCGGAAGCCGGACGTTCCCATCGCACGGTGGCACGCACCCCCGAACTCAACGTCATCGATCGGACGACGCCTTGGCGGTGCATGGGATCGTCGGTCAGTGCCCGCAAGGCAGCGTGATCGACAGCATCGAGAAGTGTGCCCGCGCTGGTGTTCTCCAAAAACATTTCGTCGGCTATCGCGACGGCCGGTGCTCCGCGCCTGCGTGCCGACGCGCGCTGGAACGCTCCGAAGAGAAGTTGTTCGCTCCACCGGGTTTCCTCGAAGAGCCGGTCCTGGATATCCGAGACAGCATTGCCGAGCATCGGCTCGAGCAGAGGATTGTCGTCCGGTTCGAGGAAAGTGATGTCGAGTACGCCCTCGATTCGGCGGGTGATGGGGTGGACGATCGGATATCCGTAGCAGCTGAACATCTTCATCGATTCCATGAAATGCTCTTCGCCACGAACCGATACCGGCTTTCTGAGCTCGTACACCGTCGCGATCGAATTGGTGCCGGAGGTGTTCTCGGTGAAAGTCCGACCCACCACCGTGCCCGTCGACTCCACTAGAGTGCGGACGGCGTCGGTACCGAATCTGATGTCGACGAGCTTGGCTTCTCGGTCGGCGAGGATGACGCAATAGCGGCTGCCGCGCAGGACGCTGTCCATGCGGTCGAGGACCGGGTCGGCAGCGGAGAGTAAGCGTGAGCGTCGGTCCACTTCGGAGACGCTGAAGTTCTCCAACGTGTCCGACGGGTCGAGGCCGCTGAGCCGGGCTCGGTTCCACGACTGTGCGATCTGTTCACGAACCAGTTCCACGGTGTTCTCCACTCGGTGCACCCTCACCTGACGGTATCGAAGGCATACGAGCTCCGGGGGCTTCTGCGCAAACTCGGTTCTTCCTGTAACCAACCGGGTTCGCGGGTAGCGTTTTTCTCATGGCATACAGATTTCTGGGCAACAGCGGATTCAAAGTTTCCGAGATCACCTATGGAAACTGGCTGACACACGGTTCGCAAGTGGAGAACGACGTCGCCACCAAGTGCGTGCACGCGGCTCTCGACGCGGGCATCACCACCTTCGATACCGCCGACGTCTACGCCAACGGCGCTGCAGAATCGGTACTCGGGGAGGCGCTGAAAGGGGTACGTCGGGAATCGCTCGAGATCTTCACCAAGGTCTACTTCCCGGTCGGACCGAAAGGCCCCAACGACACCGGATTGTCACGCAAGCACATCTTCGAAGGCATCGACGCGTCGTTGCGCAGGCTGGGCACCGACTACGTCGACCTCTATCAAGCACATCGGTACGACGTCGAGACCCCGCTCGAGGAGACCATCGCCGCATTCGGCGACATCGTGCGTCAGGGCAAGGCGCTGTACATCGGCGTCTCGGAGTGGGACGCTGATCAGCTGCGGCGAGGCCAGTCGCTGGCCAGGGAAAACGGATTTTCCATCGTCTCCAATCAGCCTCAGTACTCGGCACTGTGGCGGGTCATCGAGAAAGACGTGGTCCCGACGTCGAAGAAGCTAGGTATCTCTCAGATCGTTTGGTCACCCATCGCGCAGGGCGTGCTCACCGGCAAGTACCTGCCCGGGCAGCCGCTGCCGGAGGGCTCCCGTGCGACCGACGACAAGGGCGGAGACAAGATGATCTCCCGCTACCTCGAAGACAAGACGCTCACCCGGGTGCAAAAACTCGCGCCGATCGCCGCAGACCTCGGCATCACCATGGCTCAGCTCGCCGTCGCCTGGGTCTTGGCGAACGACAACGTGGCCGCGGCACTGGTCGGCGCCTCGCGGCCGGAACAGATCGCGGAGAACGTCAAAGCCTCCGAAGTCGTCCTGGACGCGGAGGTGTTGGGGAAGATCGACGACGCCCTTGCCGGATCCATCGTCACCGATCCGAAACTGACGCGGTCTCCCGACGCCCGCCTCTGACCCGCAGTAAAGTGACGTTCATGCGCACATTCGGTCGTGGCTCCCGAACGAAAACGCCGCTGCCCCTGGCTCCCGCGAGGATTGTCGCCGTCGGAGGCGGGTTCGGTGGATTTCACGCATTGAGGCGTCTGCAGAAACTTCTCGAACCCGAACGAGTGAGCCTGACGCTGGTCGCGCCGACCGATTATCTCCTGTACAGCCCACTTCTTCCCGAGGTCGCGACGGGCGTGCTGGACCCGCGTGACATCGCCGTCTCCATCAGACAGACGTTGCGACGCACTCGCACCGTGCTCGGTCATGTCTCCTCGATCGACTTCGGCGAACGCACGCTGAGAGTCGAGGGCCGGGACGGGATCACCGAAGTCGAGTGGGACAAGCTGATTCTCGCGCCAGGATCGGTCACCAGACAGTTCGACATACCGGGTGTCGCCGAGAACGCGCACGGGCTCAAGACACTGAGCGAGGCAACGTTCATCCGAAACCATGTCCTCGCGCAGCTCGATGCCGCCGATTCGTTGCCCGATACTCCAGCCGGTCGTGCAGAGCGGATCGAGCGGCTCACTGTCGTGGCTGTCGGTGCGGGGTACACAGGCACGGAATTCGTTGCACAGATGCAGAACTGGGTCAAAGGAATAGCGACCCGCTGGGCGAGCATCGACCCGAGTGATGTCCGATGGCTTCTCGTCGACCTGGCGCCTGCGGTTCTACCGGAGCTGGGGGACAAGCTCGGCAAGGAAGCGATGGACGTGCTGACCGCACGTGGGGTCGAGATTCGGCTCGAGGTGTCGGTAGCGTCGGCCACCGCAACCTCGGTGACGTTGACCGACGGAACCGTCGTCCCGTCGAGGACTCTCGTGTGGGGTGCCGGGGTTGCGCCGAGTCCGCTGATCGCCAAGCTGGACTTGCCGACGGAGAAGGGTCGCCTCGTCGTGGAACCCGACATGACAGTGCCGGGAGTGCCGAACGTCTGGGCCATCGGCGACGCGGCTGCGGTGCCCGATCTCGCGTTGGACGCGTCGAAACCCACACCGCCGACCGCTCAACATGCGCAGCGGCAGGGGGTGCAGGTTGCGAAGAATGTGGCGGCAAGCCTCGGCGTCGGAGAATCGAAGCCGTATTTCCACAAGGATCTAGGGCTCGTTGCGGATTTGGGCGGATTCGACGGTGTTGCAAAGCCTTTGGGGATACCGCTGAAGGGGCCGGTCGCGAAGTTCGTTGCCCGCAGCTATCACCTGTATGCGCTGCCGACCGCCGCGGCGAGAGTTCGAGTTGCCACCGATTGGCTCTACTCGACGATCCTGCCGACTCGGGTGGTCAATCTGGACCAAGTGCGCGCCGAGGACGCACTGATCGCGAAAGCGCAGGGACAGTAGCTCGAACGGTCTTGTGCGCACCCGAAGGTGCGCACAAGACCGCTGAAAGGGTTACTTCAGGTGATGCACTTCCTGCAGGCCGAAGGTCGGGGTGTCGATTCCCACGTAGCGTGCCTTGATCTGCAGTGCCAGGTACAGCGAATAGTGTCGTGACTGGTGGAGATTGCCGCCATGGAACCACAGGTTCTTCTGCTGCGTCGGCTTCCACATGTTGCGCTGCTCTCCCTCCCACGGGCCAGGATCCTTGGTGGTGTCCGAGCCGAGGCCCCAGCATTTGCCGACCTTGTCCGCGGTCTCCTGATCGATCAGGTCGGTGACCCAGCCGTTCATCGACCCGTAACCGGTCGCGTAGACGATGAGGTCCGCGGGCAGTTCTTTGCCGTCGCCCAGGACGACACCGGTCTTACTGATCCGATCTACTTGTCCGGCAACAAGTTTGATCTTTCCGTCGGCGACGAGTTCCGAGGCGCCGACATCGATGTAATATCCCGAACCCCGGCGCAGGTACTTCATGAACAACCCTGAACCGTCGTCGCCGAAATCATGCTGAAAGCCGGCCTTCTCCAGTCGATCGTAGAAGTCCTTGTCCTTCTCCGCGATCTGCTGGTACACCGGGATCTGGAACTCGTGCATTATCCGGTACGGCAGCGAGGCGAACGTCAAGTCGGCCTTCTGCGTCGTCATTCCGGATTCGACGGCACGCTCGGAATACAGGTCACCGAGGGCGATTTCGCACAACGAATCGGACTTGACGATGTGCGTGGACGATCGCTGCAGCATCGTCACGTCGACGCCTGTTTCGTACAGTGCCTTGCAGATGTCGTGCGCTGAATTGTTCGATCCGACGACGACGACCTTCTTGCCGACGTACGCGTCGGGACCGGGGTGTTCGCTCGAATGGTGCTGCTCGCCTTCGAATTCGTCCATTCCTGGGAAGTTCGGAACGTTCTTCTTACCGGACATTCCGGTGGCCATCACCAACTGCTTGGGTCGCAGGATCACTTCCTCGCCGTCGCGGTCGAGGATGACGGTCCATTCTTCGGCGGCCTCGTCGTATGTTGCGGACTTCGCGGTGGTCCGGCTCCAGTACGGAACCTCCATGACCTTGGTGTACATCTCGAGCCAATCGCCGATCTTGTCCTTCGGGGCGAAGACCGGCCAGTTGGCTGGGAACGGCAAGTACGGCAGGTGGTCGTACCAGACCGGATCGTGCAGGCACAGGGACTTGTAGCGTCCGCGCCACTGATCCCCGGGCCGGTTCGCGCGATCGACGACGATCGCGGGCACACCCATTTGGCGGAATCGTGCGCCGAGAGCAATTCCGCCCTGGCCACCGCCGACGATCAATGCGTACGGCTGGACCGTGTAGCCGAGTTCCTTCTCCTCGATCTCCTTCTTCTCCGCCCAGTTCTGGGTGTCGGCGTTGGAGCCGTGCACCGCGCCCTTGATACGGGTGTGGCCCTGGCGCTCCTCGTAGCCTTTGAGTTCCTGCATCGTGGTGAGCAGCGTCCAGGCCGTGTCCTCCCCGGTTTCCGGGTCGTTCTTCAAACGCAGATGCCCCTTGCCGCGGCTGGTCGCGGTCTCGAACTCGATCCACGCCGAAGTGACACCGTCGGCCTCGTCGGGGGCTTCGATCGTCCGAAAATTCGACGGGTCGGTGTCGTCGAGACGGTCCTCCAACATGGCTGCGATTCCCTCACGGCCCTCGACGGTCTTCAGGTTCCACGTGAACGTGACCAGATCTCGCCAGAAACTGCTCACGGTGAACTTGGCAGTGACCCGCTCTATATCCCGGGCCGTCAGTGCGGCCTCGAAGTCGGCCAACCATTCGTCGACGCGTTCCTGGGGGCTCTGAAACCGTGTTGCTTCTACCGGCTCGATGGTCTGGGTCATGCCAACTCCCTTGTTGCTCGTGTGCGTGCTCTGTGACCCAGCACACACCGCAGGCGCGCGTTGGTCGAGAGTTGCAATGGGTTGCATGCGGCGGTGTTTGCGAGCCGAAGTTTCTTCAGGATGTGCGGGGCGGCGAAGCGGTACTTGCGCTGACGATCGTTAGAGATGCAACGCGCTGCAACCCTGTCGCCTGCGCCTCAGGTCACCTAGACATACGTGCATCGACCCTCGTCAACTCAGGAGAACCCGATGCGCGCAGCTGTGTACTACGGCCCGAACAAAGTGGAGATCGCCGACGTACCCGAACCCTCACCCGGTGAGGGGCAGGTCAAAGTGAAGGTCGGATACAACGGCATCTGCGGAACCGATCTGCACGAGTACTACGCAGGACCGATTTTCATCCCGACGGAGCCGCATCCCCTCACCGGTCAGCAGCTCCCGCTCGTCCTCGGTCATGAATTCTCGGGCACGGTCACCGAGGTAGGCAAAGGCGTCACCGGGACGAAGGTCGGTGATCGCGTCGCCATCGAACCCCTCTACCGATGCGGCCACTGCGGTCCATGCCGGGCGGGCAACTACAACATCTGCCAGCAGATCGGCTTCCATGGACTGATGTCCGACGGCGGAATGGCCGAGTACACGGTAGTGCCCACGAACATGATTCACGCACTCCCCGAGAACGTCTCGATGGAGTTGGGGGCGCTCGTCGAACCGATGTCCGTCGCCTATCACGCTGCAACTCTCGGTGAACCGAAACCCGACGATACCGCCATGGTTTTCGGCGCCGGACCGATCGGAATCGGTCTCTGGTTCGCTCTCCGTGGCAAGGGACTCGAAGACGTCTACGTGGTGGAGCCCTCGCCCACCCGTCGCGCATCGATCGAGGCTCTGGGCGCCAAAACGCTCGACCCTTTGGCCGTCGACGTGCCGGCCTTCATCGCCGATAACACCGACGGCCGCGGCGCCGACGCGATCTACGATGCGGCAGGCGTACAACCCGCCGTCGAGACGGCCCTGGGGTGCATCGGTGCCCGCAAACCGCTGATCAGCGTCGCGATCTACGAAAAGCCTTTGATGACACCACTTCAGAGGATCGTGATGAACGAGTCTCGCATTCAGGGCTCGCTGTGCTACACCTCGGCGGACTACGACGCGGTCATCGATCTCATGTCGCAGGGTAAGTACGACACCACCGGCTGGGTGGACAAGATCGCACTCGAATCCGTTATCGACGACGGATTCGAAGCGCTGCACGCAGGCACGAAGATGAAGGTGCTCGTCGATCCGAACGAGGGTGCGGCATGAGCGTTGCACTGATCACCGGCGAGGTCCGCGAGATCGGTCGGAAGGCAACCACACTCGTCGCCGGTGTCAGCGATCGGGATCAGGTGTTCGCGGCGGTGGATCATGCGCACGAGGCGCTCAGTGGGTTCGACGTAATGATAAACAACGCTGGAATTGCGCAGGTCGCCCCTCTCGATGATGTTCGTCCGGAGGACACGAAGAAGATCTGGGCGGTCAACGTCGACGGCGTGCTGTGGGGAATTCAGGCTGCCGCAGCGAAATTCAGGTCGTTGCAGCAGAAGGGCAAGATCGTCAACGCGTCATCCATCGCAGGTCATGACGGTTTCGCGATGCTCGGGGTCTACAGCGCCACCAAGTTTGCGGTCCGCGCGCTTACCCAGGCCGCCGCGAAGGAGTATGCGGCACAAGGCATCACCGTCAGCGCGTATTGCCCAGGAGTTGTCGGAACCGACATGTGGGTGACCATCGACAAGCGATTCGCCGAACTGACGGGTGCGGCCGAAGGGGAGGCCTACGACAAATTCGTCGGCGGCATCGCGCTCGGACGCGCGCAGACACCCGAAGACGTCGCAGCATTCGTGTCCTACCTGTCCGGCCCCGATTCGGACTACATGACAGGGCAGGCCGGCCTCATCGACGGCGGTCTCGTTTTTCGCTGACCCCTACGCGTCGGAGTATCGAAGCCGTATTTTCACAAGGATCTCCGACCCGTTGCGGGTTTGGGCGGATTCGACGGTGTTGCACAGCCTTCGGCTCGCGCAAGCCGAGGGGAAACAGCTTGCGCGAGTCTTCGATGAGCACCACCACGATGTTCGTCTCACCTTCGGGCCGCTGCCCTGTGTCGAGTCACACGCTGGGGGGCTAGAACGGGACGTCACCGGTAATCGTCACACGCTGCATCGTGCGGGGATCGGGGTAGTAGTCACCGCACGCATAGTGCTGTGTCGCACGGTTGTCCCAGAATGCGACGGAGCCGGGCTCCCAGTGAAAGCGGCACTGGTACTCGGGGTGGGTCGCCTCGCGCATCAAGATCTCCAGCAACTCGTCGCTTTCGTCACGGTCCATCCCCACGATGTGTGAAGTGAACACCTTGTTGACGTAGATCAGCTTCTGTCCGGTCTCTGGATGTGTGCGAACAACAGGGTGCTCCTGAGGCGGGTTCTCCCGATCCTTCTTCGCCTTTTCCTCCGGTGCCAGACCTCGTCCGAACTGATGTCTGTGGACGGCCATCTTGCCCTCGACTCGCTCCTTCACAGCATCAGACAGCCCGTCGTAAGCCACCGCCATGTCGGCCCAGAGGGTATCGCCGCCGGTTTGTGGTACCTGGACGGCTTTGAGAATGGATCCCATCGCAGGTGCCTTCATGAAAGAGACGTCGCTGTGCCACACATTTTCTACCGGGATATCGTGCTCGCCACGTTGGAGCAGGACCACCTCGGGGTGATCGGCCTTGGGAAGGAAAGGGTGGACCTCTGGTTTCCCCCACAGCGAGGCCATATCGCGGTGGGCGCGCGAGTCGAGCCTCTGGTCACGGAAGAAAATGACCTTCCACTCGAGTAGGCATCGGTGCAGTTCGGCCTGCAGTTGCGGATCGATCTCCGCAGACAGATCCACTCCGCGGATTTCTGCGCCGATCGTCCGGGAGTACGGGACTACATCGAAGAGTGTGTAGGGAGCCTGCGCGCTGTCGTCGGCGGTCCGGTGCAGAGGCCGCACATATACCGCGGACAAGGGGCTCCGCCTGACTGGGGCTGCCGGTGCCGCCGTAGCAACTGTGTCGTTATTACTCACTGGTACAAGCTCCTTTTGAAGGCTGGGGAACGTGGGGGCAAAGCGTGTGGTCTGGATTATTGGATCCACGCCTGATCGAGCAAGATGATGCTGTCCAGGCTCGGGACCGCTCCGTGCACGTTTTCGGTCCACGGCACGAAATTCGCGCCCGCAGAAAGCGCCAGATAGGGGGCCGTTTCGTTGACCTCGGCCTGCAAGCTGGCCATGGCCGCACGCTTGGTGTCGTCGTCCTTCGCGGTCTGGACGTCACTGAGAAGCTGGTCCATCTTCGGGTCGTCGACGCCGAGGATGTTATTGGTGGACGTGCTGTGCAGCGAATTGAACAAACGCAGGAACGGCGCGGCGTCCGAGATGCTGTAGGCGCCGGTGGCTATGTCGAAGTCCTTGTCGACATAGATGCGTTTGACGATGTCGGTGATCGAGGCACCGTACTCGATGTTCACATCGATGCCGACCGGCGCGAGCATCGCCTGGATGGCCAGGGCAGCGGCCTGCCCGGCCTGCGTCTGCGAAGTGAAGTACGTGATCGTGCCGTCGAAGCCGTCTGTCTTGGCGGCGTCGACGAGCTCGGTGGCCTCGCCGGTATTCAGCGCCACGGGAGGGATGTCGTTGTGCCATTTGGACCAGGATTGGAAGATTTCCGTGCCGGGCATGCCCTTGCCGTCTTTGGCGCGCATGTCGATGACCTCGGGGTCGATCGCCAGCTGCATGGCTTTGCGTACCCGCAGGTCGGCGCCGGGGCGGCCCTCACGTTGATTGATTTGCACGACGGGGTTGGACAGGCTCAGAGTCTCGTAAAACCCCGGCAGGGTGGCCTTGGCCTCGTCGATGGATGCGGCGTTGAGCAGGAAACCCATCTGAATGCCGCCGGTGTTGAGGGCTTCGATCTTGGGCCGATCATCCTTGATGTCGACGAACTTCAGGGTGTCCAGATGTGGCTTGCCGTTCCAGTAGTCCTCGCGGGCGGTGAGCACGAGTTCACTGCCCGGGGCCATGGACTCGAAGGCGAACGGACCGGCGCCGACCGGCGTGAACGTGCCATCCGGCTGGTCCGAGCCGGCCGCGACGATCATGCCGTGGCCGAAGACGAGTATCGACGGAAACTCGCTCCACGGCTGGTTCATCGTGTAGACGACCGTGGATGCATCGGTGGCCTCGACAGACTTGACGCCGGCCTGGAATGCCTGTGTGTTGGCGCCACGTTTTTCGTTGAAGCGGTTGGTGCTGGCGACCACGGCGGCGGCGTCGAGGGGGGTGCCGTCGCTGAAGGTGACGCCGTCGCGCAGCGTGATGGTCCACGTTGTGTAGTCCTCGCTCGAAGTGAGCGATTCCGCCAGCTGTGGCTTGTAGGACTGGGATTCGGCGTCGTAGCGCACGAGGAGGTCGTATACAGCGGCCATCTCGGTGCCGCCGGTGGAGCCGGCCGGCTGGGTTCTGGTCGGGTCCAGGCTGGCGACCGGGGAATAGCCGGCGAAGCTGAGGGTGCCGCCGTCCACGGGGGTGCCCCCCTCGGTCTGGTCGCCGATGATGCCGACAGCGCCCGGTTCGGTCTCCGGTCCCGACCCGCCACCGTTGTTGCTCGCGCAGCCGGCCAGGAGCAGGCCGCTCGCCATGACGGCGACCGCCATAGTGCGCAGTCGTCGTTGCCTGAGAACAGTCATTGAGTTCCTTCGAATTGTGGAGACCGAACCGCGATCGATTACCGCGGGATGGGGTGATGGCTGGGTGGAGCGTGGCCGCTAGTGTGTCGCCATCTCGATCCGCGCACGCTCCGCCGCAGAGATGTCCTCCGCCGCAGGAAGATCCACCTCGAGGTAGGTGAGCGTGCCGGTAAACGCGAAGGCGCCCTTGCGTTGGTAATCCGGCGAGACCGCGCTGCCACGGTTACGGCCGATGTCGAACTGCTCGTTCATGCTGAAGATGCCGCGTGCGGTGGCCTCGACCCGGCCCTGAGCCACTACCGCGCCGTCGACCGAGATCGTCACGTCGCCGCCCATGCCGAAGCCCTTGCCGTCGTAGTCGAAGTCGACGGCGAGGACCTTCGCGTCCGCGGCGATCGTCTGCTCGGCGCGGACGTGGGTGACGCCGCCGCCGCTGTAGTTGTAGCAGTACACTGGCTTGCCCTCGAGCATGTAGAAGGACAGGCCGCCGAAGCGCCCGCCGATGCTCGCCAGCACGCCGCTGGCCGCGCTGCAATCGCTGTCGATCCGCGCGGTCATCGAGAAGGAGCGGTTGAAGAAGTTCGGCGCGGCCTTCTCGTTGAGGCCGTCCATGTGCGGGTAGAGCTTCATCCGCGTGCGCCCGCGCATCGGATGCGGCGGCCGTGACTCCTCGGTGGGGAAACGGCTGACGGTTCGGTCGTCGAGCGGGAAGACCTGGAACTTCGAGGCCTCCATGACGAACTTCTGCTTCAGCTCGGCCAGCTTCTCCGGATACACCTCGGCCAGGTCCGCCGCCTGCGACCAGTCCTGGGTGGTGTCGTAGAGCTCCCAGCGGTCCTCGTCCATCGTCGGCAGCTTCACCCCGCGCGTCGCCATCAGCCACGGGGGGCGGTGTGCGGTGACCGCGGTCCAGCCGTGGTCGTAGATGCCACGGTTCCCGAAGATCTCGAAATACTGGGTGGTGTGGCGATCCTCCGCGTCGGGGTCGGTGAACGTGTAGTTCATCGCGACGCCCTCCATCGGCGTCTGCGGGGTGCCGTCGACCATGTGCGGCGCGGGGATGCCGGCCGCCTCGAGGATCGTCGGCGTGATGTCGATGCAGTGGTGCCACTGGTGCCGGACCTGGCCGGTCTCGGCAATCCCCCTGGGCCAGTGCATGATCAGGCCGTTACGGGTGCCACCGTAGTGCGAGGCCACCTGCTTGGCCCACTGGTACGGGGTGTCCAGGGCCATCGCCCAGGAGGCCGGGTAGTGCGGGTAGCTCGAGGGCTGGCCCAGCTCGTCGAGGCGCGCGAGCACCTCGGCCGTGGTGCTCTTGAAGCCGTTGAGCCCGGCCAGATAGTTGAACGAGCCCTCCATGCCGCCCTCGGCAGAGGCCCCATTGTCACCGAGCATGTAGATGATCAGCGTGTTCTCGAGCTCGCCGCGTGATTCGAGGGTGTCGACCAGGCGGCCCACCTCGTCGTCGGTGTGCTCCAGGAATGCCGCGTAGATCTCCATCAGCCGGGCGGAGACCTTCTTCTGGTCCTCGTCCAGCTCGTCCCAGTGCGGCAGGCCCGGCGCCCACGGCGCGAGGACGGTGTCCGGCCCGACGACGCCCAGCTCGATCTGCTTCTCGAGGGTGAGCTCACGCTGGCGGTCCCAGCCGTGATCGAACTCGCCGCGGTACTTGTCCAGGTAGCTGTCCGGGATCTGGAGCGGGGCGTGGCAGGCGCCGAACGGAACGTACGCGAACCACGGCTTGTCCGGATCCATCGTCTTGACGCCCTCGACCCAGTTCAGCGTCTGGTCGACCAGGTCCTCGGTCATGTGATAGCCCTCTTCGGGCGTCTTCGGTGGGTCGACGACCGTGAAGCCGTCGACGAGCACCGGCTCGAACTGGTCCGACTCCGCGCCGAGGAAGCCGTAGAACTTCTCGAATCCCTCGCGCAGCGGCCAGCGGTCGAAGGGGCCTGCGGGCGTGATCTCCCACGGCGGGGTCTGATGCATTTTGCCGAATGCACCGGTCGCGTAGCCGTTACCCTGCAGCACTCGCGCGACAGTAGCGGCGGAGTCGGGCCGGGTGCCGTTGTAGCCGGGCGAGGTTCCCGCCTGCTCGGCGATGACGCCGAAGCCGACGCTGTGGTGGTTGCGGCCGGTCAGCGTCGCGGAGCGCGTAGGCGAGCACAGTGCGGTGGTGTGAAAACGCGAGTACTTGATGCCGCCGTCGGCCAGCCGCTCGGCGGTGGGCGTGCGGCACGGGCCGCCGAAGGCCGAGGCGGCGCCGAAGCCGACGTCGTCGACCATCACGAGCAGCACGTTCGGCGCGCCCGCCGGCGGGCGGATCTTCTCCGGACGGCTGAACTGAGGGTTCTGCGTCCGATAGTCGTAGGCCGCAGAGACCTTCGACGGCTGCTGCTGGATGGGAATCGAATACCGGTTCACCACTGCTGAACTCCCGCTTCCTCAACTGTAGTCGGTCGACTACATCGATCGAATGTAGCCGATCGACTACAGTTCGTACAGTGGATTCCGAAAAAGAACGAGACCAGTCTTCGGCAGACGAGCGTCCGCAGGGCCGCGACGCCGTGCGCAGGTCGATCCTGCGGGCTGCGCGTGTGCGTTTCGCCAGAGAGGGCACCCGCGGATCGTTGCGCGACATTGCAGCGGCCGCCCGGGTCAACGTCGGGCTGATTCACCGCCACTTCGGCCGCAAAGACGAACTGGTGCAAGAGGTTATCGCCGACACCCTCGAACAGGGCGTCAAACGTCTGGATTCGAGCACGAGCGCCCCGGAAGCGATCCAGCAAATGTTTCTCGGCTCCACTGGCAACACCGATTTCGTGCGCATGCTCGCCTGGCTGGCGCTCGAGGGCAACGGGGACTCGCCTGGCCCACTTGCGAGCGCTCAGCAGCGGGTCATCGGTCAGGTGCGTGCCATGTCGCCCCAGAAGCCGGACCATGATCTACGCCTGATGGCCGCGCTCACCGTGATTTTCGGCTGGTCGATCTTCAGCCAGGAGATGTTATCCGCGTTCGATATCGAGCCGTCCGGCCGTGAGGACATCGAGCGCCGCCTCGCCGAACTGCTGGCCAACATTGTCACCGAACCATCGGAATCAGCATGAGCACCTCCCCCTGCTGCGCAGGCGCAGCTCGCGCAGGTTCACTCGCCCCGGGGGCTGCTGCTCCCCGCTCGCCTCGTAGCACCAAGGGGCAGATTCTGATCCCCGGCGGAGCCTTCGAGATGGGCGACGCGCTCGGCGAGGGCTACCTCGCTGATGGCGAGGCTCCCGTGCATTCTGTCGAACTCGCGACTTTCTATCTCGATGCCACCGCAGTCACCAACAGCGCTTTCGCAAAGTTCGTCAAAACCACCGGGTACGTCACCGAGTCCGAAATCCATGGCAGCTCCGCCGTCTTCCACGTCGCCATGTCCGCGGACCGTGCGGACGTGCTCCACCGGCTCGACACCACGCCCTGGTGGCTCACGGTGCGCGGCGCAGATTGGCGCCATCCCGAGGGCCGACTCTCCGGCATCGGCAACGTATCCAATCATCCCGTGACGCACGTGTCCTGGCACGACGCGCAGGCCTACGCCGCGTGGGCGGGCAAGCGCCTACCCACCGAAGCAGAGTGGGAATACGCCGCCCGGGGCGGACTGGCAGGCAAGCGGTACGCCTGGGGCGACGAACTGACCCCGCGCGGGCAGTGGCGTTGCAACATCTGGCAGGGCCAGTTCCCGGACGTGAACACCGAGGAGGACGGGTTCCTCACCACCGCTCCCGTGAAGACGTATCGGCCCAACGGGTTCGGGCTCTACAACATGGCCGGCAACGTGTGGGAGTGGTGCGCCGACTTCTTCGACCCCGCTTACTACCAGCGCTCACCCGTGCAGAACCCCGCAGGCCCGGACGCCGGCGAGAATCGGGTCATGCGCGGTGGATCGTTCCTGTGCCACGACTCGTACTGCAACCGCTACCGGGTGGCCGCGCGCGCGTCGAACACCCCGGACTCGGCCTCGGCCAACCTCGGTTTCCGCTGCGCCAACGACGCCTGAGCCCCTACCGCTACCTCAGTGAAACTGGTTGTGCGGCAGGAAAAGTGACTCAGGCGAGCAGCTCGGTGAGGTCGGCCCACAGTTGGGTTCGCGCTTCGGCGGTGATCGTGAGGGAGGGAATGGTCAGGAAGCCGTGGAAGATGCCGTCGTAGCGGCGATGGGTGGTGGGCACTCCGGCGGCACTGAGTTGTTCTGCGTAGGCAGTTCCCTCGTGGTCGAGTGGATCGCACCCGGCCGTAAAGACAATGGCAGGCGGTAGGCCTGCGAGCGTGTCGGCCCGGGTGGGGGAGATGTGATGGGGGTGCTCGGAATTGCGGACGCCCCCGGGTGCGTATTGCTCCCAGTACCACTGCATCGCGTTCCGGGTGTTGAAGTAGCCATCACCGTATTCCAGGTACGAGGGGGTGTCGAAGTCGTCGTCGATCACCGGGTAGATCAGGACCTGGCCGGCGATCGGGGGCCACGCGCTGTCGCGGTCCAGCAGGGCGGTCACTGCCGCCAAGTTTCCGCCTGCACTGTCTCCGGCGACGACGACCCGATCGAGGTCGGCCCCCAGCTCGTCGGCGTGTACTCGAGTCCATTCGAGCGCCGCGTGCACGTCCATGGCCGCAGCAGGCGCGGGATGCTCGGGAGCCAGTCTGTAGTCGACCGAGACGACCACTGCGTCAACGGCATTTGTCATTGCTCGGCACAACTCATCGTGAGTGTCCAGGTCGCAGAACACGAAACCGCCGCCGTGTGCGAAGACGATGACGGGCCGCGTCGTTGCTGCGTGCGTGGTGCTCGAGAGCGGTTGGTAGATGCGTAGCGGGAGCGGGCCACCGGGGCCTTCGATGACTGTATCGGTCACCGAGCCAACGGGTTCCGGGTTCGGAGCAATCTGCTTGCGGGCCAGTACCGCGGCACGCGCGTCGGCACCCGTCATCTCCTCCACACGCGGAAATCCGGCGTTCAGAGTATCGAGCAGGGTTTGGACCTCGTCGGTGAGACGCATGGTGCTCCGTTTCTCGGGGTGTACTTCTCGGCGGGTCGAGTAGGGAATTCGGTGAGAGCGAGTTCAGTGGTGGTGGGACAGTGCGTGAATCGTCTCGGTCAGTGCCACGCCCAACTCCTCGCATCTGTTCGGCGTAAGACGGGATGCTGGGCCGCTGATCACTATCGCACCCATCGGCGTTCCCGCGGCATCGAGTATCGCTGCACCGATGCTGTTCGACCCCTCGAGAACGGCACCTGCGCTCGAGGCCCAACCCCGTTGGCGAATCTGCTCGTAGTCGGCCGAGGTCATCAACTTTTCGGGTGCCTGGGCTCGCGCCGTCCGCTGCGCAGGATTCAAGTGGGCGAAGATCGCTCGGCCGGCGGAGCTCGTTTCGAAAGGGTGCAGCTGCCCGACCGGCAGTGCGGTCCGAAGCACCTGCATGCCCTCTGCGACGTCGGCCACGACGAGGTTGGTGGTGGTGAGCAGGGCGAGATGGACGGTCTCACCGGTCGCATCACGCAGTGGGCCGAGGAGTTGGCGTGCCCGACCTTGCAGGGATGAAGACTGACGGGCCCGCCCGGAGACGATGATCGGCTTGGCGCCGAGTTCCCATTGCGGTGAAGAACCAGGGGCCGGTTGGATCCAGCCGGCCTCATGCAGCGTGGCAAGTGTCCGCTGAAGTGCGCTCTTGTCTTCGCCTGTGGCCGTGCACAGCGCGGTGAGACCGATCGGTTGGTGGGCAGCGATCGCCTCGAGAATCTCGAGGCCGCGGGTCAGGCTGCGGATCGTCTTGACTGTGATTTGAATCCCACCTATCCTTCAATTGAAAGTGATACACGGTATCACTCTACGATACCACAGTGTTGCCAGTCATAGTGTCGACCATTCGAGCCGTCGGGTCGTGAACGGCCCTCCGGGGTCGGCCATGGCCGGGTCGATGGACATTCGACGTGAATCGAAAAGGAGCCATCGATGGGATTCATCCCGACCGCAGATCGCCTGATGCCCGAACTGACCCCCGCAGAAGAGATCGTCATGCTTGCCCGCACCCTGTGGGCCGAAGGCTACTGTGACCATCTCGCGGGACACATCACCTACGCGGTCGGCGACGGCACTCTTCTCTGCAACCCATGGCTGCTGACCTGGGAAGAATTCGGTCCCGAGGATGTACTCCGCATCGACCTCGACGGAAATCTGATCGAGGGCAAGTGGCCGGTGCCGCTGGGAATCCCGTTGCACCTCGCCCTGCACAAGGCGCGCCCGGACGTCACGTTCGCGCTGCACAATCACTCGGAGTACGGGACCGTCTGGGCCGATCTCAAAGAGATTCCGCCGATGCACGATCAGAGTTCGAGTCTGGGCGGAGGCGAGCTCGTCCTCGTCGACGAGTACGACGGCGGAGTGGACAACATGACCGCAGCCGCGGCTGCAATCCAGGGCGTCGGCGATGCGGATGTCGCACTCCTCGGTGGCCACGGCGTATTCGTCCTCGGCAGCACCGCCCGTGCGATCTACCTGCGCGCGGTGAGTCTCGAGATTCGCTGCAAGAATGCTTGGCTGACACGCGTCGCGGGTGGACCCGCGAAGACCTCGCTGCCCGACTGGTGGCTCAGCAACCAGGCTCGTAGCGACGGAAACGGCTACCACGGTTTCTGGGAGGCAGCAGTTCGTGCGGCGTTGCGGACCGAGCCCGAGTTGCTCGAAAAGATTGCTTCGGTGTCGGAGTGACACCTGCGCCCCCGAGCGCAGTCGTAGTACTGGTGCCGGATCAGCGGGGGATCGAAGCCTTCGATGGACTGCCCGGATTCGAACCGATTCTCTGGGACCTGTCGAGCCCGCGCCCGGCCGGGGCCGACCGGGCCCAGGTCCTGGCGAGCCGCGGAGTCGCACCGGAGATCGCAGCGCAGATGCACACCGAACTGCCGAACCTACGGATGGTTCAGCTGTTCAGCGCCGGACGAGATGGTTGGACCGGCATCGTCCCGGCGGGTGTGGTGATTTCCGGAGCAGATCGGGCACATGGTGGTCCGGTTGCGGAATGGGTTGTGGCGCAACTGCTCAACCACTATCGGGACCTGGTGGGCTACCGCGCGAAGCAGAGTGCGCAGTCGTGGGAACGGCACCCCACCGGCACACTTGCCGGTAAACGAGTACTCGTACTCGGAGCCGGCGACATCGGCTCGAACGTCCAACAGAGAACTGTGCCCTTCGGCGCAGACGTGACCTTGGCCGCTCGCACCGCACGAGAGGGCGTGGTCGATCTCGTGCAAGCGCGGGCGATGCTGCACGAGCAGGATGTTGTCGTCCTGGCGCTCCCACTCACAGCGGACACCCACCACATGGTCGACGCGCCGTTCCTGACGGCAATGCGCCCCGGGAGTGTGTTGGTCAACGCAGGTCGAGGACCGCTCGTCGACACCGACGCTCTGCTCGCCGCGCTCGAGGAACAACGGATCCACGCCATCCTCGACGTCACCGACCCGGAACCACTGCCGTCCGGGCATCCGCTCTGGACCGCTCCGGGCGTGGTGATCACACCGCACAGTGCGGCCATAACCGATGACACTGCCAACCGCTGCTGGGACGCCATCGTTCGAAACGTCAGTGAATTCGTTACGTCAGCCAGTTTTGTATGAACTTCTTGATCTTTCACCCTATCGAAAGCTGTGAGGCATGGATTTCCAGTTGGACGCAGACCAGAAGCGCTGGCTCGAGGAGGTACGCGCGTTCCTCGGCGAGAATGTGACCCCCGCACTGCGCGCCGAAATGGCAGAGCACGACATCGAGTTCCTCGGTGGCGAGGTCACCGCGTTCCGTAAGAAGATCGGCGACAAGGGCTGGTTCGGGCTGAACTGGCCCAAGGAGTTCGGTGGACTGGGGCTGGGTGCGGTCTATCAGCATCTTCTGGTCAGTGAGTTCGAGTACTGGGGCGTCCCCGGGCCGGACCTCACCGTCACCTCGGTAGCACCGATGATCATGAGAAATGGCACCGCTCGCAACCGGGAAGAGTTCTTGCCGCCGATCGCGCGCGGTGAGATGACCTGTGCTGTCGGCTATTCCGAGCCCGATGCCGGTACCGACCTCGCAAGCCTGCGGACCACCGCGGTGCTCGACGGTGACGAGTGGGTGATCAACGGATCCAAGATCTGGAACAGCATGGCGCAGCGCGTCACCCACGAGTGGCTGTGTGTGCGCACCGACAAGGACGTGCCCAAGCACAAGGGCATCTCGGTGATCATCGTGCCCATCGACGCACCCGGCATCACCATCCGTCCGATCATGGCGTGGTCGGATTACCGCACCAACGAGACGTTCTTCGACAACGTCCGGGTGCCGGTGACCAACCTGATCGGTGAGGTCAACCAGGGCTGGCGCTACATCATCGGCGCACTGGACCTCGAGCGCGGTGCCCTGACCAACGTCGGCGACCTGCGTCGATCGGTGGACGAGCTCATCGGCCTGGCCAAGGAGGAGCGCGCGGACGGTCTTCGCCCGATCGACGACCCGGCGCTACGTCGCAAGATCGCACAGCTCGACGCCGAGGTGGAGGCTGCCCGGCTGATGGGCTTCGAAGCCTCGTCACTGCTCGAGGACGGCATCATTCCGTCGGTACTGGTCAGCGCCGAGAAGATCTACTCGAGTGAGCTGCGCCAGCGCATCGCCGACGTCGGTACCCAGGTACTCGGCATGGCGGGTGTTCTCGCGATCGGAACTGAGGGTGCCCCGCTCGACGGAAAGTTCGAACGGCTCTACCGCGCCGCACCGCTGCTGCGGTTCGGTGCAGGTGCCAACGAAGTGCTCAGAGACGTCATCGCCCAGCGTGGGCACGGCTTGCCGCGCGGCGGACGATGACCATGAGCTGCGTAGACGAGATCAAGAGGAGAAAGTCATGAGACTCGTTCCCACGGAGGAGCAGTCGGAATTGCGATCGGTTCTCCGTTCGCTGTTCGTCAAGGAGTGCACGCCCGAGCTGGTGCGTAAGTGGAAAGCTGCTGGTTCCGAATCGGCCGGGACGGTGTTCCCGGACTCGCTCTGGCGCGCACTGACCGAGATGGGCGTGTTCGGTTTGGCGCTCGAAGAAGAGCTCGGCGGGGCAGGTGCCACGCTCAACGAGCTCGGCATCTTCTACTCCGAGGCCGGACGGGCACTGTGCCCGTCCATCGTCTACAGCACGCTGGCGTTCGGCATCGCGCTGGACCGACTGGCCGGTCAGAAGATGCGCGAGCAGTACCTTCCGCGTCTCGCGGCGGGCGAACTGCGGGCCGGGGTTGCCCTCTGGGACGCCGCCGACGCCCACAAAGTGAGTCCCACCCTGACGGCGACGCGCGCAAACGGAGGCTGGACGCTGACCGGACTCCTGCCGTTCGTAGAGAACGCGGAGCTGGCCGAACTCCTGCTCGTGACGGCCACCGCGTCCGTATTCGCGGAGCCGAACCGAGTGCTCGGCTTGCTCGTCGAGCCCGGTGGACAAGGGTGGACGAGCACGTGGCAGCCGACTATCGCAGGTGAGCACCAGTACCGCGTCGAGCTCGACGGGCTCTTCGTGCCGGACGAGCGAGTTCTCGACGGCGGCGGGCTGGCGCTCGCCGAGGTGCGTTGGGTGGCAGACGTTGTCACCGCGTTGCAGTGCGCGGAAATGTCCGGTGGCGGAGCTGCTGTGCTGGAGCGGACCGTGGATTACGTGCGTACCCGCGAGCAGTTCGGACGGCCGATCGGCATCTTCCAGGCGGTCCAGCACATCGTGGCCGACATTCACATCGCACTCGAGGCTTCGCGACTGTCCGCAGATTCGGCAGTCTGGTGGCTCGCACGCGGCGAGCAGGCAGGCCGCAACGTGGCGATTGCGAAGATGCACGCCAGCGAGGCCTACAAGTGGGCAACGCTCAACGCACACCAGGTCCACGGCGGAATGGGGTACGTCCGAGAGACGGACCTGCATCTGTGGTCCGAGCGGGCCAAAGTATCGGAGATCCGCGGCGGTACGGCAGATGTGGCCGCACGCTGGCTAGAGGAGGAGATCGGCCTTGTCCATTGAGCCGCAAGCACTTTCAGGACTACGTGTCATCGACCTGTCTCGGTGGGTGGCGGGTGAGTACGCGACGAAGCTGTTCGCGGACTTCGGCGCGGAGGTCATCAAGGTCGAACGGCCCGGCGAAGGCAGCCTGACGCGTCGATGGGGTCCTTTCCCCGGTGACATGCCGGACCTCGAGGCCAGTGCGCTGTTTCTGCACTTGAACACCAACAAGCAGTCGGTGGCACTCGATCTACACGACCCCGCCGATGTGGAGGTCCTGCTCACCTTGATCGAGACCGCCGACGCGGTGGTCGAGTCGTTCCGTCCCGGGCATCTCGAGAGCCTCGGTATCGGTCCCGACGTGCTGCGTGCGCGGAACCCGCGGCTGGTGATCACCCGTATCAGTGCTTTCGGCCAGACCGGGCCCAACCGGGACCGCGAGGCCACCGGGCTCGTGCTGCAGGCAGCCGGCGGCCCGATGAACGCGACGGGCGCGGCCGACCGTGCTCCGCTGCGTAAGCCGGGTCTGCTCGAGCATTACACGATCGGGCGTTCGGCGGGTGAGGCCACGATGGCCGGCATCTTTCATGCCCGGCGCACAGAATCGGGTTCGGTGATCGATGTGTCCGGGCAGGAAGTATTGCTGGCTGGAGCAGACCGCCGTGCGTCGTACCTGCTCTCGGCGGCCTACTCGGGAATGGTGGCGCCGCGCGGGGTGCGCAGCCCGCACCGGCACGGCGCGACCTTTACCGGGCCGTTCCGCACCAGCGACGGCTTCGTGATGATCTACGTGACCAACCAGGTGTTCTGGAACCGGCTGATCGACCTCGCCGGCGCCGACAATCCGGAGTTCCACGAGCGCTTCCACAACATGCCGACCGTGAGCGGCCAGGACCGCGAGGACTTCATGGCGTACATCGAGGCCTGGTGCCTGGCGAACGACAAGATGGACCTGATGGAGCGCTGTGAGGCGGCTCGTATCCCGGTCACCGCGTTCATGGAGGTCTCGGAGCTGCTGGCACACGAGCACTTCCGCGGCCGCGGGGCGTTCACCGAGGTGGAGCATCCCGTCGCGGGAACCCTGACCTATACGGGCGCTCCGTGGCGCATGCGCAACGGCCACGCGGTGCACGCGGCGGCGCCGCTGCTCGACCAACACGGCGCGCAGATCCGGGAGCAGAACGAGCAGAAGGCGAGCCTGGCATGAGCTATCCACTCGAAGGTATCCGCGTTGTCGATCTGACGGTCGTGTGGTCCGGGCCGGGTGCGACGGCACTGCTGGGTGACCTCGGCGCCGAGGTGATTCGGCTCGAGGGCAACAACCGCGCCAGCAGGCAGGTGTCCGCGAAGACGACGAAGGAACTCATCGCCTCCACCGGTTACCACGGCGGAACGTACCCGGACAAGGACCCGGGCGAACGGCCCTATGATCGCACCGCACTCTTCAATTGGCATTCACGGAACAAGCTGGCCGCGTGCGCGAACTTGGAGACCGCAGAAGGCCATGCCGCCGCAATCGCGTTGCTCGAGATCAGTGATGTGCTGGTGGAGAACAACTCCAACGGCACGCTCGAGAAGCTGGGACTGGGCCACGAGGCGCTGCTGGCGATCAACCCACGCCTGGTGGTGGTACGGATGCCGCCGATGGGAATGAGCGGACCCATGAGTGACTACCTCGGTTACGGGCCGAACTTCAACTCGCTCGTCGGCATCGCAGCAATGGACGGATACGAGGGCGAAGAGCCCGATTCGGCAGGCGAGAACTACCACATGGACGAGGCGGCCCCCGCGGGCGTCGCGTTCGCGGTGATGGCAGCGCTGTGGGATCGCGAACGCACCGGGCTCGGCGGCTTGGTCGAGTTCCCGCAGGCGGAAGCGGTCATGGCCGACATCGGCGAGTTCGTGCTCGACTGCCAGATGAACGCACGTAACCCGCAGGTGCTCGGCAACACCGACATGCACATGCTTCAGGACGTGTTCCTCTCGGCCGACGAGGACCGCTGGCTCGCGGTGTCGGTGCGCGACGACCGCGATTGGGTCGCGATGGCAGCACTCGTCGACCCCGAAGGGCTGGCGGGGATGGGCGAGATCGCGGCGCTGCGCGCGGAGAACTCCGCCGCAATCCGTGCAGTGCTGGCGGGTTGGTGCCGCAAGCGGTCAGCTGAGCAGGCCGTTCAAGAGTTGCAGGACGTCGGCGTGCCCGCCGGCGAGGTCATGAGCGAAACTCGGCTGCTCGCAGATCCGCACCTGGCTGCACGCGGCTGGTTCCAGGAGCGCAGCCACCCGTCGGTGGGCACGCACCTCTACCCCGGCCACCCGTGGCGAGCAGAGGGCTTCGACCTGGCATTCGGACGGGCAGTTCCGGGCTTCGGCGAGGACAACGAGTACCTCTACAAGGAGTTGCTCGGCTACTCCGCCGAGCAGTATGCCGACCAGGTGGCTCGTGGCTTGATCACCGACCACCAGATTGCTTGACAGAGATATGCATTCGAATACAACACAGTTAGGCGGGCAACCGATGTCAGACACAGCAGAGTCGTTGATCCCGGACGAGGTCGCGGCCCGGATCGGAACGGTCGTAGCGACCGCGACAGGTGCTGTCGTTCAGCGTGATTGGCAGCGTTGGGCTGTGTCCGTGCGTGAGGACAACCCGCTGTACTTCGACGGGGACTACGCACGCGAACACGGTTACGCAGACGTCATCTGCCCACCGCTCTACGTGCAGTACGCGATTCTCGGTGTCACTCCGATCGACACCCTGCGCGTCGACGGCTCCTCCGGTGCAGCATCCGGGAACCTGACGTTTCCCAAGTGCCCCAAGCGGATGGCGGGCGGCGAGAGCACCATGTTCCTGCGCCCCTCCTACGACGGCGACGTGATCACCTCGGTGCGCACAGTCGAGTCGATCGTGGAGAAGCAAGGCCGCTCAGGGCGTTTCGTGCTGGTGACGTGGAAGACCGCGTACACCAATCAGCGTCGCGAACTGGTCGCCGAAGCAACGACGTCGATGATCGCGCGGCCATGAGAGAAGGAAAAGAGTTGAGGGAGAACGTGATGGCAGGCCAGCTGCACTTCGAAGACGTCACGGTAGGGGACCAGATCACCACCCTGCGCACGAGCGTCGACGAGATCCAGATGTTCTTGTTCAGTGCTGCGACGTACAACGCGCACCGCATCCATTACGACAAGTCCTGGGCAGTCGATGTCGAGGGTTACTCGGGGCCACTGGTACAGGGGCCGCTGCAGGCCGCATTACTGGCGAGGGCGGTGACCGATTGGATCGGCGGCGCCGGCACCTTGGTCACGTACTCGGCCCAGAACCGCGCCGTCGCCTTCGCCGGCCAGGAACTGGACTTCGTGGGAACGGTGACGGCCAAGCGCGAGGAAGACGGACGCGCGCTGGTGGACTTGGAGATTCGCGGTGAGCGCGACGGTGAGCTGTTGATGCCAGGCACTGCCACCGTCACCCTGCCACGCCGGACCGAGGCCGTGTGATGAGCGGACTACGCGGCGAAGCGGCCATCCTCGGCTTCTGCGAACTGCCCTCCCAGCGCAAGCAGACCCGGCCGGAGCAGTTCACCATCGAGCAGTGGGCGACGCTGTCGAAGATGGCGATCGACGACGCGGGCATCGATGCCTCGCAGGTCGACGGCATCGTCGCGCACGGCCTGGCGGAGTCGGACATGTTCGTCCCGGCCACGCTCTCGGAATACCTGGGATTGCCGTTGAACTTCGGTGAGCGGGTGGACCTCGGCGGCGCCACGGCAGCCGGCATGGTGTGGCGTGCGGCTGCTGCCGTGGAGCTGGGCCTGTGTGAAGCCGTCCTGGTGGTGGTCCCAGGTTCGTACATGTTGCCGCGCTCGCAGCAACGCCCGGCGAAGGACCCCGGTTACTTCGGTGCGTCGAGCAACAACTTCGGCTCGCCTCAGGCGGAGTTCGAGATCCCCTACGGCAACCTCGGGCAGAACGCGCCGTACGCGCAGATCGCCCGGCGCTACGCAGCCGAGTTCGGCTACGACCCGGAGGCGACAGCGAAGATCGCTGTCGATCAGCGGACGAACGCGTGTGCTACCCCCGGTGCGGTGTTCCACGGTAAGCCGATCACTCTCGACGACGTGCTCGCCAGCCCGATGATCGCGGACCCCATCCGGATGCTCGAGGTCGTCATGCGGGTGCAGGGCGGCGCGGGTGTGATCGTCGGTAACGCCGACGTGGCGCGCAAATCGAAGAACCGTCCCGTGTGGGTGAAGGGCTTCGGTGAGCGGATCTCGTTCAAGACTCCCACCTATGCCGAGGACATGGTCCGCACGCCCATCAAGGCGGCCGCGGACAGAGCCTTCGCGATGGCGGGCGTCGAGCGCTCCGACATCGACGTGGCGTCGATCTACGACTGCTACACGATCACCGTGCTGATGAGCCTGGAAGATGCAGGGTTCTGTGAGAAGGGCACCGGCATGGAATGGGTCAAGCAGCGCGACCTCACCTTCCGCGGCGACTTCCCGCTGAACACTGCGGGTGGCCAGCTCTCCTTCGGGCAGGCAGGCATGGCAGGCGGCATGCACCATGTGGTCGACGGCGTCCGGCAACTGATGGGACGAGCAGGCGGGGCGCAGGTCGAGGATTGCAACACGGCGTTCGTCACCGGCAACGGCGGAATCATGAGCGAGCAGGTCGCTTTGATCCTGCAAGGAGAGTGAGTATGAGCACCGCAGACAAGCCGTTTCCCGAGCCCACCCCGGTCACCAAGCCGTTCTGGGACAGCCTCCGCGAGCATCGGATCGAGATCCAGTACTCACCGTCCTCGGACGAGTACGTGTTCTACCCGCGAGTGCTGGCGCCGCGCACGCTTGCCGACGACCTCGAGTGGCGCGAAATCACCGGGCTGGGGACGCTGTACACCTACACCGTGGCCGATCGCCCCACCGCGCCGCCGTGGGCGGACTCGCTCCCGCAGATCCTGGCCGTCGTCCAGTGGGACGTCGGCCCGCGGCTGAGTACGGAGATGGTCGAGGTCGATCCCGCGGACCTGGAAATCGGCATGCGTGTCGAGCCGGTGTTCTGTGATTATCCCGACCGCGACATCACGCTCCTGCGTTACCGCCCTGTCGCCAACCGAGACTGACGAGAGGAATCACAGATGTCACGGATGGCAGGCAAGGTCGCGTTGATCACCGGCGCAGGCGGAGGAATGGGCCGTATGCACGCGGTGCGGTTGGCCCAGGAGGGCGCGGACATCATCGCGCTCGATCTCGTCGAGGCAGGCCTTGCCGAGACCGCGGCGCTCGTTCGGGCCGAGGGCCGTCGAATCGTCACCGGTGTTGCGGACGTGCGAGACCTGGCGGCGACGAAGGATGCAGTCGCACTCGGCGTGGCCGAGCTCGGCAGGTTGGACACGGTGGTCGCCAATGCCGGAGTGACCGAGAACGTCGGCCCGTCGTGGACGATCGACGAGGCCCTGTGGGAGCGGTCGATGGCCGTCAACCTCACTGGGGTCTGGCACACCGTGCTGGCGGGTGTCGCGGCGTTGGAGGTCGCCGGCGGTTCGGTGATCATCATCAGCTCGACGGCCGGCATCAGCGCGGCTCCCGGCGCCTCGCACTACAGCGCAGCCAAACATGCGGTGGTCGGACTGGCCAGGACGCTGGCCAACGAGCTCGGCCCACAGTCGATTCGCGTCAATACCGTCCATCCAGGCGCGGTGGACACGGCGATGACACTCAACCCGGCCACGTTCGCCCGGCTGCGCCCGGACCTTGCGGATCCAACTGCCGAGGACGTCGTCGATGTGCTCGCCGCGCGGCACCTGTTGCCGGTGCCGTGGGTGGAGTCGGTGGATGTGAGCAACGCGGTGGTGTTCTTGGCCTCGGACGAGGCGCGGTACATCACCGGCACGCAACTGGTGGTCGACGCCGGACTTACACAGAAAGCGATGTCATGAGTGGGCGATTGGCGGGCAAGACGGCATTGATCACCGGCGGAGCCCGGGGGATCGGACGGGCGCAGGCGGTGCGATTCGCTCAGGAGGGTGCCGACCTGATCGTGGTGGACTGCTGCACCGCGGTAACGCACTCGACGACCCCTGTCGCGAGCAGCGAGGACCTGGCGGAGACTGTCCGACAGGTCGAACTGCTCGGGCGACGGATTGTCGCCATCGAGGCCGATGTCCGCGAGCAGAGCGCGCTCGATGCGGCGTTGGCCCGCGGCGTCGGCGCACTCGGTCGGCTCGACATCGTCTGCGCCGGCGCAGGCATCAGTTCCACCGGCAAGACCATGGAGCTCTCGGCTCAGGTCTGGCAGACGATGCTGATGTGAACCTCACGGGGATGTGGAAGACCTGCAAGGCCGCTGTTCCACACCTGATCGAGGGCGGGCGCGGTGGTTCGCTCGTCCTGGTCAGCTCCACGGCCGGTGTCCGGGGTCTGAACGGGATGGGCCACGTCGCTGCGGCCGAGCACGGGCTGGTCGGGCTGATGCGGTCGCTGGCAAAAGAGCTCGAGCCGCACAACATCCGAATCAACATCGTGAACCCTTCCATGAGCACGGACGGAAGGGCGAGCCAGGACATCGCCGACGTGAGCCTGTTCCTGGCCTCCGACGAGGCCCGCTCCATCACCGGGATCACGATGCCTCTCGACATGGCCTACGCGTGAGAGCCCGGTGACCAGCGTGCCTGTCGAACCAACACACTCTCCAGAAAGAAGGAATCGATCATGACGCGAACCAATGTGGACGTGGTGGTTGTCGGAGCAGGCTTGGCCGGCCTGTACGCGATGCACAAGTTCCGCGGGCAGGGACTCGACGTCCAGGGCTTCGAAGCAGCTTCCGACGTCGGTGGCACGTGGTACTTCAACCGCTACCCGGGTGCTCGCTGCGACGTGGAAAGCGTCGACTACTCGTATTCCTTCGACGATGAACTGCAGCAGGAGTGGGACTGGTCCGAGCGCTATGCCACGCAGCCAGAAATCTTGGCATACCTCGAACACGTCGCGGACCGATTCGACCTGCGTAGCGGCTTCGAGTTCGACACCCGAGTGGTGTCCGCGACGTTCGACGAACAGGCCGCACGGTGGAACATCGTCACCGACAAGGGTGAGAAGGTGACGGCGAGATTCTGTGTGTTGGCCACCGGCGCGCTGTCCACGACGAACCTGCCGAACATCCCGGGCCGCGACAGCTTCGGCGGCGAGGTCCTGCATACCGGCGACTGGCCGCGCACCGGTGTCGATTTCGCCGGAAAGCGGGTCGGTGTCATCGGCACCGGATCCTCGGGCATCCAGTCCATCCCGTTGATCGCCGAGCAGGCAGCGACGCTGCACGTCTTCCAGCGCACCCCGAACTTCTCCGTGCCCGCGAGCAACCGTCCGCTGGACGAAGAGACTCGCCGTGAGCAGAAAGCGACCTACGCCGAGCGCCGACGCAAGAGTTGGGCCAGCGGTGGTGGTTCCCCCTTCGTCTCGAATCCGAAGAGTGCGCTCGAGGTCCCGGCGGATGAGCGGGAAGCGGAGTTCGAGCAGTACTGGGAGCTCGGTGGGGTGTTGTTCGCCAAGACTTTCGCGGACCAGATGAGCGACATCGAGGCCAACAACCTGGCCCGAGGCTTCGCCGAGCGCAAGATTCGCGCCGTCATCGAAGATCAGGCTGTCGCCGACGCACTGATCCCGACGGACCACCCGATCGGGTCCAAGCGAATCGTCACCGACTCCGGCTACTTCGCGACGTACAACCGCGACAACGTCACGTTGGTGAACCTCCGCGAGGCGCCGATCATCGCCATCGACGAGACGGGCATCGCGACTGCAGGCGCGCGCTACGACCTGGACATGATCGTGTTCGCCACGGGCTTCGACGCGATCACCGGTTCACTGGACCGCATCGACATCCGTGGACGCGACGGGGTACTGCTGCGTGAGAAATGGGCGGCAGGACCGCAGACACTGCATGGCATCGCCGCGGCCGGCTTCCCCAACCTGTTCCTGATCACCGGCCCCGGCAGCCCCGGTGTGCTGGCAAACATGGTGCTGGGCTCCGAGCAGCACGTGAACTGGATCGCCGACGCGATCGCGTACGTCGATAGTAACGATTACGCGATCGTCGAGGCAGGCGAGCAAGCTGCTGCGGACTGGATGGCGGAGTGTGCCGCCGTCGCCGCGAAGACGTTGTTCCCTCAGGCCAACTCCTGGTACATGGGTGCCAATATCGAGGGTAAGCCGCGCGTCTTCATGATGTATGCGGGTGGTTTCGGCAACTACGGCAAGAAGATCGCGGAGGCCGCAGCAGCGGGGTACAAGGGGTTCGAACTCACCGCGCTCGCTGCCAGTCAGGAGTGACGTTACGGCGGGTCCGCGCCGGCGACGCGGACCCGCTTGACGGTGATCTGAATCTCTCTTACTCTTTGACACGTATGAGATACCAAGTATCACTCAGTGATTCATCTCGACGGGTCGAGTCGGTTTGCAGACCGAAGGTGGTGCCCCCGGACCTCTTCTTTCGTTTGCCGGTGACTCTTCCCAAGCGGAGTTTTCCATGTCCCTCTGGGTACACTCGGACATCCCGACCGAGACACTCAAAGCTGCTGAGTCGACTCGAAACTGATCTGGGGGAATGTCATGACCATCGTTGACTCGAACGACACAATGTTCGCGGGCCGGGCAATCGCCGCGCAGTCCAAGGCAGACCTGCCGCCGTCGATGGTCGAACGGATGACACTGATTCTCGACGCATTCGGGGGTAAAGCAGCCCGGCTGACCCTCGAAGAGATTTCGGTCTGCACTCAGCTCCCGAGGTCCACCGTTCACCGCATTCTCGATCAACTCGTAAGGCTCGACTGGGTGGATCACGCTTCGGTCGGATATGGACTCGGTGCACGTGCGCTCGGGCTCGGGGGCGGTGACGGCGGACGCAGCCAGATTCGTGAGGTTGCTGCGCCGATTCTGCACGAGCTGCACATGCAGACCGGGATGGTCGTTCATCTATCTGTTCTCGACGGATCCAAAAGCGTCTGCCTCGACAAGGTCGGTGGACGGTTCGCTGCCGCACTGCCGTCCCGCGTCGGTGGCCGGGCCGCGTCACACGCGACGGCCGGCGGGAAGGCGATGTTGGCGTGGCTGGATCCCGAGCATGTAGACACCTTGTTCGGCGCGACCCTTCCTCGCTTCACCGACAAGACCATCACCGAGCGGACGGTCCTACATCTGGAGTTGAACCGCATTCGTCAGCGCCAGGGGCTGGCGTTCGGTCTCGAAGAGGCGGTCCGTGGGATCTCATGCGTGGGGTCGGCGATTCGTGGTTACGAAGGCCCGGCCGGTGGTATCGCGCTGTGTGGAGAGACGCGGAATGCGCAACTCGAGCGAGTGGCACCTTTGGTCGTGGACGCCGCTCGTGAGGTGTCACGCGCTCTGTTCCCCAAACGCGGAGCGCCCCGCAGTGCCCGCAAGGCGCTGTCGACGCGAGCGAACTGACCCCACCTCTGCATCGCTATGTGAGCTGGCGCACAATTGTCGGCAATGACTCAGTCGACAGGTCCCGAGCCTGCGCTGGCGGCAGGCGAGGATCCGCGCCGCTACGCGCAGATACTGACGGCCGTCTACGACGCGACGATGGCGGGCGGTAGGGGGCCAGCCCGGCCACGCGAGGTGATCGGTGATTCGTGGCGGCGGTTGCAGACCCTCGGTATCGATCCCGAACAAAAATCCATCTCACCCTCACTTGTAGACGTTTCCGATCTCGAGCTGAGCCGTCGTGATTCGGGTCTGTTCGACGTCCTCGACGATCTGGCTCGAGGGCTGGAATCGGTCGTTCAGGACGGAAACAACATTCTCGTTGTGGCCGACCGTCACGGGCGGGTGTTGTGGCGCAGTGGATCTACGGCAGTGCTCGATCGCGCCGACGGACTCGGATTCGTCGAGGGTGCCAGCTGGGCCGAGGACTCGGTCGGTACCAATGCGATCGGGACTGCGTTGGTTTCGCGCCGAGCAGTGCAGATTTTTTCGGCGGAACACTATGTGCGAAGCCATCATCCATGGACGTGTGCGGGTGCGCCGATCAAGGACCCGCGGACCGGTCAGGTGATCGGTGCGGTCGATGTCAGTGGGCCTGCGAGTAGCGTGCATCCGACCACACTCGCGCTCGTGGATGCCATTGCCCGTCTTGCTGAATCCCAACTGCGCGAGCATCATCGGCAGAATTTGGATCTGCTGCGCTCTGTCGCGGCCCCCATGCTCGCCCGGTTGCATTCCCCCGCACTGGCGGTCGACGCCAACGGGTGGGTAGCGGCGACCTCGTCCGTCGCGTTGCGCACTCGAGTTCTGCTGCCCGAGGATCTGGCCACGGGACGATTCTGGATGCCGACGCTCGGTGTGTGTGAAGTCGAGCCGTTGCCCGGTGGTTGGCTCGTCCGGCCGACAGGGGTGGCGGAGAGCGCATCGGTGTCCGAGACGGCCGGTGCCACTACGATCTGCATCGATCTACGCCATCCGCAGCACACTCGGCTAGAGATCCGCAGCGAGGTCGGGGAGTGGATACACGAGCCGACGCCGCGTCACGCAGAGATCCTCTACCTGCTGGCAGTCCATCGGGAGGGGCGGACCGCGGCACAGATGGCGGCGGATCTGTTCGGAGACGGCGGAAGGGCGATCACCGTCAGGGCCGAAATGTCGCGTCTGCGCAAGCAGCTGTCCGGTGTGGTCATGACGCAGCCCTACCGGTTCGACGCGTCGGCGACCCTCGAAATTTTGATGCCCGAGGACATCAGCAGACTGCTGCCGCATTCTTCGGCACCTGCGGTTCGGGCGCGACGTATCCGCTGACTACATGTGTGGGTATCGGTGGGCGCGCTCGACCGCTGCCGAAACCTCTCGTGCATACTGCTGGACGAAGCACTTAGCAAGCCAGTCGTAGGGGGAAGCCGGTCGAAATCCGGCGCTGACCCGCAACGGTGGGCTGTCTCCTCTCGTGGAGATGGCAAGTCCGATTACCCAGCGGCTGTGTGTGCGACACCTATTCGTCGTGGTCTACGAATCGGCAGTCCTGCGCGTGGTTGATTGTTGCTGCGCGTCGACTCTCAATTTCGTGGCTCTGAGCTCCTAGTGAGGTTCATATGTCACCATCTACTCCCTCCATCGTCCGAATTGTCGCGGTCGGTTCCGCGGCAGCGCTGCTCTTCGCGGGCTGTTCGCGTGGCGACTCGATAGACGCCACCTCGGCCGGGGCCGCGTTCGACGAGCCTGTCACCATCTCCAATTGCGACCTCACCCAGCAGTTCGATGCCCCTTCACAACGCATCATTTCCATGAACGATCACGTCACCGAGGTGCTCATCGAGATGGGTGTCGCGGATCGGATCGTCGGGATGGGCTACCAGAACGCCACCCCGACTGCGGAGACGGCAGCTGCATTCGAACGAATCGCCGGCCTCGCCGACGAATACCCGACGAAAGAACAGATCCTCGATCTCGACCCCGACCTCGTCGTGGGAGGCATGCGCAGCGCATTCAACGACAAGGAGGGCCGCTCCCGAGAGTCATTCACCGATGTCGGCGTCGCGACGTTCCTGTTCTCCGAGTATTGCGGATCGGGATTCCCCGACATCGGGATGCTCGAAAACGATTATTCCCAACTCGGTGAGATTCTGGGAGCCGAGGATGCCGCGAAGGACGTCGCCGACGGTGTCGTGGCAGGCCTGGATGCAGTGGGTGAGAAATTGACCGGTGTTGCTCCGACCCCGACGTTATTCTACGACTCCGGTGAAGACGTCCCCATGACCATCGGGGGCGTCGGCGTAGGGCAAATCATCGCAGACTACGCAGGGGCGGAGAACATCTTCCCCGAAGGCGAGCGGCCCTACCTGGACACGACGTGGGAGATCATCGGCGAACGCGCACCACAGGCGATCGTCGTCCTCGACTACGGCGACACCTCCGCACAGGGCAAGATCGACTTCCTGAAAAGTCAACCGATCATGGCGACGACCCCCGCCGTCCAACGCGACAACTTCATCGTCGTACCGCTCGACGACTTCTTCGAGAGCCCACGACTGGTGACGAGCGTGGACACCATCGCACGCGCACTGCATCCGGACCGGTTCCAGGACTGATGACAACCGCCGTCGAAACTCGAACTGCGCCTGTCGGATCCACGTCGAATCGACGTTCACGCTTTCCGCTCGTAGTGGTTCTTGTACTGCTGATCTTCGGTCTTCTGGCTGCGGTCGCAGCGGCAGCATCCTTCGGGTCGGTGCGGATTCCCGTCGGCGACGTCTGGGCGATCGTGATGCACAAGGTGATGCCGGGAGCGTTCGAATCCTGGTGGACCGAGGCCCGCGCAGTGATCGTCCTCGACTCCCGTCTTCCGCGGTCGTTGACTGCCGCGGTCGTCGGTGCCTCCCTTGCGATCGCGGGCGGTGTCGCACAGGCCGTCACACGTAACCCGCTTGCTGATCCGTATCTGCTGGGAGTGTCCTCGGGAGCGGGCTTCGGTGTCGTGGTTGTGATGGCGCTCGGTATCGGAGCGGGTGCGATCGGGGTCTTCACCATTCCAGCGGCGGCCTTCGTCGGGGCGATGATCCCGTTGTTCCTGGCATTGTTGATCGGTGGCAGGTACCCACAGTCGACGGCGATCGTCCTCGTCGGCGTCGCTTTGGGAGCAGTGTTCTCGGCGTTGATCACCTTCACTCTTCTCGTCTTCGCCGACGAACGTACCCTCAGCGGTGTGTTGCATTGGCTTGCAGGAGGATTTGGCGACGCGCGTTGGTCGACGTTGACTTTCCCCACGATCGCGCTCCTGGTGGTCGGCACTGTGCTGTTGCTCAGTGCGCCGCGCATGGACCTGCTCAAAACAGGTGATGACGGCGCCGCTGCTCTGGGATTGAATGTCCAGCGATTCCGTGTACTTCAGCTCCTGGCCGTCTCGATGCTTGCCGGTGCCGCCGTATCCGTCGGTGGCGGAATCGGTTTCGTGGGTTTGCTCGTACCTCATCTCGCGGGATACATCGTCGGTACCCGGGCCATCAGGCTCCTTCCCGTGGCGGCTCTGCTCGGGGCGATCGCGTTGGTAGGGGCAGACACACTCGCCCGATCGGTTTCCAGCAGCACCGAGGTGCCGGTGGGAGTGGTCACCGCGCTGGTAGGCGCACCGATCTTCGTCTTCATGCTCTCTCGCCAATACGGAAGGGCCGAGCGATGACTCTGTCGATACACGAGGTCACTGCCCGGCTCGGATCGCGAGAAGTGTTGCACGGCATCAATTTCAGTGTCCGACCCGGGGAAATTTTGGGACTCGTCGGACCCAACGGATCAGGTAAGACCACGGCGCTGCGCTGCTGCTACCGAGCGTTGACACCAGCATCCGGGTCCGTCCTCGTCGACAATATCGACGCACGGTCGATGAAGCGCGCGGAACTCGCGCGGACCGTCGGCGTCGCATCGCAGGAACCCGAGGCATCCGTGGGGCTGACCGTCCGAGAATCGGTCGCGCTCGGGAGGGTGCCGCACCGCGGCTGGTTCTCTCCCCCGACCGCATCCGACGACGAGGTAGTGACATCCTGCCTGCTCCGGTTGGAACTGTTCGGTCTGGCCGACCGTGACGTCGGGGCATTGTCCGGCGGTGAGAGGCAACGCGTCTCCATTGCCCGCGCGCTGGCTCAACAACCGCGAATTCTGCTGCTCGACGAGCCGACCAACCACCTCGATCTGCGCCACCAACTGATCGTCATGAGCGCCATTGCCGACCTTGCTGCCGACGGGCTCGCTATCGTCATCACCGTGCACGATCTGCGTCTGGCCGTCGAGTACTGCTCCTCGCTGGCGGTTCTCGACGGTGGATCCGTCGTCGCTTCGGGCCCGACTGTGGAGGTTCTGACCGACTCTCTGCTGGCGGAGGTATTCGGCATTCGGGCGACGGTGCGTACCCACCCGAGGCCCGTCATCGACGTTCACGGGCTGGCATGAGCGTCTATGCGCGTGCCGCGGCGCGAGTACCGGGCCTCGGTGAATACCTCGAAGGCCCGTTCGATCTTCCTGCGTCGGTGATGCTCGACGCCGACTGGATACGGGCTCGCGTCGTCGACACCGGAGTGCGGTGGAACTGCGTCGACGATCGGGTCAACGGCACCCTGTGGTGGTATTCGGCCAGCTCGACGCTAGCTTTCGTTGCTGTCGCCACCGCGATGGTGACCGGTGAGGTCGCGGATCCAACGCTCGACACCGCACGCTGCTTCCTGCGGCCCAACGGCTATCTGGGTGGGGTGAGCACCGAGCTGACCATCTCGACCGAGCAACTGGCACCCGGACTGGACGCAACATTCGGGGGCATCATCGACGTACTCGCCGAGGCCTCGGGAGCCCGTCGACAGGCTTTGTGGGCAATCGCGACGGACTCCATCGCCAACCGCAGCCTCGACGTGGGGGCCGCGCTCGGCGACAGGACCGTCGGCAGTCGCTTCGCCGCGTCGCTGATCGCGAATATGCAGGCAACGATGCCGTCCCCGAGATTTGTCGACGTCGGGGGCCGCCGGTTCACCCAACGCTGCTCGTGTTGCCTTCTATACGAGACCTCAGGAGCCGACAAGTGCACCAGCTGCCCTCGGCGAACGCCTGCGGATCGTCGGCGTGGACTCGAACGAGCCGCCCGCTACTAGAGCTCGAGCGATAGGACCACACTGTCCACCGATGATGCGGACAATGTAGGCGGGGCCGCATAATCGGTGGATGGCAGTTCGGTTCTTGCACGAGACGTCGCGTTTTCTTGCCGTATCCGACCCCGGCAGGCTTCGACTGCGCAGTGCAACGGCAACGACGCTGACCTTGGTTCTCGCCATTGCATTTCTTCTACCGGCGTCGAATCTGATCGGTCAACCGATCACAGTCGCGCTGTTGGGCTCCGTCGTTGCGATGCAGTCGGCTGCGGCGGTGAAGGACAAGGACCAGCGCAGCCGCGTCATCACCACCCTGCTGCTGTTCTTCCCAGCCGCCGCTGCAGTCTCGTTCTCGGCGGTCCTGTCGCAGTTCGGCCCGGTCGCCGATGTCGGATTCATCATCGTGCTCTTCACCGCCGTTTGGGTCAGGCGGTACGGCCCACGTGGAACTGCCCTGGGCATGGTGGCCTTCATCTGCTATTTCTTTGCCCTCTTTCTGCGTGCGCAGCCAAGCCAGATTCCAATTTTCTTGGTATCGATCGCGTGCGGTGTCGCGATATCGCTGCTCGTTCGGACGGTGATCCTCCCGGAGCGGCCAGGGGTCGAACTGAGAAGACTTGTGCGGGCGCTTCGGGCTGCGTCGATCGATGTGCTCGAGGTCGCGTCGAACCGGAGCGAGCGTGATCTCGTGACATTGCGCAAGAAGCTGGACCGGCTCGGCCGCACCGCCCTGATGATCGACGACTGGCTCGACCGCAACAACGCGGCCCAACTTTTCAGCGTCACCAGCGACGACCTCTCACTACGAATCTTCGATGCGCAGATCGCTACCGAACAGTTGGTGAGTGCACTATGGGCGCTCGATCCGAACGAGCCATGGCCGGAACCGCTCGGTGAGGCTACGACCGCCCTCGGTTCGAGCCTGCAGAACAACCCATCGGAAGATCAACTGCGTGCGGCGCGACGTCTCGCTACGGCGGCGGCCGACAAGGCAGACCCGTCGACCCAGGCGGGAATCGCTACGGCGGTTGCTATGCGCGCAGTGCAGGCCCACATTGCAATCCACCACATCACCATCAATGCGTTGCGCAAGGATCCGGAATCCCCAGTGGAGAAGAACGACGACGTCGCCGACCCCATTCCGGACGGCGATGAATCCGCTGGTCTGAATCCGAGCACGAAGGCCGCCATTCAGGTTGCTGTAGCCACCAGTGCTGCAACGATTCTCGGAGAACTTATCTCGCCCGATCGCTGGTACTGGGCAGTCCTGACAGCGTTCCTGGTGTTCACGGGAGCATCGACGCGCGGTGAGATCCTCTCCCGTGCCAGCCATCGGGTCGTCGGAACCATCGCCGGAGTTTTTGCGGGAGTGGTGTTGTCTGCCCTCGTCGGACCTGACCGACCACTCCAACTCGTACTACTGGTCGTATGCGTGTTCTGTGCGTTCTACCTCGTCACCGTTGCCTACGCGCTGCTCGCCTTCTTCATCACGGTGATGCTTGCGATGTTGTACGGCCTTCTCGGAACCTTCAGCCTCGAGGTGCTCGAATTACGAATCTACGAAACCGCCGCGGGAGGGCTGGTCGGCATCGCGTCGGCGTATTTCGTCTTCTCCACCGGAACACGATCGACGCTGGTGAAGAAGGTCGAGAATTACCTTGACCGGATGTCGACGATCATCGACTCGAGTATCGAGTCCGTCGTCGAGCCCGGAAGTGCGACGAACCTCGTCGCCGACGTACGCAAGCTCGACAACGCGTTGAAAGAGCTCATGACGGCGGGCAAACCGCTGGAGCTGGGCCCGACTACCCGCACTCGCAGGGGCGCCAAGCGGTTGCTGCGGATCATGGCGGTCAGCAACCGATCCGGACATGCACTCGCCAGAGCCGGAGTCGGCGCAGCACGCGCCGAACCGGAATCGAGACCGTCGGAGGCAACGACGTTGGCGATCCGAGAGGCCGCGGAAGTCACGAAATCTACGATCGGCGACGTCAAACGAGCTCTCACGGGTGAACACGTCGAGCCGCCGGAGAAACTTACCGAGACTTCCGCCCGCGACGTCCTGCTCGAGTCCAAGACCACCTCGGGATCCGTGCGTAGCGTGGTCCGCGCGCTGGATACCTTGAATCGCACGATGGGGGAGGCTCTCAGCCGCGACTGACGGTGGACGCCCATGATGCGCTCGACGAGTGGACAACCCCTATTGGGTCTGCGGTCTTCGCGATTCCGCCGGGGGTCGAGGAAGGCGGCTATCTGGGCGAGCAGGTGTTCCGATAGCTCCGAGAAGTCAGGGAACCCACCAGTGGCCGTTGCCGCGGACGATCGTCCAGCCGCCCGGGATATCGGTCCACGCCGAGACGTCACCGGATCCGGTGCGGATGGGCCCGGTGTCCAGCGGTCCGGGGAATGCGACGCCACCGACCTGGGTGGTGTTGTTGAACCAGTTGATGGCGCAATTACACCAGTTGTTGAGTGAGAAGTCGGTCAAGCCGGGGAGCACAGGGTCGACTCGGACGAAGATCGGTTGGTTGACGAACACCTGATCGAGCCGCCATTCGAGCACTCCGGCGGGATCGAAGCCGACGGTTGGGCTGATCTCCCCAGCAGGCACGAAGCGTGCAGGCGCTGCTTGGGCGGTAGCCGACCCCATCAGCGAGGCGACGAGGACGAACAGAAGGGAGAACAGGGCAGCTGCGCTGCTGCGACCGTGTCGCTCGGTCATGGGTGGTGCCTCTCGCAGGGGTGAACTTCCGCGATGATGTTACCCGAGCTCAGGACCACCCGACTGCCGGTAGCCTCGGTGTAGTGAAAACTTCGAGGGCTCTATCAGGGTGTATCGCATCGGCATTCGTCCTCGCATCTCTTATCGGCTGTTCTTCGCCGGAACCCGAACAAGCTCCGGCGCCGGTGGCGAACCAGGTGACGGTGAAAAACCGCACCTACACGCCCGCGAGCATCACCGTCGACGTCGGCGACACGGTGACCTGGGTGTTCGACGACGGCGGCATGACGCACGACGTCGTCGCCGATGACAAGTCCTTCCGCAGCCCGCTGATGACCTCGAACACGTTCACCCACACATTCACCGAGCCGGGAACGTACACGTATCACTGCACTCCGCACCCGGACATGATGGGAACCGTTCTCGTTCAGGGCTGAGTTGTAGTAGCTGGTCGGATGTCCTGGGCTCGCATCACCGATATCGTGGAACAGGTGATCTCACTCGACCTGCGTAGGGGGACAGGAGCACCGCTGGCTGTCGGAGCTCTCGCCGTCGCGGCAGGGGCATTGTTCTACGTACGGGATCCCCGGACGTCGACGTATCTTCCTTGCCCGATCCATGCCGTCACCGGGTTGTGGTGTCCAGGGTGTGGCACGACGCGGGCCCTCGGTGACCTGGTACGCGGTGATCTACAGTCCGCGCTGGCCACGAACGCTCTGGCCGTCGTACTCGTCGCCGTGGGGGTTGTGGTGTGGGGAGTGTGGCTGCGCGCCCGTGCACGCGGCAGGGCCTTCGGGAGTATGCGTCCTCCGACGTGGCTGTTCGTTGCGAGTGTCGCCGTCGTGGTGGCGTTCACGATTCTGCGCAACATCCCAGCCGGCAGTTGGCTCGCGCCGGCGTCTTAGTTCAGGTGTCGTCCCACTCTCGACTTTTCCGAAGGAGTAAGCGCATGTGGCTCGAAGTGTTCTCGGTCGTGGTTCTCATAGGGGCACTGGTGGTGCTCATTCCGACTGCTCGGCGCGTGTTCAAGAAGGGTGAGGACGAATGAGCGATTCGGGGTAGGGGCATGCGAGACGAAGCCCCAGATGGGTTCGGGAAGCGTCGGCATCTAGTATCTATGTTGTGTCTATCCATGGATCGAACCCGACATCGGCATCGGAGCAGGCTTACCTGACTGTCAAGGAACTCATCGTCACCGGTGAACTTCCCGGCGGTGAGCTGGTCAGCGAAGGTGACATCGCCGGACGCATGGACGTGAGCCGGACTCCGGTTCGCGAGGCGTTCCTCCGACTTCAGGTCGAAGGATGGATGCGGCTCTATCCCAAGCGAGGGGCACTCGTCGTGCCGATCGCGCCCGGCGAGGCCGAACATATCGTCTCAGCGCGCTGGATCGTCGAGACTGCCAGCGTTCGCACTATCGTCCGTGATGAACGGGCCCGAACCGAACTTCTCGCTGATCTCCGCAGCAACCTCGAGCGCCAACGTAGCCTCGTCGAGACGGGCACGGCAGCCGAATTCAGTGCTGCCGACGCAGACTTTCACCGGCTGATAGTGCATGCAGGCGGAAACCCCCTTCTCGACGAGTTCTACACAGGTCTTCGCGAGCGTCAGCGACGGATGACGGCGCATTCGCTCATCCGCGATCCCGGGCAGATCTCGCGGATCGTCGACGATCACGCCGAGCTCACCGACTTGATCGAAGCAGGCGACGTCGACGGTTTCGCTGATGCGGTCGAGCAACACATGAACCGGGTGCATGGATTGACCGAGGGTGGTCGGCAATGACCGCACTCTCGACCGGGTCGAACGTCACCAAGGTCGGTACTGCTCGCTGGCTACTCGTCGCAGCAGGCATGTTCGCCGTCGCATGGGGCGGAAACGAATTCACCCCACTTCTGGTGATGTACCGGCTCGAGCACGGCTTCTCCGCCGTCACGGTCGATATGTTCCTGTTCGCGTATGTCATCGGGATAGTGCCCGCGCTGCTCATCTGTGGGCCGCTGTCCGATCGGCTGGGTCGACGGCCGGTGATGTTGCCCGCGACGGCCGTGGCTGCTGCCGGATCGATTCTCATCTCGTTCGGCGCCGACAACGCAGGCGTGCTGTTCAGCGGCCGGGTTCTCAGCGGAGTCGCTCTCGGTATCGGGATGGCCGTCGGCGGCAGTTGGGTGAAAGAGCTGACCGCCCTAGACTCTTCGGCCGCAGCCGGCGCGGGAGCACGTCGCGCGGCGATGAGTTTGACTGCAGGTTTCGCGCTCGGTGCAGGCGTCGCCGGCATCTTGGCACAGTGGGCGCCGTGGCCGACGCATCTCGCGTACCTCGTTCATGTAGGCATCTGTGTCCTCGCAGGGATCGGCATGGCGTCGGTACCGGAGACGCGGGCTGCCGTGCCGCCGGTGGATCGTGAACCGCTTCGCAAAGATCTGTTGATCCCCGCGGCGTCGCACCGAAGATTCCTGTTGGTCGTAGTTCCGTTGGCGCCGTGGGTGTTCGGTGCCGCAAGTGTCGCGTACGCGGTATTGCCGTCGTTGATGGCAGACAACAGTGGGGGTTACCCCATCGCACTATCGGCACTGATGTCGGTGATCGCGCTCGGCTCCGGCTTCGCCATCCAAGCGATCGGGCGCAAGATCGACACTCCGACTCACGCCAGAGGGGCGCTCGTTGCGCTCGCCATTCTGGTCGTCGGGATGTTGCTCGCAGCGTGGGCCGCATCGGTATTGACGATCGCCGCCGCTCTCATCGCGGCGGCAGTGCTCGGTTGCGGTTACGGCATGGCGTTGGTATCCGGATTGCAAGAGGTGCAACGTATCGCCGGCCCCGATGACTTGGCCGGACTGACCGCTGTGTTCTATTCACTCACGTACCTGGGGTTCGCGATACCGGCGATTCTGTCCGCGCTCACCGAGCAGTGGCCGGGGGTCGTGACCTATCCCGCCATCTTCGTCTTCGGTTCGGTTCTCGCTGCGCTCTGCTGGGTGTCCGTTCGCACACGGTCGAGAGCGCACCTTCCCTGAGTCGTGCGCCAGCGCCAGCGCCAGCGTCGGCGGCGGAGCCTACGGAAGCGGGCCGGAGCCTACGGAAGCGCCGGCAGCTCCGCCTGATAGAGCCAGCTGTCCCAGAGTGTTCGCGGACAACCGAAGCGCGATGCCAGGTCGATGAAGTCCTGGCTCGATACCGTCGAATAGCGATACTCTTTGGTCCACAGCTGAATCAGTGCGAAGAACCGCTCGTCACCCACGGTCCTCCGCAGTGAATGCAATGCCAGCGCGCCACGTTTGTAGACCCGGTCATCGAACAGCTTGGCCTTGCCTGGATCGCCGAGTATCAGATCCTTCGGCAAGGTCCGCTGGATGGCGTATGCGCGCTGCGCCTTGTCGTGAGCGCTTGCGCCACCGGAGTTTTCGACCCAGATCCATTCGGAGTAGCACGCGAAGCCTTCGTGCAGCCAGATGTCCGCCCAGGTTCCGAGGGTGAGGCTGTTGCCGAACCACTGGTGCGCAAGCTCGTGTGCGACAAGGCGTTCGAAGCGGCGATCACCCGAACAATGATTGGCGCCGAAGATCGAAATGCCTTGCGCCTCGATCGGAATTTCCAGTTCGTCATCGGTGACGACAACGGTGTAGGCCGCGAACGGGTACGGGCCGTACAGGCGGACGAAGGTCTCCATCATCTGGGCTTGACGGCCGAAATCGTGATCGTAGTGCCGACGCAGCCGTGGAGGGATGATCGCCTCTATCGGTACGGGCTCGGTGCTGGTGACGCGGTGCTCGTAGTGCCCGATCTGGATGGTGGCAAGGTACGTCGCCATGGGCTCGGGCTGCTCGTATAGCCACGTCGTGCGGCTCGCCCGCGTCTGCTTGCGCACCAACGTTCCATTGGCCACCGCATAGTAGGGCGAGTCCGTGGTGATCGTGATGCCGTAGCTCGCTTTGGATACGGGATGGTCGTCGCAGGGAAACCAGGACGCGGCACCGTTGGGTTGGCTCGCGACGATGGCCCCTTCGGCGAGTTCGTCCCAGCCGACTTCACCCCAGAAACTGTTGATGGGCTTGGGAATTCCGCCGTAATGCACGGTAACGACGAGCGCCCCACCCGAGAGGATCGGTTTGGCCATGGTGATCTTCAACTTGCCGCGCTGCTGCGAGAACTTCACCGAGCGAGACCCGTTGACCGACACCTTGGACACCCGCAGTGCAGGCCCGAGATCGAGCGCGAACTTCGCAATGGTCGCGGTGGTGACGGCGGTTATCTGCGCCGTTCCGGTCAGTCGATTGCTGTCGACCTTGTATTCGAGATCCAGCTCGTACCGCGAGACCCGATATCCGCGGTTGCCGCTCTCGGGCAGGTACGGGTCGATCGGCGCATCGTTGGCGTCGAGGTCGAACATCGGAGTCACCGTTTTCGGGCCAGGTTTCACAGGGTCGCCTCGGCCGCTGCAGTGATCCGGCGGTACGGATCGCCCTTTGCCCACGGCGCGATCGGGTTACCCTGCCAACGCGTGTGCGCAGGCACGGTGTCACCGCGCATGACCAGAGATGCCGGCCCGACGGTCGCACCGTCGCCGATTCCCGCGGCAGGCAGTGCGACGCAATGCTGCCCCAGTGTGGCTCCTCGTCCGAGGGTGACGCTGTCCATGGACATGATCCGATCATGGAACAGGTGCGTCTGCACAACGCACCCACGGTTGACTGTCGCGCCGTCGGCAAGTGTCACAAGATCGGCTTCCGGCAGCCAGTATGTTTCACACCAGACTCCGTGGCCGATGTCCGCGCCGAGCCAACGAAGCCACATGTTGAGCACCGCCGTGCCTTCTGCTGCCCGCGCGAACCACGGGGCCGCGACGGTTTCGACGAACGTGTCGGACACTTCGTTGCGCCACACGAACGAGCTCCACAGCGGGTGTTCCACCTTGTCGATGCGGCCGACCCAGGCCCACTTCGCCAGCGCGGATATGGCGGCGGCGACGGCACCGGCAATCAGCAGTACGACTCCGCTGAGTAGAGCGGCAAGCCAGTACCCATGACTGTCGGCCAATGCGAAGAGTCCGAACAACACACCAAGGCCGATCGCGAACGTCACAACCACGGGAATCAGTCGGCAGGTCTCGACGAATGCCCGGGCGATCTTGAGCTTCGTCGGCGGATCGAACGTGCGCGAGGAGTCTGCTCTCCCGGAGGCACGACGCAACCGCACGGGTGGGCTGCCGAGCCAGGACGATCCTGATTTCGCCTTGTCCGGGGTAGCCGACAGCACTGCGACGAGGCCGTTCTTCGGGACTGTGCGTCCTGGACCCGTCATGCCCGAGTTGCCGAGGAATGCGCGCTTGCCGACCTTGGCATCCCCGAGGCGCATCCAGCCGCCGCCTAGCTCGTAGCTTGCGATCATCGTGTCGTCGGCGAGGAATGCACCGTCGGCGACGGTGGTGAATTTCGGAATCATCAGCACTGTCGAGGCCTCGACGTCCTTGCCGATCTTGGCGCCGAGAAGTCGCAGCCATCCCGGCGTCAACAAGCTGGCGTAGAGCGGGAACAGGAAGGTGCGCGCGGAGTCCATGAGTCGTTCCGTTGCCCACACCTGAAAGCCGATTCGGCTGCGAACCGGGTGATAGCCCTCGGTCAGGCCGATGCTGCACAGACGCACCGCGGCCACCGTGATGAGCGCGAACGTCGCGAGCGAGACCATCGTGGCGACAGGTAGCAGCAGCACGCCGCGGCCGAGTGCACCGAGCAGCGTCGCCGCAGTGTGCAGCCACCAACCCATCAGTACCAACGAGACGCCGATCGAGAAGATCGCCATACCCGACAGGAACAGCGACGCGACGCCGTACGCCACGATCCACCGGGTCGCGCGAGGTGGTGTTTCCTCGGGCCACGGGTGCTCGGCCTTGCCGATCTTCGTGGCGGGGGAGCCCGCCCACATCTGACCGGCTTTGACGCGTCCGACAACCGCGGAACCTGCAGTGACGACGGCGTTCTTGCCGACCGAGGTGCCGGGAAGGAGCGTCGATCGTGCGCCGACAGTTGCCCCTGCACCGATCCTGATGCCGCCGATGTAGACGATGTCACCGTCGATCCAGTGACCGGTTAGGTCGACCTCGGGTTCGACGGAGCAGCCGTCGCCGAGTTCGAGCATTCCCGTAACGGGAGGCATGGTGTGCAGATCGACGCCCTTGCCGATCTTCGCGCCGAGTGCTCGGGCGTAGTAGACCATCCACGGTGCGCCGGACAGGTTGGAGGCGCCGCTGGCGTCGGTGAGGCGCGTTGCCGTCCACAGGCGCAGATGCACGCTGCCGCCGCGGTCGTAGGCGCCGGGCTTGACTCCGGTCAGCAGCAGGCGTGAGCCGACGACCGAGATTGCCATCCGGCCGACCGGCGTGATGAACAGCAAGAATGCGACCAGGAGCCACCACCAGGACACCGTCGGCGCCCATGGGACGTCGGCGAACCACGACATGACGTTGGCGAGTATGCCGAGCCAGGTGACCCACTGCAGACCGGTCAGCGTGGTCAGCGGCACCGTTGCGGCGATCTGGATCCACTGCGCCCGACGCGGTGTCGGGATGACCTCACGCGGAACGACGTCGACCGGCGGTGCGAGGTCGTCGAGCATGCGGGCGAGTGAGCCGAGCCGCGGATGGTCGTACAACTGCGCGACGGTGACCTCGGGAAAACGCTGACGCAGCGCTGTTACCAACTGCGCGGCGGACAACGATCCGCCACCGTTCTGGAAGAAGTCGGCGTTGTCGTCGGAGATCTGAGCGCCGAGAATTTCGGTCCACAGTTCGGCAACCCATCCTGCGGTTCCGCCGAGCCCGGAGTGTTCGCCCATGCCGGGGAGTGGCCACGGGAGCGCGTTTCGATCCACCTTGCCCGACGTCCGTGTCGGCAGCTCATCGACGAGGGTGAGCCGCGGAACGAGCGCCGATGGAAGTTGCTGGGCGAGCAGGGTGCGCGCGGCGTCGAGATCGAAGTTCGGGTCGGTGCTGGACAGATAACCGATGAGTACCGAGTTGCCCGCGCCGGTGGTGCGAATTGCAGCGGCAGCGCCGGCAACACCGGGGAGGGCCTGTAGTGCGTTGTCGATCTCGCCGAGTTCGATGCGTCGCCCGCCGAGCTTGATCTGATCGTCGGCGCGCCCCTGGAAAAGGAGACCTTCGAGCTCGAGTTTGACGAGGTCTCCGCTGCGGTACGCGCGCTCCCATCCGAGCGTGGGCATGGGCGCGTACTTTTCGGCGTCCTTCTCGGGGTCGAGATAGCGGGCGAGTCCGACACCCCCGATCACCAGTTCACCGACTTCTCCGACGGCTACGGGCTTGCCTGCAGCATCGACGACCGCGAGATCCCAGCCGTCGAGCGGTAGCCCGATGCGCACCGGACCCTTGCCGTCCATGATCGATGCGCAGGCGACGACGGTCGCCTCGGTCGGACCATAGGTGTTCCACACTTCGCGCCCGTCCACGGCGAGACGCTCGGCCAACTCGGGTGGGCATGCCTCGCCGCCGAAGATGAGCAACCTGACTGCTTCGAGGGCGACGGCAGGCCACAGGGCCGCCAGAGTGGGAACCGTCGACACGACGGTGATGTCGCGCGAGACGAGCCACGGACCTAGGTCCAGGCCACTGCGCACGAGCGAACGGGGTGCGGGCACCAATGCGGCGCCGTGACGCCAGGCGAGCCACATCTCTTCGCACGATGCGTCGAACGCCACGGACAGGCCCGCCAGCACACGATCGCCGGGGCCGAGTGGATCGTCCTGCATGAACATGCGCGCTTCTGCATCGACGAAGGCCGCTGCACTGCGGTGGCTCACGGCCACCCCCTTCGGGGTCCCGGTCGACCCGGAGGTGAAGATGACCCAGGCGTCGTCCTCGGGTGTCGGGGCGCCGACGTCCGAGGCGGGTGCAGTGTCTTTTTCGGCAGTGCCTGCAACGATTCCGCTCGCGGTCACCACCGCGGTGACTCGGGCCTCCCCGAATACGAGTTCGGCGCGCTCGTCCGGGTCGTCCGCGTCGACGGGCACGTAGGCCGCCCCGGCGTTCAGAATCGACAGAATGGCGACGTACAGGGCGAAGGATCCCGACGGCATGCGGATTCCGACGCGATCGCCGCGGCGAACACCGGCCCGAGACAGCCACTGTGATCCCTCGTCGATGTCTACGAGCAATTCGCTGTAGGACACCGCGACAGTGCCGTCGTCGATTGCGGGTGCGTCAGGGTATTGCTCTGCGGTGGCGCGGAGGATATCGATGAGCGTGCGCTGCTCGGGCGCGTGCTCGGAGCGCAAGAAGTCGGTGGGTACGTCGGCCGAAGGCAGCTCGGGGGCCGAATCCGCTTGTGGTTGCACAGAAAACCGGGTGTCCTTCTTCTCGTTGGTTCCGAATTGCGAGTGAACCTCGACGGTCGTTATCTCATGTTCGGGTGGCCGGAAGGTGAACGGACGGATGGATCGGTGAGGCTCGACACCGCGCGAATTCTACTCGGGATACGGCTTCGGCTCGGCTGGAGACGCGATTTCCTACCGGAAGGGTTGACAACCGCGTAGACCGTTTGCCATCCTCTTCACAGGTCATGAGTACCAGCATCGAGCCCCGGCTTGCTGGTCGGCAACCCTCCTCCGCGGTGGGGTGCTCCGGGTGACGACCTGGCTGACGCCGGAATACCGGCGCGGCAAGCGCGGACTCGATCGTCCTTCTTCGATATTTCGAGTCCCTTGATCTACAAGGGGATATTTGTCATGACTGCTGTTCTCGAAAGCTCGTGCGCACCGTTCGCCTTGGTCAGTGGGGCGGACCTCCAGGTCCCGCTGGTCGACGGCAGTACCTGCACTTATGCGAACTTCGACTACGCTGCCAGTGCTCCTGCTCTCGCAGCGGTGACCGATCGGATCCTCGAGCTCCTGCCCTTTTACTCGAGTGTGCATCGCGGCGCAGGCTATGCCTCGCGCGTGTCGACGGCGGCGTATGAAAAGGCTCGTACGACTGTCTCGGATTTTGTTGTTGCACACAGTGACTCGGTGACAATCTTCACCAGGAACACCACCGACTCGCTCAACCTGCTGGCGCGGTGCGTGCCCGGTGAGACCGTCGTACTCGACATCGAGCACCACGCAAATCTCTTGCCGTGGCGGGACCGCCGTGTCGTCGTTGCTGCCGACACCCTCGCTGAGACAGTGGCGCGCATCGAGGTCGAGCTCGCCACGAAACCTGCTGCGTTGCTTGCTATCACGGGCGCCTCGAATGTCACCGGTGAGGTGTTGCCCATTCGTGAACTCGCAGAGCTGGCTCATCGGTACGGTGCCCGCATACTCGTCGACGGCGCCCAGTTGGTACCGCATCGGCGGGTCGACATCAGCGACCTCGGCATCGACTACCTCGCCTTCTCCGGCCACAAGCTGTACGCCCCGCACGGTGCAGGAGTACTAGTGGGTCGTCGCGACTGGCTCGATGCGGCTCAGCCGTACCTGGCAGGTGGCGGTGCCGTGCACAGTGTGAGCGTGGAATCCACTGCATGGGCGCGCTCGCCCGCGCGTCACGAAGCAGGCACGCCCAATGTCCTCGGTGTCGCCGCAGTGGCTGCGGCGTGCGAGGCGCTCGCCGGGCACGAGAGATCGGGATCCGTCGAACACGAGCGTGCTCTGTCGGACCGATTGCGTGCCGGACTGACGGCAACCCCCGGCGTGCGCTTGCTCGAAGTGTGGACCGACGCTCCGGATACTGTGGGGATCGTCACATTCACGATCGACGGCTTCGGGCCCGGTGAAATCGCTGCCTACCTGTCGGCCGAGCATGGCATCGGTGTTCGAGACGGCAAATTCTGTGCGCATCCACTTCTTGCGCGCCTAGGTCGTCCCGACGGGGCAGTGCGGGCGAGCCTCGGTCTGGGAAGCTCGAGCGCCGACGTCGATCGCCTGCTCGGAGCCATAACGCAGCTCGTGCACGAGGGTGCTTCGTGGACATACGCGGAGGAGGACGGATGGTGGAATCCGGTGCCCGATCCGCGTCCCTTCCCCGATCTGGTGGACGGGAAGGCAGGAGTCGGATCGCCCTGTGTTCCTGCCGCGGTGCCGGTGAGTGCCCTCGGGGAGCCAGGTGCCGCTGAGTGGAACGAAGCCCCATCGCCGACTGAAGCGGTTAGCATCGGAATATGACAGCAATTGTCTTGTGGCGCAACCGTCGCTGGTGCGACAGGTACGTCGATTTGTGCCGGACCGCGTCCGGATCTTGTAGGCGCTCGGGTTAGACCCTTACAGAAGCCGCATCCCTTGCCTTGTACGAAGGACACGATCGCATGTCGCACAGTTCCGATATCGCCCACGCTCGCCCCATCCGGGTGGCCCTCGACGTGTTGGGTCAGTGGACCGAACTCACCGACTCGACTCCGTCTTCGGAGATGGTGAGAATTCAGGCCGAGGACCTACGGGAAGCGCAGAATCTGCGCACGCGGCTACGGGCCGAGGCCGTCGAGTCGGGCAAGAACGCCGACGACGTGGCCGTGTATCTCGATATCGAGATACATATTGCGGACGATGCACGCACTGCCCGTCGAGAGTTTTCAGGCCTCGACGCCCCGGTAGTTCCGGCCTCGATTCGCTATATCGGTACACCCGTCGGGCTGGCAGGCCTGATAGCCGATGTGAAAGCTGCTGACGTCGCCGATGGCGTCACCCTGATCGCGGTGGGTCCCCAGGAAGCGAATTTCGGCAAGGTCGCCTACGGCGTCGTGCCGTGGCTGGAAGATCGTGGCGTTGCGTTCTCGGCGTCGAAGGTGGAGGGAGCCACCGGAGTTCGACCTGCCTCGCACGTGCTCGCCTCGTAGCTCGCACTATTACTCGCTCCGCATCTGCCTTCATGTCCCCGGCAGCCTCTGCTGTCATGTCCCCGCAGCCTTTGCTTTCATGTCATAGACAGAGCGAGTCCGGCGGTGATGCGCAGCAGTTCCGAATAGGTCGTCCGGAAGAGCGTGTTCGGATGTCCTGCAGCAGCCCATAATTCGGGGTACTCGGCCAGTTGCTCATCGACGTATGTGGGCAGATTCGTCGGGTGACCCACCGGTGCGATGCCTCCGATCGGTTGACCGGTGCAGTGCTTGACCAGCTCGAGTGAAGCTTGCGACAACGTGCCCTCCAGGCGCCGACCTGTCCGATCGAGGTTCACGCGGTGCGCACCGGAGACGAGCAGTAGCACTGGGTCGTCGTCGAGCAGAAACACCAGTGACTTCACGATCGCGCCGACGTCGACGCCGAGAGATTCGGCGGCGGCGTCGGCGGTCACTGTCGGCACGGGCGCGGTGACGACCACCCCGTGATGTCCACGCGAGATCAGGACGTCCGCGACGTGGGCTGCGTTCGGGTGAAGAAGCCGGTGCATATGGCAAGCGTATTGCCAAACGGCAGTCCGTGCCTCGTACTAGGCGTCGACTGGGAGGTTCGAAGATTTCTGTTGTCTGCGGTAGGTGAAGCCGAAGAACAGGGCGAGTCCGATCACTGTGTACAGGACGAGTGCCAGGGCCGGTTGTCCCAGGCCGGTGCCGGAGAAGTAGACGATGCTCCGAACGCCTTCGGTGCTGACACCTGGGGTGATCCAGCGACCGACTGCCGAATAGAACTCGGGAAGCACGTTCGGACCGAATGCGCCTCCAGCGCTGGGGTTTCCGAGAATGACGAATACGATGATCGCGATCGGCACAGCGGCAACACCCACCGCAGCGCGTAGCCCCAGCGTGAACAGTGCTGTGGCCAGAACCACGGCTGTCCCCAGCAGTGCGAGAGGGAACCAGTGGCCGGCGAACGTTCCGAGAACATGCGTGGTGATGAACGCACCGAGGATTCCGGACAGGATCGAATAGCCGATGAGCACCCCGAATTGAGCCGACGCTTCGCGTAGCGACTTCGGTGCGCCGATGAGGAGCCCGATTGCTGCCGCGAGGAGGTACCCGCCGACGACCCAACCGACGGAGAGATAGAAGCCGGACAATCCGCGGTTGTCGTGGATACTCACGGGAATATCGTCGCGGACGACGAAGGTGCGGTTCTGACTCTGGTCGACCTTGGTGAAGATTGCTTCGAGCGAGCTGGCAATGGAACTGCCTGCAGCGCTGGCGGTGATGAGTGTATCGGTGCCCGTCGGGCTCAGAACGTAGGCGCCCAGGACCTCTCGGTTGCGGATCATTGCACGTGCATCACCCGTGCTGGCAGCAGTTCGGGCATCGAGGGGAGTGCCGTCGATGGCGTTGAGCTTGTCGGCTGTGTCGGAGTCCACTCCGGCAGGGAGTCCTTGCTCGGCTACGACCACGATCGGAATCTCACGAGGCGTGGGCTGATGGAAAGCCGCGACATAGCTGAGGATGAAGCCGAGTTGGAGTATCAGCACTCCGGCCGCTAGCCAGACAACCTTGCGCATGGGTCGAACTCCCTCTCGAACGAATTGTCAATACCTAAGGTATTGAATACTCTAGGTATCGTGATGGTAGATGGTCAAGAAGAGTGGCAGTCGACACAGATGCCGACGGCCAGGCCCGGACGCGAGAACGTGCGTGAGCGGCTGCTCGACGCCGCAGCCGACGAGTTCACCGAACACGGATTCGCGGCGGCCAAACTCCAGGACATCGCAAGACGAGCTGGATTCACCAAGGGCGCCGTCTACTCCAATTTCCAGTCCAAGCAGGCGCTGTTCGCCGAGCTGCTCTCGCGCCGTTCGCTGGAACTCGCCGCGCGAGTCGTCGACGACGTGTCCGACCTCGGGCCCGGGGACGCTGCCGGAGCAGGTGGTAGCGCCATCGCGTCGTGGATCGTCGCCGAGCCCCGGTGGCCACTGTTGGTGACCGAGTTCGGCATACATGCAGGTCGAGACCCGAAATTGGCGGAGAGCTACCGACGCGAGCGTCGACTTCTTCGAGAAGAACTCGCCAACCTGATCTCCGCCAGAGCCGAGCCGTGGGGCGTAGCGGACACCCTCGATGCGCGAGAAGTCGCGACGTCACTGCTGGCCCTGATCTCCGGACTGTCCGTCGAGCATTCCGTCGATCCGGACGAGATCGACGAACGAACCATCGGGGCCGCGATCACCGAACTCTTCGCAGGGGCAATCGCCCGGGCGACCGAGCAAGATTGAAGCGGTTCTCATCGGGTATTCAACCCGACATGAGCGCTCAGAACCCGGATCCGAACGAAACCGCAGGATTGGAACCAGGCGGCGGTGTTCAGCCCGGAGATACGCCACCGGCAGAAACTGGCGTCGGTGGGCCACATCACGAACCGCCGCAACGAGGGTTGGCATTACCGATCGTGTTTCTCGGTCTTATCGGGCTGGTTGTGATCATCGTCGCAGCTGGGCTGATCGGTCGAATCTTCGGTCTCTACTAGTAGGTGACCGCAGGCATGCCGCTAGGCTCAGCGGCATGAAGGAACAAATCTGGAACGCATTTTCCGTCGAAATCGCCGACCATGTGGCGGTAGTTACCCTGATCGGTCCTGGCAAGGGTAACGCGATGGGCCCGGACTTCTGGAACGAGTGTCCACTGGTTTTCGCGCAGCTCGACGCTGATCCCGACGTACGCGCAATACTCCTCGTAGGCTCGGGCAAACACTTCACTTTCGGTCTCGACCTGGCAGCGATGGCAGGCGAGTTCGCACCGCTGATGGCAGACAAGGCCCTCGCGGGTCCGCGCACCGCATTCCACAACACGATCAAGCGGATGCAGTTGGCCACCAACGCCGTTGCCGACTGTCGCAAGCCCGTCGTTGCAGCCGTGCACGGCTGGTGCATCGGTGGCGGCCTCGATCTCATCAGTGCCGCCGACATCAGGTACGCCAGCTCCGATGCCAAATTCAGTGTTCGCGAAGTGCGGGTCGCCATCGTCGCCGACATGGGTTCGCTCGCGCGACTGCCCGCGATCATCGGCGACGGTCACCTTCGCGAACTCGCATTGACGGGCAAGGACATCGACGCCGCTCGTGCCGAGAAGATCGGACTGATCAACGACGTGTTCGAGGGCCACGACGCGCTGATCGCCGGTGCTCGGGCTACGGCAGCAGAGATTGCCGCCAACCCGCCTCTCGTCGTGCAGGGCGTCAAGGAGGTCCTGGACAACTCACGTGCAGCCGACGTCGACGCCGGCCTGCGATTCGTAGCTGCTTGGAACGCGGCTTTCCTCGCCTCGAACGATCTGACCGAGGCGATCACCGCAGTGTTCGAGAAGCGCCCGGCAGAGTTCTCCGGAAGCTGACCCACCGTGGATTACGCCGAAGAAATCGGTACCCAGCTGGTGCGTCTGCAGCGCGCACGGGACCGCAAGATCGCGCAGCTGACCGAAGAGTCCGGTGGCGTCGACGGGGCAGCTTTCGTGTGCTTGTTTCGATTGCTTCGCGACGGCCCGATGAGGTCGAGTGAGCTGGCGGCACTGGTCAACTCGGACCCGTCGACGGTGAGCAGGCAGGTCGCCCAGCTCGTCGACCGTGGGCATGTCGAACGTGTTCGCGACGAGAGCGACGGCAGAGCGTTTGCCCTGGCCGTCACCGAGTCGGGCAAGGAAGTAGTTCATCGAATCCAGCTGCGCCGGACCGCGCACATCGGCAAGATCATCGAAGACTGGTCGAACGACGACCGTGCGTCATTGGTCGAACTGTTGGACAGATTTCTGACCGATTACGAGCGATCCAGAGTGGATACGTCCAGAGGTTCGTGAGGAACGAATCCAGGTCGGTCATGTCTCGTCTTCGGGCTACCCGGTCGAGGCATGACGACCCGGAGTCAGCGTAGGGCGCTTTTGGGGTCGTTCCAGAGTTGATCGGTGAAGTCCTCCAGCGCGACGAGTACGACCGTGTCCTCGGCTCGACGAAGGATCGATTTACTGGCCCGAACCTGGACCACATCGCCGGTCTTGTCGGTCATGCGCCACAGCGAATCAGCTCGCGTGGCAACCGTCGTCAAGAACATGTCGGCGACGTTGACGCCCTCGGGGGCCTGATCGGGAAAGATGTCATGCAAATGAAAGTCTGCACGAGCGGATTCCTCGGTGCCGAATAGATCGTCGAAGGCTTCGTTCGCGAACACGATTGCGCCACTGGGATCGACGGCGAGAATCGGCACGGGGATGCGGTCGAGAACAACCGTCACCGGCAGCTCCGGAAATTGTCCCGCATCGGAGACGAAGCTGACTTGTCTGTTCTTACGACGCTCGCCCGAATCTGCGGACGAATCGACGGAATTGCTTTCGCTCATAAATCTCCCCACTAGTGCGTCGATCGAACCATGCTGTGCTGCGTACCGCAGGGGAAGCGCAAACACTTCCCCTGCCGGGAACATTCAAGTACGGAACTGCAGGTGTCGAAAGGTTTTCAGTGCTCTGGATTGTCTGCCAAACGCTTGAACGATGCAGCGATTTCGGCTTCTGCCTCGGCCCGGCCTACCCAGTCCGCGGCCGTGACGTGCTTGTTGGGCTCGAGGTCCTTGTAGTGGACGAAGAAGTGCTTGATCGCGTCCAGTTCGAATGTCGAGACATCGCTGAGGTCCTGGATGTGGTCCCAGCGTGAGTCGCCTGCGGGTACACACAAGACCTTGTCGTCGCCGCCGGCCTCGTCCACCATCTTGAACATTCCCACTGGGCGGGCCTCGACGACGACTCCGGGGAAAACGGATTCCGGGAGAAGGACGAAAGCATCGAGCGGATCGCCGTCCTCGCCGAGGGTGTTCTCGATGAAGCCGTAGTCGGCCGGGTAACCCATCGCCGTGTACAGGTAGCGGTCGAGGCGAATTCGACCGGAAACGTGGTCGATTTCGTACTTGTTTCGCTGACCCTTGGGGATCTCGATGGTGACGTCGAACGACACGCGCTGCCCTCGCTCTTCTTTGTTCTCGTCTTGCGTCTCGAATGACGCACGATGGTGGCGGGGTCAGCGTACCGGACCCGAGGATACTGTTGGAGAAACTGGCAACGGGAAGAAGAAGACACCGATGGAGGAATGTTGGCCAGGTTGACCAAGCGAAATCTCGGTCCCACCGCGGGGAGGCGGCGACGGAGAACCCGCATCCTTCTGATTCTCGTTGCGGTATTGGTCCTTGCGGCGGGCGGAACAGCAATTGCGGCCATCGTCCCGCACGGAGCCGATACGAACTCCGAGGTGCTTCTCGCGCCCGAGCCGGACCCGGTAACGCTCGTGCCGACCATCGCGCCGATATCGGACATTGCACCTGCACCCTCCGTCGCAGGTATCGCTGCCGCGCTCGCGCCGGTGGTCGCATCGCCGGATCTCGGCGCATTCACCGGATCTGTGGCCGACGCCGTCACGGGGGAGGTGCTGTGGTCCTCGGGGCCGGACACCCCGATGACTCCCGCATCGACGACCAAGGTCTTGACGGCAGGCGCGGCGATGCTCGCGCTGTCACCGGAACATCGCGTCACCACCAGAGTGGTGAAGGGGCAATCCGCTGGTGAGATCGTCATCGTGGCCGCCGGCGATCCGACGATCACCGCTCGGCCCCTGGGCAGCGAAAGCTTCTACTCAGGCTCGGCGCGTATAGACGATCTGGTGGAGCAGATATCCAAATCCGGTACGCCGGTCGACAGAATCGTCGTGGACACATCCATCTACAGCGGCCCGACAATGGCACAGGGATGGTTTGCTCCTGACATCGCAGCCGGTTACATCACGCCGATCGAACCGATCATGATCGACGGCGGCCGATCCGATCCGTTGGAAGACGAGTCCCCGCGAAGCGTCGAGCCGGCCCTCGATGCTGGTCGCGCGCTGGCCCGGGGCCTAGGGATCGACCCGGCTCGGGTGTCCACCGGTGCGGCACCACCCGGTGCCGATCAGGTGGCGAGTGTTCAATCCGCACCTCTTCGTGATCGTCTCGGCCAGATGATGGGCCGCTCGGACAACGTCCTCGCAGAAGCCATCGGGCGCGAGATCGCCATCGAGACCAACACGCAGCCTTCCTTCACCGGTGCGGTGGACTCGATCGAACAGACACTGTTCGCCGCCGGTTTCGACATGTCCGGCCTCGAGCTGCACGATTCGAGCGGACTGTCGGTCGACGGGGTGATCCCGGCAAGACTGCTCGATCAGATATTGACTTCGGCCGCAGGATCGGGCAAGCCCGAACTCCGCCCGATGCTCGACTACCTTCCCGTCGCCGGGTCCACCGGCACGCTGTCGGATCGATACGCCAGCGCCGAACGCGTCGGAGCAGGCTGGGTGAGGGCCAAGACCGGCACCTTGTCGACCGCAAGTGCTCTCGCTGGATACGTAGTGGATGTGGACGGCCGGACGTTGACGTTCGCGTTGATGTCCAACGACCGTCCACCCGAAGTCAGCAGACCGGCGCTCGACGCCGTGGCGGCTACCCTCAGACTGTGTGGTTGCCGATGACGAACGAAGCAGCGGACGCAGAAGGCTTCAGTGGATCCGTGGATTGGGCGTTGGCCGCGAAGACCGGTGCCAAATTGGCTCCGAAAGAACCGTCGATCTCCCGATACACCGCTGAAGCTGTCGTCGCCGAGTTGTCGGAGGCGTCGGTGCGTGCGGAAGGACCGGTACGTGAAACGACAGGTCTCGCCGACGGACTTCCGGTACCGCAGGCACTCGTCGTCGATCGGGCAGGGTGGATCCACGCAGCATCGGCATCGATGAAACACCTGACGGGCGATGCCGATGCAGAGCCTCCTTCCGGTCTGCTCGGCGGTAAACCCGCGGGTGTGCAAGCAGGCGCGATGCTCGCGTTCCTGTCCAGCGCGATTCTCGGTCAGTACGACCCGTTCACCGGTGAGCACGGGACGCTTCTACTCGTCGCACCGAACGTCGTCGCCGTAGAGCGGGCGTTGCGAGTGCCGCCGAGCGACTTCCGGCTGTGGGTATGCCTGCACGAGGTGACGCATCGAGTTCAGTTCTCCTCGGCGCCGTGGTTGGGCGAGTACATGCGCAGTTCCGTCGCACTGTTGTCCGGCGGTGTCGACGAACCGATCGGTGAATTCGCGGCGAGATTGACGAGCGCGTTGAAGAACCGGAAGCAATCCGGCAAAGCCGAGGACGCGGGCATCGTCGGGTTGCTGCGCGCAACGCAAGCCCCGGCCCAGCGGGACGCGATCGATCGGCTCCTCGTGCTCGGGACGCTCCTCGAAGGTCACGCCGATCACGTCATGGACGCGGTCGGGCCCGCAGTGGTGCCCTCGGTCCTGCAAATCCGCCAGGCTTTCGACAGCAGGCGTCGACGAAAGACCAACCCACTCCAACGCCTCATCAGGGCCCTTCTCGGGATGGACGCGAAGATGGCGCAGTACGTGCGAGGCAAAGCGTTCGTCGACCACGTCGTCGGCAGGGTCGGCATGGAACAGTTCAACACCATCTGGACCGACTCCGCCACGCTGCCGCTTCTCGACGAGATCGAGGACCCCGACCGGTGGATCGCCCGCGTACTTCGATGATGCGGCGTACCGGGGTGGCGCTGCCGGAGAAGCCTGCGATTCTCGAGCTGCGCCAGGCAGTTCGTCGGTGGCTCGCATCGAGCCCGGGCCCAGTGGTGCTCGCACTGTCCGGCGGTGCCGATTCACTCGCGCTGACCGCTGCAGTGGCCGCGGAGGCCCCGGACGTCCGAGCACTAGTCGTCGACCACGGGCTACAGCAGGGATCGGACACGGTGGCAAAGACTGCTGCAGCGACGGCACTGGAGCTGGGGTGCGTCGACGCGTCGGTGCTGACGGTGACCGTCGGTGGCTCGGGGGGAATGGAGGCCGCGGCTCGTCGCGCGCGGTACGAGGCATTGAACCGCCACCGCGGCGACGCCACAGTCCTCCTCGCGCACACACTCGACGATCAAGCGGAGACCGTTCTGCTCGGACTCTCGCGAGGGTCCGGGCCGCGATCGATCGCGGGTATGTCCCCGGTGGATCAGCCGTGGGGCCGACCACTGCTGGGGGTTCGGCGAGCAGTGACAAGGCAAACGTGTGCCGAGTTGGGGTTGACGCCGTTCGAAGATCCGCACAACACGGACACCGACTTCACTCGCGTCCGGCTTCGGCACGAGATTCTGCCGCTGCTCGAAGATGCGCTCGGTGGTGGTGTCGCGGCGGCTCTTGCTCGCACGGCGACGCAACTTCGTGAAGACCTCACGGTTCTCGACGCCATGGCCGAGACCTTGGTACGGGAGAACTTCGCCGAACCAGAAGTGGACGTGACGACCCTCACGTCGGTCCCCGCTGCGTTGCGTCGTCGGGCATTGCGTTTGTGGTTGCTGCGAAGTGGCGTGAAGGCGCTGTCGGACAAGCAGTTACGGCTGATAGACGATCTCGTCGGAGATTGGCACGGGCAGGGGGGCGTAGCTGTCCGTTCAGGGGCGTCCGACGCCAGGTTGGTGGTCGCGCGTCGACGTGGCAGGCTGATGCTCGAGCAAGAGTGGAGCCTGCGACATGGCGGTGCTTGAATCTGCGAGAGTTGTGAAGGTACGAGAAACAATTGAAGGGAAGCGCCGTGTACGAGGGCGATATCGAATCGATTCTCATCTCCGAGGAGCAGATCAAGACTCGTACGATCGAGCTTGCCAACGAGATTGCCGAGCGTTATCCGCAGGGCGCGCCGGAGGGTGATCTTCTCCTGGTCGGTGTCCTCAAGGGCGCCGTCATGTTCATGACGGATTTTGCTCGCGCGCTCCCGATTCCGACGCAACTCGAGTTCATGGCGGTCAGCTCGTACGGCTCGTCGACGTCGTCTTCCGGAGTGGTTCGAATTCTCAAGGACCTCGACCGCGACATCAGCGGCCGTCACGTACTCATCGTCGAGGACATCATCGATTCGGGACTGACGCTGTCCTGGCTCAAGCGCAACCTCGCCACTCGTAACCCTGCCTCGTTGTCGGTGGTGACACTGCTTCGCAAGCCCGACGCGATCAAAGTGGACATCGAGGTCGCGAACGTGGGTTTCGACATTCCCAACGAATTCGTCGTCGGATACGGACTCGACTACAACGAGCGCTATCGCGATCTGCCGTACATCGGAACTCTTCACCCGAAGGTCTACGGCGGCTGAAACCGGCCTAGTTTTGGCCTGACCTGGCCTCGTGCTTTCATGCCGGTTCACGAGGAGCGCCGTCTGACCGAACCGGCGCCGACTACTCCGAGCGCGGGAACGTATGTCGGACAACGGTTTCACGGGGTGAAGACGGCGTCGGTGCTCGAGATCCCAGGGCGCAGATATTGTCGGCGTACATCGCGAAGGAAGAATTACGGACATTGCTGTTGTGTGATGGACGGGAACACCGGATCGAAGGCGAGTGGACGGCCTCGAGCAGACGAGCACGTTGGTCTCACATCTGGCCGGCCGAGGATTTTGCCTACTGACGGTGCCGGCCTACGCCTACGCCGACGACGTGGCCAACCTCACCCCAGCCTTACAGTAATGTCCGCAATATGGCTATTGCGCTTACCGAGGACCAGCGTTCGCTGGCTGAATCAATCAATGACTACTACCGCCGCACGGACGCCCTCGGGCAGACCCGTGCCCGGCTGGAGAGTCCGACTGTGGGCCTGCCGGGCGACTGGGCGAAATATGCGGAGCTCGGGTGGCTCGGCATCCACCTCCCTGAGGACGTCGGCGGGGCGGGCATGGGTATGGGCGAGGCCGCGGTGGTCGTCGAGGAGCTCGCGGCAGTGCTGGCCCCGGGCCCGGTCCTACCGACAGTCTGGGCCTCGGCGCTGCTCGCGGCGAGCGGCACCCCCGAGCAGCAGCAGCAGCTGTCACTGCCGGGGCTCGCCGAGGGCACCGTCGTCGGCGCGGTTGGTACCGTGCCGGAGGGGCTCGCCTCGCGCGACGCGGACGGGGCGTTCCGACTCTCCGGCCCGGTCCAGGTGCTGGGCGGCATGGAGGCCGATCTGATCCTGCTGACGGTCGGCGCGGACGTGCTGGCCTTCGACCGCGTGCAGCTGGGCAGCGTGGACGCGGAAAGTATGGACCCGACGCGCAGCGTCGCGCTGATCAGTGCGGACGGCCCCGTGCAGCCGCGGATGGAGCTGCCGGGCGCCGCGGAGCTGGCCCAGGCCATCGGCCGTGTCTTGGCGGCCGCGGAGGCGACGGGCGTGACACGCGCCTGCCAGAACATGGCTGTGGACTACGCGAAGCAGCGACAGGCCTTCGGCCGGGCCATCGGGTCCTTCCAGGCAATCAAGCACATCCTGGCGAATGTCCTCGTCGATCAGCAACTGAGCATGGCTCAGGCCTGGGACGCGGCAGGCATCCTGGCAGGCGCCCCGGAGCAGCGGAGCCTCGCCGCCGCGGCCGCGGTCGTGACCGCGCTGCCCGCCGCGGTGAGCGCCGCCGAGCAGAACGTCCAGGTGCACGGCGCCATCGGCTATACCCGCGAGCACGACGCGCACCTGTACATGCGTCGCGCAGGAGTACTGAGCATGATGTTCAGCGTCGTCGCCGCGCGTCGCGAGATCGCCGCCGCGACCGCCGCGGGCGTGCGCCGTGAGTCCGGCATCGACCTGCCGCCCGAGGCGGAGGGTTACCGCGCCCAAGCGCGGGAGTTCGTCGCGCAGTTGGGCTCGGCGGCCGGGGCCGAGCGGCGCGAGCTGTTCGTGGACTCCGGTTACGCCATCGCGCACTGGCCCCGGCCCTGGGGCCGGGGCGCCGGCGCCGTCGAGCAGTTGGTGCTCGATGAGGAGCTGCGTGGGCATGAGCGGCCGGAGTACGGCATCGGCGAGTGGGTGCTGCGCACGGTTGTAGACCATGGCACGCAGGAGCAGCTCGACCGCTATGTGCGCACCAGCCTGCTGGGCAAGATCACGTGGTGCCAGCTGTTCAGCGAGCCCGGCGCGGGCTCGGACGCCGCGGGTGTGACCACCAAGGCCAAGCGGGCGGAGGGCGGTTGGATCGTCAACGGCCAGAAGACCTGGACCAGCGGCGGGCACACGTCGACGCATGGTATGGCGACCATTCGGACCAACCCGGACGCGGCCAAGCACAAGGGCATCTCCATGATGCTGATCGACATGGCCGCGCCGGGGCTCACCGTCCGGCCGATCCAGGACAGTCGGGGCGTCGAACTGTTCGCCGAGGTGTTCTTCGACGACGTCTTCGTCGCCGACGAGGATGTCCTGGGAGCGGTCGACGGCGGCTGGGGCGTGGCGCGCTCGGCCCTGGGCAACGAGCGCGTAACCATCGGGCGCGACCGACTCGGCCTCGACCTGTCCTACGACCTTTTCGCGCTGTACGCCGCAGTGCGCGGTGACGCCGGGCTGGACCAGTCGATCGCGGACCTCGTCGCGGAGGATCTCGCGCTGGCGGCGCTCACCCGCCGCATCGCTGAGCAGGCCGTGCGCGGCGGTGCGTCCGGGCCCGAGGGTGCGGTGCTCAAGCTGGTCGGCAGCGAACATACACAGCGCCTGGCGACCGTGAGCCTCGCGGTGGCCGGCGAGGCCGGCGCGCTGGAGGCGAAGGCGCTGAACGAGCTGCAGCGCAGCTTCCTGTACGCGCGCTACAGCACCCTCGCCGGGGGTACCTCGGAGGTCCTGCGCAATCAGATCGCCGAGCTGATCCTGGGGCTGCCCCGCGAGCAGTCCCTGCGCTGACCTTGTCCTCGGTGATGATCACGTCCACGTCGGCGTGCGCGAAGGGGTGGATTCGACGAACCGTGGCAGCCATGGCGAAAGCCTGACCAGCGTCTGCACCGGCGGCGTCGCGTTGTACATCGTGGGCTACGAGGGCGGCTAGGCCGGCTTCGTCGCTCGCGCGAAGGAGCTCGCCGTCGAGTACAGCGAGCGCTTCGAACCCCCGGCCAGCCTGCTGGGCTAGCTGCCGACGCGGCAGAGGTGCCTGACCGAAAAACTCGGTTCAGGCACCTCTGTCTACACGACTGCAATGGACGCGGCGGTATCGAGTCACTGGCATTGAACCGTGCGATACCGGGCTTGGCCAAGGCTAGCGGGACCTGCGAGAGACGGCTCGCAGCAAGGCATTCAGATCGCCCTCGATCAGCCGGAAAATCGAGTATGACGCGACGAATGCCAAAATTCCGCCCACGCAGACAACCCGTACGACGTCGATGATGTTGGGGATGTCCGCGGTAGGAACGAAGGTCAGGCCACCTACGGCGATCAGCGGAATCGATGCGGCGACGGTCAGAAATCCGACGCTACGGCGCTGCAACGTGTGCAGTCGTGAGGCGTCCCCGCTCCCTGCGCGGCCGTATGGAAGGAGCGACGGGTACAGACATCGAACGGTGAACAGCGAGACCAGAAAGAACGGGTACGCGGTTGCCATCGCGCCGCAGACGACCAGCGATGCGATGAAGTGCACGTACGCTTCGGTCGGCACCGAACCGGCGGCGAATTGCAGGGACACGGGAAACGCGATACCGGCGACGACCCACAGTCCGAGGCATACCGCGACCACTCGGCCCGCGATCATGAGCGTGTCTGCCCTTGCTTGCGCCAATCGTTCTTCCGGAACAATTCTTCCGGTCCGCAATGCACGCGGAACTGCGAGAACTCGGCGGCTGAACCAGAGAATCAACGCCAGCCCCAGGGGCCAGACCATGCCGTTGATGGCCGTCGCGACGAACCCGAATCTCTCCTGCGCCTCGGGGGCGAGGTCGCTGATGATCAGTGCCTTGTTGTGCTGATAGTTGTAGACCGCAGCGACGGCATTGGGAACGCCGATCGCGAGGGTCATGACGGGGACCGTGTACGGCCGAATTCTCACGCGCGGGCTGGTGGGCGGTGGGTCGACCAGGTTGCGGGCGCGGGCGTCGAGGCACAGGTCGAATTGCTGAGCCATTTCCTGGCCGGTGGCCCAGCGATCCTCCCGGTCGGGTGAGAGGCATTTGACGAGAATGCGTCGCAGCGTCGCCGGACAGTCTTCCGGCAGTTCGGACAGTGCCTGTGCGCCGACTCCCCCCCGGCGTGCCCCGAGCAAGCCGTCGATGGCCGTACGGTCACCGGCAGCGGAATCGTCGGGGTCGGGGAACGGCTTGTGGCCGGTCAGTAGTTCCCACAGCACCACCGCGAGCGAGTAGAGATCGCTGCGCGTGTCGAGATCTTCGGCGCGCCCCGGCCGACCGGGATGGCAGGCCTCCAATTGTTCCGGCGACATATAGCTCAGTGACCCGCCGAAATAAGCGACCGGGCTGTCTCCTGCCACGGCGCCGCTGAAGCTGATGTTGAAGTCGGCCAATTTGGGGACGCCCTCGGCAGTCAACAACACATTCGCCGGCTTGATATCGCGATGCAACACACCGCGTTCGCCCGCGTAGTCCAGTGCATCCGCCAGTCGGCGGCCGATCCACGCCACCGTCTCCGGCCATGACAGAGACGAAATCTGTTCTCGCACAGTCGAGTCGGTGGGCCGAAGGCCGCCTTTGTCGGCGAGCGAGGCGTCGACGCTGTCGAGAAGTAGCCGTCCGCAGCGGTCGGCTTCTCGATTCGCCCTGACTCTTCCGAGCACATTCAGCAGGGTGCCTCCAGGCACGTACTGCATGTACAGCAGCCGCAGCCCGCGGTTCCGGAGAACACGTTGATCGAACACCCGAACGATGTAGTCGTGATCGAGCTGCGCCAAAGTCTGCGGTTCGGTCCCGCGGTCCTCGGAAATCTTCACCGCGACGATTCGTTGCATCGAGCGCTGCCTGGACAGGAACACCCGTGCAAAAGCGCCTCGGCCGAGGCCCATCAACAAGTCGAAATCATCCAACCGATCGCCGACGTCGAGGTCCTCGAGCTCGTCCTGGGATCCGGGGCGGGTCCATTCCAGCCCGGCGGAGGCGGCTCCCGTCGTACCGGCGGCCGTGGGTTCCACCTGGGTGGCATCGAGCTCCGACCCCGGCTCGCTCGGGGAAAGCTCAGTGGTTTCACCTGGTACGACGTTGAGCAATTCGGCCAGCGCTGCTGCCTGCACCGGATACTCCGCGACGTAGTGGGACGGTGATACCGAGTCCCCGCTCTGACGTCGCACACAGAATTCCTCGTAGATCAATCCGACCGGGAGCTGAGCCTCGGCGAGGTCGAACTCCGCGCAGTACTCCCGCAGTCGCTTCGGTAAGCGTGCACGTAACCAGCGCTCCTGGAGGTCGACCGAAATGAGTGCTGCGAGCCACCGATGCCGCAGAGTCGTCGAATCAGGCAGGAATTCGGCAAGGTCGGGCGCCCGGGGATCAGCCGTCGAGGTACTCGTCCGCCAGGCGGATCTCAGCAGCTCAGCTGCTGCATCGGCGTGCTCCGGCACTGCCATGCCGTCCGGATAGGTTGTGACACCTTCCGAATTTACGGTGACTCTGTCCGAGCCTGGCTGCACTTTGACAGAATAGACCCTCCAGCGTCGCTGCCCTCCGCCGAAAGCGGTAGGTCGGACAAGAAGACTGTGGTGGGGAACCTGTGGGGCAGGGGAGACGTTGAAGGGGGAGATGCGTTGTGCAACGCAGCAGTGTTGCCGGCCCGTTTGTGCACGTGATGCACCTGGGGCAGTCGGTTGCCGTTCGCGGTAACCTGGATCATCCGGTGCGCGGCCGGAGTCTGCGTACTGGAGAAGACTGGAAAGGACGAGGCCGTCTCGGCTGAAGCTGTATGAATCGGAAGACAGTTATACGGAACCTGGCCATCGTTTTCGGCGTCCTGATGGTGATCGCTGCCTTCAGCTACTTCGGAAACGACACACGCGGGTGGAAGACTGTCGACACGTCAGTGGCGATAGCGCAGCTCGATTCCAAGAACGTCGACACAGCTCAGATCGATGATCGTGAGCAGCAGATACGCCTCGACCTCAAGTCCGGCAGCGACGCAACCGACGGCGAGACGAAGATCCTCGCCAAGTACCCGACCTCTGCGTCGGAGCAGATCTTCGACAAGGTCGGCCAGGACGGGCTGAAGAGCTACAACACCGTGGTGTCCCAGGACAGCTGGTTCAGTTCACTGCTGCTCTTCCTTCTTCCGATGATCATTCTGCTCGGTATCTTCGTGTTCTTCATGAGCCGTATGCAGGGCGGCGGTCGCGGTGGCGTGATGGGCTTCGGCAAGTCGAAAGCCAAGCAGCTCACCAAGGACATGCCCAAGACGACGTTCCAGGACGTCGCCGGTGCCGACGAGGCCGTCGAAGAGCTGTACGAGATCAAGGACTTCCTCCAGAATCCGGCTCGCTACCAGGCCCTCGGTGCGAAGATTCCGCGTGGCGTGCTGCTGTACGGCCCTCCCGGAACAGGCAAGACGCTCCTTGCGCGAGCAGTCGCCGGTGAAGCCGGAGTGCCGTTCTTCACCATCTCCGGCTCGGACTTCGTCGAAATGTTCGTCGGCGTAGGTGCCTCTCGTGTGCGCGACCTGTTCGAACAAGCCAAGCAGAACAGTCCCTGCATCATTTTCGTGGACGAGATCGACGCCGTCGGACGCCAGCGTGGTGCGGGCATGGGCGGCGGCCACGACGAGCGCGAGCAGACCCTCAATCAACTTCTGGTCGAAATGGACGGCTTCGGTGAGCGCACCGGCGTCATCCTCATCGCCGCCACCAACCGCCCCGACATCCTCGATCCAGCTCTTCTACGTCCGGGTCGATTCGACCGACAGATCCCCGTCGGGGTTCCCGACCTCGCTGGTCGACGCGCGATCCTGGCCGTCCACTCGGCGGGCAAGCCGGTGGCCCACGACGCCGATCTCGAAGGCCTCGCGAAACGCACGGTCGGCATGTCCGGTGCAGATCTCGCGAACGTCATCAACGAAGCAGCTTTGCTGACGGCACGCGAGAACGGCACCGTCATCACCGAAGCAGCTCTCGAGGAATCGGTGGATCGCGTCGTCGGTGGCCCCCGTCGTAAGAGTCGGATCATCAGTGAGCACGAGAAGAAGATCACTGCCTACCACGAGGGCGGGCACACGCTGGCGGCGTGGGCGATGCCCGACATCGAGCCCGTGTACAAGGTGACGATCCTCGCTCGCGGTAGAACCGGTGGCCACGCCATGACGGTGCCCGAGGACGACAAGGGCCTGATGACGCGGTCCGAGATGATCGCTCGTCTGGTCATGGCAATGGGTGGTCGTGCAGCCGAAGAACTCGTCTTCCATGAGCCGACCACCGGTGCTTCCTCAGATATCGACCAGGCCACCAAGATCGCGCGGGCAATGGTCACCGAATACGGCATGAGCAGCAAGCTAGGCGCAGTCCGTTACGGGCAGGAGCAGGGCGATCCGTTCCTCGGTCGCTCGATGGGTATGCAGTCGGACTTCTCGCACGAGGTCGCACGGGAGATCGACGAGGAGGTGCGCAATCTGATCGAAGCCGCGCACACCGAGGCCTGGGCGATCCTCAACGAGTACCGCGACATCCTGGATATCCTCGCCACCGAACTGCTCGAGCGCGAGACCCTCACTCGCAAGGATCTCGAAAAGATCTTCACGAGTGTCAGCAAACGCCCTCGAATCACCGCGTTCAACGATTTCGGCGCACGGATCCCATCCGACAAGCCACCGGTGAAAACACCACGCGAACTCGCCGCCGAGCGCGGTGAGCCCTGGCCCCCAGAGTCCATCGCCCCGAACGTTGTTCCACCACAACAGTTCCCGCAGCCGACGTACGCAGGTTCGCCCCAGCTTTCCAAGGGTGGTCCGGGCAACTCCAGCGGTGGTTACGCCAACGGTGCGCCCACAGCGGGCAACAACCCAGCCGGCAACAACGGTGGTGGCCCGTACAACGGCGGTAGTCCGTACAACGGTGGCGGCCCTTACAACGGTGGCGCCCAGAACAGCAGCCCGTACAACGGCGGTCCTTACAACGGGGGCGCATACAACGGGGGCGCATACAACGGTGGTGCACCTTCCACCGGAACGCACAATGACGGCGCGCCCTACAACGGTGGCTCGTATCGCAAGCCGGAGCCACCGAAGAGCTCGCGTCCCGACTACGGCGCCCCGGCTGGATGGTCCGCGCCCGGCTGGCCTCCACGCGATCCGCTCGGCCCCGTTCAGGGCGGACCCCCAACAGGCTATTCGGAGGGCAATCGCTACACCGACCCCTCCTACCAGCCGCCGCAATATCAGCCCCCGGAGTACCCCCAGCCTGACAACCGCCAGCCTGAAAGCCGGGAACAAGAGTCCCAGGGGCAGGAAGCCCCTCGATGGGATCCTTTGAGCGGAGCCCTGCCGGATGACGCCGTTCGCGGCAGTGGGAACGAGGAGCCGAATCCACCCTGGGAGACCCCGAATCCGGACGGCGACCAGAACGATGGCCCCCGCACGCAACGCTGGGAAGGTCCGAACGGACAGCACTAGCTCGGTCGGCCCGAGGCGCCGCCGGATAGGCTGACTGTCAAACCTCGGGGCATCGGAGCCCCGCAACCGGAGGTACAAAGCTCAGTGTCAGTCAGGCAGATCGACCAAGACGGAGTAATACCCGGCGACCAGTTCGTCGCAGTGGCGACCGGAAACGCGTTCGATCAACCGCGCGCGGAGGCCGCAGTGCGCGAACTGCTCATTGCAGTCGGAGAAGACCCGGATCGACCGGGACTGCTCGAGACTCCCGCCCGCGTTGCACGCGCATACAAGGAGATCTTCGGAGGCCTCTACACCGACCCGGACGATGTCCTGAACACGACGTTCGACGAAGGCCACCAAGAATTGGTTCTCGTCCGCGACATTCCCATGTTCTCCACGTGCGAGCATCATCTCGTCTCGTTCCATGGAGTTGCACATGTCGGGTACATCCCGGGTAGCAGCGGCAAGGTGACCGGCCTTTCGAAGCTGGCGCGAGTGGTGGACCTCTATGCCAAACGGCCACAGGTCCAGGAGCGTCTGACCAGTCAGGTTGCCGACGCGGTGATGCGCAAGCTGAGCCCACGCGGAGCTATCGTCGTCATCGAGGCAGAGCACCTGTGCATGGCTATGCGTGGCATCCGCAAGCCCGGAGCGAGTACGACGACATCGGCTGTGCGGGGCTTGTTCCAATCTTCTGCCGCCTCTCGGTCCGAAGCGTTGGATCTCATCCTGCGCAAATGACGCAAATGACTTTGCCCGTCGCACCCGTCGTCATGGGTGTCCTCAACGTGACCGCCGACTCGTTCTCCGACGGCGGGCGGTACCTGGACGTGGACGCAGCAGTTGCACACGGAACGAAACTGCACCGGACCGGCGTCGACATCGTCGACGTCGGCGGTGAATCGACGCGTCCGGGTGCCGATCGGATCGACCCTGCGGTCGAGGCGCGCCGAGTGGTGCCCGTCATCGCAGAACTTTCGGCGCGTGGCATCGCCACCAGCGTCGACACCATGCGGGCATCGGTAGCGGCGGCGGCTGTCGAAGCAGGGGTGTCGATCATCAACGACGTCTCCGGTGGCCGCGCAGATCCTGAGATGGCGTCGGTGGTCGCCGATGCCGGTCTGCCGTGGATTCTCATGCATTGGCGCTCGGCCGCCGATTACGTCCCCAAGGGGGCTGGTTCGCATCACGCCGGTGGCGCAGCCGCTCATTACGACAGTGGCGCAGTCGCGCATTACGACGACGTCGTCGCCGATGTTCGGCGCGAACTGCTCGAGCAAGTCGACCGTGCGGTAGCGGCCGGAGTGGATCCGGCGGCCATCATTCTCGATCCGGGTCTCGGTTTCGCGAAGAACGCCGCGCACAACTGGGAACTGCTGCGAGCGCTACCGAAGTTCGTCGAGCTCGGCATGCCGATTCTGATCGGCGCGTCGCGTAAACGTTTTCTCGGCACACTTCTCGAATCCGACGGTGAACCGAGACCTCCCGACGGACGTGAAGTCGCAACAGCGGTCGTATCCGCGCTTGCGGTCGCAGGAGGAGCATGGGGTGTTCGCGTCCACGACGCCCAGGCCTCACTGGACGCGGTGGCAGTGGTGAAAGCATGGCAGGGGCTGACAAGATGAGCGACCGAATCGAGTTGCGCGGGTTGAAAATTCGTGGCAACCACGGAGTGTTCGATTTCGAGAAACGTGACGGTCAGGACTTCGTCGTCGACATCACCGTCTGGATGGATTTGCGGCCTGCTGCCGCGACCGACGATCTGGCGAACACACTGCACTACGGCGAGCTTGCGGAAGCGGCAGCGGCGATCATCGCAGGTCCATCGCGGGACCTCATCGAAACCGTCGCAGCCGAAATCGCCGACGGAGTCATGGAGGACACGCGCGTCGATGCAGTCGAGGTGGTGTTGCACAAACCGTCGGCGCCGATCCCGCTCGCTTTCGACGACGTGGCGGTAGTCGCTTCGCGGAGTCGTCGGTGACGCGCGCGGTGCTGTCGATCGGCAGCAATGTCGGCGACTCGTATGCGCATCTGCGTTCGGTGACGTCCGCGCTCGGCGACCGCGTCGTTGCGGTGTCGTCGGTGTACTCGTCGGTGCCGTGGGGAGGCGTCGAGCAGCAGGACTTTCTCAATGCGATCGTCGTAGCGGACGACGAACAACGGGGCCCGTACGACTGGCTCGAGCTTGCTCGAGAACTGGAGAAGGCAGCCGACCGAGTGAGAGTCGAGCGTTGGGGACCGCGAAGTCTCGACGTCGACATCATTGCGTGTGACGACATTTCGAGTAGTGATCCACAACTGCTTCTTCCACATCCTCGAGCACACCAGCGAGCATTCGTCCTGGTGCCATGGCTCGAGGTCGATCAGAGTGCGTCGCTCGAAGTGGCCGGGGAGGTTCGGTCGGTGTGCGAATGGATCGAATCTCTGAGCGAGGAAGAACGGGCGGGCGTCCACCGCACGGACATGACACTGCCCACACCGAATAGGGCTCCATGACGGCCACGAAAATGAGAGATCTGCTCGGCCTCGCAGTCTTCGCGGCTCTCGCAACGTGGCTGCTCGTGCGATCGTTCTATGGATCGCTACCACCGATTCACGCGTTCGCGGGCGCGTCGCTCTACGTCGTCGCCATCGCCGAGACGGTGCTCGGCTTCGTGATCCGATCGCGTATCGAGAAACTGCGGGTCGGAGACGGGCCGAACCAGCTCCATCCGATCACCGCGGCCCGAGCGTTGGCCCTGGCCAAGGCATCTGCTCTGGTAGGCGCAGCAGCTGCCGGTGTGTGGTTCGGATTCTTGCTCCACATCGTCCCGCTCGCGTCCTCGGTGCGTGCCGCGTCCTCGGACCGGGCGGGTGTCATCGTCGGACTCGTTGCTGCAGTGGCCCTGGTGGGTGCGGCGCTGTGGCTCGAGCGTTGCTGCAGGACCCCGACCGACTCCGGTGACAGGCCCGAACGGTGAAGGCATTTACCGTTCCCGGCGCCGGATCGTTACCGCCGAACCGGACGAGCATAGTCCAGCTTCCCCGTTTGTCGACGGTTCGCCAGCTACCCTGGACGTCATGACCGAACCGACTCGCGCGAAAGCGTCACGCCGTCAGCGGCGGAGTGCGAGCCAGCTTTTCATTGCAGCGCTGGTCGTATTCGGCATCATCGCCAGCATGTTGATGTTGTTCAGCGAAAACGTGCAGTGGCTACGTGTGGGCTTGGTCTCAGCGTTGTGGGCCGCGATCATCGGTGCGTTCGCGATGACGAAGTACCGCCGCGAAGCAGTGGCCGACCAAACCAGGGCCAAAGATCTTCAGACTGTGTACGAGCTGCAGCTCGCCCGTGAGATCTCGGCACGGCGGGAGTACGAACTCGGCGTGGAATCTCGCGTACGGAGCGAAGTAGCTGTCGAGACCAGCGAGATCGCGGCACTTCGAGCAGAACTGGCTCACCTACGCAACAACCTGCAAGTATTGTTCGACGGCAATCTGCCCACCGAACGGGTGGCACTGCGGGCCGATGCGACGCGTGTGCAGGAGCTCGGCGGTCGCAGCTACGCCAGCTACCAGCCGGCACCTTCGGGCTTGTTCGTTCCCGGTAAATCTTCGCAGTCCTCTTCCTCGAGCACGGAGGGCCCGAACGCCCCTGTGCCCGGACTCGGAACGCCGTACGACGAGCCCGTCACAGCCGAGACGTCGGTGCTGTATCCCGACGTCCCCATCGGTAGCGAGGACATGCCCAGCGCGGGTTCCGTGCCGAGCCAGCCGGCCCCCCCCGCAGAATCGCGGTTCCCCGGCAACGGTCGCCGCGTACCCACACCGCCGCACGTCCAGGCTCCAACGCCACCGTTGGTGAGTGAGCCCGTCGGCTATTCGTCCGATCGGTCGACGGCCGTCGAAGCCGAAGAACCGCTCGCGGCAGCCCAGGGATCGGAAACGAGTTCCCAGCCGTACTCGGGTTCCCAGCCGTATTCGAGCCCGCAGTCTTATTCGAGTCCGGTGTTCGAGCCGGAGGCTGTTCCGGAGGAGACGGAGCAGCCGCTACCGGCTCGCGAGGAACCCGTGGCACCTGCACCCGACTCGAACACCGAGGACGTAGGAAGTCACGACATTTCGGAGCCCGCTGCCGACCCTCCGAGGCGACGGCGTCGAGCCGAGCCGGATGATGATGGCGCGGGTGCGCACTCCAATGGCCGTTCGGTGGCCGAGATCATGGCAGGAATGAAATCCAGCGACACCGAGCCGAGTGCACGTCGTCATCGACGCCGCGCCGACTGACCTGCTGACATCTCGTCCGAACGCTGGACGCGGTTCCTGAGGGTGAAATAGATCACTGCTCAGGCCGTGGCCCGAGGTATCCCGTTGCCGCTATCCTTCGTGCAGGACGTCTGGTACCCGCCGCGCGGGACTGGAACGAACGAGAGGAAGTTTCGGTGACCTCACCTGAGTTCAGGAGTGGTGCCCGCGGAATACCCCCCATGTCTGCCGACCCGGCACCTGCACGTTTGACCGTAGGTATCGTCTCCGCAGGACGGGTGGGTACCGCCCTCGGCGAGGCTCTGGAGCGCGTCGGGCATGTCGTGTTCGGTTGTGCTGCAGTATCGGAAGATTCCAAGGAGCGCGTACGCACTCGCCTGCCGGATTCACAGATATTGCCTGTCGACGAGGTTGCCAGGCGTGCCGAGCTGCTGATCCTCGCCGTTCCGGACAACGAGTTGGCATCCATCGCTGCTGGGTTGGCGGCAACTGGTGTCGTTGCCCGGGGAAAGCTCGTGGTGCACACCTCCGGCGCGAATGGCATCGGCATCCTCGCCCCGTTGGCCGCGCAAGGTGCGATCCCGTTGGCCATTCACCCGGCCATGACGTTCACCGGCGGCCCCGAGGACACCGATCGCCTGGCCGCTGCATGCTTCGGGATTACGGCAGCCGACGAGATCGGCTATGCCGTCGCGCAAGCATTGGTTCTGGAACTCGGTGGTGAACCGGTTCATGTCGCCGAAGAGAATCGCGCGCTCTATCACGCAGCGTTGGCTCACGGGTCCAATCACCTCGTCACTCTCGTAGCCGATGCAGTCGACGCGTTGCGAGTCGCACTCGACGGCCCAGGTTTTCCCGGAATCGATTCCGAACCCGAAGCAGCACAGCGTGTTCTCGGTCCGCTCGTGCGGGCAGCGTTGGACAACGCATTGCGGCACGGGCAGAGCGCACTTACCGGGCCGGTGGCGCGAGGCGACGTTGCCGCAGTTCAGAAGCATCTGGACGTGCTCAGCGACGTCGATCCCGCGATTGCAGCGGGATACCGCGCGCTCTCGCTCAGATCTGCACAACGCATGGGATCGAAGCCCGAACTCATCGAGATTCTGGAAGGCGAGCTATGACCCTGGCAGGTAGCTACAAGGCGGGGGAGTTGACAGTTCATCACGATCCGACTGTCGTCTCCGCGGTGTCGAAGGCGCTGCGCGGTGTCGGCAGGCAGATTGCGCTGGTGCCGACCATGGGTGCGCTGCACGCCGGGCACATCCATCTGGTTCGGCAGGCCAAACGCACCGGCGCAGTGGTGTTCGTGTCGATCTTCGTAAACCCCCTGCAGTTCGGCGACGGGGAAGACCTCGACGCCTATCCACGCACTCTCGACGCGGACGTGGAGTTGCTGGCAAGCGAGGGAGTCGAGATCGTCTTCGCTCCTTCGGCGTCGGATATGTACCCGGCCGGACCACGCACGACCGTGCTCCCCGGTCCACTCGGCAGCGAGATGGAGGGTGCAAGCCGGCCGACGCATTTTGCCGGGATGCTCACCGTGGTGACCAAGCTGTTGCAGATCACCTCCCCGCATGCAGCGTTCTTCGGTGAGAAGGATTACCAGCAGCTGACATTGATCAGACAGCTGGTGCGAGATCTGAACTTCGACGTGAAGATCTTCGGTGTCCCCACCGTGCGCGAGCAGGACGGTCTCGCATTGTCGTCTCGCAATCGCTATCTCGACGACGCCCAGCGTTCGGCGGCCATGGCATTGTCGGCGGCGTTGGTAGCCGGGGCTCACGCCGCAGCGGGCGGAGCCGAAGTGATTCTGGCTACGGCCGGCGAAGTGCTCGCGGCGGTACCAGAGGTGAAGGTCGACTATCTCGAACTTCGAGGTGTCGATCTCGGACCTGCTCCCGAGCGTGGCGACGGTCGACTTCTCGTGGCCGCCACACTCGGCACCACCCGACTCATCGACAACGTCGGTGTCGCTGTCGGGACCGGCTTTTTGGAATACCCCGACGACCCGAAGAATTGAAGGGATAGAACATGTTTCGCACAATGATGAAGTCCAAGATTCATCGCGCGACCGTAACCCACGCGGACCTGCACTACGTAGGTTCGGTGACCGTGGACCAGGACCTGATGGAGGCGGCCGATCTGCTCGAAGGTGAGCAGGTGACCATCGTCGACATCGACAACGGCGCACGGTTGGAGACCTATGTCATCACCGGCGAGCGTGGCAGTGGGGTGATCGGTATCAACGGTGCCGCAGCACATCTGGTCGATCCTGGTGATCTGGTCATTCTCATTGCCTACGGCGTGATGAACGAGCAGGAATGCAAGGACTACGCACCCCGCGTGGTGTTCGTCGACGAGAAGAACAATCCCGTCGAACTCGGTAGTGACCCTGCATATGCACCCGAGGGTTCGGGCCTGATCACACCTCGCACGCTCCGTGCCGATTCCGTACTGGTGTAAAAATGCTGCTTGCGATCGACATTCGCAACACATCGATGACACTCGGCCTCTTCAGTGGCAGTGGTGATCACGCAAAGTTGTTGCGTGATTGGCGGATGCGAACGGATTCGCGAATAACGGCGGACGAGCTGGCATTGATGCTCCGCGGCCTTCTCGGCGACGACGTCGATCAGATCACCGGTGTGAGCGCCCTGTCGACGGTGCCTTCGGTGCTGCGAGAAATGCGGACGATGTTGACCCGCTACTGGGAGCATATTCCGCACGTGGTCGTCGAACCTGGTGTGCGAACGGGTGTTCCGCTGTTGGTCGATAACCCCAAGGAGGTCGGCGCCGATCGGATCGTCAACACCCTTGCGGCGCACGATTTGTACGGTAGCGCCTGCATCGTCGTCGACTTCGGCACCACGACCTGTGTCGACGTCGTCTCCGCCAAAGGCGAATTCCTCGGCGGGGCTATTGCGCCTGGTTTGGAAATCTCCACCGCTGCAATGTCTTCCAGATCAGCAGCGTTGCGGGAGATCGAGCTGATGCGACCCCGCTCGGTGGTCGGGAAGAATACCGTCGAATGCATGCAGTCCGGTGCCGTGTTCGGATTCGCCGGGTTGGTCGACGGATTGATCGGTCGCATCCGTCGTGAACTCGCCGACTTCTCCGGGACGGACGTGGCAGTGATCGGTACCGGCGCCAGTGCCCCGCTCATCATGGGGGAGAGCAGCGCGATCGAGCACCACGAGCCAGACCTGACGCTAGAGGGCCTGCGCTTGGTCTACGAGCGCAATCTTGCGAAACGACGCGTGCGCTAGCGCTTGCGGGCGGCGTGTGTAACAATCTTTCTCGTGATGACGTGCATGGGACCCCAGGAGTGTTGTCGAGGCTGATCGCTGCCTCGTTCGAACATCGACTCTGGAGTACTTCCCGTGCTTTCCACACCTGTCTTTATTTCTTCACCGGTGCGCTCTGCTTCCAACCGCGCCCGTTCCGCACCTCAGCTATCGCTACCTACTCGGCTCAGGCCACATGACCTACTGCGCATCACCGACCAGGGCGCCTCGGACGTTCTCGACGGCCGATTCGACGACATCCTGCCCGAGGGTGGTCTCTGGCCGACCGAAGAACGCTGGTCAGCCCGTTTGCACGCCGACGACGACCTGGACGTCTGGCTCATCAGCTGGGTACCGGACAAGTCCACCGAGCTTCATGATCACGCGGGTTCGATCGGCGCTTTGACCGTCCTCAGTGGCTCCCTCGTCGAATCTCGTTGGGCTGGAAATGAACTGAAGAGCCGGCACCTCGATGCCGGGGATCAAGCATCGTTCCCGCTCGGGTGGGTGCACGACGTCATGCATGCACCGGACACCACCGCGCCCGGTCCGACGCTCAGCGTTCACGCGTACTCGCCACCGCTGACGGCAATGTCCTACTACGAAGTGACCGAGCACTCCTCGCTCCGAAGAACCCGTACCGAGCTGACCGACGAACCCGAAGGTGCATCGAAATGACGATCGTCGAAATGTTGGATCAGGCGCGCAGCCGCATCGAGCGCACCACCGTCTTCGAGCTTCGCGACGCGATTGCGCGTGGTGCCGTCGTCGTCGACATTCGGCCTCAAGCGCAACGTGCCGTCGAGGGCACGTTGCCCGGCGCGCTTGCCATCGAGCGCAACGTGCTGGAGTGGCGCCTGGATCCGACGAGTGATGCCCGACTCGCTGTCGCAGTCGATCACGATGTCGAGTGGATCGTCATCTGCTCCGAGGGTTACACCTCCAGCCTCGCTGCGGCCTCGTTGCAGGATCTGGGGCTTACGAAGGCCACCGACCTCGTCGGCGGGTATCAGGCACTGAAGTCGGCCGGGTTGCTCGGCGTGCTGACCAAGGCCAAGCACACCGTCCGTGAAGCAAAGGCCGTCAGTGCGCACTGATTCTCCTGTTGTGGGGTTCGACAGATAAAGTGTGCGCCTGTGACTGATTCAGCTTCCTCCACCGCCGACGACACTCCGGAACAGATTCGGATCCGTCGCGCCAAGCGGGACCGGTTGCTCGAACAGGGACGTGAGGCGTACCCCGTGTCCGTGGCGCGGACGCACACGTTGCTCGAGATTCGTGACCGGTACTCCAACCTCGAAGCGGATGCGAAGACTGGCGTGCTCGTCGGAGTTGTCGGTCGCGTAATTTTCGTCCGCAACACCGGCAAGTTATGTTTCGCCACGCTCCAGGAAGGCGACGGAACTCAACTCCAGGCAATGATCAGCCTCGCGGGTGTCGGTGAGGATGCCCTGGCGGCGTGGAAGTCGGACGTCGATCTCGGTGACTTCGTCTTCGTACACGGCGAGGTCATCAGCTCCCGTCGCGGCGAGCTCAGCGCGATGGCCGATTCGTGGGAGATCGCGTCGAAGGCTCTCCGGCCGCTCCCGGTGGCACACAAGGAACTGAACGAAGAGACGCGTATCCGGCAGCGATACTTGGATCTGATCACGCGCCCGGAAGCGCGCGCGGTCGCCCGCAAGCGCATCGCCGTCGTACGTGAACTACGCAACGCACTGGAGCGAAGGGGCTTTCTCGAAGTCGAGACGCCGATGCTGCAGACCTTGCATGGCGGAGCTGCCGCTCGCCCCTTCGTCACCCATTCCAATGCACTCGATACGGACCTGTTTCTTCGTATCGCACCCGAACTGTTTCTCAAGCGTTGCGTCGTGGGCGGCATCGAGAAGGTTTTCGAGATCAACCGCAACTTCCGCAACGAAGGCGCCGACTCCTCGCACTCTCCCGAATTCGCGATGCTCGAAACCTACGAGGCGTACGGAACCTACGACGACTCGGCGAAGATGACTCGTGAGCTCATCCAAGAGGTTGCCGAGGCTGCGCTCGGCACTCAGGTGATCCTGCTGCCCGACGGCACGACCTACGACATGAGCGGGGAGTGGACGACGCTCGAGATGTACCCGTCCTTGTCGGATGCGCTCGGAATCGTCGTGACGCCCGATACCACGGTCGAGGAACTTTTGACCCTGGCGGAGAAGATCGGGGTCGACGTGCCGCTCAAGGACGGCAAGCCGATCTACGGTCATGGCAAGCTCGTCGAAGAGCTGTGGGAAAACCAGATCGGTAACGATTTGTTCGCGCCGACCTTCGTTCGTGACTTCCCCGTCGAGACGTCTCCGCTGACTCGTCAGCACCGCAGCAAGCCGGGCGTTACCGAGAAGTGGGATCTCTACATTCGCGGGTTCGAATTGGCGACGGGGTACTCCGAACTGGTCGACCCGGTCATCCAGCGGGAGCGTTTCGAAGATCAAGCACGTCAGGCCGCGGCCGGCGACGACGAAGCCATGGTTCTCGACGAGGACTTCCTGGCCGCGATGGAGCAGGGCATGCCTCCGACCACGGGCACGGGCATGGGAATCGACAGGCTCCTCATGGCGCTGACAGGACTAGGTATCCGAGAGACGATTCTGTTTCCGATCGTGAAGCCGTCTCAGGGCTGACTTGCCAGCAAAGTTTATTGTTCGCCAACAGCGGACACCCGGGGGGAAACGAATTGCCCCGACGGCGCGTTATGAACAGTAAGCAGGCACATAGGTCCGTCACTACAGATCAGAGATGATCTATAGAGGGGGTCGAGGGTCGGCAAGTGAACCTTCGGCCAACTAGAGTAAGGCTGGAGGCGTGGATACCTTTCGGCATCTGCGTGAGACTTACCTTCAAATGCCGGCGAACCCGATTTACCAAATACCGTGGTGCTAGAAGACCTGGTGGGCGGAGTGCTACCACCCACCGAGAAGTGAGGGAGAGCGATGTTCGAGAGGTTCACCGATCGCGCGCGGCGTGTTGTCGTCCTGGCTCAAGAAGAAGCCCGGATGCTCAACCACAACTACATCGGCACGGAACACATCCTGCTCGGTCTCATCCACGAGGGTGAGGGCGTCGCAGCGAAGTCTCTGGAGTCGCTGGGTATCTCCCTCGAAGGAGTCCGCAGCCAGGTCGAGGAGATCATCGGTCAGGGCCAGCAGGCTCCGTCCGGTCATATCCCGTTCACCCCGCGCGCCAAGAAAGTACTCGAGCTCAGTCTGCGTGAAGCACTGCAGCTCGGCCACAACTACATCGGCACCGAGCACATCCTGCTGGGTCTGATTCGCGAAGGCGAAGGCGTCGCGGCTCAGGTACTGGTCAAGCTCGGAGCCGACCTCAACCGGGTGCGTCAGCAGGTTATCCAGCTGCTCTCCGGTTACCAAGGCAAGGAGCCGTCCGAGAGCGGGAGCGGACGCGGCGATGCAGGTACGCCGTCGACGTCGCTGGTTCTCGACCAGTTCGGACGCAACCTGACTCAGGCTGCACTCGAAGGCAAGCTCGATCCGGTCATCGGTCGCGCGAAAGAAATCGAGCGCGTCATGCAGGTGCTGTCGCGCCGCACAAAAAACAACCCCGTGCTCATCGGTGAGCCCGGTGTCGGTAAGACTGCAGTCGTCGAGGGCCTGGCGCAGGCGATCGTCAACGGCGAGGTCCCCGAGACTCTCAAGGACAAGCAGCTCTACTCCCTCGACCTCGGGTCATTGGTTGCCGGTAGCCGGTACCGCGGTGACTTCGAAGAGCGCCTCAAGAAGGTCCTCAAGGAAATCAACACCCGCGGCGACATCATCCTGTTCATCGACGAACTGCACACTTTGGTGGGTGCCGGTGCGGCCGAGGGTGCTATCGATGCGGCTTCGATCCTCAAGCCGAAGCTCGCTCGCGGTGAGCTGCAGACCATCGGTGCCACCACTCTCGACGAGTACCGAAAGTACATCGAGAAGGATGCCGCTCTCGAGCGTCGTTTCCAGCCGGTCCAGGTCGGCGAGCCGAACGTCGAGCACACCATCGAGATCCTGAAGGGTCTTCGCGATCGGTACGAGGCTCACCACCGCGTTTCGATCACCGACGGCGCACTCGTCGCGGCAGCCACACTGGCCGACCGCTACATCAACGACCGGTTCCTGCCGGACAAGGCGATCGACCTCATCGATGAGGCCGGCGCACGGATGCGTATTCGTCGGATGACCGCGCCACCAGACCTGCGTGAGTTCGACGACAAGATCGCCGACGCACGTCGGGAGAAGGAGTCCGCGATCGATGCGCAGGACTTCGAGAAGGCCGCGAACCTGCGCGACAAGGAAAAGCAGCTCGTCTCCCAGCGCGCCGAGCGTGAGAAGCAATGGCGTAGCGGTGACCTCGACGTGGTCGCCGAGGTCGACGACAACGAGATCGCCGAGGTCCTCGGAAACTGGACCGGTATCCCCGTGTTCAAGCTCACCGAGGAAGAGACCACTCGTCTGCTCCGCATGGAGGATGAACTGCACAAGCGGATCATCGGCCAGGTCGAGGCAGTCAAGGCCGTCTCGAAGGCAATCCGTCGCACCCGTGCGGGCCTGAAAGATCCGAAGCGCCCGTCGGGCTCGTTCATCTTCGCCGGCCCGTCCGGTGTCGGTAAGACCGAGCTGTCGAAGGCACTCGCGAACTTCCTGTTCGGCGAGGACGACGCCCTCATTCAGATCGACATGGGCGAGTTCCACGATCGCTTCACCGCTTCGCGGTTGTTCGGTGCTCCTCCCGGCTACGTCGGGTACGAAGAGGGCGGTCAGCTCACCGAGAAGGTCCGCCGCAAGCCGTTCTCCGTCGTTCTGTTCGACGAGATCGAGAAGGCACACCAGGAGATCTACAACACGCTCCTGCAGGTGCTAGAAGATGGCCGTCTCACCGACGGCCAGGGACGCACGGTCGACTTCAAGAACACCGTGCTGATCTTCACCTCGAACCTCGGTACCGCGGACATCTCGAAGGCAGTCGGTCTCGGCTTCTCCTCGGGTGAAGGCACCGGATCGAACTACGAGCGGATGAAGCTCAAGGTCAACGACGAGCTGAAGAAGCACTTCCGCCCCGAGTTCCTCAACCGTATCGACGACATCGTCGTGTTCCACCAGCTCACCAAGGACGAGATCGTCCAGATGGTCGACCTCATGCTCAACCGAGTCGAAGGTGCGCTCAAGAACAAGGACATGTCGCTCGAGGTCACCGAGAAGGCCAAGTCCCTGCTGGCCAAGCGTGGATTCGACCCGGTACTGGGTGCGCGGCCACTGCGTCGCACCATTCAGCGCGAGATCGAGGACGCGTTGTCGGAGAAGATCCTGTTCGGCGAGGTCGAAGCCGGCCAGATCATCCTGGTCGACGTCGAGAACTGGGACGGCGAAGGCTCGGGCGAGGACGCGAAATTCACGTTCCGCGGCGAGAAGAAGCCGATCAGCGTTCCTGACGAACTGCCCGTCGACCTGGCCAAGGCCACCGGCGACGGTGACAGCGACTAGTCAGTAGTTTTGGCTCAGTAGTTTCCGCTCAGCGGGCCGTGCTCCGAAAGGGGTGCGGCCCGCTTTGTCGTCCTCGGGCTGGGTGGTTTACCGTTCCCCATCGCTTGAATGGTCCACTCATACGATCTGATGGCTTCGATGTGACATTCAAGCGGCGGCGGAACCGACGGATTCGCACTCAGAAGGTGAGGCGGAGAACGCAACGCTGGGTTCTACTGAGTGCGTGACTACTCCCGACAGGCACACAGCACCCGCGCGGGCCGGATTGGTACTGTTCGTCCTCATCCTGGTTGCTTCCGTCGCGAACCTGAATTTGGCGGTCGCCAACGTCGCCCTGCCGGAAATCGGTCGAGACTTCGACGCCAGTCAGACGCAGCTCAATCTGATCGCGGTCGCGTATTCGCTCGGCCTCGCTGGTTCGGTCCTCTATCTCGGTGCTCTCGGGGACCGTTATGGGCGCAAACTGTTGTTGGTTCTAGGAATGGGGCTGTCGATACCAGCCTGTGTCATCGCCGGTTTCGCTCCCAATTTCGAGATCCTGTTCGGTGCGAGGTTGCTCGGTGGTGTGGCCGCGGGCATGGCCTACCCGACGACCCTGGCACTGATCACTGCGTTGTGGGCTGGTGCTTCGCGCACGAAAGCAATCGCGCTGTGGTCGGCTCTCGGCGGCGCCATGTCGGCGCTGGGACCACTGTTGTCCGGGGCGTTGCTGGAGAAGTTCGAATGGGGATCGGTCTTCCTGGTGACGTCGCCGCTGGCGTTACTCGCCCTGGTTCTGGCAGCTGCTTTCGTACCTGGGCATGTGAACGAAACAACGGATCCGGTGGACAATCTCGGCGGAATCGTCTCGGTCGTGTTCATCGCGGCGCTGGTGCTCAGCATCAATTTTGCGCCGGTGGACGGTATGGGAGCCGTCGCCCTCGGTCTGGGTGTGATTGCGCTTGCAGCGGGGGCGGTATTTCTCCTCCGGCAGAGTCGCACGTCGTTCCCGCTGTTCGATCTGAAGATCGCACGGCGGAGGATATTCTGGGTTGCGGCTCTGGCCGGGATCATCGTGTTCGGTTCGTTGATGGGTGTCATCTTCGTCGGCCAACAGTTTCTGCAGAACGTTCTCGGTTACTCGACGCTTGCCGCCGGCGCGTCGACGCTACCCGCGGCTGCTGCGATGGTGCTGGTGGCTCCGCAGTCGGCGAAGTTGGTGGAGCGCCGGGGGTCGCGATTCACCTTGCTGCTCGGCTACCTCTTCATCGTTCTCGGATTGGTGATGGCCTGGCTGACATGGAAGGAAGACGTCTCCTATGCAGTGGTGGCGATCAGTTACGTGCTGCTCGGCATCGGAGTCGGGCTTGCGGGCACACCGGCCTCGCGTTCGTTGACCGGCTCGGTGCCGGTCGCTCGCGCCGGCATGGCCTCGGGAACAGCGGATCTCCAGCGCGATCTTGGCGGAGCAATCATGCAATCGACATTGGGTGCGCTGCTCACCGCTGGGTATGCGGCGTCGTTGGCCTCGCAGATTTCGAGTTCGCCGGATGCGAGCAGCATCAGCGCGGAGACCCAGTCGATTCTCACCAAGTCGTTCTCGTCGGCAACCGATTTGGCGAGCAGCTACCCGCAGTACGCCGATCAAATCATCGGTGCAGCCAAACAAGCTTTTCTCGACGGCGATCAAATGTCTTATGCCGCGGCGATAATCGTGGTTCTGGCTGGTACTGTACTGGTCTTCTTCGCTTTTCCGGGTCGTGACGAGGAGAAAAAGCTTCTCGCTCAATATCATTCGATCGACGCGGGTCGATCTGCAACGCCGATCGACTAACCCGGTTAGCCTGGGATTCTCCGGGCTCATCCGAGCCTGTATCGAACGAGGAGTCGAAAAGCGATGCCTACACGCACTTCACGCACGGCCTGGAACGGAACCTTGGAGAAGGGGTCGGGTCAGGTCGAGTTGACCAGTTCGGGTGCTGCGACGTTCGACGTGTCCTTCCCCAAGCGCGCGGCTGAAAACGCCGATGGCACGACGAGTCCGGAGGAGCTCATCGCTGCAGCGCATTCGGCTTGTTATGCGATGCAACTGTCGGCCGTGATCGCGGAGGCGGGCGGCACTCCGCAGATCCTCGACGTGACTGCGGAGGTCTCGCTCGGACCGGATACGCCGGGCTTCAAGCTCACCGGGATCAAGCTGACCGTCCGAGCCGAAGTCGACGGTCTCGACGCCGACGGTTTCGCGAAGGCTGCGCAGGCCGCGAAGGAAACCTGTCCGGTGAGCAAAGCGCTGACCGGGGTCGACATCACTTTGGATGCTGCACTCGAATCCTGATTTTCAGCGGACTCTGCTCAGAGTGAAATCTGACCAATCCGCTGACGTTCTCGCTCCGAATGTCCACTGTTGGACCGTTTCTACTCGGTGTCGGGCACGGCTGTAGTCGGTGGACAAGGGGACGCTCTGAAAAGAATGCGCTGGTCGTGGTTTCTGCTGCTGGGGTTGTCGGGCACGGGGTTGTACCTCCTACTGCCCGCGGGCCTTCCGCGCTCGATCGCCAATGGCGTACTGATGGCGGTGGCATTAGCCTTCGTCGTCTTCGGCGCCCGGATGAATCGGTCGGTGAACGGCGTCAGCTGGACGCTGTGGGTTGTAGGCCTGCTCGCGTGGGGTTTGGGCAATTTCGTCGGCAACCCGAGTCACACGATGATGATGTCCTGGGCAGACGTTTTTTGGGTTGGCGGCCATGTGGCCCTCATCATCGGGCTACTTCTGTTCAGAGTGGGAAACACGCGAGCGTTCCGTGTGGAGGACATCCTCGAGGGAGCGATCGTCGCCATCGGTGTCGCACTGGCGACATGGATGGTTGTCACACAGGCGCGGGTCGAATCAACGCTGGACATGACGTCCTTCATTCATCACTGGCAGGCCATCGTCTACGCCGGGGCATGCGGCTTTCTCGTATCGCTGATGGTGATTCTGCTGCTGTCGAAAAGGGCACGGAAGGCGCCGTTTGCACTGGCTGCTTGTGCATTTCTGTTCTTTTTCGCTGGTACCTGGATTTCGCGTGTCGCCGTCAGCGTCGAAGTGCGCGGCTCGGCCCTCGTCCAGGCCTGCTGGCTCACTGGTTTCGTCCTCGCCGGCTCGGTGGCCTTGTATCCGCCTTCTCGTGCATGGAAACCCCGTCGGGGTCCGAAGTCGCACTTCGTGCTCGATCGCACCCGACTGGTCGGGTTGGGGTTGGCGATACTGATGGCACCCACGGTGATGGCAGTGCAGCTCGCGCGCGGGCTTCCAGCAGCCGAGTGGGGATGGGTGGTGCTCGGCTCCACGATGGTGATCATTGCGCTTGCGGCGGCCCGGATAGCGTGTTTCCTGCTGGTGCTACGCAGGCAGGCTGCGGCGCTGACCCATGCGGCCATATCCGACCCCGTTACCGGGCTTGCAAATCGCACCCACCTCGTGGAGCTCCTCGACCGGTCGATCCAGTCCGCAGGCGAGGCCGGGATTGTGGTGATGGTCGTGGACATCGACAGGTTCGCCCACGTCAACGAGACGTTCGGTTATGCCGTCGGCGATCGGGTGCTGCGGGAGATAGGGGACCGGTTGGTCTCGGCAGCTGTCGTCGATGCAGTCGTCGGAAGATTGGGTGGCGATCAGTTCGTCGTGTCCGTCCCCGCAGACTCGATGGAGCTGTCGCCGTCTCGGTGGGCCGAGCACTTGCAGCGTGCGGTGAATCGCACCATGTTCGTCACCGATATCAACGTCGCGCTCGAGGCCACAGTCGGAATGGCCTTGTCGGCAGATCAGCCCTGTGTCGACCCGCAAGGATTGTTGCAACATGCGCATGTGGCCCTGACGTCGGCCAAGCACGAGCACACTCGACTATCGGTGTACGCACCCTCCATGGACTGCGATCGCCACGAGCAGATGCGTTTGCTAGGGGAATTGAAGACAGCGCTGAACGAACGCCAGCTCACGGTCTTCTTTCAACCCTGTCTCGATCTCGGATCTGGATCGGTGACCGGCGTCGAAGCGCTCATTCGTTGGCAGCATCCCCGAGAGGGCCTGATCGCCCCCTCGGCGTTTCTTCCCGATGCCGAGCGCACCGGCATGCTTCCCGCGATCACCGCCTACGTCCTCGAGGATGCGCTGGCGTGCTGCAGCGCGCTGCGCCGCAATGGATCGAACATTCGGGTCGCGATCAATCTTTCGGTCCGGAATCTGATCGACCCCACGCTCGTCGGGCAGGTTGATCGGGCACTCCAGCGTCACGATCTGCCTCCGGCGGCTGTGGAATTCGAAGTGACCGAGACCTCGGCAATGACCGATACTCGTCGGTCGGTCGATTCCCTTGTCGCGCTACGCGATCTGGGTGTGACCATTGCGATCGACGACTATGGGACCGGATATAGCTCACTGGCATATTTACGTTCGCTGCCGGTTCAGACTCTGAAGATCGACAAGTCCTTCGTGACGGCGATGAACTCTCAGCCCATCAATGCCTCGATCGTGCGGTCGACGATCGATCTTGCGCGCAGTCTCGGAATGAACGTGGTGTCGGAGGGGGTCGAGGACGGGGACACGTTGAATCGACTTCGTGCACTCGGGTGTGATGGCGCGCAGGGCTTCTATATCGGACGCCCGGTGCCGGCCGAAAAATTGGCGGAGTCGATTGCCCGCATCGAACGCGAACTCCGTGTCGCAGGGCCGCCGGAACGATTGCCGACGGCCAACTCCCCGGCGGGGCGTCAGGCTTTGGCTGCGACGTCCAGGACTACTTCGAATTCGAGTAGCGATGCTCCGGAGGCGACGGGCTTCGCGCGCTCGCCCGAATGCGCTGCCCTGGCTGGGCCCGCCGACCAGGCCTGGAATGCTTCCTCGGTCTCCCATTGGGTCACCACGAAGTAGCGGGTTTCACCCTTGACCGGGCGCAGTAGTTGGAATCCGAGGAAACCTGGCGAACCTTCCACAGCGCCGGCGCGGGCCGCGAATCGCTTCTCCAATTCCGCGCCTGCACCCTTGGGAACTTCGATTGCATTTATCTTCACGACAGCCATGACCGAGAGGCTACTCGGTCATGCGGAGAGCTACAGTCGTGACGATGCTGTACGACGAGGGTGGGGACGGGCGACCGATCTTGCTGTTGCACGGGTTGATGGGTAGCGCGCGAACGTGGCGACGCCAGGTGCCATGGCTGCGTGCGTTCGGCCACGTCTACACCTACGACGCGCCGGGGCACGGCAGGCCCAATCCGCGCGGGATCGGTACCGAGGCGTTCGTCGAGGACCTGACTGCTCATGCGGAGCAACTCGGGGAATGTGTCGTCATCGGGCATTCGATGGGTTCGTTGCACGGCTGGTGTCTTGCCGCGGCGAGACCCGATCTGGTGGCAGGGCTGGTCGTCGAGGACATTGCACCGGACTTCCGCGGGCGTACGGCCGATGACTGGGCTGCACTCATTCGTCAGTGGCCACAGCCGTTCGTGACCGAATCGGCGGTACGGGAGTTCTTCGGCGACGTCGCAGGGCACTACTTTCTGGATTCATTCGAGCGTCGAAACGACGGCTGGCATTTGCACGGTGAGGTATCGACGTTCGAGGCGATCTCGCAGGAGTGGGGTACGAGGCACTTCTGGAACGAGTGGGAATCCGTCGCCGCTCCGTCGTTGCTGATCGAGGGTGCGTCCGGAATCACACCGCCAGGACAGATGCGTCGTATGCACGAGAGGAACGCCAAGTCGACCTACGTACTGATTCCAGAGGCGGCGCACCTCGTGCACGACGAGCAGCCCGAGCTCTACCGCGCAGCTGTGGAAGCGTTCCTCCGACAACTACCATGACGCGAATGTCCCTGGTGAAGCTCAACGGAATCGATATCAACTTCGACCTCAAAGGTACCGGCCCTCTCGTCGTGTTGGTGATGGGTTCGGGGAGCCCGGGGCGGGTGTGGCAGACGCACCAGGTGCCGGCCCTGGTGAAGGCGGGTTTCCAGGTTCTCACGTTCGACAACCGGGGGATAGCGCCGTCGTCCGAGTGCGGCGGCGGCATGGTGCTCGACGATCTGGTGGCTGACACCGCCGCATTGATCGAGCACGTGGGCGCAGCGCCGGCACGTGTCGTCGGAACGTCGATGGGCTCGCGTGTCACCCAAGAGCTGGCGTTGGCGCGGCCGGACCTCGTTTCGCACGCAGTGATGATGGCGACGTACGGCCGTTCGTCGCCGATGCAGAAGGCCATGGCCCAGGGCGAAAGAGATCTGTACGACGCGAGCATCACACTCCCGGCGACCTACCGCGCGGCAATTACCGCAATGAACAATTTCGCACCGAAAACGCAGCGCGACGAGGCGGTAATCGGTGACTGGCTCGCCGTCATGGAGTTCTCCGGTGGCACCAGATCGGCGGGTAAGCGCGCTCAGATCGGCCTCGAAATGCGCGCCGGATCCGAACGACTCACCGCATATCGCACGATTGCAGCCAAGACCCTCGTGGTGGGATTCGCCGACGACAGGCTCATCCCCGTCCATCTGAGTCGCGAAGTCGCGCAGGCGATTCCGGGTGCTCGATACGAGGAGATCCCGGACACCGGACACTTCGGTTACCTCGAGCGTCCAGAGAAGGTCAACGAAGTGCTCATCGACTTCTTGCGCTGACGCACGGGTCACCGACGATCAGAGACCGGTCGGCGACCCCGCATCACCGGCCAGCCCGAAAAGTCCTGTCGCCGTCTGCTCGATCAGGCCGTCCACGAGTAGGGAGTCCAAAGCGCGATCACGTTGCCCGGGGTCGCTGAGCCATACGACGTCCAGCCTGGCCCGATCCACCGGACCGTCGGTTTCACGTAGAACCGACATCAGTTTCCCGCGGACCTGCCGGTCGGTGCCCGCGAACTTCTGCACCTTCTTGGCGGGTCCGCTGTATGCAGGGCGGCCCGCTTCGATCCACGAGCACTCGGGTAGCGGGCACAGCAAACAGGCAGGGTTCTTCGCGGTGCAGATCAGCGCGCCCAATTCCATCAGTGCTGCCGAATACCTTGCTGCGCGCGCGTCCCCCACGGGAAGCAACGCCTCGACGTCGGCGAGATCTCGTGTCGTCGACGGGTTACCCGGTTCCGCGGCGCCGTGCACTGCCCGAGCGACGACGCGTCGAACATTGGTGTCGACGACGGGAACTCGACGGCCGTACGCGAAGCATGCGACAGCGCGAGCCGTGTAAGCACCGATGCCCGGCAAAGACAGCAGCGTCTCGACGTCCTGCGGCACGGCGTCGCCGTGCTCGGCGGCCAGAACTCCCGCGCACTGATGCAAACGCAACGCCCGACGCGGATAACCCAACTTGCCCCATGCTCGCAGGACGTCGGCTTGCGAAGAGGCAGCCATCTTCGACGGGACGGGCCACCGTGCGACCCACTCTTCCCAGATCGGAGCAACGCGGGACACAGGCGTCTGCTGCAGCATGATTTCGCTCATCAGAATCTGCCAAGCGCTGACACCCGGACGTCGCCACGGCAGGTCACGCTCCTCGGTGTCGAACCACCCGAGAAGTGCAACTGGACTGATCGGCACGCTTGTCTCCTCGAGTTCTTCGGTATCCGACTCGCCGGTAACAGCCGGATCGGTGCACAATGATGTCCATGCCTTCGACGAATCCGATAACTGCCTGGAAATCTCTTCGAGAGGGTAACCAGCGGTTCATCGCAGGCGAATCTCTGCACCCGAGCCAGGGTATCGAGGACCGTGCCCGTCTCGCCGACGAGCAGCACCCACGCGCCGTGCTCTTCGGTTGCGCGGACTCCCGCGTCGCCGCCGAGATCATCTTCGACCAGGGCCTCGGCGACATGTTCGTCGTCCGAACCGCAGGCCACGTCATCGATTCCTCCGTCCTCGGCTCGATCGAATACGGTGTGGCGATTCTCGATGTGCCGCTCATCGTCGTGCTCGGCCACGATGGGTGCGGCGCCGTCAAAGCAACTCTCGACGCGTTGGACACCGGTGACATCCCCGGCGGCTACATTCGTGACCTCGTCGAACGCGTCACCCCGTCCGTGCTGTCCGCCCGCCGTGACGGTTACTCCAACGTCGACGATTTCGAGGCACGGCACGTCGAGGAGACCGGCAATCTGTTGATGCAACGGTCGCGGATCATTGCGGAGAAGGTAGACGCCGGGGAAGTGGCCATCGTCGGCCTGACCTATCAGTTGTCCGAAGGGAACGCTCGCTTGCGCGGAGTAATCGGCGATATCGGCGAGCTTCCCTGAGGTTGTTCGTCGATCAGACGGTTTCTTCGTGACCTACAAGGCGACACGCCGCAGGCGCTTCAGGGAATCGTAGCTGCGTAACGCCTACGGTTGGTCTGTGTTGGAACCAAGCGGGCCGTTGCCTCCCGAAATCTATTGGCGTCGTCGCGCACTCGCCATCGGTGCGGCTGTCGTGGTGCTCGGTTTGATCGTGTGGTTCATCTCCTCGCTCAGTGGTGGCAACGAGGATCCGCCGCAGGCGGAACCGGCAGGTGTCGTCACGTCTCCGAGTCCGGCCGCAACGCCGAGTGCCTCCGCCGCAGCCAAGGAGTCGGGTGCTGGATCCGGTGCATCGGCATCGGGTGGTTCCGCTTCCGGTGGTTCCGGAAGTGGCACTTCGGCGAGCACTGGAGCGTCCACGACGGCCTCCAAGCCCGCCGGGGCAGCTGCCGTCCCGAGCAACCAGTGCTCGGATCAAAGCCTCGCCATCAAGGCGACGCCGGACAAAGCGTCGTACAAGGTCGGCGAAGAGCCCGGCTTCACCGTCGTCATCACCAACATCAGTTCCACGGAGTGCCAGCGCGACGTGGGTGCAGGTCTGCAACAGGCCCTCGTGTACACGCTCGACGATCTGCGGATCTGGTCGAACACTGATTGCTTCCCCGACGCGCAATCCGATCTGCGGACGTTCAAGCCCGGCGAGCAGGCTGGGTTCACGGTCAAGTGGTCCGGTACCAATTCGGTTCCCGGCTGTGGTGAGGAGCGGATACCTGTCGGCGTCGGCTCGTACAAGGTGATCGCTCAACTCGGTGAGCTGCGTAGCTCTCCCGAGCCGTTCAACATGACCTGAGCCGGCCGGTGTGCGGGTCCAGTCAGTCGAACGGGCCCGCGATGGACGACTCGGCCAGACGTGAAAGCCCCTCACGAATATGGCGAGCCCACAGTCCGCCGATGCCGTCGACCGACTGCAGGTCTGCCGCTGTTGCTGCGAGAAGCCCCTGCAGGGTGCCGAATGATCCGACCAGTCGATGGATCTGGCTGAACTGCAGCCGCGGAACCCGGGTGAGGACGCGGTATCCACGTGGACTCATCGGTGTGTCGAGCGCTTCGATGGTCGCCGGGTAGCCGAATGCGCGTGCGAGCGTCGTGAGGTCGAGTAGATCGACATCGGTCAGTTTGTCGAGAGCAGCCAAGGCCTTCTCCACGGCCGCCGTACTCGACGGCTCCGGACCGGCGAGGTAGTCGCGGACGACGAGTTGACGGTCGACATCGTTGTCGCCCAGTAGTTCCTCGAGCTGCAGCGCCAACTGCCTGCCGTCGGTGCCGAGTTCGAGGACGTTCTGCTCGATTTCGACCGAGACCCGGCGAACCATCTCCAAACGCTGAGCGACCGTGAGTGCGTCACGCAGGGTTACGAAGTCCTCGATCTCCACGACCGAGAGCTGACGGGTGTTGTCGTCGAGGCGCTGCTTGTAGCGCTCGAGCGTGGCTACGGCCTGGTTCGCACGCGAGAGAATGGTTGCCGAGCCTTCGATGACATGTCGAACTCCGGCGACGTAGACGCTGACGATGCTCATCGACTGGCTGACCGAGACGACCGGGTATCCGGTCTCCATGGCGGTACGTTCGGCGGCGCGGTGCCGCGTTCCTGATTCGACTGTAGGAATTTTGTGATCCGGCACAAGCTGCACGTTGGAGCGGACGATTCGTTTGCCGTCCGTGGACAGGACGACGGCGCCGTCCATCTTGGAGAGTTCACGCAGCCGGGTGGGCGCGAACTCGACATCGAGTTCGAATCCGCCGTCGCAGATCTTCTCGACCTCGTCGTCGTAGCCGAGGACTATGAGACCGCCGGTGCGGCCTCGAAGTATTCGTTCCAGCCCGTCGCGCAGGGCTGTGCCCGGTGCTAACCGGGCGATGGTTTCACGTAGCGCCGGGGATGCACTGGCATCGCGTGCGTTCTCGTCCACGTTCGTCCCCTCGTCCCAGCATTTACTTCCACAACGGCTTGTCGGCTGCATCGGCACTACTTCTACAACAGTGGTGTCTCACAGTCTCGCAGCTAGAGGCTACTGGAGTTGATCAAACCGTCCGCATATGTGCGTAATCGAGTGCCTCGCCGAGATTGGTGACGGTGCGGACTTCGATTCCCTTCGGCACGGTGTCGTCGTGTTCGGGGGTGATGGCGTGAGTGAAGCCGAGACGCGCGGCCTCGGCCAAGCGTCGACCAAGCCCCGACACCCGACGGACTTCTCCCGCCAGTCCGACCTCGCCGAGGATGACGAGCCCTGTAGGTATCGGACGGTCCGTTACGGCCGACGCCACTGCCACCGCGAGTGCCAGGTCCACAGCAGGTTCGCTGGTACGCATTCCGCCGATCGTTGCCGCATAGACCTCGCTCCGTGCCACTTTCACCCCACAGCGTCGCTCCAGGACGGCCAGAATCATGGCTACTCGCGCATGGTCGAGGCCGCTCACGGCTCGACGCGGGGAAGGCATGTGTGTATCGACGACGAGTGCCTGCACTTCGGCGAGCAACGGACGCTTACCGTCCATGGTGACCGTCACGGCCGTCCCTGGTACCGCGTCGGTGCGGTGATGCAGGAACAGACCCGACGGATCGGTGATGCCCTCGATGCCGGTATCCCGCAGTTCGAAGCACCCCACTTCGTCGGAAGCACCGAAGCGATTCTTGACCCCGCGGATCATGCGGAGAGTGGAGTGCTTGTCGCCTTCGAAATGGAGAACTACGTCGACCAGATGCTCGAGTGAACGCGGACCCGCGACGGCTCCGTCCTTGGTGACGTGACCGATCAGGAGGACCGCGACGCCGGTCGTCTTCGCCAGCGACGTTAGCGCACTGGTGATCGCGCGGACTTGGGTGACACCGCCGATGACTCCGTCGACGTCCGCGGCAAGCATCGTTTGGACCGAATCGACGATCAGCAGACTCGGTGCGACCTGCTCCACGTGGCCGAACACCGTCGCAAGATCGGATTCTGCGGCGAGGAAGACGCGTTCGTGGACCGCGCCTGTCCGGTCTGCCCGCAACCGAACCTGACCAGCGGATTCCTCGCCGGTGATATAGAGCGCACGCCGGTCTTCGCCGGTACGGGCCCAGCGATGTACCACCTCGAGAAGGAGCGTCGACTTGCCCACCCCAGGCTCGCCCGCGAGGAGTACTACGGACCCGGGGACGAGCCCACCACCGAGTACGCGGTCGAACTCCGGGATACCGGTCGAATTGGCCTGTGCAGTGCTGCTGCTGACCTGGGTGAGGGCCGTCGCCGGCGACGTCGGGATCATTGCGGTGGTCACCGAGCGTGTGTTGCCGGCGCCGAGACCGGACGCGCCCGGCCTGCTTGCAACGGGGGTGAGTACGGGCGCCTCGTCCATCGATCCCCAGCTACCGCAGTCCGGGCATCGACCTACCCATTTGGCCACGGTGTGTCTGCAGGCCGAACATCGGTAGTTGGTCTTCAGTTTGGCCACGTGGAGAACGCTAAACGACGGTTCCGACAGGAACGTCAGTTGTTCCCGTCGGCGCCTTCCTCGACCTGAGTCTCCACGACGCTGCTCTCGGCGCTGTGCGCCTCGGCTTCGATGGGCGACTTCGTCGAGACGTCGCGCGGGAGAACCTGGCCTGCATCGACGGGGACGAGAACCTCGACGTCACCGGCTTCCTCGAATGTGAACGTGACAGGAACCGTGAGGCCTGGGCGAACTTCCTCGCCGATGCTGTTGAGTTCGACAACGATCATCTGCAAGGGGATCTGCTCGTCATCGAGCTCGGTGCCCGCGGGGGCTCCGGCGCCGAGGGCGGTCAACGGTGCAATCTCGCTTCCGCCAGGCTCCTTGCCGACCGTCACCGAGGACGCTGCTGTCGTGGAGATCCGTGTGAGGCGATCGGGGGTCGTCGCGCTGTTGTTGACGGCGACGAAGCCGAGTTCGACCTTGCCACCCGGCTCGATCGAGTACTCCTCGCTCTGCGGGTACACCACATGCACATTGCGCAGTGAGATGTCGCCGACATCGGCAAAGTTTCCGTTGACAGCCGAGACCTGCTGGGCGGTCTGAGAAATTTGGCCGGAGCCGCAGGCAGTCAGAGTCAGTGCTGCGCCTGCCGCGAGAGCGGTTGCCCACAGGCGGGTCTTTCGGTGCGTAGTCGCAGCGTTGAACGCAGTCACGGGTCGTCCTCCAGTTGTGCCGGTGTGCCGGGGGGTGCCGATGCGGTTCCGGGCCAGTGCCTTTGCCGAGCCTGGGCCGGTAGCTCCAGGTCCACTAGGCAGAGTAGTAGTCAGCTTTCGAGGGTAGACCTCTGGGGCGTCCGGAACGTGCGGTATCGGGCTCCGACCGGCGTGTTGACCGGTGGTTACTGTTACGTGGACCACCTTGGCGGAGGGTGCCGAGTTGCCCGCCTGGGGGGCCGCGGATACACGTTAACCGGCGGCTGTCAACCCCTGAAAAGACTGCGTTATGCCCCTGACCTGCGCCGTTGATCTGAGCGCGTGGTAAACTGGCAAAATCGAAAGGGGCACGGGACACATGATTTTCAAGGTCGGAGAGACCGTCGTTTACCCCCATCACGGAGCGGCGTTAATCGAAGCGATAGAAACCCGCACCATCAAGGGTGAACCGAGAGAGTACCTGGTTCTCAAAGTTGCGCAAGGTGATCTCACTGTTCGAGTTCCTGCGGACAACGCCGAGTACGTCGGTGTTCGTGACGTCGTAGGCCAAGAAGGTCTGGACAAAGTCTTCCAGGTGCTTCGGGCACCGCACACGGAAGAGCCCACCAACTGGTCGCGACGCTACAAGGCGAACCTCGAGAAGCTCGCTTCCGGCGACGTGAACAAGGTTGCCGAGGTCGTTCGTGACCTCTGGCGTCGTGAGCGGGATCGCGGCCTGTCTGCAGGCGAGAAGCGCATGCTGGCCAAGGCGCGTCAGATTCTGGTCGGAGAGCTTGCGCTCGCCGAGGGAACGGATGAGGCCAAGGCCGACATCATTCTCGACGAAGTACTGGCCGCAGCCTCCTAGGTGTGACCAGCGTGCATGCTGGCCCAGTCGTCGCGCTCGTACCGGCGGCGGGCCAGGGCCTTCGGCTCCAGCAAGGAATGCCGAAGGCGTATGTGACTCTGAAGGGCAGAACCCTTCTGCAACATTCGGTCGACGGTCTGACAGCATCAGGCGCCGTCGACCGAATCGTTGTGATTGTGCCGGCCGATCTGGTCGAGCACACGCGTGACCTCCTCGGGCCTGCCGTCACGGTGGTCGAAGGGGCTCGCGAACGCACCGATTCGGTGCGTTGCGGTCTCGCGGTGGCAGGAGACGCAGCCATCGTGCTGGTTCACGACGCTGCGCGCGCGCTCACTCCGCCCACCCTGGTTGCACGGGTGGTCGCCGAGGTGCGCGCTGGACGCGGTGCCGTCGTGCCCGCAGTTCCGGTAACCGACACCGTCAAGTCGGTCGATCTCATGGGCGCCGTGGTCGGAACTCCCGACCGGAGCTCACTTCGAGCAATTCAGACCCCGCAGGGATTTCGCGCGGATCTGTTGATTCGCGCCTACGCCGAATCCGCGGACTCCGCGACCGACGATGCAGGCCTGGTGGAGCGCCTCGGTGAGACGGTGCACACGATCATCGGTGAATTGCTCGCATTCAAGATCACCACTCCGCACGACCTTTTGCTCGCAGAGGCGATCACCGCACAGGAGAATGTATGAGAGTCGGCATCGGAACAGATGTGCACCCGATTCAGGTCGGGCGGCCGTGTTGGCTCGCCGGCCTGTTGTTCGAGGACGGTGACGGTCTCGAAGGTCACTCGGACGGTGACGTCGCCGCCCACGCGCTGTGCGATGCGCTGCTGTCCGCGGCAGGTCTCGGTGACCTCGGCTCGGTTTTCGGGACCGGGCGACCCGAGTGGGACGGTGTCAGCGGTGCCGCAATGCTGACCGAGGTGCGTCGCCTGCTTGCCGAGCACAGTTTCGGTATCGGCAACGCCGCAGTTCAGATCATCGGGAATCGACCGAAGATCGGTCCGCGTCGTGTGGAGGCGCAGGAGACGTTGTCGGCGATTCTCGGAGCCCCCGTCTCGGTGTCTGCGACCACTACCGACGGATTGGGATTGACGGGTCGAGGCGAAGGAATTGCCGCCGTTGCGACGGCACTTGTCATGAGCGAGTAAAACCCCCGGTAGCATGGCGAGTCGTGACCCTTCACCTTTACGACACCGAGACGAGGGCCTTGCGGGAATTCACCCCCTTGGTCCCTGGCCATGCGTCGGTGTACCTGTGTGGGGCGACGGTCCAGGGTGAGCCTCATATCGGCCACGTTCGTAGCGGTGTCGCATTCGACGTCCTTCGCAGGTGGCTACTCGCCCACGAGGTCGACGTCGCTTTCGTCCGCAACGTCACCGACGTCGACGATAAGATTCTCAACAAGGCGCGCGACGCTGGACGGCCGTGGTGGGAGTGGGCCGCGACCTTCGAGCGATCCTTCGCCTGGGCCTACGACCAGCTCGGCGTGCTGCCCCCGTCGGTCGAGCCGCGAGCAACCGGACACATCACCCAGATGGTGGAGTTGATCGACAGACTGATCGAGTCCGGGCACGCGTACGCCTCCGCCGGTGACGTGTACTTCGACGTGATGAGCTTCCCGAGTTACGGGGCACTGTCCGGGCACAAACTCGACGACGTACATCAGGGCGAGAGCGCCGCCGAGGGTAAGCGTGATCCCCGAGACTTTACGCTGTGGAAAGCAGCGAAGCCCGGCGAGCCGTCGTGGCCGACACCATGGGGTCGTGGACGCCCCGGATGGCACCTCGAGTGCTCGGCCATGGCCGAGGCATACCTCGGGCCCGACTTCGATATTCATTGCGGTGGTCTCGACCTTGTGTTCCCGCACCACGAGAACGAGCGCGCGCAGAGCCAGGCAGCCGGCGACGGATTCAGCCGATACTGGCTGCACAACGGCTGGGTCACGATGGGCGGCGAGAAGATGTCGAAATCGCTCGGCAACGTCCTGTCGGTCCCCAATGTTCTCCAGCACGTGCGACCGCAGGAACTGAGGTATTACCTCGGTGGTGCGCACTACCGTTCGATGCTCGAGTATTCGGACAACGCATTGCAGACGGCAGCGGTGACCTATCGAGGAATCGAAGGATTCGTCAAACGGACGGTCGAGCGAGCGGGAGATGTACCACTCGGCACCTGGACCGACGGCTTCGCCGCCGCGCTGGACGACGACCTGGGAGTTCCCAAGGCGCTCGCCGAGCTACACGCGACGGTGCGGGCGGGCAACAGCGCGCTGGAAGGCGGGGACCTCGAATCCGCCGTCGAGCATGCCGGGCAGGTGCGTGCGATGCTCTCGATTCTGGGTGTGGATCCGCTGGATCCGCACTGGGCTGGCGGATCCGGCGACACCGACGCCCTCGAAGGAGCGCTCGGAGTGCTGGTCGACGCAGAGTTGCAGCGTCGAGCACAAGCCAAGGTGGACAAGGACTGGCCGGCCGCGGACGCGATTCGAGATCGCCTCGCCAAGGCAGGCATAGACGTGACAGATACCCCCAACGGGCCGGAATGGTCCGTCGGGGCAACACGCAGTAACGACGAAGCAGGGCAGTGATGGCAGGCAATTCAAGTAGGCGCGGCGCGATACGCAAGACCGGCACCAAGAAAGGTCAGGTCGCGGGCTCCGGCGGAAATCGGCGCCGAGGACTCGAAGGCCGCGGCGCCACGCCGCCCGCTGAGGAGCGCACCAAGCACCCAGCTTCACGTCGCGCCAAGATGGCGGAGAAGTCCGCTCAGAACCGTGGCGACAGCCGTGGTCGCAGCACTCGGGTCCCGACTCGGAAGAACGACGACGGTCCAGAGGTCGTGCTGGGCCGCAACCCCGTCGTGGAGTGCCTTCGCGCGGGAGTTCCGGCGACGGCCCTGTGGGTTGCCGTCGGCACCGACAGTGACGAGCGGCTGAAAGAGAGCGTCCAGCGTGCAGCGGACGCCGGCATCTCCATTCTCGAGGTTCCGCGTTCGGATCTCGACAAGCTCAGCGCGAACGGTCTGCATCAGGGTCTCGCTCTGCAGGTTCCGCCGTACCGATACGCCCACCCGGACGACTTGATCAGCACGGCTCGCTCGCACCAGGAACCGGCGCTCGTGGTCGCTCTCGACAACATCACCGACCCTCGTAACCTCGGCGCTGTCGTGCGCTCGGTGGCAGCGTTCGGTGGACACGGGGTCGTCATCCCGCAGCGTCGTAGCGCGAGCGTCTCGGCCGTCGCGTGGCGCACCAGCGCAGGTGCCGCGGCCCGACTTCAGGTGGCCCGCGCCACCAACCTGACCCGGACGTTGAAGGATTGGCAGTCCAAGGGTGTCACCATCATCGGTCTCGACGCCGAGGGCGACACCACTCTCGACGAATTCGACGGCACCGGCCCAGTGGCTGTGGTGGTTGGATCCGAAGGTAAGGGCCTCTCGCGTCTGGTTCGCGAGACGTGCGATTCGATTCTGTCCATCCCGATGGCAGGTCCGGTCGAATCGCTCAACGCTTCGGTAGCCGCGGGCGTCGTGTTGGCCGATATCGCGCGTCAGCGTCGTCGATAGGCTCGGCACGCCCGTCGTGGGCTAGTGCACTCGGAACCGTATCGAGTCCCCGGGACGCAGTTGGCCGATCGTTGGCAGGTCGGCGTCTCGAACGACGGCGATGACGGGATATCCGCCTGTCACCGGGTGATCGGCGAGGAAAAGGACGGGCTTACCGCTCGGTGGAACCTGCAGGGCGCCGGGAACCATGCCCTCGCTGAGTAGCTCCTCGGTTCGTGCTCGTTGCAGCGGAGTCGGACCGTCGAGCTTGACCCCGACACGATTCGATTCGCTGGTTGCCGTCCATACCTCGCTTGCCAGGATGCGGTGTGCCTCGGAGGTGAACCAGTCCTGTCGCGGACCGAGGTTCACCGACACTTCGATGTGCCCGGTTCTGTCCGGTGGCGGCGCTAGTTCGGTTGCCGGCCACTCCGACTGCTCATCGCCGACCTCGAGGACGTCACCTTCCGCCAGTGGCGGCGGACCCAATCCCGACAGAGTGTCGGTGGACCTGCTCCCGAGGAATTGTGCGACGTCGAATCCGCCGCGCGCAGCAATGTAGCTACGGAGCCCGGAAACCGGTGTGGCGACTGTTAATTCGTCTCCGTCGGCGAGATACAGCGTGTTGTACATCGCACCCGCGATGCCGTTGACGGTGATCTGGCCCGAAGCGCCGGTGACCGCCACCACGACCGATCCCCGCATGCGAACCTGCACGCCGCCCATCGTCGCCTCGAGTGTTGCAGCGTCGACGGTGTTGCCTACCAACCTGTTGGCAGCGTCGTGCGAGCGAAGGTCTGCGGCGCCGGATCTCCCGACACCGATCGACGCGTGACCGGGGCGGCCTCGATCCTGCACGGTGCACAGCGGCCCGGGGCGCAGTATCTCGACAGCTTTCACGTCTGCTGGAACCTGACCTTCGTGCCGGGCTGTAGCCGTGCGGGGGGCGAGCCGCCCTCGTCCCACAGGACTGCATCGGTGGTCCCGATGAGCTGCCATCCCCCTGGGGAATTGCGTGGATAGATCCCGGAGAACTCGCCGGCAAGTCCGACCGAACCTGCCGGGACCGAAGTGCGGGGTTCGGATCGGCGAGGAACATGCAGACGGTCGTCGGGGCCGACGAGATAGCCGAACCCGGGTGCGAACCCGCCGAATGCGACGGTCCAGATCCGCCCCGTGTGCGCTGCCACGACTTCCGACGTCGACAGTCCGGTGTGTCTGGCGACATCTTCGAGATCGGGACCGTCGTAGCTGACCGCAATCGTCACCGCGTCGGCCTTCGCCTCACTGTCCTCTGCCACTGGTTCTACCGAACGGATCCACGTCTCGATCCGTTCTCGCTCGCCCCGGAATCGCACCAGGACCGTCCGTGCGGCCGGCACCAGATCCTCGACGTCGACGGGGGCCGTCGCGTGCAGTGAACGGAAGAAGGCCATCGTCTCGCGGAGGTCGCCGTACTCGATCAGTACGGCATGTTCACCGGCATCTCGGACGATCATCAGACGAAGGGTGAGATCGCGATACCGTTGTCGGACAGTATCTTCCGGACTGCAAAGGCCATGTCGACCGCACCTGGGGAGTCTCCGTGCACACACACCGATTCCGCGGAGACTGCGACGCTGGTGCCGTCGATTGCCTCGACCGTTCCTTCCTGAACGAGCTGAAGGATGCGCGCTGCGACCAAGGCCGGATCGGACAGGATGGCGCCGGCCTCACGCCGAGACACCAACTCACCCGCGGGTGTGTACGCACGGTCGGCAAAGGCCTCCGCCACGGTTCGCAAACCGGCGGCCTCGGCTTCCTCGAGGAACACCGAGCCTGCCAGGCCGAGGACGGGGAGCGTCGGATCGTAGATTCGGACGGCTTCGACGACAGCTTTCGCCTGATCGCGATGCGTCACGATGGCGTTGTACAGCGCGCCGTGCGGTTTGACGTAGGCGATGGCCGAACCGGCTGCCTGACTGAGTCCGTCGAGGGCCCCCATCTGATACAGCACGTCGGCAGTCAGATCAGCAGGCTCGATGTCGATGAAGCGTCGTCCGAAACCTGCGAGGTCGCGATAGCCGACCTGAGCGCCGATACGGACGGCCTTGCCGGCCGCGGCACGGCAGGTCGCCAGGATCGTCTGTGGGTCACCAGCATGGAATCCGCATGCGATATTGGCGCTGGTCACCACCGCCAGCATTGCGTCGTCGTTACCGAGCTTCCACGTTCCGAAGCTCTCGCCGAGGTCTGAATTGAGATCGATGGACGTCATCGTCTTCGAGTCTAGGCGACAACGATGCGGCCGGAGTCGGCCTTTCGGCGAGACCCCACTGCGCGGCAGAGGAGGTAGATGACGAACGAGATCGTCGTGACGAATGTCGAGACGGGAACGCCGGGTGCGAGCGAGAGCAGAATGCCACCCACAGCGGCGATCTCGGCGAACAGAATGGACAACAGCGTCGCCTTGAGTGGGCTTGCAGTCACACGCGCGGCAGCGGCTGCGGGCGTGATGAGCAACGACAACACGAGCAACGCACCGACGATCTGAACGCCGAGCGCACACGCGACGCCGACCAGAACTGCGAACACGACGGCGAGCCCACGGACCGGGACACCGCGCGCCAGTGCAACCTCAGGGTCGGTGCTGGCGAACAACAGTGGACGGTAGACGATCGCGAGCACGATGAGGACCAAGACTGCACACACGAGCAGAAGCTGAATACCGCTCTGCCCGACGCCGACGATCTGACCGATCAGAAGCGAGAAGCTCGTGCCGGTTCTGCCCGGATACAACCAGATGAACAACACCGACAGGCCCAGCCCGAACGACATGATGACACCGATCACCGAGTCGCGATCACGAGCCTTGGAGCCGAGCAGGGCGAACATCACCGCAGCGACGACCGAACCGACGATAGCTCCGAGACCTACGGTGATTCCGACAAGCAAAGCTGCTGACGCGCCGGTCAACGACAATTCACTCGAACCGTGGACCGCGAACGCCCACTGCCTACTGACGATCAGCGGCCCGAGCGCACCGGAGAGGAGACCGAGAATGGCCGCCGCGAGGAGTGCCTGCTGCACGAAGTCGTAGCTCAACAAGTTCGCCGTCGTGCTGAAGTCGAAGATCTTGGAGAGGGCGTCGACCACTTTCTCGTTCATTCAGAGATCCTCGGTCGGTGGATGGTGCGCACCCGCAGAGCCGAGAGCGTCGATGGAATCTCCGGTGCCGACAACGACGAGTCGCCCACGCACCTTCAGAACTTCTACCTCGGTTCCGTACAACTCCGAGAGCACTTCGGTCGTCATTACATCAGCAGGTGTGCCGATACGGAACTTGCCGTCGACGATGTAGACGATGCGGTCGACCAGCGGCAGAATCGGATTGATCTCGTGCGTCACGAACAGCACTGCCGTGTCGTGCTCTCGCCGTCGCCGATCGATGAGACCGGACACCAGACTTTGGTTGGCCAGATCGAGGCTGAGCAGAGGTTCGTCGCACAGCAACACTGTCGGATTGCCAACCAGCGCCTGGGCGATGCGTAGGCGCTGCTGCTCGCCCCCCGACATCGTCCCGACCGGTGCACCCGCGAAAGCATTGGCGTCGACCTGGTCGATTGCATGCTGCACGACACGTGTGCGCTCACGCATTCCGCGAAGACCCAGCCCCCAACGATGGCCGTCCCAGCCGAGACCGACGAGATCACGCCCACGCAGTGGCAGACCGTCGTCGATACTTCGCTGCTGTGGGATGTAACCGACACCGGACTGGCCCTTGCGGACAGGTTCTCCCGCGATCGCCGCAGTCCCCGACGTCAAATGGTTCTGGCCGAGCAGCACCTTCAAAAGTGACGTCTTACCCGAACCGTTAGGTCCGAGGACAGCTACGAACTCACCGCTCTCCACCGCGAGATCGAGGTTCCGCCACAACGTGCGCTCCCCGAACGCCAGTCCGGCATCGCGCAGTTCTACAGCAGGCATGAACTACAGCTTTCCAGCCCTGACCCGAGCGTCGTTCCGCGGGTTCCACTCCCGGTTTCCAGGGTCGTCATGCTCAGGATGCCGGCGCCAGCGCAGATTCGAGATCCTCCGCTGCCTGCGTCTGCCACTCGATGTAGGTCTTGCCCTCGGGCAGCGTCTCTGTCACCTCGACGACGGGGATTCCGGCAGCCTCGGCGGTGGAGCGGATGTCCTGGGTGACAGCGTCCTGCGTCTGGATGTTGTAGACGAGGACCCGAACGGACTTCGAGGTCAACAGGTCACGAGTAGCCGCGATGGACGCGGGCGACGGGTCGTTGCCCGATTCGAGGGCATTCTTGAAGTCCTCGGGTGTCCGATCGTCGAGGTCAGACTCTTCGATCAGGTAGTGCGCGATCGGTTCCGTCTGTGCGACAGGAGCATTGGCATGATCGACGGCGATCTTGTTCGTCACGTCGGTGATGCGGTGGACCTGATCGTGGAACGTGTCGGCGTTCGCGGTGTACTGGGCGGCGTTGTCGGGGTCGAGCTGACCGAGCTTCTCGGCGATCGACTCCGCGGTGGATGCGGCGACCTCGGCGTCGAACCAGACATGTTCGTTGGCGTCGCCGTGGCTATGGCCGTGACCGTCGGTGGAGTCGGTGGAGTCGGTGGAGCCGTTCGGGGCTGCTTCTTCGGCGTCGTGCGTATGGTCCGAACCGACGAGGTCGTACGCGTTGACCGACGGCACGTTCTTCCCCTCCGAGCCGAGGATGTCGTCGATGAACTCGTCGTATCCGCCACCGTTGTATACGACGAGCGACGCCTCGGCCACTTTCGCGGCGTCGGCGGCGCTGGCCTCGTAGGAGTGCGGATCCGCCGACGGGTCGGCGATGATGGATTCCACCGAAGCGAGGTCTCCCGCGACGGCTTGCGCGACGCTGCCCCACACGTTGGTCGAGGCCACGATGGTGATCGGGCCGTCGATGGCAGTGACGGGCGCCGAGGAATTGGATGTGCTCGTATCCGAACTACATGCGGTCATGGCCAGTGCGGCGGCGCATGTGAGCCCTACGAGAGCGGTAGTCGAGCGGGCGAGTTGTCGCACTGGGGACCCCTTGAGTCGAAGCTTGCGAAAACGAAATATTCGCCTAGTTGGAAATGGTTACCGTTGTACTCTAGCGATTCGATGGCTCTCGACCGAATCGGGTACCCGGGCGCCGAATTTCACTGCAACACCCTTTTCCGGCTAACGTCCCCGTATGTCCAGGTCGAGCGAGCCGCGCCGCCCAGCCACATTGGCTTCCATCGCTGCCGACCTGAAGGTGTCGCGCACCACAGTGTCGAACGCCTACAACCGGCCCGACCAGCTCTCACCCGAACTTCGCGAGCGAGTTCTCATGGCAGCCAAACGCCGCGGATACGCAGGCCCCGACCCGCTCGCTCGTTCGCTTCGCACTCGTAAGGCGGGCGCGGTCGGCCTCGTTCTCACCGAAGCGCTCAGCTATTCCTTCCGCGACCCCGCCGCCATGGCATTCCTGGCCGGGCTCGCCGAGTCTTGCGAAGCTGCAGGCCAGGGCCTGCTTCTGATTCCAGCAGGGCCCGACCGAGATGACACTGCGGCCGCCGCCGTCGTGCAACAAGCCGGGGTCGACGGCTTCGTCGTCTATTCCGTCGCCGACGACGACCCCTACCTGATGGCCGTCCGCGAGCGGCACCTACCGATTGTCATCTGTGACCAACCACGCGGGGTGCCGGAGGCTGCACTCGTCGCCATCGACGATCGTGCCGCGATGAAAATGATCGCCGAGCAGATCATCGCCCTCGGACACCGCCACATCGCCGTTCTCTGTATGAGACTCGGACGCGACCGTCGCGACGGCGTCGTACCGCCCGCCCGGCTCGCTGGAAGCCACTTCCATGTCCAACGGGAGCGGATAGCAGGGGTGAAGGACGCTATGAAGGACAGCGGCCTCGATCCGGAATCGCTCACCGTCGTAGAGCGGTTCGAACACACCACCCGCTCCGGCCACTCCGCTGCAGCTCAGGCGTTGCAAGCCAACCGCGACGCCACCGCCCTGCTCTGCACCACCGATGTCCTCGCACTCGGCGCACTCAACTTCGCGAAGGTCGCCGGCATCGACGTTCCCGGTCAGCTCACCATTACCGGCTTCGACGGCGTGGAAGATGCAATCCGCGAGAACGTCACCACCGTTCGTCAGGATGCCGAGGAGAAGGGGCGACGCGCAGGTGCGCTCCTGCTCTCCACCTCGCAGTCGGGCATCATGGCGGCCGAGTTCTTGCCGACCGAATTGGTCAAAGGTCGTACAGCGGCTCCGCCGCCGGCCTAGACCCCGGCTACACCGCTTGAATGGCCACCTGATGCTGACAGATCGTATGAGTGGACCATTCAAGCGAACGGGCGCTCCCGCTCACGCGCTGAGCAAACTCGCACACCTGAGCAAGCCGAGGTGGCTGTAGGCCTGAGGATGGTTGCCCAGTGAGCGTTCGGCGACGGGATCGTATTCCTCACTGAGCAGGCCGGTCGGACCGGCTGCACTGACGAGTTGCGCGAACAAGGCCTCTGCTTCGGATCGCTGCCCGATGAGTAGGTATGCCTCGACCAGCCACGCCGCGCAGAGGTGGAATCCACCCTCGCCGCCGGGCAATCCGTCGTCGTGGTGGTAGCGATACACGGTCGATCCGCTGCGCAATTCGGCCTCGGTTGCCGTCACGGTCGCTGCAAAGCGAGGGTCGGACGGATCGATGAGCCCGGAGAGCCCGATGTGCAGAGTCGCAGCGTCGAGGTCGGTGCCTTCGTAGGCGGCGGTGAAGGATCGGACTTCTTCGTTCCAACCCTTGTCGATGACCTCGGCATAGATCTGCTCGCGCAGACCGGCCCAGCTCGGTTCGGTATCCCGCTCGAACGCGGCGGCGAGGGTTATCGCCCGATCGATGGTCATCCAGCCCATGACCTTGGAGTACACGTGGTGGCGGGGTGTCCCGCGGATCTCCCAGATGCCGTGGTCGGGTTCGTCCCATCGGCGTTCTACAGCCTCGACCATCGAGCGGACCAGACTCCAATCGTCGTCGGACAAGGCCTCTTTCCCTGCCAGGCCCCGCGACTGCCGGGCATGTGCGAGGGAAGAGACGAGGTCGACGATCGGCCCGAACACGTCGAGCTGGACTTGCTGATTGGCTGCGTTTCCGACGCGGACCGGACGCGAGCCGGCGTATCCAGGAAGCTCGTCGATGACGGCCTCGGACGGCAGACCGAGACCTCGGATCGTGTACAGCGGATGCAGTCGTTCTGGGCCAGTTACGGACTTCAGGACCTCGTGGATCCATCCGAGGTATCCCTCGGCTTCGGCCGTCGAGCCGAGGTTGACCAGCGCCGACGCGGTGAGGGCCGCGTCGCGCAACCAGCAGTAACGGTAGTCCCAGTTGCGCACGCCGCCGATCTCTTCGGGTAGTGAGGTCGTCGCGGCTGCCATGATCGAACCGGAGTCGGCGTGAACGAGCCCACGTAGCGTCAGGGCTGATCGTTTCATCAGATCCGGTTTGAGTGGCGGCAGGTTCAGGGCATCGACCCAGTCCTTCCAATAGGCCTCGGCCTGTGCCCGGCGTTCCGGTTCCGGTAGCGCAGACGAACCGAGATCCTCGCTGCCCAAACGTAATTCGAGAACGACAGGTCCACCGGTCGGGTCGATTTCGGCGTGTGCGGTCTGTTGCGCGCCGTCGGATACGACGTTCCATTTCACGCCGGGACTGCGCAAGACCATCGGCTCTGCGGTGCCGGAGATCCGAAGCCCGTCCTCTTCGGGTTCGAGCTGAACCCACACTTTGCCGAATTCGGGTCGGGGTGCGAACGTCACGATCGCCGTGGCTTTGCCGGTGACGACGCGCGTGAGCGAGGTCTGCCCGACGGGGACGTCGTGCGGGAGGTAGTCGGTGACCTGAAGGCTCGCCCACTTGGTCTGGACGGTCATGGTGCCGTCGACGTATTGCTGGCTCAGCGGCAAGGCAGTGCGCTTGGGTCCGATGCTGAAGTGCCCGGCCTCGTTGCCACCGAGGAGGTGCGCGAAAATCGCTGCCGAGTCCGGTTCGGGGTGGCAGAGCCATGTCAGGTTCGCGTCCGGAGTCACCAGTGCCACGGCATTGGGGCTGGCGAGCATCGTGAGCCGCTCGATGCGTGGAGCATCGGCACCGGAGAGCCACCGGCGACGCTCTCCGAGCAGGAAAGCCAGCGCAAGTGAGACCTGCTCGGTGCTGTCGATGTGGAATTCGGCGAGACTGTCACCGGGGCCGATCTTGACGCCGACGTCGGGGCCGTGGAGGCGGGTGAAGGCTTTTTCGTCGGTGACATCGTCGCCGAAGAACACTGCAGCCGTCGCGCCTTCCTGATGCCGGAGGATATCGAGGGCGTCGCCCTTGTCGGTAACGATGACAGCGAGTTCGATGACGGACTTACCCTCGGTCACCTGCACGCCTTCGCGCAGCGCCACGCCGTCGCGCACGGCAACGAGAGCGGCTTCCGCATCGGCCGGGTCGGCATTACGGACATGGAGGGCTGCACTCGCGGGCTTGGTTTCGACGGCCACACCGGGGAATCGGGCGGCGATCGAGGACATCTCCACAGCGATATCCTGCAGAAGTCGCTTGGCCTCGTCGTCGATTGCATTGATGAATCCGACGTCGAATTCGCTGCCATGGCTGCCGACGAGTTGAACCTCGGCAGGGAGCCTGGACAGTGTGGCCAGATCGCGGAGAGCACGACCTGAGATGACCGCGGCCTTCGTTGCGGCGAGACTCGCCAACCCGCGCATAGCGGTCACGGACTCATCATGCGGAAATGCCTTCGACGGATCGGAGACGATGGGCGCCATCGTCCCGTCGTAGTCGGAGGCGACGAGAAGGCGAGGCGTCCGGGCCACGGCTATGAGGGCACGGCGGAGTTCAACCGGTAAATCCAGAGCAGTCACGGAACGAATCTAGGCGATGCGAGCCGATACGGCTCATTCGGACGCAAACGCTCAGTCGAGTGGCTCGGAGTCTCCGAGTAGCAGGTCGACAGTCAGCTCGAGTCGAGCGGCGACGTCGGTGGCCGAGGAACGACGGGTCAGCCATGCGACGAGATTGGACAGCCAGACATCGCTGATGACGCGAGCAATGCTGAGCTGCAATTCCGTTGGCTCACCGTCGCTCATCGCTTTGGCGAACAGCCGGTCCATCAATCGGCCGACCTGATCCACCTCGGCGGCAGCGGACGCGTCCGCGAACATGAAGGCGCGAGTCATGGCCTCGGTGAGTAAAGGATCACGTTGCATCGCACGTGTGATCTGCCCCAGAATCAGGTGCATGCGCTCCTGCGGCGTCTGGCCGGGCGGGAGCTTACGACGGGAGTCGATCTTTTCGAACTCGCGGGAGAGTGCTGAAACCAGCAAGTGCACCTTGGACGGAAAGTATCGGTACAACGTTCCGACCGCGACGTCGGCACGCTCGGCGACGGCGCGCATTTGAACGGCTTCGTAACCGCCTTTGGACGCGAGAGCGAGAGTCGAATCAAGAATTCGCTTACGGCGCTCGCGCTGAGCGTTAGAACTCAGGTCGTCGTCGGTGAGGACGCCGACCGAACGCAACGGTGTAGCCGTGTTGGTTTCGTTCACGGCCGTTCCCCTGTTCTTGTCGGCTCCTGTGTTCTTGTCGGCATTGTTCACCGATCGCGACCGAGAAGATGTGGTCATCGACGTTGTCCTTCGCACCTTGACTCTTAACCAGCTACCGTATTAGAACACGTTCTAGACAAAAAAGTCATTATGAGGAGTAGGGAAGAGCATTGTGACAATTGCCACCACCGACGATCAGCGCGACGTCCAACAGTCGATTCGGTCGTGGGCTTCCACTGCCGATCCAATGCGGACTTTACGCGCCGACGAGCAGTCGGGTTGGCGCTCGCACTGGCGCGGACTCGCTGAACTGGGCGTCTTCTCCGTTGCCGTTCCCGAGTCGGTGGGCGGCGTCGGTGGCACGGTCGCGGACCTCGCGGCGATGCTCGAGGAGACCTCGGCCGCCCTCGTCGGCGGTCCGGTGCTCTCGACCGCACTGGCCGCACTCGTAGTCGGCCGAACCGGTGGACCTGCAGCGACCCGCTGGGGTACCGACCTTTGCGAAGGCAGACTTCCCTGCGCCGTAGTGCTGTCCGACGCGCCCGTTGCAGCCCGCCGCGACGGTGACACATTGTTCCTCGACGGCACTGCGGAAATTGCCTTCGGTGCGGCAGATGGCGTCGGCGTGCTGTTGCCTGCAACGGTCGACGGCGAGACGGTCTGGTGCATGCTCGGGGTCGAGACGCCGGGTCTGAAGATCGAGTCGTTGCTCGGCGTCGATCGCAGTGTCCCGGTAGCCCGGCTGACTCTCCAGGATGTCGCGGTGGATCCGGATTCGGTCCTGTCCGACGTCTCGACGTCGTACGTTCTCGATCTGGCGGCCACCCTCGCTGCTGCGGATGCGGCAGGCGTTGCCGGGTGGGCGCTGCGTACCGCTGTCGAGCACGCCAAGATGCGTGAGCAGTTCGGTGCACCGATCGGTAGCTTCCAGGCGATCAAGCATCTGTGCGCCGAAATGCTGTGCCGGGTGGAGAAGGCTCGCGCCGCCGCATGGGACGCTGCGGTGGCAGTGGACTCCGCGGCAGAGGAACACCCACTGGCTGCCGCTGTCGCTGCCGCGATCGCTCTCGATGCCGCAGTGGACAACGCCAAGGACGCGATCCAGATCCTCGGCGGTATCGGATTCACGTGGGAGCACGACGCGCATTTCTATCTGCGACGTGCCCTGTCCATCCGGCAGTTGCTCGGCGGTACGTCGCATTGGCGGATGCGCGTGACGGATCTGACCCGTGCCGGTGTGCGACGCCACCTGAGCGTCGACCTCGGCGAGGCCGAGAATCGACGTGAGGATGTTCGCGCGGAGGTTCGCGCGGTGGCAGAGGCGGAGGATCCTCGTCGCACGCTGGCCGAGTCGGGGCTCGCTGCCGCGCATTGGCCGCAACCTCACGGCCGGGACGCCAGTGCAGCGGAGCAGCTGCTCTACGCGGAGGAGATGGCTGCGGCCGGTCTCGAGATTCCCGATCTGGTCATCGGCTGGTGGGCCGTTCCGACGATTCTCGAACACGGAACCGCCGAGCAGATCGAGCGTTTCGCGGGTCCGTCACTGCATGGGGACATTCGCTGGTGCCAACTGTTCAGCGAGCCGGAGGCGGGCTCCGATCTGGCGGCGTTGCGGACCACGGCGACGAAGGTCGATGGAGGATGGAAGCTCAAGGGCCACAAGATTTGGACTTCGCTCGCTCAGCAGGCCGACTGGGGAATCTGCCTTGCCCGCACCGACCGTGACGCCCCCAAGCACAGGGGAATCAGCTACTTCGTTCTCGATATGACCTCGCCCGGTATTCGTATCGAGCCGCTGCGGGAAATCACCGGTGACGCCGTGTTCAACGAGGTATTCCTCGACGATGTCTTCGTTCCGGACGATTGCCTCGTCGGAGATCTGAACAGCGGCTGGAAGCTTGCCAGGACCACCCTCGCCAACGAGCGGGTTGCGATGAGCAGCGGCTCGACGCTCGGTTCTGCGCTCGAGGATGTCGTCGAGGCGACGTCGTCCAGCACCGATCCCGGTGTCGCGGACGCGCTGGGCGGGCTCGTTGCGAACGGACTGGTGGGCTCCCTGCTCGAGTTCCGCTCGACGCTTCGGCGACTCGGCGGGCAGGATCCCGGAGCAGAATCCTCGGTCCGCAAGCTCGTCGGCGTGCGTCACCGGCAGGATCTCGCGGAATTCGCGTTGGAGGCCTCGGGGCAGGCAGGGGTGATCGAGGGACCACTGGCGAAAGAGATGTTGCTGACTCGGTGCTTGTCGATTGCGGGAGGTACCTCACAGATCCTGCTGACCGTCGCTGCCGAGAGGATTCTCGGTCTGCCGCGCTGACTGCTGGTATATCCGCACCGATGGTGTTAAAAATAGAACAGGTTCTACCGAAAAACTCTTCGGTTCATCTTCCGTAGGCAGGATCAAGGCGTGGACTTCACCAGAAACTCCGATCAATCGACGGTCGCCGAGATGATCTCCGGATTGCTCGCGCGCGACTCCGAGCCCGAGGCATTGTGGACGGCGCTGTCCGAGGCAGGGCTGTTCCAGATGGTGCTGCCCGAGGATCTCGGCGGCGACGGACTCGGATTGCCGGAAGCGGCGACGGTTCTGACCGAGCTCGGCAAGGCCGCGGCAGTCGGACCGGCTCTTGCGACGCTCGGGTTCGGCATCATCCCGCTCACGCGCCTCGCGGAAGCGGCTCTGATCCGTGACACCGTCGGCTCGGGCCGCATTCTGACGGCGGCGCTCATGGAGCCCGGGTCGCCGTTCCCTGCGGAACCGAAGACGAAAGCCGTTCCCGACGGCGATCTCATGCGTGTGACCGGTACCAAGATCGCTGTCCCGTATGCCGAGCAGGCGTACCGCATCCTGGTGCCGACTTCCGAAGGTGTCGTACTGGTCGACCCCTCCGCGGAGGGTGTCCGGCTCGTGCCGACCCCGTCGTCGAGTGGTGACCCCGAGTACGCGATCGAATTCGATTCGGCACCGGGACAATTCGTCACCGAGAATATTGCCGAGCTCTATCGGATTGCGATCGCGGCCATCGGCGCGGTCGCCGACGGGCTGGCTGCGGGCGCAGCGGCGCTCACCGCTTCGCACCTGGCGAGCCGTCATCAGTTCGGTAAGCCACTGGCAACGTTTCAGGCCGTTGCCGGCGAGATCGCCGACGTATACGTGACGGCTCGGACCATTCATGTCGCTGCTGTCTCGGCGGTGTGGCAGGCCTCGCAGGAGAAGCCGAGCCGGCCGGGCGACGGCGATGTGCTCGCGTATTGGATTGCCGCCGAGTTGCCCGCAGCCATGCAGGTGTGTCATCACCTGCACGGCGGCATCGGAGTGGACGTCACGTATCCGATGCACCGATACTATTCGGCTGCAAAGGATCTCGCGAGGCTCGTCGGTGGCGCCTCCTACCGGCTCGATCTGGTGGGCGCATCGATTCAGCGAGAGGATGTACTCGAATCGGTCGCGGTCTCCTCCGAGGCAACCGGCGAGTCACCCTTCGTCGAATTGACCGAAGAGCAGCAGAAGCTGCAGCACACACTGCGAACGTATTTCGCCGATCTTGTCAGTGACGAGGACGCCGAGATCATGATGACCGAGCGGCACGGCAAGACGTACCGCGCGATCATCGAACGGATGGGCACCGACGGGTGGCTAGGAGTCGGTTGGCCCAAGGAGTTCGGTGGCCACGGGTTCGGTGACGTCGAGCAGTCGATCTTCGTGAACGAGGCTGCGCGCGCAGATATTCCGCTGCCTGCGGTGACCTTGCAAACTGTCGGCCCGACCTTGCAGAAGTACGGAACCGAGGTCCAGAAGGACAAGTTCCTCAAGTCGATCCTCGCTGGTGAGGTGCATTTCGCGATCGGTTACACCGAGCCCGAGGCGGGAACCGACCTCGCCTCGCTGCGCACCACAGCCGTGCGCGACGGTGACGAGTACATCGTCAACGGACAGAAGATTTTCACCACGGGCGGGCACGACGCGGACTACGTATGGCTCGCTGTGCGCACGGGGCCGGCGGATTCGCGTCACCGTGGCATCTCCATGCTCATCGTCGACACCACCGACCCCGGATACTCGTGGACGCCGATCATCACTCTCGACGGCGCACACCACGTCAATGCGACGTACTACAACGATGTTCGAGTTCCCGTCGACATGCTGGTGGGGGAGGAGAACGCCGGCTGGCGCCTGATCACCACTCAGCTCAACCATGAGCGCGTCATGCTCGGACCGGCCGGTAAGATCGACGGACTGTACGTGCACTTGCGTGGGTGGGCGCAGAAGCACGGGGTACTCGACGAGCCCGATGTACGACGCGCTCTCGGCGAGATTCATGCCACGTTCCGGATCAACGAGCTGCTCAACTGGCAGATCGCTTCGTCCACTGCGGATGCGGTCGACGTCGCCGATGCCTCGGCTACCAAAGTTTTTGCCACCGAACGGATTCAACGCGTCGGACGGCTCGCCGAGGAACTGATCGGTCGACACGGAAACCCTCTCGATCCCGACACTGCCAAGCTCATGGCCTGGCTGGACAAGCAGGTCAAGCGCAATGTGGTCATCACGTTCGGTGGAGGAGTGAACGAAGTGATGCGGGAACTGATCGCAACATCCGGTCTCGGACTGCCCAGGGTCGTGCGATGAGCGAATCGATCAGCGAAGCAGCGGATCGTATTGCGGCAGCGGGGGAATGCGCGCCTCGCGCGGGGCGGGACCCGATCAATCAACCGATGATCAACAACTGGGTCGAAGCGATCGGCGACGCGAACCCCATCTACGTCGATGCCGGCGCTGCTCGAGCGGCGGGGCACAAGGGCGTCGTCGCGCCTCCTGCCATGGCACAGGTGTGGACGATGGGCGGATTGCATTACACGCGCTCGTCCGACGACCCGCTCGGGCTGATGATGGGCATACTCGACGAGGCCGGATTCACCTCCGTCGTGGCGACCAATTGTGACCAGACCTATCACCGTTATCTCGAGTTAGGTGAAGAAGTCACGGTCACAACGAAACTCGACAACGTCGTCGGTCCGAAGAAGACCGGTCTCGGCCTCGGCTGGTTCGTCACCACGCGCAACATCTGGTACGTCGGCGACGAGGCCGTCGCCGAGATGGTGTTCAGGGTGCTCAAGTTCGCGCCGGAAGCCAAACCGGCGGCAGACGATGCGTCGGAGGCGATTCGCCCGGTCGTATCCCAGGAGACCGAGTTCTTCTGGGAGGGAGCGCGAGTAGGTGAACTGAGGATTCAGCGGGTCGAGGACGGCTCGCTGAGGCATCCACCGATTCCGGCGATCTGGCAGGACAAGGCTGCGCCGATCGACTACGTGGTCGCCCGCGGTACGGGCACGGTGTTCAGCTTCGTCGTCCACCACGCACCCAAAGTGCCTGGGCGGACACTGCCTTTCGTGGTTGCTCTCGTCGAACTCGACGAGGGAGTTCGCGTACTGGGTGAGCTACGCGGAATCGAACCGTCCGAGGTCGAGGTCGGATTGCCTGTCGAGGTCGAATTCCTCCGCATCGACGAGAACTTCACACTCCCCGCATGGAAGGCGATTCGATGATTGCAGCGCAGGTAGGTGACGAACTGCCCGAGCTCGAAATTTTCGCCGATCCGACATTCGTAGTCTCGACGGCGTTGGCCACCAGAGACTTTCAAGATGTTCACCATGACCGTGACAAGGCGATCGAGCGCGGTTCCAAAGATATCTTCGTCAATATCCTTACCGACACTGGCTTGGTGCAGCGTTTCGTGACCGACTGGGCAGGCCCGACTGCGGTGTTCCGCTCGATCGGTCTGCGGCTGGGGGTTCCCTGGTACGCCTACGACACGTTGACGCTGCGCGGGAAGGTATCTGCCGTCACCGACGGTGAAGTGACGGTCGACGTGACCGGCTCCGATTCTCTCGGTGATCACATCGTGGCAAAAGTAAAGCTGGCATCGTCAGAGCTGACAGGGGGGAGGTCGGCATGAGCGGATTGTCGGGCAAGGCTGCGATCGTCGGAATCGGCGCCACGGATTTCTCCAAGAACTCGGGGCGAAGCGAACTTCGCCTGGCCGCCGAGGCTGTGCAGGCCGCACTGACGGATGCGGGTTTGACGCCCGCCGACGTCGACGGTCTGACGTCGTTCACGATGGACACCAACACCGAGACCGCGGTTGCGAGGGCCGTCGGAATCCCGAACCTGAAGTTCTTCAGCCGAATTCACTACGGCGGTGGCGCAGCGTGTGCCACCGTTCAGCAGGCAGCGATGGCAGTTGCCACCGGAGTCGCTGATGTCGTCGTCGCGTATCGGGCATTCAACGAGCGCTCCGGCTCACGCTTCGGCCAGGTTGCTCCGCATCTCGCTGCGGCACCGACATCCTCGGGTGTCGACGCAGGATGGGCATACCCGCAGGGGCTCGGTACACCCGCCTCGTTCGTGGCGATGGTGGCGCGCCGGTACATGCATGTCTACGGCGCCACAAGCGAGGACTTCGGCCGAGTTGCCGTCGCCGACCGTAAGCACGCGTCGAACAATCCGGCTGCGTTCTTCTACGGCAAGCCGATCACGTTGGAGGATCACCAGAATTCACGCTGGATAGCCGAACCGCTGCACCTTCTCGATTGCTGCCAGGAGTCCGACGGCGGAATTGCGATCGTCGTGACTTCGCCGGAGCGGGCGAAGGACCTACCCAATCCGGCCGCCGTCATCACCGCGGCAGCGCAGGGAAGCGGCCCGGACCAATACATCATGACCAGCTACTACCGCGACGCGATGACAGGTCTGCCGGAGATGGGTCTGGTCGGAGATCAATTGTGGGCGCAGTCCGGTCTCACCCCGAAGGACATGCAGACGGCGGTGTTGTACGACCACTTCACGCCGTTCGTATTGATGCAGCTCGAAGAACTCGGGTTCTGTGGGCGCGGCGAGGCACGTGACTTCATCGCCGACGGCGCGATCGAACTCGGCGGACGGCTGCCGCTGAACACTCACGGTGGTCAGCTCGGCGAGGCGTACATCCACGGGATGAACGGAATTGCCGAGGGCGTCAGGCAGATTCGCGGGACTTCGGTCAACCAGGTTCCGGACGTGGAGAACGTGCTCGTCACTGCGGGGACCGGTGTTCCTACTTCTGGGCTCATCCTCTCCGGAAGTCGGTAGCGCAAGTAGTCGGGTACCGATGTGTGGAAAACTCGACTACATGGATCGTGATGGCAAGACAGACTGCACGCGCGCCGCACGTCCAATCCTGGTGATAATGGGCGTGTCGGGATCGGGCAAGTCCACAGTGGCCGGGGTTCTCGCACGGGCGCTTTCATGGGACTTCCAGGAAGGTGACGACCTGCATCCGGCGTCGAATGTCGCGAAGATGGCCTCCGGAGTCCCGCTGACCGACGAGGACCGGCTGCCGTGGCTCGACACGGTCGCAGACTGGATCAGATCTCACACTCGCCGCGGCGAACCTGGAATCGTCACCTGCTCCGCACTGAAACGGAGCTACCGGGACGTGCTCGCGCACGGATCCGAAAGCCAGGTCATCTTCGTTCATCTGTTCGGAACGATGACTCAGCTCGGCGACCGGTTGAACGATCGGACGGACCATTTCATGCCACGCGGGCTTCTCGACTCCCAACTCTCGACGCTGGAGCCGATCGGACCGGATGAGAACGCACTCGTCTTCGACATCGGTCCACCTGCTGAGGAGATCGCCGCTCGCATCATCGCCGAACTCGACATTCGCCGGACCGACTGAGAGAAGCAGAGTCGGCCGGGCGATCTGCTCACGCCTTTTTCTGATCCGTAGGAGTCCGAACAACCGCACCTGCAGCAGCATCAGCCCGCATATGTCGGAGGCGTACTGCATCATGTGCACTCATGAACAAGGTCCTGCGTGCGACACTCGTCAGCGCTGTCGTCATCACCACCGTCATCGGCATCGCGTCGTTCGTATTGAGTTTCGCCGCACTGTGGGATTTGGCGACCATGGCCGGAGTTCCACGAAATCTGTCGTGGTTGTGGCCGGTCATCGTCGACGGCACAATCCTGCAGGCCACTATTTCGGTCATCGCACTTGCCCAATTCGCAGATCAGCGTAGCGGCAGGCGCTTCTTCTGGTGGGTGCTCGTCATTGCAGCCTTGGTCAGTATCGGGGCAAATGCATTGCACGCCTTCACCTCCAACACCGGAACGCTGCATCCCGCGCTGTCCGCTGCAATTGCCACCGTCGCACCGGTCAGCTTGCTCGCTGCCACCCACGGGCTCGGCATACTCGTGCGAATTCCGTCGACGCAACCCGGACCGGTCGTCGTCGTGCAAACCGAAAGAACCGTGCAACCCGAAGTGACCGTGCGACCCGAAGTGACGGTTGAACGAGACGTCGAGTCGGTCGGTCCGGACTCGCCGCAATCTCCTCCGGTTACCGTCGTCCACGCCACGGCGAAAAATTCCGACCCGACAACCGAACCGAATCGCAGTGCCGAATTGCAGCGCAGTGGCGATCTACAAGATGCCGAACTACAAGGTGTCGAGCTATTGGACGGCATCGAACATCTTGGCAGTCCAGAGCCTCTGGACAGTGTCGACAGGTGGATCCTCGACGATGAACGCATCGAGGACCTCTACCCGGTCGATGCCCCATGACCGAGATGCCCCATGACCGAGATGCCCTGGATTCCGCACGGCTGTGCAGTACGGAAGTGACCTCGCGGTGGTGCACTGGCACTATCGAGGGATGAGCAAGGTGATACCGCAGGTTCCCGGTCCAGGGCAAGAATCAGTGTGGGATTATCCGAGACCACCTCGGTTGGAGCATTCGGATCGTTTGATCACGGTGCGCTTCGGTGGGACGCTGATCGCCGAGACTCGTGATGCGTGGCGGGTGCTGGAGACTTCGCACCCACCGACCTGGTACATCCCGCGTGATGATGTTGCCGCCGGAGCGTTGTCACCCTCCGCAGTTCGCTCGACGCACTGTGAGTGGAAGGGCGCAGCGACGTACTGGACCGTGCACGGTGCCAACTCGGTGAGCGACGGCGCCGCGTGGAGTTACGAGGAGCCGACGGCGTCGTTCCTGCCGATAACCGGGCATCTGGCGTTTTCGCCTTCGCGGTTGGAATGCGAGGTCGACGGTGAATGCGTGACGCCTCAGGAGGGCGGCTTCTACGAAGGCTGGATCACGAGCGAGGTAGTGGGTCCGTTCAAAGGGATCCCTGGTAGCTGGGGTTGGTGATTTTCAGGGTGTCAGAGCGCTGGCGGGGATGATCTGCAAGCTGGATTCGTTACCGGGATTGCTGCCCGTCACCAGCACGTCGCCCGAACGTGAATCGACTGCAACCGAATTGGCTTGCCGCACCGTCGGGAGGTCTACGATCGGTCGCGGTGCCGCCGGGTCTGCGACGTCGACGACGCGCAAAATGTTCGATTCGGTCAACGTGATCAGCAGCAACTGTCGCTGCGGGTCGTACGCGAGCCCGTAGGGATTGCCAGGTGCTTCGATGCGAGATACTTCGCTCACCTGCGGACCGACTCTCTCGATGAACACCGCACCACCGTCGGTGTCGGCGAACGCGGCAAGGTCTCGACCGAGTGCGGTGGCGTGGGTCAATTTGGTTCCGAGTGGTGCCTGTGCCACGAGCTCCTGATCGGGTCCGCTGTAGATCCATACGCCGTTGCCCTGGACATCGGCGACCGCAGCGTATTCGCCGACAGCGGCAAGACCACCGGGTTGAACCGGTCCTGCTGGGAGCGAGGCCGTCACCGCGCCGTCACGAACGAAGACGACGCCACCGCCCATCTCATTGGTTACGACGGTGGTCCCGTCAGAGGTGGTGACAGCATCGTGCGGCTGTCTTCCGACCCCCTGCACAGTGGTGAGAACATCACCGTTCTCTGGATCGACGACGAGTAGCTCGTCGCTCGCTTCTAGCGGTGCGAGTACAGGTCCATCCGGTCCGGCCAGGGACAGGTGTCTGGGTGCACCGGTTGTCGGTACGAACGAACGCTCGACGCCGGTGGTCGCGTCGACCAGTCGAATGCCGTCGGGTTCTCGAACGCCGACTGCGGCAATACCCGAAGTGGTGACGACGATTCCCTCCGGCGCGCCCGCGAGCGGGCTCACCACTCCTACCGGTGCCTGTGCCGAGGGCGCTTGGGCAGGCTCCGCTGCGGGAGTCTGCGCTGCAGGCTTGTCGCTGGTCTCAGCGGCACACCCCGTCACCAGTGCGAGTACGGCAACAGCAACGAGTAGATGCTTCACGCGCCACCGAACTTCTCGTAGTGCACTGCCTCGGCCAGCGGGCGGCGGTGGCGCCACCCGAACCGTTCGAGGTCGGGAGTCTCGGCGAACTCGGTGACCGGGCCGACACACAACCAGGCGATCGGCCGGATCGGGTCCGGGATACCCAGCAGGTCTTTCAGGTAGTCCTCTTCGTAGAAGGACACCCATCCGACTCCGATGCGTTCGGAGATCGCAGCCAGCCACAGGTTCTGAATGGCGAGGACGGCTGAGAACAAGCCGGTGTCCTCGACGCTCGCGCGTCCGAGAATATGTTGTCCTCCTCGAGTCGGGTCGTAGGTGACCACGACGCCGGTGCAGCTCGTTTCGATTCCTTCGATGCGAATGGGATCGAAAGTAGCTCTGCGGTCGGGTGGGAGCGAGTCTGCGAACGCGCGTCGCTTCTGAGCCACGTGTGCGGCGAAGGTGGCGAGCGTGTCAGGGTTCTGGATGACGACGAAGTCCCACGGTTGGGTGTTGCCGACGCTCGGCGCCTTGTGCGCGGCGCTCAAGATGCGCTGCAGTACCTCGTCGTCGACCGAATTGCCGTCGAACTCTGCGCGCACGTCGCGCCGCATCGCGATTGCCGTGTACACCGACATCGGATTGTCGTCATCGTTCATAAGTCTTCGTGTATTCCTTCAGTTTGGCGTTCGACTCCGCGACCGAATCCGGAACTCGATGTGCGGGAACTGGGCGTCCCACAAAGTATCCCTGAGCGGTAGTACAGGAGAGCCTACGTAGTTCGAGCAAGGTGGCGGCGTCTTCCACTCCCTCGGCCGTGATGGTCAGCCCGAGTGTTCGGGCCAGATCGATCGTCGATCTGACGATGATGCCGTGAGCCTGATCGCGTGCCATGTCGCTGACGAAGGTCTTGTCGATCTTCAATTGCTGCACGGGAAGCCTCTGCAGATAGGCGAGTGCGCTGTACCCGGTGCCGTAGTCGTCGATCGCAAGCGTGATGCCGAGCTTGCGCAGGCCCAACAATGACTCGATGGCGACTGGTGGATCGGCCATCGTCGAGGTTTCGGTGATCTCGATAGTCAGTTTTTCGGGAGCGGTTCCGACGTCGGCGAGCGAGCGTCGAACTTGCTCGACGAGAGTGCTGTCGAGCAGGTTGCGCGTGGAGATGTTGACCGAGACGTTCAACTCGACCCCTGCGTCGCTCCATCCTTTCCGGTGGGTCAGTGCCTCACTCAGGACGAAATTCGCCAGGGGCCTGATCAGTCCGGTGTGTTCGGCCATCGGGAGAAACTGGTCGGGTTCGATGATGCCTTCGAGGGGGTGGTTCCATCGGAGCAGCGCTTCGACTCCGGTGGCCTCCATCGAGTCGAGATCTACTTGAAGTTGGTAGTACAGCTCGAGTTCGCGGGCGTCGATCGCGGTGGTGAGCTCACTGAGCAGATGCAACTGGCGGCTGCTGTCGCGATCCATCGACGGGTCGTAGCTTGCGATACGTGGTTGCACCATCTTGGCCGATTGCATCGCCAGATTGGATCGGTGGACCAAGTCGTCGGAGCGTGCACCGGACAGTTCGTTGCCCGAGGAAGTACGTGCGCCGTTTCTCTCGGCGATCCGGTCGCTCAGCGCGATACCGATGCTCGCCTCCACAAGCAACGTCGTGCTTCCGACACTGATGGGGCAGGACAGCGATGCATGCATCCCGTGTGCTGCGACCACAGCCTCGGAATGGGTGTCCTCCACAGCGAGCGCAACGGCGAACTCGTCCGCTCCGAGTCGGGCGAGTACTCCACCGGTGGCGACAACGCCGGCAAGTCGGTCGGCGACGGCGCGAAGCACGTCGTCGCCGACCGCGTGCCCAAAAGTGTCGTTGACTTCCTTGAATCGATCTATGTCGAGCAACAGCAGTGCGAGGGGGCCGTCACTTGTGTCGATCCACTCTTCCAACCCCCGACGATTACGTGTTCCGGTCAGATGATCGGTCTGAGCGGCCAATTGAAGGGTGGCTGTTTGTATACGAAGCAGTCGCAGCAGTTCGGTGACTCTGACGAATGCCAGGGCGACAAGCACCGACGCACACAGCACGATGCCCCATCCCCACTGGTCGATGGGCGTCCCGCGGGCGAGAAAGGTTGCCATGATTGCGCCCGGCGTCAACACCGCGATAGTGAGGACGATCGTGGTGGGCGTGCTGAACGAGGCAGCGAGAGTGCCCGGTGAGCCGCGCCGACCACGCGGGACAGTCAGGTATTTCATCGACGGATGGAGGGCAGCGGTTCCCAGTAGGATATAGCAGACGATATACCCGCTGACGGTGATATTCGGGGCCATGGTCGGCGCCTCGGCCGAACCCACGCGCATGGTGGTATCGGTAGCCAGGGTTACCGCAGCCGATGCAGCCAGAAGTCGAAAAGACATGTTCTGCCACTGAAAGGTGCCGAGGAAATGCACCAGAAGCCCGAGCATGAGTACGTCCATAGCCGGATAGGCGATGGCAGCCATGCCAGGGATGGTCGATACGTTCACACCATCGTCCGGGATGACGAATACCCATAGGACGAGACCGAACGCGATCATGACGATGATGCTGTTGGCGACGTGCCCGAACTCGCCTCGTCGCCAGCCCTGTCGCACCAGAAGGAAGAGTCCGACCGCGAACAGTGGGTAGCCGAGTAGGTAGATGGCGTCGGCATACGATGGGACAGGCAGTTCGCCGTCGACGTGTTCGATCCAGAAGAACGCGACGTCCCCTGCCAGCCACATCGAGGTGCCGAGTGCGATCACCCACCAGGCCGCGCGGGAGACGGGACGATTTACTGCGATCCCGACGAGTACTGCGATCACCGCAGATAGGCCGATACCGACGTAGAGGACATTGGACAGGGTGCCATCCGGGGTGAAGACGTAGCCGATGCATGCGGCCGATGCCACTATCGGATACCACCACCATTTCACCCGGTGCATCCTTCAGCTGCGTCGTGCCGTCGGTTTCTCATCACTGCCCAACTTCCCACACTTCGCATCTCGAATCACTTCGAATGCAGAATGTGGGAAGCCGGGGTAGTGAGACGTTCGACTCAGGGAAGCAGTTGATCGATGAACGAATTCGAGTAGATCCGGTGTGGATCGAGATCGTTGTAGGTCGCCCGGGCGGTGTCCCAATTCTCACTTGCAGGAACACCCTCGCGATAGGTCGCGGGGATAATGTTCTCGATCACGTCGGCATCCTTGTAGGGCAGTTCGGTGCTGAACGCCCATCCTTTGGACCATTCGGGACGGAATGTTGCCCAGTCGCCCGTGTAATGCGAGCGCATCCATTGTTCCATCTCGCGATAGAACGCAAACATGCCCGGTGTGCCGGGGACGCCGAGCACGTTGAGCCATATCGCGGTGTCCCAGTCGGGATGATCGGGTCGCGGGCGCATCGCCGAGATCGTCGGCGGCCCGGCAGAATCGACGAGGAGGTCCGACTCCGCGTCCATGCCACAGCAGCGGATTTCGACAGGGCCGTTGATCGGGAACTGCCCGATCGACTGGTAGTAGGACACCCGCTGTTCGAACCAGATGGTGAAGTCGTGGATAACTCGTGCAACGTTGCTCCGCTTGGTGATGACCGCGCCGCCACCTTCGGTCAACAGGAGAGTGCTGGGCTTGATGTAGAACTGGACGTTCTTCGCCCATCCCCACAAGTCGCTCGACCCTGTCGCAGCCAATCCCCCGACGGTGGCGGTGTAGAAGAACTGTCCGAAAGCCGGTGCGATGGAGGTTATTCCGGCAGTCAGCTGTCCAATTAGGTCGGACGCGATCTCGGGCAGGTTATCGGAAAAAACGTAGTTGTACGGACCGGTCACCTCGCGTGCCGTCAAAGGCTTTTCGGGGCAGACCGACCACACTTTCAGCCATGGGTTCTCGGTGAACGGATACCAAATGGCCTCGACGCGACCTGTTTGATTCAGAAAACTCTCGAACGTCCGTCCCGGTGCGCTTGCTTCGCCGAACAGTTCGCGCCAACCGATGTCGGTATAACTCTGGCAGCGCATACGTGGATTGGCACCGGCCATCAGCGTGACCGAAGTCAGGAACCCGCGACCTAGGTGTGTCAACAGTGGCGTGATCTCCGGATCGGAACGATCGAAGGAGCGCAGAGCATAGGCGTCACCGTCCCAGACCACAGCGGTGAGCGCGGTCACCAAATTACTCAACGAACCGTATGTGGTTCCGGGTACCGGGATCTCACCTGCAGCAGGAATGGCAGCACCGTGGGCATCGACGGCCAACGCGCCTGCGATGGACAGTACCCCCGGCGCCGGCACGCTGACCCAGCCGAGACCGTTGTTTTCGAGTTGCTGCAGGATCGCCTCCAGGGTAGCGCCGGCACCGGCGGTCACCGTCGCGGGACGATCCGAATCTGCGAGGTCAACCGCAATCCCGTTCAGATGAACCATGGTGTCGACCAGCACGATGCGATCGAGGTTCTCACCGTTGACGATAGTCAACGGCGTCCACCCGTGCATCGCACCACGCGGTCTGATGCGATACGAGTTCTCATGTGCCCAATTCGCCAGTCGGACTACATCGTCCGGTGTTGCCGGGGAACAGGTCCAGATGGCGTCGAGAATGATCTCCTTCGACCAGTTCTGATAGCGCTGCTGGTAGAGCGGAATCCCTGACGGAAAGTTCGGGGGCGCCGGGATGGTGCTTTCAGGACTGCCGAAAGGCACGGCACCCGCAGGGGCAGCGCGCATCACGGATGCCACCGCAAGTGCGCCCGCGCCTGCGGCGATGAACTTTCGGCGATTCAGACTGGACATAGTGCTGGGTACTCCGTCGTGTCGAAGATATGAAAAGGGGGCTAGAGGGTTGTCAATACGACATCGGCGAGGGCCGGAGCGTTCTCTCGTGCGGGAACGGTGACGCTGATCAAATATCTACCGCCTTCGAGCCAGATACGGCAGGCCAGGGTCTCGCCAGGGTAGACGACGCCTGCGAATCTGGCGTCGAAACTGCATATTGCGTCGGCATCACCGTCGAGGACAGTGTCGGTGACGGCCTTGCACACCATCGAGTATGTGCACAGTCCGTGCAGAATCGGGTTGGGAAACCCTGCAGCGGAAGCGAACTCGGGATCGGAGTGCAATGGATTGCGATCGCCGCACATGCGGTACATCAGTGCCTGTTGCGGCAGAATCGCTATCGCAGTTTCGGCGTCTGGCGCCCGTTCGGGTAGTACGGTCTTGTTGGACGGTCCTCGCTGGCCACCGAATCCGCCTTCACCGCGGGCGAAGATCGATGACCGCGCCCGCCACAATTCGGTGCCGTCGAGCGAGGTGGTGATCTTCTCCTGGACTATGACCGCTGCGCTGCCCTTGTCCCAGATGTCGGTGATGCGAGTGATCGTCCGAGCCTGTCCGACAGCAGGAATGGGACCGGAAACTGTCACCCCCTGGCTGCCGTGCACCACCTTGGCGAGGTCGATGTCGACACCGGGAAACTGCACCCGGGGTGCTTCGACCTCGTGGAACGTGGCTGCCACTGTCGCGAAGGTCGGGAGCACCTGTGGTTTTGCGTCGTCCAGGTAGCGCAGTTCGCGAGGGTCGGTGGGGGACCCACCGGCCCCGATCGCCAGATGAAAGGTCTGCACGTCGTTCGCAGTCCACGAAAACTCTTCCGCCGGTAGCTCGGCGCCGATCGCGAGGTCGGGATCGATGCTCACTGTGACGCCCTGCTCGCCATGTCCAGAACGGCCAGGTAGCCGAACGTCATCGCGGGTCCGATGGTTGCGCCAGGACCTGCGTAGGTGTGGCCCATCACCGGCGCGCTGGCGTTGCCGATTGCATACAAGCCGTCGATGACGCTTCCGTCCTCGCGCAGAACCCGTGCGTCGGCGTCGGTGACGAGCCCGCCCTTGGTGCCCAGATCACCGGGCACCATTTTCACGGCGTAGTAGGGCGGCTTGTCGATCACGCCGAGACTCGGGTTCGGCTTGTTGGTCCGGTCTCCGTAGTACTTGTCATAGCCGCTCTCGCCACGACGGAAGTCCTCGTCGATTCCACTGCGTGCAAATCCGTTGAATCGCTCCACCGTTGCGCTGAGCTGCTCGACCGGCATTCCCGTCTTCTCGGCCAGTTCGGCGACGGTGTCGGCTTTGACCACTACACCGGACTCCAACCAACGAGAGGGGAAACGCTTCTTCGGGGTCAGCCCGGCGAAAATATAACGATCGCGATAGCGCTGGTCGATGATCATCCAGGTCGGAACGTTCTCGCCGGGACCCTCACCGATGCCGTATTCGCCGCCGTACATCATGTGCACGGCCTCGACGTACGGTGCAGCCTCGTTGAGGAACCGCTTTCCTGCGGTATTGACCATGATGCCGCCGGGCAGTGTGCGCTCGGCGATACAGAACCACGGGCCGCCGGTGAGTGGAATGGACGGCCCCCACCAGGCGTCGTCCATCAGATCTACTGCCGCACCCAGCTTTTGCCCTGCCATGATGCCGTCGCCGGTGTTCGCCGCGGCGCCGACCGTCCATTCGGTCCCGATCGGCTGACGCTGGTACTTCTTACGCATCTCCGCGTTGTGCTCGAAACCGCCCGACGCCAGCACTACGCCCAGTTTGGCCCTGATGACCGAGCCGGAACCGGCCACGACGACGCCCACGACGCGGCCGTCCTCGACATGGAAGTCCGTCATCGGAGTCTCGAGGAGCACTGGCACGTTGGCGTCGAGGAGGCCTGCACGCAGTCCGGCGGACAGTGCCTGGCCCCGGCCCAGTAGGTGCTTGCCGGTGAGCTTGGCGCCCATCCAGCGCATCCCGACGCGCATCACGCGGGCCAGTCCGCTCGGGTGGCGTCGCAAAAGGTTGATCGCCCGGTAGTCCGCCTGAGTGATGACCACGTTGAGCGGTGCTTTGCCGTAGTCGGGTTCGAGATTGTCTGCCTCGGGGCCCAAGCAGGAGGAGTCGAACGGGGTCGGTTCCACCGATCGTCCGCCGACCCGTCCGCCCGGTGCCTCCGGGTAGTAGTCCGAGTATCCCGGGACCCACTGCATTTTCAGGGGCGAATTCTTCAACACGAAGCTCAGCATTTCGGGCCCGCGCTCGAGATAGGTGTCGATGCGTTCCTTCGACACGACGTCGCCGATGATCGCGTGCAGGTAGTCGCGCGCGGCCTCCGGGGTGTCGTCTACGCCGTCTCGTTCGAGTACCTCGTTGTTCGGGATCCACACACCGCCACCCGACCGGGCGGTGGATCCGCCGAACTTTGCTGCCTTTTCGATGAGGACGACGCTGAGTCCTCGATGTGCCGCGGTAAGCGCAGCCGTCATTCCGCCCGCGCCGCTACCGACCACGACGATGTCGTATTCCTGCTTGTTCATGTAGAACACGTTATAGAATGATGTGGGTGTCAGTCCATGCTTTCTGCCAGGAAGAATTGCAAAAAATCGATTCGAGAACGAAAACACGTTTCAGTTCGTGTTCGGGAGGTTTGAAGTGAGCTGGGATCTACACGCAGACGTCGTAGTCGTCGGGTTCGGTGTGGCAGGTGCAGCGGCTGCGCTCGAGGCTGTCGCCGCGGGCAGTTCCGTCATCGCAGTCGATCGGTACGCCGGGGGCGGGGCCAGCACGATCTCGGGGGGAGTCGTCTACGCCGGCGGTGGTACGTCCGTTCAGGGGCAGGCTGGAGTCGAGGACAGCCCCGAACAGATGTTCGCCTATCTGGCCAAGGAGGTCGGCGACGCCGTCAGCCCGGCCACCCTGCGGGAGTTCTGCGATCAGAGCCCGGAGATGATCGAGTGGCTCTCCCATCACGGTGTTCCGTTCGAAGCGTCGCTATGTCCCTACAAGACTTCGTATCCGACCAATCGTCACTATCTGTACTACTCGGGCAGCGAGGCTGCGGGAGAATTCCGAGAGGTGGCTACGCCTGCACCGCGTGGACATCGTGCCAAAGGCAAGGGCACCTCGGGGAAGATGTTGTACGGTCCGATGGCGAAATCTGCGCTGAACGAGGGTGTGCAGTTGATACCGCAAACTCGCGCGGTCTCGCTCGTCGTCGAGGATGGCCGAGTCGTAGGCATCGAGTGTCGGACACTGAAGGATGCCCCCGCTCGAATCCGGCTGGCTCACAAAAGAATCGGACTACTCTCCGCGAAGCCGGGCATCTACGCCCCGCAGCTTCGTTACCTGCTCGAGCGCAGACTCTCTCGGATCGAGAAAAAGTATGGCCGCCTCGTCCGCATCCAAGCGCGTGGAGGGGTCATCCTCAGCGCAGGTGGATTCGCCGCGAACCGCACGATGATGAAAACGCACGCACCGAAGTACACCGGTGGAATTGCACTCGGAACGGCCGGCGACGACGGCAGCGGCATCGGCTTGGCCACCGACATCGACGCTGGGACGGCAAAGCTGGCCAACATCTCGGCCTGGCGGTTCATCGTTCCCGCTGTCCCGTTCCTCGGCTCCCTACTCGTCGATCGGGCTGGTGAGCGGATGGTCGACGAATCACGTTACGGCGCAGCTCTCGGTCACGCCATCGTCGAAAAGGGCGGTGGTCGTGGCTGGTTGCTCGCCGATGCGGATCTGGTGCGGGACGCCAAAGCCCAACTGCCGAAACAGGCGATGTGGTTCCAACGAGTCCAGAACGCCGGGCTGATGCGCACCGCTGTGCGTGGAGACACGATCGAAGAAGCGGCGCGCGCTGCCGGTCTGGATCCCGCGGGACTGCGGGAAACAGTAGACCGACACAACGAGGCCATCGCGTCGGGAACCGTAGATCCGATGGGCAAGCACGACGACTTCCGACGGCCCGCCGTCGCGGCGCCGTTCACGCTCTTCGACGCGGGCATTCCTGGCGGCTCGGCGATCGCGAAGATGATGAATCCGTGTCCGATGATCACCCTGGGTGGACTCGTGGTCGACGAGCGCACCGGAGGAGTGAAAGATTCTGGTGGGGTGGTCATTCCTGGATTGTTTGCCGCCGGCCGCACTGCCGTCGGACTGTGTTCGAATTCGTACGTCAGCGGACTCTCGCTTGCGGACTGTGTCTTCTCGGGCCGCCGAGCAGGTGCGCACGCGCTGGTATCGGCAAGCGATGACCGCGAGGTCGACCTGGAAGCGTTGTGAGAGAGGTGTAGGGGCCCAGCAACGCTGGGCCCCTACACGTAGAACTGTCTAGTCGGAAGGGACCGACAGAATCCCTTCCATCACGGCATGGTCGATGCTGTCCTGCATGCGGGGGCACGAATCCTGCGTGGCAGAGTTCCCAGCATCGCGAAACACCGGGCAAGTATCGGCCGGCCTGGTGGTCCACTGCACCGAGGTCTGCTTGGAACTGTTCTTGCGCACCAGAACGCTCGTTCCACATGCTCGGCATTCCACGGGCGCGAGAGACGAATCGAGATAATTTTCCTTGTCGCGCAAGGTCTGCGCGTGAATCTCGTCGATTCGCTCCGGATTCTGCGCGAAGTCCGGTGCCTTGGCCCAGCTCAGGCTCATGACACGTCGGCGTTCTCGGTCTTGTCGGCCTTCTGCTTGGCGAGGTTCTCATCGACCTCTATCTGCCAGACCTCATTGGCCTTGCTGGTATCGACTTCGAACTCGAACCGGCCGGTCATCTTGTCTTCGACATCGGCGACGTCGACATAGAACTGGTCGTACCAACGACGCAACTGATAGACCGGCCCGTCCTCCTCACAGAGCAGCGGGTTGTCGATCTTGGTCTTGTTCTTCCAGATCTCGACGTCCTGCAGGAAGCCTGCGCTGATGCCCTCGGTGAACTTGTTCGCCAGCTTGGTTGCAGTCTTGTCGTCGATGCCGTCCGGCTTCTTGACCGTGATTCCCCACTGCAGCACGAACGAATCCTGATCGATCGGGTAGTGGCAGTTGATCAGTACGCTCTCGACCTCGTACCCGCCGTAACTGTTCATCAGCGGGTTGACCATGTACGAGGGGCCGTAGTACGAGGCTTCGGACTTCAGCAGGGTGTCGCCGCCGTACTGCGAGGCCATTCCGATATCCGGACGGCCCTTGGTGTTGAGGTACTGCGAGGCGATGTGGCCCTCGAACACATTCTTGAAGTACGTCGGGAAGGCGTAGTGGATGTAGAAGAAATGCGCCATGTCGACGACGTTGTCGACGATCTCGCGGCAGTTGGCACCCTGGATGACCATCGAGTTCCAGGTCCAGTCGGTCCAGTCGTCGCTGTATGCGCCCTCGATACGCGGGATCGTGATGTCTTCCGGGGGCGGATTGCCTTCGGCGTCGTTCCACACGAACAACTGGCCGTTCTGATCCAACGTCGTCCAGGTTCTCGTACGCGCCAGCGGTGGGACACGCCTCGCATACGGAATCTGGGTGCATTTGCCGCTCGCGCCCCATCGCCAGTCGTGGAACGGGCAGGCGATCTCGTCACCCTTGACTGTTCCCTGGGTCAGGTCGCCGCCCATATGGCGGCAGTAGCCGTCGAGGACGACGATTTTTCCGGCCGAATCGGCGAAGACGACAAGTTTGGTGCCGAAAGCCTCGATGGAGTGCGGTTTGCCGTCGGTGAACGTTGTGGTGAGGCCGAGGCAATGCCAACCACGTGCGTAGCGGGTCGGTGTACTGCCGACGTCGATCTCTCGGATCTTTGCCATGTGAACCCCTCACGGTCTACTCGAGCTGTTACTACTAGAACACGTTATAGAATTCGGGTAGAAATGGCTAGTGAAAGCGCGGAATGGTGTTCTCGACACATGAGAGAACGTGTTCTAGTCTTGCTAGGAAACCACTGAGAAGGTAGGAGTCAATCGTGACGCAGGAGCCGATCGCCAGCCACGAGGTGTTAGACCGAATCGACGCCTTGCTGCCCACTCTGCGCGAACGCGCGCAGGAGACCGAAGAACTACGACGTCTACCCGACGAGTCGGTGAAGGCCCTACAGGAGACGGGCTTCTTCCGTTTGTTGCAGCCGGCGCAGTGGGGCGGCTACGAAGCAGACCCGGAGTTGTTCTACACCGCAGTGAAAAAGATCGCGAGTGCCTGCGGATCCACCGGTTGGGTCTCCTCCATCATCGGAGTGCACAACTGGCACCTCGCGCTCTTCCCGCAGCAGGCGCAGGAAGATGTATGGGGACAGGACACCGATGTTCGAATCTCCTCTTCGTACGCACCGATGGGCGCAGGCGCCGTCGTAGACGGCGGATACCGGGTGTCCGGTGCGTGGCAGTGGTCTTCGGGCTGCGATCACGCGACATGGGCGATGCTCGGCGGTCCCGTCATCAAGGATGGTCGGCCCGTCGACTTCGTGACGTTCCTCATTCCGCGCGAGGACTACCGCATCGACGACGTCTGGAACGTCGTCGGACTGCGTGGAACCGGTAGCAACACCGTGGTGGTCGAGGAGCAGTTCGTTCCGGCGCACCGTGTGTTGAGTTTCAGAAAGATGAACGATCACACCGCCGAAGGGCTCGAGCGCAACACCGCTCCGGTGTACAAGATGCCGTGGGGCACGATTCACCCGACCACCATTTCTGCCCCGATCGTCGGAATGGCGGAAGGTGCATACGCTGCGCACGTCGAGCATCAGGGCAAGCGTGTGCGCAAGGCATTCGTCGGCGAGACCGGTAAGGACGATCCCTTCGCGAAGGTGCGTATCGCCGAGGCCAGCAGTGACATCGATGCCGCGTGGCGTCAGTTGTCGGGCAATGTCGCCGAGGAGTACGCACTGCTGAAGGCAGGCGAGGAAGTGCCGATCGAGCTACGGCTCCGAGCTCGCCGCGATCAGGTGCGTGCGACCGGCCGATCCGTCGCCTCGATCGACCTTCTGTTCGAGAGCGCAGGTGCGACGGCGCTGCAGAACGATGCTCCGCTGCAACGCTTCTGGCGAGACGCTCATGCGGGCCGAGTGCATGCTGCCAACGATCCGGAACGTGCGTACCAGATGTTCGGTGGAGGCGAGTTCGGCCTCCCGCTCAAGGACACGATGGTATGACCGCGGCCACGCAGGAGATCACCTACGAATCTACGTCGAAGTTCGCGCAGATTCGTCCGGACATGAAACTTCACTACCACGAGGCGGGCGTCGGGAACGATACGACGATCGTGCTGCTGCACGGCGGTGGACCGGGCGCGTCGGGATGGTCGAACTTCGCGGCCAACATCCCGGTGCTCGCGGAACAGTTCCACGTACTGTGCGTCGACCAGCCTGGATTTGGGTTGTCCGACAAGCCGATCGACCATCCTCAGTACTTCGTGCACTCGTCGTCTGCGCTCAAGGATTTGCTGGATCATCTCGGAATCGCGAGAGCCCACTTGCTCGGAAATTCTCTCGGGGGCGGCACCGCGGTGCGATTCGCGCTCGATTTCCCCTCCAGCGCAGGCAGGTTGGTGCTCATGGGACCCGGAGGGTTGAGCATCAACCTGTTTGCCCCAGACCCGACCGAGGGCGTCAAACATCTCGGCAACTTCAGTGCTCCGCCGGGGCCGTCGAAGGAAAAGCTCGAGGCGTTCCTCAAAGTGATGGTGTTCGACCAGTCGCTGATCACCGAAGAGTTGCTCGAGCAGCGCTACGCCGCCGCATCGACGCCGGAGTCCATCGCCGCGATGCGTGCCATGGGGAAGTCGTTCGCCGGCGCCGATTTCGAGAAGGGCATGCTCTGGCGTGAGGCATACAAGCTACGTCAGCCTGTGCTGCTGATCTGGGGCCGCGAGGACCGCGTCAATCCGATCGACGGTGCACTGGTGGCACTCAAGACGATTCCGCGTGCGCAGTTGCACGTGTTCGGTCGATGCGGACACTGGGCTCAGGTTGAAATGGCCGAGGAATTCAATCGTTTGACCGCTGCATTTCTTACCGAGGGGAGCTGAGAGATGGGTATCCGATCTCTGGCATACATGCGTATCGAGGCCACCGACATGAACGCGTGGCGCGAGTACGGGCTCAAGGTGCTCGGCATGGTCGAGGGCAAAGGCGTCACGCCGGGTGCGCTCTACCTACGTATGGACGACTTCCCGGCCCGGCTCGTCATCGTTCCGGGTGAGAAGGATCGACTGCTCGTATCAGGTTGGGAAACTGCGAATGCTGCTGAGCTGCAGAGCATTCGAAGTTCCTTGGACAGTGCCGGTGTTCCGTACGAGGAAGGCACTGCCGAGCAGATTCAGGACCGTCGAGTAGACGAGTTGATCGTGTTCGAGGACCCGTCGGGCAACACCCTCGAGGCGTTCCACGGGGCGGCTCTCGAGCATCGGCGTGTGGTCAGCCCGTACGGCCATACCTTCGTCACCGGCGAACAGGGGCTGGGTCACGTCGTGCTCTCCACCGACGACGACGACGCTTCACTGCGGTTCTACCGCGATGTCCTCGGCTTCCGGCTTCGTGATTCGATGCGTCTGCCTCCGCAGATGATGGGTCGACCTGCCGACGGCGATCCCGGATGGTTGCGGTTCTTCGGGTGCAATCCTCGGCACCATAGCTTGGCGTTCCTTCCGATGCCGACCCCCAGTGGAATCGTGCATCTGATGATCGAGGTCGAAAACTCCGATGACGTCGGACTCGGACTCGACCGCGCTTTGCGCAAGAAGGTTCCGATGTCCGCTACGCTTGGACGTCACGTCAACGATTTGATGCTGTCCTTCTACATGAAGACTCCTGGCGGATTCGACATAGAATTCGGTTGCGAAGGAAGACAGGTCGAAGACGAGAAGTGGGTTGCCCGCGAAAGTACGGCCGTGAGCTTGTGGGGACACGATTTCTCGGTGGGAGTCAGATAGGTGAGTGAAGCTGTGGCGAACTTCGAACCGCGGACGTTCCGGACGGTTCTCGGGCAGTTCTGTACCGGGATCACGATCATCACTACGGTCGACGAGGACGTCCCGGTGGGCTTCGCCTGCCAGTCGTTCGCCGCGCTGTCGCTCGATCCACCTCTCGTATTATTTTGCCCCACAAAGGGTTCCAGGTCATGGGCCGCAATCGAACGAAGCGGAAAATTTGCAGTCAATGTTCTGGGTGAAGAGCAGCAGGACACCTGTGCGCGTTTCGGATCTCGTGAGCCGGACAAGTTCGCAGGTATCGAGTGGAGCACGTCGGAACTGGGTTCGCCCATTCTGGCAGGTTCGCTAGCGCACATAGATTGCACGGTGGAGACGGTTCTCGACGGTGGCGATCACTACATCGCCATCGGTCGGGTTCACTCGCTCGGCGAGATCACCGGTGAGCGTCCGTTGCTCTTCTATCGCGGCCAGTACACCGGTATAGAACCGGACAAGACCGTTCCAGCGCCATGGCGGGACGACCTCGAAGCATTCCTGACTGCGACGTCGCCGGATACCTGGTTGTAGATCGATTCATGGAGTCCGCATTGCATCGCCGAATTCCATGCGGAGCCTGGGCATGTGCGTCGTGAGCAGTGCGCGACGGCCCAGGCCCAACCCGCGGAGCTCGTGCGCAAGCGGGTGATCACCGAGCGACAATCTCGCGCCGCCGGGCCTCGTGCGCACGGCTCCCGGGGTCATGGTCCAGCTGGTGGTGCGGGATACCTCGTTGAGGCACGAGAAGGCGTCGAGGGGTCGGACAAAGATCGCCCCGGGTGCACGGATGCCCGGGGCGATGTCCAGCCTCAGAATCTCCTGGCCGTGCTGGCTCAACCGGCCGGTGAACTTCGAACCGTAACTGACGTCGAAGTCGGCCAGCTCCTTCGGAAATCCCCAGATCTGTCTGCCGGCCATCATGGTGAATTCACCGTCCACCGGAAGCCGATGGATGAGAACACCCCCGGACACCGGAAATACGACGCCGAACTCGTTGTAGGGCCCGAGATCACCGTCTTCGTATCGGATGAAGGTCAACGCGCATAGCCCGCGGTGGGGTCGATATTTCCGAATTGCGTGACCCGAGTAGTCGATGGAGCGTTGCGCAGCAGCAGCGTCGACGGAGAACACTCCCATTGCGGCGCGGGATCGGCGGACCTGCACCGGCATCTCTGCCGAGCACGATGTAAGAGGTCATCGAACCACTCCGCGCAGACCGTGGCAGGTTGGAGGTATCGACTTACGTTCGAATTCGGTCATGGTTAACTCTCACCCGGAATGTCTGCTCCATCGTAGGAAACAGAGATCATTGTCGAATGAGTTTTGGACACGTAGGTTCCGGCATCCGACATGGACTCGCTTTTGACATATGGTGGCGAGTCCATGCCGGTTCGCTTCTCCGCCGGTGGTTGTACAGCAGGTGACGCGTCCGACTACACAGCCGCAGGCGCGTATCGGCTCACGTACTCGCTCGGTCGCCCGAACAACTGTGCGGAACCGTGTGCCCGTTTGAAGTACAGGTGTGCGTCGTGCTCCCAGGTGATCGCGATGCCACCGTGAATCTGTATCGAATCTGCGGCGATGTGCGAGAGTGCTTCGGAGCAGTGCACTTTGGCCACACCCGCGTCGTCGTGGGCTGACGGAAGCTGCTCGGCGAGTGACCGCGCGGCGGCGTACGACACCGATTTCGCGCTCTCGAGCAGCACGTACATATCCGCCATGCGGTGCTTGAGTGCCTGGAAACTTCCGATCGGGCGACCGAACTGTACCCGGGTGCGACTGTATTCCACGGTCATATCAAGGCTTGCCGCAGCAGCACCGATTTGATCGGCAGACAGTGCGGTACAAGCGATATCGCGAACTTTTGCGAGCGTATCGGGTGCGGTGTCGATCTTGCGCCCGGTGACGCCGGCGAACTCGACGGTGCTCAGTCGACGCGTGGGGTCCATCGTCGGAGTGTTGCGACGGGTGACGCCTGCGGCGGACGGGTCCACCTCGTACAGCGATACCGTGCCGTCGTCCGAGGCAGCGACGACGAGGACATCGGCGTACAGACCGTCGAGGACGTACTCCGCAACACCGGTGAGAGTTCCGTCGGTGACGGTCACCGGGACGTCGTCGTCACTCCATACCGAACCGGCCCAGCACAGCGCTGCAATGGAACTGCCCTCGGCGATGCCTGGGAGCAAACGCTCACAGGCCTCGCGGTCGCCGGACACGAGCAGTGCCTGGCCTGCGAGTACGACCGAACCGAGCATCGGCGACGGCGTCAGGGATCTACCCAGTTCCTCGAGCACCACATGCGATTCGATGGCCCCGAATCCGGCGCCGCCGAACTCCTCCGGAATTGCCAGTGAAGCAATGCCGACCTCGCACAGTTGCTGCCACAGCGACTCCTGGTAGCCGCGGTCGGTGTCGATCGCGGCGCGCATGTCCGAGCGCTTGTCGAGCAGCGATCTGATCATGACCCGCAGATCGTTCTGCTCTTCGGTGAACACTCCTACCCCGTTCATACGGCGGCCAGAGCGCGTGCGATCCGTGCGCGGTGAGCAGCGACGGTTCCCCATGCGGTGTACAGGGCCCGTGTCTTCGTCAGCCACAGCGACAGGTCGTACTCGGCGGTGTAGCCGATCGCGCCGTGCACCTGGAGTGCGACGCGCGACGCGCGGTAGGCAGCCTCGGAACTGGCGACCTTCGCGGCCGAGACGTCACGGGATGCGTCCTCGCTGCCGTCGGCGATGGAAATAGCAGCGCCGTAGATGAGCGGCATCGCCATTTCGAGACCGATGAGTGCGTCGGCCAACTGGTGCTTGATCGCCTGGAAGGAGCCGATGGGCTTGCCGAACTGCACACGGCCCTTGGCGTACTCGGTGGTCGTATCCACCAGATGGCGGCCGAGTCCGAGAAGCTGCGCCGAACAGGCCAACGCTGCCAGATCGAACGCACGATCCCAGGCCTGCGCGACGGCGGGGTCCTCGACCAATGTCGAGCCGTCGGTGACCTCGAACAGCCTGCGGGCAGTGTCGACGGAGTTGCGACGAGTCCCCGGCTGCACCTTCTCGATTCGCGACCCGTTCACGCGCAGCACGAGGTCACAGACGTCTGCGTCCAGGGCGCGAGGACTTGCCACCGTTGCAAGCGAAGATCCGTCGGCAATCCCGGGAAGCCATTTCTCGGCGAGATCGCCGAACGGTGCGAGCAGTGTCGGCGCCACCGCGACGGATTCGATCAGAGGGCCGGGCGCTGCTGCGCGTCCGATCTCGATGAATCCGACGACGAGGTCGACCGGATGTGCGCCGAGACCGCCGTGATTTTCCTCGATGGTCAACCCGGTGACGCCGGTGTCGGCGAGTCCGCGCAGTAGCTTGCGGCCTGGTTCGAGTTCGTCGCGGCTCCAGGCTCGAACTGCCCCGGCCGAACCGGCGAGCTGTTCACGCAGACTGGATGCGAAGTCTTGTTGTTCAGTGGACAGTGCGAATCTCATCGGTCCGCCTTAGGAAGGCCGAGCAGACGCTCGGCAACGATGTTGCGTTGAATCTCGTTGGTACCCGCGTAGATCGGGCCGGAGAGAGAGAAGAGGTAGCCGTCCTGCCATGAGCCGTCGAGCTCGCCGTCGTCGCCGAGTAGGTCGAGCGCGGTCTCGTGCAGTGCGACGTCGAGTTCGGACCAGAAGATCTTGTTGACCGAGGACTCTGCACCGAGTGCTCCGCCTTCCTGCAGGCGTGTCACCGTGCCGAAGGTGTGCAGTCGGTAGGCACGCGCCCCGATCCATGCGTCGACGACGCGATCGGTCGTGTTCGAGTTCGCCACCGCATCGGAATTCTTTTTCCAATGCTCGATCAAGCGATCCGCTGCGGCAGTGAACCTTCCGGGGCTGCGCAGGGAGAGTCCGCGTTCGTTGCTCGAGGTGCTCATGGCAACGCGCCATCCGTCGTTCGGTTGCCCGATGACGTCGGCGTCCGGAACGAAGACATCTTCGAAGAAGATCTCGGCGAAACCGGCCTCACCGTCGAGTTGCGGGATCGGACGCACCGTTACGCCTTCGGCGGTCAGCGGGAACATCACGTATGTCAGGCCGCGGTGGCGTTGCGCTTCGGGATCGCTGCGGAACAGACCGAAGCCCCAGTCCGCGAAGCTCGCGCGTGAACTCCAGGTCTTCTGACCGTTCAGGACCCAGCCGCCCTCGACCTGCTTGGCGCTCGACCGGATACCGGCAAGGTCACTGCCGGCCTCGGGCTCGGACCAAGCCTGTGCCCAAATGTCGTCGCCGCGTCCCATACGCGGAAGGAACCGCTCGCGCTGTTCGTCGGTTCCGTACTCGAACAGCGTCGGAGCGAGCAGGAAGATTCCGTTCTGCGCGACGCGTCCCGGGGCACCGGCGGCGTAGTACTCCTCCTCGAAAATTACCCATTCCAGCAACGAAGCGTCACGGCCACCGAGTGCGCTCGGCCATGAGACGACGGAGAGGCGGGCGTCGGCGAGGGTGTTCTCCCACTGCCGGTGCTGCTCGAAGCCCTCTGCCGTGTCCATCGAGGCGAGCGGCTCCGCGGGGATGTTTTCGGCGAGGAACTCGCGCACGCTGTCGCGAAACGCAATTGTGGAGTCATCGAGATCGAGATCCATTTACTTGCCCTTCTCCTTCATCGTCTTGGCGTTCATGCCGCCGAGGGAGTCGGTGTCGACCTCGGCATTGTGTGCATGCGCAAAGTGGTGGAGACCGAATACCGAGTCCATGCCTGCGCGCATTCCCATCTGGTCCTCGCACTGGTTGACGGCCTTCTTGGTCAACGCAAGTCCGAACTGCGGCATTGCCGAGATACGTCCGGCGAGAGCGCGGGTCTCCGACTCCAGATCATCTCGCGGTACGACGCGCGAAACCATGCCCCACTCGTAGGCGCGCTGTGCCGAGAAGCGGTCGCCGGTGTACAGGATTTCCTTGGCGGCACGGGTGCCGAGTACCCACGGATGCGCGAAGTACTCCACTCCCGGGATGCCCATGCGCACAACGGGGTCGGAGAAGAATGCATCGTCGGAGGCCACGATCAGATCGCACACCCACGCGAGCATCAGTCCGCCGGCGATGCAGGCGCCCTGCACCGAAGCGATGATCGGCTTCGGGATTTCGCGCCAACGGCGGCACATTCCGAGATAGACCTCCATCTCGCGAGCGAAACGCTGGTCACCGCCGACTCGATCGATGTGGTCCCACCACATGACGGCCTTGTTCTCGAAGTGGACGTCCACGTCGCGTTCGGGGGTACCGATGTCGTGTCCGGCGCTGAAGTGTTTGCCGTTGCCCGCCAGAATGATCACCGCGACATCGGGGTCCTCGGTCGCGCGGGTGAACGCGGCGTCGAGTGCGTACGTCATTGCCGAGTTCTGCGCATTGCGGTACTCGGGCCTGTTCAACGTCACCGTCGCGATCTTGTCCACAACTTCGTATGTCACGGGTTCGCTCATCGGATTTCCTTACCTAGTTCGATCCGGGAGGCCTTGCCGGGGGCCTCGTAATACTTGTAACGAGTGTTGATCGGGGTCGGCCCGGCCGCACGTCGGAGTGGGTCCGGGCCGATGCTCGGTTCCGTAGTCATGATCTCCTCGAGCGGTTCGTTAACAAGCAAGTGCTTGGTAGGTTATCCTACTGAAGTGGATGGAAGCCAGGGGCAGGTTCGGCAAGGTATCTCGGGTGCGTCCGATGTGGAGTTCGCCGCCGAGGTTCGACAATGGTTGGCAGAGAATCTGAACGGGGAGTACGCAGCCTTACGTGGGCTGGGTGGACCCGGGCGGGAGCATGAGGCCTTCGAAGAGCGGCTTGCGTGGGATCGACACCTTGCGGCTTCCGGATGGACGTGCCTCGGCTGGCCGGAGGAACACGGCGGACGGGCGGCGACGCTCGATCAGCAGTTAATCTTCCACGAGGAGTACGCCAAGGCCGATGCGCCCGCGCGCGTAAGCCACGTCGGCGAGGAACTGCTGGGCCCGACGCTCATCGCGTTCGGCACCGAGGAGCAGAAGAAGCGCTTTCTTCCCGGCATCAATACGGTCTCCGAACTCTGGTGCCAGGGTTACTCGGAGCCCGGTGCAGGCTCGGATCTCGCAAACGTCTCCACGACGGCGCGCCTCGACGACCAGGGCTGGGTGATCAACGGCCAGAAGATCTGGACTTCGCTGGCACACGTCGCCGACTGGTGTTTCGTCCTTACTCGGACCGAGCCAGGATCCAAACGGCACGCAGGATTGTCGTATCTGCTCGTTCCCATGGACCAACCCGGTGTGACCGTTCGACCCATCAACCAGTTGACCGGAACGTCCGAGTTCAACGAAGTGTTCTTCGAGGATGCCCGGACCGAAGCGGATCTCGTCGTCGGCGAACCCGGAGATGGTTGGCGGATTGCCATGGGAACGCTGACCTTCGAGCGCGGAGTATCCACGCTCGGGCAGCAGGTCGGCTTCGCCCGCGAACTCGACGGTATCGAGGAAATTGCCCAGCGCAACGGTTCGGCCGCGGACCCGATTCTGAGCGACAGGCTGGCACGGGCGAGGATCGGACTGTCGGTGATGCGAGCGCACGCCTTGCGCACACTGGCAACCGTCGACGCCGGCACGGGCGGCGGCGAGGCATCGGTCTCGAAGCTCCTGTGGGCCAACTGGCATCGAGGACTCGGTGAACTCGCGATGGATGTGCTCGGTGCGAATTCACTGACTTACGAAGAAGAACTGACCAACCTGCAACGCCTGTACCTCTTCACTCGCGCCGACACCATCTACGGCGGATCGAACGAAGTGCAGCGCAACATCATCTCCGAGCGAGTGCTCGGCCTACCCCGAGAGGCGCGTCCATGACCGGACCACTGTCCACCCCACCGGCCGAGATCTCCGGCCATGGACTACTCGTCGGCCGGGTAGCCGTCGTGACCGCCGCAGCGGGAACCGGCATCGGCTCGGCGACGGCACGTCGGATACTTGCCGAAGGTGGCGACGTCCTCGTCTCCGACTGGCACGAGCGCAGGCTCGACGCCACCCGCGAGAGCTTGGCGGAGCAGTTCCCCGACGCCCGAGTCGAGTCCGCGGTGTGCGATGTATCGAGCACCGAACAAGTACGCAACCTCATCGACACGGCCGCCGAGCGGATGGGCCGCATCGACATCCTCGTCAACAATGCAGGTCTCGGTGGCGAAGTTCCCGTCGTGGACATGACCGACGAGCAGTGGGATCGGGTACTAGACATCACGCTGAACGGCACGTTCCGCTGCACGCGAGAGGCATTGCGGTACTTCCGTACTGCCGGTCACGGTGGCGTCATCGTCAACAATGCAAGCGTCCTCGGCTGGCGCGCGCAGAAGGGACAGGCTCACTACGCCGCCGCGAAAGCCGGCGTCATGGCGCTGACCCGCTGCTCCGCCGTCGAAGCAGCCGAATTCGGAGTGCGGATCAATGCCGTCGCACCGAGCATCGCAAAGCACGCTTTCCTCGCCAAGGTGACCTCCGAGGATCTTCTCGACCAACTGTCTGCGGACGAAGCCTTCGGCCGCGCTGCGGAACCGTGGGAAATCGCCGCAACCATCGCGATGCTGGCCAGCGACTACTCGAGCTACCTGACGGGCGAGGTGGTGTCCGTCTCCAGCCAGCGGGCCTGAGACGGGTCCCTCACTTCGTCGTCCGGCGAGGGTGCGGGGACAATAACTGGCTATGGAGATCGCTGTCTTTCTCGTGGCCCTCGCGGTCGGTGTCCTCACCGTCGCGGGCCTGGCCGAGCGACTGGGCGTTCCGCCGCCCCTACTGCTGATCGTGGTAGGGGTCGCGGCGTCCTACGCGCCGGGAATGCCGGAGATCCACCTCGAACCCGAGGTGGTATTGCTCGGACTGCTTCCGCCCCTGCTCTATGCGACGGCGATCCAATCCTCACTGGTCGATATCAATGCCAATCGCCGATCGATCCTTCTACTGTCGGTCGTGCTGGTCGCCGTCACGGCAATCGGCGTCGGCGCAATCGTGCACACCATCGTGCCGGATATCTCCTGGCCTGCAGCGCTCGCGATCGGCGCTGTCGTCGCACCACCGGATGCGGTCGCTGCCTCTGCCATCGGGCGCAGAATCGGCCTGCCTCGTCAAATAGTGACGATCCTCGAAGGTGAGTCGCTGCTCAACGACGCGACCGCCCTCGTCGCGCTGAGCACGGCAATCTATGCGCTGAGCAACTCGGTGAATGCCGGCCGGATCGGACTCGACTTCGTCATCGCGGCAGGCGGCGGCGTCGCAGTCGGGCTGGTGACGTTCTACGTTGTCGCCAAGGTTCGGCGCAGACTGACCAATCCGGTGCTGGACACCGCTATTTCCTTCGTCGTGCCGTTTGCTGCGTATCTCTTGGCCGAGGAGATCCATGCCTCCGGTGTTCTGGCGGTCGTCGTCGCCGGGCTGTTGCTCGGTCACGAAGCCCCGATTCTGCAGTCGGCGCAATCCCGGATCGCGGAGCGCATCAACTGGCGAACCATCGCCTTCATTCTCGAGAATGCAGTCTTCCTGCTGATCGGCCTACAGGCGTCGTGGATCGTGCACGACGTCGCCAAGAGTTCGCTCTCGCCTCTGACCATCGCCTCGGTGTGCGCAGCCACGCTCGTAGGCGTCATCGTGATCCGGATCTTCTGGGTATTCGTCTCCCGCTATGCCCTGGTACGCCCGGGCGCCGATCTCACGACAGGGACGGTCCCGTCGTGGCGCTACACGCTGCTCATCGGCTGGGCCGGAATGCGCGGGGTCGTCACGCTCGCTGCTGCCTTCATCATTCCGTTGGGCACCCAAGATCGAGAAGTTCTGCTTCTCATTGCTTTCACGGTCGTGGCCGGGACCCTGTTCCTTCAAGGACTGTCGCTTCCGCTGCTCGCCCGGCGACTGAAGGTCCCGTCACCTGATCCGATGGGTGACGCGTTGGCCCGCGCCACCCTGCTGCAACAGGCGTCGAAAGCGGGATACGCCGCGCTCGACAAGCTCGAATACGAGGACCCTCACGACATCGACACACTCGTTCGTCGACGCGTGGAGGAGCGTAACTACGCAGCATGGGAACGACTCGGCACCACCGCTGATCAGGAGACGCCCAGCGAGCTGTACGCCCGCGTCCGGGTGACCATGATCAAGGCCGAACGCGATCGAATTCTCGAGATCCGCAGTTCGGGAACGGTGCCGTCCGAGGTCGTCGGCGAAGTGCTGGGGATGCTCGACGTCGAGGAATCGATGATCGACGCAGCGAACGAGTCGCGTCGAGACATTCGAGCGTCGAACGAACTGCGTGGCCATCCTTCAGTCGCGTGCGCCGATCTCGACCGTTACCCGGAAGCGCAAACGCACTCCGACGGAACTTGCCACGAGTGCGTCCGCGACGGGACTGAATGGGTTGCGCTGCGCGCCTGCCTGGAGTGTGGCCACATCGGGTGTTGCGACTCCTCGGCGCGCCAGCACGCCACGGCGCACTTCCACGAAACAGGTCACCCCGTCATGGAATCTGCCGAGCCGGGGGAGAACTGGCGGTGGTGCTTCGTGCATCACCTGACGGCCTGACCCATGCACGTATGCAAAGCAAGTGCTTGGTTGGTATGATGTCCCGGTGCCCCGAACCCCCAAAGCCGTAGGGCGACGCGAAGAGCTGCTCGAGCTCGCCGCGACGCTCTTTGCCGAACGTGGCATGCGTGCAACGACGGTCCGTGACATTGCCGACGCAGCAGGGATCCTCTCCGGAAGCCTCTATCACCACTTCGACTCCAAGGAGTCGATGGTCGACGAGATTCTGCGGGGGTTCCTCGACGAACTCTTCGACAGCTACCACAAAATTGTGGCAGAGGGATTGGGTCCGCGGGAAACCCTGGAAGGCCTCGTAGTGGCGTCGTTCGACGCGATCGACCGTTCGCATTCGGCCGTCGCGATCTATCAGGACGAGGCCAAGCACCTCGTCGGCACCGAGCGCTTCGAGTACATCACCGAGCGTAATAGTGAGTTTCGTGAACTCTGGAACGGTGTCGTCGAGCGCGGTATCGCAGACGGCAGTTTCCGGCCGGATGTCGACGTCGAACTTGTCTACCGATTCATGCGCGACACAGTGTGGGTGGCAGTCCGGTGGTATCGCCCGGGTGGCAAGCTCACCGCGGAAGCCGTCGCGCAGCAGTATCTCGCCATCGTGCTCGACGGATTGTCGAGCACTCCCAAGTCCGTCACACGATCCCGCACGGCGTCAACCTAGGAGAGTCTTCCCATGCCCGAGGCCTACATAATCGACGCTGTTCGAACTCCGGTCGGTAAGCGCGGCGGTTCCCTCGCCGAGACGCACCCCGCAGATCTCGGTGCGAGCGTCCTGCGTTCCTTGATGGATCGGTCCTCGATCGATCCGCCCCAGATCGACGACGTCATTTTCGGTTGCGTCGATGCCATCGGTGGGCAAGCTGGAAACATAGCGCGCACAGCCTGGTTGGCGGCTGGATTCCCGGAGGAAGTACCAGGGGTCACCGTCGATCGTCAGTGCGGCTCGAGCCAGCAGGCGATTCACTTCGCCGCCCAGGCCGTCATGAGTGGGACATCGGATCTGATCGTCGCCGGTGGCGTACAGAACATGACACAGATCCCGATCGCGGCAGCGATGGTCGTGGGACAGCAGTACGGTTTCGAGACCCCGTTCAGTGGATCGAAGGGGTGGGAACACCGCTATGGCAAGCAGGAAGTCTCGCAGTTCCGCGGCGCCGAGCTCATCGCCGAGAAGTGGGACGTCACGCGTGAAGACATGGAGCAGTTCGCTCTGGCCAGCCATCAGCGTGCTCGGCACGCCATAGCCGAAGGGCGATTCGATCGCGAGATCGTCGGCGTCGGCGACTTCATGGTCGACGAGTGCCCGCGTGAGACGACTCTCGAGAAGATGGCTTCGCTCAAGCCACTCACCGAGGGTGGACGGCTCACTGCAGCCCTCGCCAGCCAGATCTGCGACGGAGCGAGCGCGACGCTCGTGGCCTCCGCAGCAGCAGTCGAGGCACACGGACTCACTCCGCGCGCCCGGATACATCACCTGAGTGCCCGCGGTGCCGACCCGATCTTCATGCTGAGTGCGCCGATCACGGCCACTAAGCACGCACTCGAGAAGGCCGGCCTGACGATCGACGACATCGACGTCGTGGAGATCAACGAGGCGTTCGCTCCCGTTGTCTTGGCGTGGTTGAAGGAGACCGGCGCTGATCCGGCCCGGGTCAACATCAACGGTGGTGCGATCGCTCTAGGGCACCCACTCGGCGCGACGGGGGCAAAGCTCTTTGCCACCATGCTGTGCGAACTCGAACGCACCGGTGGCCGTTACGGCCTGCAGACCGTCTGCGAAGGCGGCGGTACCGCCAACGTCACGATCATCGAACGGCTCTGATTCTCGCGTAGCACGCTGGCGTCGGGGCGAATGTCGGACCTGTGTGCGACCCTGTGGTCGTGACCGAGTTCGCCCCCGATGCCCCGGTGAGCAGTGCTGGGGCCAGCATCATGCATGCCGATCTGGACTCGTTCTATGCGTCGGTAGAGCAGAGAGACGACCCACGCCTTCGAGGCAAACCGGTATTGGTCGGCGGTGGGGTCGTGCTCGCCGCCAGCTACGAGGCCAAAGCATTCGGGGTCCGGACGCCCATGAGTGGCGCTCAGGCCCGAGCATTGTGTCCGCACGCAATTTTCGTTGCCCCACGCATGGATGCGTACATCGAGGCGAGCCGGGCCGTATTCGAGATCTTTCGTAACACCACTCCGCTCGTGGAGGGCATTTCCGTCGACGAGGCGTTCCTCGAGGTCGGTGGGTTAAGCAAAATTCGAGGCACTCCGGTTCGGATCGCTGAAAGACTGCGGCGTGAGGTCAAGGAGCAGGTTGGCCTGCCCATCACTGTCGGTATTGCCTGCACCAAGTTGCTGGCGAAAGTGGCCAGTGCAGTCGGAAAGCCCGACGGATTGTTGTTGGTTCCGCCCGGCCGTGAGCTCGAGTTTCTCCATCCGCTGAAGATCGAGCGGCTATGGGGCGTCGGGAAGATCACCGCGGACAAGCTTCATGCATTCGACATCGTGACGATCGGTGACATCGCCGCCCACAGTGAAGCCTCCATCGTGTCGATTCTCGGTAAAGGCGCGGGGCATCATCTGTATTCGCTCGCCAACAATCGCGATCCCCGACAGGTTCAGACGTATCGGGGACGCAGTTCCATCGGTGCGCAGCACGCACTCGGGAGCGGCCCGACGTCGTCGGCGGAGGTGAAGGTCTCCCTCATTGCCCTGGTGGATCGAGTGACACAGCGGATGCGCGCCGCTGAGCGCACCGGCCGCACAGTGGTTTTGAGCGTCCGGTTCGCCGACTTCACCCGCATCACACGTTCACACACGCTGGGCCGTGCGACAGCCGACACCCAGGCCATTCTCGACGCGTCCCTGACGCTTCTGCAGGACGCGGCGTCTCTGATCGCCGAGCGTGGGATCACCCTGGTGGGTATCACGGTCTCGAATATCGAACGCACGGGTGCCGAGCAACTCGAGTTGCAGTTCGACCGACCCCAGGACGCTCCGAGTGCTTCTGCGCTCGATACTGCTCTCGACGGCGTTCACACCAAATTCGGGAAGAGTGCTCTCACCAGGGGAGTTCTGTTGGGCCGCAACTCCGGGCTGTCGGTTCCACTACTCCCGGACTGACACGGTCAGTTCGAAGTTCTTCGGCATCAGAGTCAGCCGCTCCTCGATCTTCAGTCGGTAGTCGGGGTCGGCCCGAATGTCGAACTGCTGCAATATGGTTCCGAGGACGAGCACAGTCTCATGGATGGCGAACTGCCGGCCGATGCACGCTCGTTCACCCGTACCCCACGGCTTGTAGACGTGCCCCGGCCGTGACCGGACATTGGCGGACAGAAACCGATCGGGATCGAATGCGTCGGGGTTGTCGCCCCAGACCGAGTCTCGGTGCAAACCGGGGATGAGAACGAACGCCCAATCGCCCTTTTTCATCGTATGGATGCCGCCGATCGAGGTGTCCTCGCGCGCCTCGCGGGCGAATGCAGGCGCAGTCGGCCATAGCCGCAAGCTCTCGTCCAGGATGCGTCGAACCAGTCGGAGCTTGGGGACCTGTTCGAACTCCGGGGTCTGTGAACCCCATACCTCGTCGACCTCGGCGCGCGCGGCCTCGAGAATGTCGGGGTGCTGCGAGAGGTAGTACAGAGCGAAAGACAGCGCGCCCGAGGTGGTTTCGTGGCCGGCGATCAGGAACGTCACTATTTGCTGGCGAATGTTGATCTCGCTCAGGGCATTGGGATTGTCGGCGTCGCGCGCAGCATCGAGCATGATGTCGAGAAGATCGCCTCGACCGGACGTGCCGGCGTCGCGGCGAGTACGCACGATGTCGTCGAGAAGGGTTGCGATGTAGTGCTTGTCGCGTTCGTTCCCATGGTCAGCTCTGCGAAAAACGATGTCGGCCAACCATGGGATCGGCACGATTTCGCGTCGCTGATTGTGTGAAAGGACCCCGACCATCGCGTCGACGAAAGGGTGCGGCTTGTCGCGGTTGAACGAGTCGAACCCATAGCTGAATCCGGTTCTGCCGATGGTGTCGAGGGTCAGCTTGGTCATGTCGGCGGACACATCGACCTTGGTGTGCGAGCGCCAGTGTGCCGTGAGATCGGCTGCGACGTCGACCATGATGTGGTGGTAGCTGCGCATTGCGGGCTGGGTGAAGGCCGGTCGGAGTAGATCGTGTGCCTTCTGCCAGTTCGGCTCGTCCGAATGTGCAGTGAACAGAGCGTCGCCTCCGATCGAGCGCAAGCCCACGATAGCGGGGGATACGTGTTTGACGAACCGATGTTCGTCGCACAACTCCCCGGCCAGGTCGGCGCCTGAAACCATCACGTATTGGCGCCCCATGACCACTCGTTCGAAGATCGGGCCCAGTTTCTCGGCGAGGGCTATCGAATCCTGAACGGGCGTCGATGCGTGTACTCCGAGGACATCGCCGAGGAATGGGAGGCGCCTGCTCGGGTGCGGAAGTGCGTGCGTCGCCACGTCGACGTCGGTGACCATGCTGACCCTCTCGATTCACTACTGAACTCGAATACAACAGTGAACCTACTCGCTACTGAATCAGTGTCAACTTCTCACTCGGCGAAGCAATGTCGGTCCGTGCGACGGGCTGGCGCTTGTACGCAACGGGATAGATCGTGGCCGAAGTATCCCGGTAGGCGGTGGAGGTGTTGGATCCCCGTGGCCGTCGATCATCGAGAACGTCATTTCCGGAACGGTGACGACCTCGAATCTGCCTCGAGGTTCTGTGTGCATCTGGATCTTTTTCTTGAAGTCGATCTTCACGATCGGCTCCCTCCCGAGCGTCTATCCTCGGTGACGCGGCTCGCCATCGATGACGGTTTGTAGTGCGTCGCCGTAGCGTTCGACGATGTCATCGGTCGATGCTGCGAGCAGCCACGGACTCTCGACGACGTACAGGGCGGTCATCAACCCGGACAGCTGCGCTGCGAGCAGATGAGACCGTAACTCGGCGTCGCCCCCCGACAGTCGCGGAGCGAGTGGCGCAATGATCATCTGCTCGATCGCCTCCTGCAGGTGTTCGCGGACCACTGGGCGGTCGGATGCGCGAACGAGTGCTGCGTAGACGGCAGCCGAAGTGCCCACCTGTCGCTGACGTGTTCTGCGGACGACGAAATCGACCAAGGCGCTACCCAATTCGTCGAGTGGTCCCTGCATGACCTCTACGAACGCGTCGGACATCGTCATCGTGCGAATGAAGAGTTTTTCCTTGGACCCGAAATATCGAATGACGAGAGCTGGATCCACGCCCGCATGTCTGGCGATATCGCGGACCCCGGTGGCGGCAAAGCCTTGTTCGGCGAACAGTTGCGTCGCGGCGGCCTGTACGGCTTGGCGGTTGTGGGCGGTACCCGACCGGGCACCCTCGTCCGAGATTTCTGCCGACATTGCTGCGTCCTTTGATCGATGTAACGCTCCTCGGGAAACCATTGTAGTCAACAGTGTTGACAAATGCATGGTCAACACTGTTGACTGTTGTTTGTCATCATCGTTGACACTTGAACTGAAAGGTCTGTTGCGCATGCCACACTCCAGTGACCACCGGCATCCCGACTGGGATCAGGCCTTCGGGGCCGACACCGAAGCCATCGCACCCGCTCATATTTTGGAGCATTCCCAAGCATCGGCGCCCGCCGCCGGGGAAAGTCGGACCGCGTGGCGCTCCGTCGTCGAAGCGATGGTGTTTCCGATCTTCTTCGCCGTGATGTTCGCGCTCTGTTATGTGAGCGCCTTTCACAATCCGACGCCCCGGAATGTGGAAATAGTGGTCACCGGTCCGGAGTCCTCCACCACCGCACTCGTCGATCGACTCGCGAGCAAAGTCGAGGGCAAGTTCGACCTCCAGACATCGACAGACACCGCTGCAGCGATCGAACGCCTGCAAGGCCGCGAGATTGCCGGCGTCATCGAACTGGGTTCACCTATGACCGTGCACGTCGCGTCTGCTGAGGGGCCGGTGCTCGTGCAAGCCGTCGAGGGGTTGACCCAACCACTCGCCGCCGCCCAGGGACAGCCGGCGAACATCGTCGATCACGCGCCGCTCGCACCAGATGACCCCACCGGCCAAGCGTTGTTCTACCTGCTCGTCGTGTCCACGATCATCGGCTATCTGACGATCACCGTCCTCGCACAGGTTGCCCCGGCCATGCGGATGCGACCCAAGCTTGGAATTCTCGCTGCGATGTCCGTCATCGGTATCGCGTTGTCGTACCTCGTGTCGTCGATATTCGTGGGGTTCTACGCAGCTTCGTTCGTGGAGAACCTGGCGATGCTCGCGGTGATCTTCACCTATACCTTCACCGTCGGACTGGTCAGTATCCTGGCCAACAAGGTATTCGGCCACGCCGCGATCATGGTGGTGATGCTCCTCATGATCTTCCTGAACTTCCCCAGCGCAGGTGCGGCTATCCCGGTCGACTTCCTCCCCGGATTCTGGTCGGGCGTCAGCAACTTCTGGATCGGCTCAGGGGCGATGGATGCGGCCCGTTCCATCGTTTACTTCGGTAGTACTGGCGTCGACAAGGGACTGTTCATCCTGGGCGGATGGCTCGTCCTCACCGTGGCACTGCTGGTCTTCACCCACCGGCCCAAGAAGACGTCGAAGGATGTTGCGGCGCACGCCGCACACTGACCCGACAATGGGCGTGGACTCTCCGAGCATTCGGCGGAGTCCACGTCCATCTTTGTCTCGAAGTGCTGCCGAGTAACATCGCACACACGATGTCCAGCCCACGTAAACGCCTGTCACCTGATCTGCGACGCGCACAATTGCTCGACATCGGGTCCCGCCTGTTTGCCGAGCGGCCGTACGAAGACGTGTGGATCGAGGAAGTCGCCGACCTCGCAGGGGTCTCACGCGGCTTGATGTACCACTACTTTTCCTCGAAGCGTGACTTCTTCGCCGAGATCATTCGCGTCGAGTCGGCACGGATTCTCGAGATGACAGCCCCCGATACCTCGCTCCCGATCACCGAGCAGGTTGCAGCGGGGCTCGATGCATATATCGGTTACGTGCTCGCCCACGAACACGGGGTTCGCGCGGTCAACCGAGGGGCGATGTCCGGAGACACCGAGATCCAGGCGATGGTGACGGCCGAACTAGGGGTGCAGCAGGATCGCATCCTTGCCGCCCTTCCCCCGGAGGTCCGAGAGGACGAGGTTCTCAGAACGGCGCTACGGGGTTGGGTGTCGTTCGTGCGGGCTGTATGCCTCGACTGGATGGACCGCCGGACCATCTCCGAAGATGATCTGCGCGCACTGTGCCTACGGGCGCTCGAAGGACTTCTCAGGCACTAGAAGGATCGCACGACCAGGACTATCGTGGCGTCCATGTGCCGAAACATCACGACCCTGCGCGGGCTCGAACCGCACGCCACGGACGATGAGATCGAGGCCGCGGCAAGACAGTACGTTCGCAAGATCAGTGGCGTCCAGAAGACATCCGACGCCACCCGGGAGGCATTCGAGCAGGCCGTTGCGGAGGTAACTGCCACGACGCACCGGCTGCTCGACGCGCTGCCCGATAGACGTCGACCGCCCCCCACCGTCCCGCCCCTGCGCAGGCCCGAGGTCCAGGCGCGGACTGCCGCAAAGGCTTCCGCTTCCTAGCTCTCGGCTGGTCTGGCAGGTGGCGATATCGGTGGAGGGCGGTGACAGAAGGTTGATCAGCTAACGGTCGTGAACTTCTGGATGTCGTCGATACGACGCACAGCGTCCTCGACGATCGCGGAGATCAGCTCGGCGCACGTCGGCAGGTCTTCGATCATTCCGACAACCTGACCCGAAGCCAACACACCAGCACGCGTATCGCCGTCGACCAGGCCTGCTTTGAGCAGCATCGGGGTGTTCGCAGCCATGATGATCTGCTGCCACGTCCGATCGCTGCTGCGGCGCATCGCAATTCCGTCGCGGGCGAGATTCGACCACGTCATACCGGTCATCGACTTGAACTTGACAGCATTACCGACAGCGGCGAACAGGCCACGAGCGGGGTTCGACTGTTCGAGGCTCGTCACCAGCTCGGTGTTGAGCACCCGGTGCGGCATGCCGTCGACGCGTCGCGAGACGGTCGTGTCCTGCAGACCCCGTTTGAGGTACTCCTGCTTCACCGAATCGGGGACCGTGCTCTCCTGCGTCAACAGGAATCGGGTACCCATCGCAACGCCCGCCGCACCATAGGCCAGTGCCGCAGCGAGGCCGCGGCCGTCGTAGAAGCCGCCTGCCGCCACCACAGGGATGTCGACGGCGTCGAGCACGGACGGGAGCAGAAGCGTCGTCGCGACCGGTCCGGTGTGACCGCCGCCCTCGCCGCCCTGGACGATGACTGCGTCCGCGCCCCAGGCTGCAACTTTCTTGGCGTGCTTGGCAGCACCGATCGATGGAATTACTACTACGCCTGCCTTTTTGAGCAGCGCGATGAGTTCTTCCTTGGGTGCCAGTGCGAAGGAAGCGACACGCACGTTCTCCCGAATCAGGAGATCGATGCGTTGACGAGCGTCGGTGGCATCTGCACGGATGTTGACGCCGAAGGGCTTGTCGGTCAACGTCTTCGTCTTCGCCACTGCCGCTTCGAGCTCGGCGTAGGTCATCGTCGCCGATGCCAGGATGCCTAGGCCGCCCGCATTGGCGGTGGCCGCGACCAGACGCGGCCCGGCAACCCAGCCCATGCCGGTCTGAACGACGGGATGTTCGATGCCGACCAGTTCGGTCAGCGGCGTGCGAAGGCCGCTCATCCCTTGACCTCGCGGCTACGCGACCCCTTGGGATCGATGACGCCGAGCAGGGTCATCTCTTCGTCGGTGGGGAGCCTGGAGTCTGTGACATCGGCAGTGTCGAGTTCGAATCCGGTGTTCTCGAGCACCTCGTCGACGGTGACTCCGGGATGCACCGAGAGCAGGCGCATCGCGTGGTTCTCGCCGGAGAAATCGAATACGCCCAAGTTGGTGACGACCCGGTGCAGATCGTGGTGGGCGAACCCTGCGTTGTCGGTGATGCGGTCGTAACCGACACCGGACACCAGATCGACGGTCTCGGTGAAGACGCGTGCCGAGTGCCGCGCAATCCAGTAGCTGGTGCGGTGATTGATCGTGTTGCCGGGGGCGCCGCGGGACCCGAACATCTGTCGCGTCGGCTTGTCGTGCGGGCCGAAGTGCGAAATATTCTGGTTGCCGAACCGGTCGATCTGGTTGGCGCCCATCACTACATGACGTCGACCGCTGGCGACAACGTCGAATACCTTCCGGTACGGGATCCATCCCTCGATCGCGCCGGTGGCACCGAGTGCCGGTGTGTCGGCCATGAGATACGCCTCTCCGTCGGAGAGGAGTAGGTCGGGCTCGGTGGTGAGTTTGGCCAGGCGGGCGCCGATGCTGGGCATGAGGCCCATCGGACTTGCCATGATCTCGCCTGCGCCTGCGAACATGTCCGCGCATGCAACTGCGCAGATGTCCGCCCGGGTGATGTCGATGCCGCTCATGCGGACGCCCCTTCCTGATTTGTCAGCTGAGCGAAGCGCTTCCACCCGTCGGGTTCGGACGCTGCCTCCGCATACTGTTTCTGGAGTTCTTCGTCGCGACCGTAATCAGGTACGCACGAGGTGAATCCGGCACCGCCCGGTGCCTCCACGACGCCGTCGACCATCATTCGGTTCAGCAGGAGAGCCTGAGGGGGAGCGCTAGCAACGAGGTCTGCGGTATCGACGATGCGTTCGACGGAGACGAAACGCTGTTCGGCAGCGAGGCAGAACAAGTCGTCGAAGTACGGGTCAGGGCCGAGGTATGCGGCGTTGCCGTGGGCGTCGGCGAGGTTCAGGTGAACCAGCGCGGCGTCGAGTTCGAGAGCAGGCATCGCGATGAGTTCGCTGCCGTCGTCGTACGGCGAGACAACGGTCTTCAACTCGGGGAAGTACTTCGGCACATCGGAACCGAGACCTGCACGCATCGGCAGGAACGGTAGTCGCTGTGCGGCAGCCTGGAGGCCGGTGTTGACCATGCCCTCGTCGAGCTCGCGTATCTCGATCGCTCCGGCTGTCCGGGCTGCGGAGAAGTAGGGGTCGTACGGAATCGAGTCGAGGGAGACGAAGCCGAAGTAGAGCTTCTTCAATTTCCCTGCGGCACAGAGCAAGCCGACGTCGGGTCCGCCGAAGCTGACGACAGTCAAATCCGTCACGTCCGAGCGAAGGATCGCCTGGATGAGGGCCATCGGCTTACGACGCGATCCCCAGCCCCCGATGCCGATCGTCATGCCGCTCTTCAGCCGGCCCGCGACGTCGTCGGCGGTAAGCACTTTGTTGCGCATTGCTGTCATTTTCCTGCTGCTCCTTTGGCGCGTGCGAGATCGTCCTCGAACGATGCGCGGATCTCGTCGGCTGCTCCCGACAGGTTCAGTTCGAAGGTGAAGCCTTGCTCGTAGCGGTAGCTTCTGTGTACCGGCTGCAGATCGATACCGTTGAGTGCTTCCTTCGCGGCTCGGATCACCCGCGGGTCCTTGGCGGCGATATCGCGTGCGATTTCCAACGCCGTATCGTCCAGTTCCGCTCGCGGAACCACTTTGTAGACCGAGCCGTGGTGCTCCAACTGCTGCGCGGTGATGGTGGACGCGGTGAAGAACAGCGCGCGCATCAGGTGCTGTGGGACGAGTCGGGACAGGTGCGTCGCCGCGCCCAGGGCGCCACGGTCGACCTCGGGGAGTCCGAAGGTTGCGTCGTCGGAAGCCACGATGATGTCGGAGTTACCGACGATCCCGATGCCCCCGCCGAGGCAGAAGCCCTGCACGGCGCTGATGACCGGTACTGCGCAGTCGTAGACCGCCGCGAATGCGGCGGCACATCCCCGGTTGGCGTCGATGAGGCGACCGTGCCCGGAGTCGCGCGCGAACTCCTTGATATCGACGCCCGCACAGAACCCGCGGTTCTCGGCTCGCACGACCACGACGCGTGTGTTCTCGTCGCGGCTTGCTGCGGTGACTATGTCAGCGAAGTCGAACCATCCCTGCGTCGGATACGCATTGACGGGTGGGTAGTCGACCGTGACGACGGTGATTCCGTCGGTGGTGCTCGAAGTGATTGCCATTGATCAAGGATCCTCACGTAAGCTGAAAAACAAGCAAGTGCTTGGTAGGTTAACACGAAGACAGCGATATCGGTCTTCTCGAGGGTTCGGGGTCCTGCCCGAAAGCCTCGTTTCGACGGTTTGCCTCGAATTACAAGATCAACATGTCCGTCGATCAGGGGAAAACGGTCGACTACCGGGTATAGGGTTATCATTTCGTTATCGTTACGGCGCCTCATGCGGGCGGTGCCTCTCCGTTTCGGAAGGATGAAATATCCCGATGTCCATCGACTTCGCGGCACGTCTGAACAAGCTATTCAGTGTCGTGCATCCCCCTGGCCGCAGGCCCCACACCAATGCCGAAGTTGCCGACGCGCTCGCCGGCAACGGACATCAGATTTCCAAGCCGTACATTTCGCAACTCCGGTCCGGTCAGCGCAACAACCCGTCGAACGAAACGGTGGCCGCACTGGCTCGCTTCTTCAAGGTCGAACCGGACTACTTCTTCAATGACATCTACGCCGCCAAAGTCGATCACGATCTCGAACTTCTAGCGCAACTGAAGGGCTACGGCCTTCGTAGGCTGTCGATCAGGGCTTTCGACCTGTCCGAGGAATCGCAAAACCTGTTGAGTTCGATGGCTGAGAAGTTGCGAGCCAGTGAAGGTCTCCCGGAGGTTCCGCCGGACGGCACCGGATGAGGTTCCGCCGGACGGCACCGGATGGGGCGCGTCTTGCACGGCATTCGCACGCAGAATTGTAGATAGGTATGCCCGAGGCCAGCTGTTCAGGAAACTTGAGGGTTGCTGAAAAGTAGCTGATGCGGTTGAATCCTCAACACAGGATGGTCGAGTCGCTGGTTCGCCGTCGATAGTGCTGGCGAGGCGTTGGAGGGCAGTACTACAGTGACGGACGATCGCAGGGAAACGTTCGATGCACGCGACGGTGGAATTGCCATCGAGCAGCCACTCCTGCGCGCGGTGTTGTCCTATACCCCGAACGGCCGACCTGCTCCGCACCCGTCCGAGTGGGTAACGCTGCACTCCGAAGACGGCGCTGCAGCGGTACGACTACGGATGGCGTGCGCAACCGGAATTGACAACGCCATCAGTGGACCGTTCGACTCAGTGTTCTATCCGTTCGGCTCCTTCGACATCATCGTCCCGTCACGAAACCCGGGTCAGGGTGCGCTGCTGATGATTCAGTTGACCGGACCAGATGCGCCCACCCGATTCGAATTCGACGTCGAGCTACCCGCCTACTGGGCGCTGCGGGTGGAGGTCGACGGATCGGTGACAGCACTCGACGAGATGGGCAGAGGCATGATCTACCTCGGCGCGCCGTGGGCGTTCGACGCCGAGTCCTGCCGAGTACCGGTCCGCTACACGCTCGAGAACGGCAAGCTCGTAAAGAACATCGAACTCGACGCAGTCACTGCATTTCCGGTACTCGTAGATCCCGACCCCGACGCGATTCTCACTGGAGACGGGCGCTTGATCACCGAAACGTGGATTCCATGGCTCGCGCCGGGCAGCGATGATGTGACGCTGCCCGACACGAAAATGCCCCCGAATCACTGTGACTTATAGTCGAGAGGTTCAGATCCGTTCGATGATTGTGCCGGTGGACAATGCCCCACCTGCGCACATGGTGATCAATGCTGTCGAACCGTTGCGGCGCTCGAGCTCGTGTAGCGCCGTCGTGATCAGTCGAGAACCGGTGCTGCCGACCGGGTGACCGATTGCCAAGGCTCCACCGTTGACATTTACCTTGTCCATGTCGGGCTTGTGCACCGAAGCCCAGGACAGTAGAACCGAAGCGAACGCCTCGTTGACCTCGAACAGGTCCAGGTCGCCGATCTTCATCCCGCTCTGCTCGAGGACCCGCGTGGTGGCCTGCACCGGGCCGTCGAGGTGGAACTCGGGCTCCGCTCCGACCAGGCACTGCGAGACTATGCGTGCACGAGGGGTGTAACCGAGCTCTCTGGCTCGATCCTCATCCATCAGGATGACGGCGGCGGCGCCGTCGGAAATCTGAGACGAGGTACCTGCAGTGTGCATTCCGCCGTCCATCACGGGCTTGAGCTTCGCCAGCGATTCCGCTGTCGTGTCACGCAAGCCCTGATCCCGGCTCACGGTCTCGTCCCCGACCTGTACCGACATAACTTCACGGTCGAAGCGACCCTCCTCCCATGCCGCCTTGGCGAGGGCCTGCGACCGAACGCCGAGGACTTCGAGGTCAGTTCGGGTGATGCCGCGGCGTCGTGCTATCCGCTCTGCGGCTTCGAACTGATTCGGCATGTCGATGCTCCACGAATCCGGCCGTCTCGGTCCGGCGTTCTCGCCGACATTGGCTCCGAGAGGAACGCGGCTCATGGCTTCGACACCGCAGGCCATTCCGGTATCGATGGCTCCGATCGAAATCAAACCGGCGATCAGGTGGTTGGCCTGTTGCGCCGAGCCGCACTGAGCGTCGATCGTCATTGCACCGCTCTGCCACGGCAGGCCCGCGTGAAGCCATGCAGTCCTGGTGATGTTGTTCGACTGTTCACCAGCCTGGGTGACACATCCGCCGATGACTTGCTGGACCAACTCGGGGGCGACGCCGAGTCGCTCGATTGCGCCGGTCTGGGCAAGGCCGAGCAATTCGGCAGCGTGCAGACCCGACAGCCATCCACCTCGCTTGCCGATCGGTGTACGGACGGCCTCGACGATAACGGGATTGCCCACTGCGGGCTCCTCTCTCTTCAATCAAAAGTAGAACAGGTTCCATCTTACTGTTAATGGGCGTTGACCGTATCTTCTTCCCTATCTCGACCCCTTGTGTTTGAATAAAGCTAGAACGTGTTCCAAAAGAGCGCGGCCCGTGAAAGTGGCTCCGAGCAGCAGCGCAGCCTGCTCGGAGGCCCCGAACAGGACCGCAGCCTGTGTATCGACCCAAGAAACTGTCAGGAGAGCAAGTGACAGACCTACATCAGGACCTCATTCGTCCCGATTTGCCGGAGGGCTTCGACCCGACCGACCCCAGTATCTACGAACAGAGGATACCGGTAGAAGAGTTCGCCGAGCTTCGCAAAACAGCTCCGGTCTGGTGGTGCCCGCAGCCGCGCAACGTCGGTGGATTCGACGACGACGGATACTGGGTCGTCACCAAGCATGCCGAGATCAAAGAGATCTCCAAGCGCAGCGACGTCTTCTCGAGCTTCGAGAACACCGCGATGCCGCGATTCAACGACGACATCACACGCGAGCAGGTCGAACTGCAGCGGTTCGTGATGATCAACCAGGACGCTCCCCAGCACACCAAGACCCGCAAGATCGTCGCCAAGGGATTCACCCCTAGAGCGATCGGTGGCCTGCACGACGAGTTGGAGCGTCGTGCGCAGGAGATCGTCAAGAAGGCGGCAGAGAATCCAACCGGTGACTTCGTCACCGAAATCGCCTCGGAGTTGCCGTTGCAGGCCATCGCCGATCTGCTCGGGATCCCGCAGGAGGATCGCAAGAAGATCTTCGATTGGTCCAACGAGATGACCGCATACGACGACCCGGAGTTCGACATCGACCCGGTCGAGGCGTCGACCCAGATCCTCGGGTACGCGTACGGCATCGCGGACGAGCGTCGAAAGTGCCCCAAGGACGACATCATCACCACCCTGATCAACGCCGACATCGACGGTGATCACCTCGCACCCGAGGAATTCGGCTTCTTCGTGATCATCCTTGCCGTCGCGGGCAACGAGACCACCCGCAACGCGCTCACCCATGGGATGGGTGCGTTCATCGACAATCCTGAGCAGTGGGAGTTGTACAAGAAGGAGCGCCCGGACACCACGGCCGACGAAGTCGTCCGTTATGCCACCCCGGTCACCTCCTTCCAGCGCACCGCGAATCAGGATTTCGACCTGAACGGCACTATGATCAAGGCCGGTGAACGAGTCGTGATGTTCTACGGCTCCGCGAACTTCGACGAAGACGTCTTCGAGGATCCGTACAAGTTCGACATCCTACGAGACCCGAACCCGCACCTCGGCTTCGGTGGCCACGGCGCTCACTACTGCATCGGGGCGAATCTCGCGCGGATGGAGATCAATCTGATGTTCAACGCGATCGCCGACCACATCCCCGACATCTCCAAGCTCGGCGATCCCCGGCGTCTACGCTCGGGTTGGCTCAACGGAGTCAAGGAATTTCAGGTCGACTACAAGGGCGGCTGCCCAGTCCCGCACTAAACCTGGTAGTGAACACGAGAGCGGCAGTACGTCTTCGTAAGACGTACTGCCGCTCTCGTATTCGTATGGCGTCTAGATGAACTTCTCCGCGAACTTCCGAAGCGAGTCCTGCTTCGCTTCCAGCGGACCGTCGAATGCGATGCCGTCGAATACCCACGGTACCGAGATGATGTCGGTGACACCGGCGTCTTCCAGTTCGGCGTAACCGTCCTTACCGAAGCGGTCGATGCACACGGTCTGGATCTCGAACGGCTTGTCGGCCGTGCCGTACTCTTCTCGGAGTTCTCGCAGGCGGGTGATGACGGTGACCAGATCGTCGAACTTGATCATCGCCGACGTCCACCCGTCACCTACTCGAGCAGCGCGTCGTAGCGCCACATCGGTGTGACCGCCGACGTAGAAAGGAACCGGCTTCGTAGGTGCCGGACTCATCTGAAGCTTGTCGAAATCGAAGAACTCGCCGTGGTACTCCACCATGCCGCCGCCGAGGATCGCCTTGAGGACCTCGATCATCTCGTCGACTCGTTTGCCACGCCTGGCGTACGGTGCCCCACACCATTCGAATTCCTCTGGAGCCCAGCCGATCCCGACACCGAATCCGAATCGATTGTCGGTCAGTGCGGCAACCGAACCTACTTGGCGGGCAAGTAGAACCGGATTGCGAGACCCGAGCTTGAGGACCTGGGTATAGAACTCGATGGTCGAGGTCACCGCACCCATTGCAGCTGCCGCGATGAGCGGATCGACCCATGGAGTTTCGGCATTCCACATTCGTGAGCCATCGGGTGTGTACGGATAATCCGTCGTCTGTGTTTCCATGTAGAACAAGGAATCCGGTAGTGCGATCGAGGAGAAACCGCACTCCTCGGCTGTCTTCGCCAGCACCGGCAGTTCGTGTAGCGGTGTCATTGCAATACCGACCGTGTACTTCATGGCTGTTCGCTCCCTACGACCCACATGGAGAAATATTGGGACCCTCCGCCGTAGGCGTGGCCGAAGGCTTTCTTGGCATTGTCCACCTGGTGGTCGCCCGCGCGGTGCATAACCTGCATTGCCGCCTCGGCAAACCTGATCATTCCCGACGCCCCGATGGGGTTGGACGACAGAACGCCGCCGGAGCAGTTGACCGGGAGCTTACCGCCCATGGCGGTGTCGCCTGCCTCGGTCAGTTTCCATCCCTGGCCCTCGGGCACGAATCCGAGGTTCTCGAGCCACATCGGTTCGAACCACGAGAACGGAACGTAAATTTCAGCAACATCGATCTCTTCGAGAGGATCGGTGATTCCCGCTGCCTTCCACAGTGCCGCAGCCGCATCGCGGCCCGCCTGGGGACTGACCTGGTCGCGTCCGGCGAACGTCGTCGGCTCGGTGCGCATAGACGTAGCGTGGATCCACGCGACCTTCTTGCCGTCCGCCTCACGAGCGTGGGCCGTGGCCTCGTCACCGATCACCACCGCGCAGGCCCCGTCGGACGACGGGCACGTCTCGTCGTACCGGATGGGGTCCCACAGCATCTGTGACGCCTGAACCGACTCCAGCGTGATATCCGGATGCTTCAGGTGCGCATAGGGATTCCGGCTACCGTTGAGCCGGTCCTTGACCGCCACCATCGCGCCGATGTGCTCGGGTGCATTCGATCGGCGAATATACGAGCGGATATGCGGGGCAAAGTATCCGCCGGCGCCAGCACCGACAGGCATGTTGAACGGCACCGGAATCGACAAGGCCCACATGGCATTGCTCTCCGATTGCTTCTCCCAAGCGACGGCGAGAACACGTTTGTGCACCCCGGACTGCACCAACGACGACGCCACGATGGCCGTCGAGCCACCCACCGAACCGGCAGTGTGGACGCGCAGGAGCGGCTTGCCAGTGGCGCCGATGGCGTCGGCCATGAACAACTCGGGCATCATGACGCCCTCGAACAGATCAGGTGCCTTGCCGATGACGACCGCATCGATGTCGTCCCACGACACCTCGGCGTCGATCATCGCGCGGTCGATCGCCTCGCGCACTAGTCCGGACATCGAGACGTCGTGTCGCTTGGCGACATAGTGAGTCTGGCCGGTACCCAGTACCGCAGCGGGTTGCTTGCTCACTTATCTTCCCTCCATGACGGCTACCAAGTTTTGTTGTAGCAGTGGGCCGCTCGTTGCATGCGCGAGAACCCGACCGGCACTGCCGTCGAAGATCCTCGACGCCGCATGGCCGATTCGCTCGAGTCCGGCGGAGAACATCGGGTTTCCCACCAGCGTGCCACCGGAGGGATTGATCGTCGCGGTCTCGGGGAGCCAGTCGGACAGAATCAGTTCCTGATGGGTGAACGGTGCGTGCAGTTCGGCCAGCTCGATGCCGGCAAGATCACCGCCCGACGCTTTCACTGCGGCGTTGTATGCCGACGGCGCCGTCGTCAGATCCCGTGCGCCGAAGTTCGGCGAATCGATCAAATGCTCGATCCCGCTTATCCACGCGGGGTTTTCGCGAAGGGAGCGCGCACGGTCACCCGCAGCGAGGACGATCGCCGACGCACCATCGGTCACCGGTGCGCAATCATGTGCGCGCAGGGGGTCTGCGATGTAGTCCGCCTGTAGCAATTTCTCGATGTCGAGGTTGCCGGACAACTGTGCCAAAGGATGAGCGCTGGCACGGTTGCGGACGGCGACCTCGGCCATTGCTCGCGCGTCCCACTTCCCGGCGTCGATTCCGGCCCGCGCCTGGAGTCCGGCGATGGACAGCGAATCCGGCCACAGTGGAGCGACGAGGTAGGGATCGAGTTGCATCGCAAGAATTTTCGCCAGAGTCCCCGCCGAAGACTTTCCGAAGCCGTACACCAGCGCTGTCTCGACCTCGCCTGTCATCAGTTTGATCCAGGCTTCGTACAGTGCCCATGCCGCATCCATCTCGACGTGAGACTCGTTGATCGGCGGGACCGCACCGATGGCGTCGATGGCGGAAATGAAAGAGAAAGCCCGTCCGGCCAGGTAGTCGGAAGAACCCGAGCACCAGAATCCGATGTCGGACTTCGTGATTCCCAATTCGGCATACAGCTGCTGGAAACATGGAACCAGCATCTCGACGCCGTTGGTGGTACCCGCCGTCTGTGCGACATTCGGTGCCTGTGCGAAGCCCACCACTGCGATATCGGTCATGCTCTCGCCCCTCAGAGGTGGTGCTTGTAGGTGTCGTACTCGGCGTCGGGTTCGCCCGTCGGCCGGAAGTACTCGATGTTCTCGAGCGTGTAACCCCATTCCTCGCGCGGCTTCCACTTGGCCTCGACGCGCATTCCCATCCGGACGTCCGCCGGATCGCATTCGAGAATCAGATGCTGGAACGGAATGTCGGCGCCGTCGAGCAGCACATATGCCGCAATGTACGGAGGCTTGATCTTCTGGCCCTTGAACGGAACATTGACGATGCAGTAGGTCGTCATGATGCCGTGATCTGGTAGTTCGACCTTCTCCGTCGTCGGCCGCCCGTCTGTTGGGCTTGCGCCGCGCGGCGGGACGTAGACCTTGCCCTCGGAATCTGTCCGGCCTCCGAGGAAGCGCCCTTCGGCGAGACCGCGAAGGTAGTAGCTTTCCTCGGCCGAGGCAGTGTGGGTGTACTCGAGGCGGACGGGGGTGGTGATCATCTCGACGGGTTCACCGGTCGCACCTTCAGGTTCCGGTCCGGACTCTTCCGTTAGCTCCGCAGGTTCGAAGCACACGATGTCGTGAATGTCGCCGGTACGGTCCTGCGCCCATCGCGGTTGTACGCGCATTCCAGTGGACATCCGGTCCGCAGACTCGGCGTCGACGGCATGCAGGAGCGAGGTGTCGGCGCCGTCGAGTTGGATCAGTGCGAAGGCGAAAGGGTGGTCGAGTGGATGGTCGTCGTAGGGAGTCTCTACCCAGGACCAAGAGGTTACGGTGCCTGTGGAACCGACGTCGACGAAGTCGGTGATGGGTTCTTTTGTGACGGAGTCGTATTCGGGTGGGGGTACGTATACCCGCCCGTCGCTTCCTCGTCCGCCGATTATTTGCTTGCGGCGCAGGCCCGTCAAAAATGCCCCGATGGTAGGCCCGACAGAGCGGGTGTAGTCGAAGGCGTTGTTCAAGGGCGCGCTGAGTGGTGTACTCACCATAGTCACATTTTTCAGTAGAACAGGTTCTCATTATGGTGGCAAGGCCGCGCTACAGGAAGGCTCGTGAATGAAGCTCGGATTGCAGCTCGGATACTGGGGTGCGCAGCCTCCTGCCGGTACGGGAGAACTGGTCGACGCGGCCGAGGCCGCCGGCTTCGACGCCATCTTCGCCGCCGAATCCTGGGGTTCGGACGCGTTCACTCCGTTGGCTTGGTGGGGCGCACGGACGGAATCGGTGCAGCTCGGCACTTCGGTTGCGCAGTTGTCCGCTCGTACACCGACGAATTGCGCCATGCACGCCTTGACGCTGGACCACTTGAGTGGAGGGCGAGCGATCCTGGGCCTGGGCGTTTCGGGCCCCCAGGTCGTCGAGGGTTGGTATGGGCAACCGTTCGCCAAGCCCCTGGCTCGGACTCGGGAATACGTCGACATCGTGCGGCAGGTTCTCGTCCGCGAAGCGCCGGTGACCAGTGCCGGCCCGCATTATCCGCTGCCGGTCGACGGAACGGGAATGGGCAAGCCGCTCAAGCCGATCACGCATCCGCTGCGCGCGGATCTGCCGATCTGGCTGGGCGCGGAAGGCCCCAAGAATGTTGCCCTTGCCGCCGAGATCGCCGACGGCTGGCTGGCAATCTACTATTCGCCGCGGCTTGCACCGATGTACAACGGGTGGCTCGACGAGGGGTTCGCGCGCCCGGGCGCGCGACGCAGCCGGGCCGATTTCGAGGTTGCTGCCACCTGCCAGGTAGTGCTCACCGACGATCGAGCTGCCACCATCGCGCGGCTCAAACCCACCATCGCGCTGTACGTGGGGGGCATGGGCGCGCCCGAATTGAACTTTCACGCCCAGGTGTACAACCGAATGGGTTACGACCACGAAGTCGCCGAAATCGGCAAGCTCTATCAGTCCGGGCGTAAGGACGAGGCCGCCGCGATGGTGCCCGATGAGATGGTTGCCGAAACGATGATCATCGGAAATGCCGATTACGTCCGCGAAGAGGTGAAGCGGTGGGAGGATGCGGGCGTCACGATGCTTCTGGTGTCCGCGGATACTCCAGATCGAGTACATGAACTCGGGGCCTTGCTCATGGGGTAGAACGCGTTCTAGATTGGGAGCTATGACCGTCGATACCAGTGCGCAGACTTATCTGCGGGTCGCCGTTCTATCAGCTGTTCTGAACTTCGTAGCTAGCTCGATTGAACTGGGGCACAGGGTGATACTGATGGATCGGCGGGATCCGCACTGAAAGGGGCGACAGTATCTAGAGTGGATCGTGCTGCACGTGCTCCATCGGCGTACCGTTTCTGCGCAGCGCGTATATGGTCGTACGCACCATCGAGGGGGATCCGGATATCTGAATCTGCCGATCCGCCCAAGAGCCGAATTGTGTTACGACAGTGCTGATCCGACCGTAGAGTTGACGGTGCATTCCCCATGGCAGTTCACGCGTCGGACCGGAGTGCCACCAAGGGTCCTCGTAATCTTCGGTCACCGGAATCACCGTCAACCATGGATTCGACAGCGAAATCTGCCACAGCGTTTCGATGTCGTACAGATCGCACGGGTATACGCCGCTGACGAACAGGTGAACCCGTGGGTTGGTGCTGCGCAATGCCATGCCCATGATCTGCGCTCGTAGCGGCGCGATCCCGGTTCCACCGGCAATCATCAGCACGTCCTCGGGGCTGTTCCGATCGATGGACATGCCGCCGAGCGGAGGGCTTATCGCCCACCTGTCGCCGACCGACACCTCGGAGACCATCGCGGGACTGACCCATCCTCCCGATACGCGGCGAACGTGAAATTCGATCTCCCCCTGTGGATTACTGGGAATCGCAGGCGAGAGGTATCGCCACAGATTGGGGCGTTGTGGAATCCGAACGCTGACGTACTGGCCGGGGTAGTAGGGAATCGAGGCGTCGACCTTCAGTCGAATGATCGCCAGATCGTCGAGTACCCGGTGGTGCTCAACGACGGTTGCACCCCAATACGGCGGCAACTCGTCGTTGTCTGCTGCTACCGTCATGCTGCAGCTCACTGCATCGAGCGTGTCGGCCCAGGCTGCTTCGACTTCTTCGGTCCACACCTCGTTACCTACGAAACCACGGAAGGCTGCAATGAGTGCGGACTGCCCTGCGCGAAAGTGCGCACCGGTGATTGCGTGCTTTCGGTGATCGCGTCCGAGTTGCTCCAGAAACGGTTCGACCCGGTCCGTCTTGTCGAGATTGTCGAAGATGTAGCCCAGAGCCAGAATGAAATGGCGACGAAGTTGATCCATCGACACCGGAAAGAGCGTCCGGAAGTCCGGATTCTGTGCGAACAGGTGTGCAAAAAAGGAGCGAGCCAACCGATCCGGACCATCCTCGGCGGCCTGCACCGATTTGAAACCGGCCCGGATCAGGGCAATTGCTCGCTCGTTTTGCATGAACCAACCTCCGTCCCAGTAGCCGCCTACCAACCTAGACGAACGGAGGTGACCATCGTCGACCTCTCCTCGATCAGGCGCCGCTCTTCACCGAGGTCCGCAGAACTCCGTCGACGATTTCGACGACATCGTCCATGGCGGATAGGTGAGAGTGGTCGTGCGTGACGACCACTGTAGCGGTCGCGTTGCGGTGCGTCAGGGTGGTGATGAGGTCCAGGATTGCCGCACCGCGTTCTTGGTCGAGCGCGCTGGTGGGCTCGTCGACGAGCAACACCGCGGGGTCGTTCATCATGGCCCTGACGATGTTGACCCGCTGACGTTGACCACCTGACAACTGGTTCGGTCGCTTGTCGGCTTCCTTGCTCAGCCCGACCGAATCGAGCATCGCCAACGCTTTTTCTTTCGCAGCCCGCGGCGAGTCACCGTTGATGTGTGCAATGACCTGTAGCTGCTCGACTGCGGTCAACGAAGCAAGCAGGTTCGGTTGTTGGAAAACCATGCCGACCTTGTTGCGGCGCAGAGTGGTCAAGGCGCCGCGGGAAAGCGATTCGGTCGATACTCCATCGATGACAACCTGCCCATGATCGGGCGTGATCAAGGTTGCGGCGACTGCGAGCAGACTGGACTTTCCGGAGCCGGACGGTCCGATGATCGCTGTCATCGTGCCCTTTTCCACGGTCAAGTCCACGCTGTCCAACGCGGTCAGGCGGCCGGCGCCGTCGGGGTAAGTGAGTGTGATGTCGGTCAGGTTCAAGCTCATCGTGCGCTCCCGAGTGCAGTAAGTGGGTCAACCGAGGTGATGCGGTTGATGGACAACCCGGCGCCCATCGCGCCGAGGATGATGATGACCAGTGCGGGTAGTGCCACTGTGCCGATATCGAGTACGAACGGGACTGTCCCGCCGACCAGTGCTCCGACGCCGGCGGCCAGTGCGGTTCCGATTGCAGTGCCTGCAACCAGAAGTACGACTGCTTGGCCCAGTGCATCTCGCAACAGGTAGCCGGTGGAGGCACCGAGGGCTTTGAGTACCGCGACGTCGCCGGTGCGCTGAATGGTCCACACGGTGAAGAATGCACCGATGACCAGGGCTGAGATTGCGAACATGAAAGCGCGCATCAGCTGGAGCGAACCATTTTCCGAGGTGTAGGAACCGATTGCAGATTTGGCATCGGACGTGGTCACGGTGTCGGTGCCGATCTGCGTGTCGGCTGCTGCCAGGTCGGCAGTGTCGCCGCTGGTGGTCAAGCCGATCACGGTGGCCGACAGAGGGCCGGTCGACGAGCCGCCGGTCAGAGTCTGCCAAGCTGCCAGGTCCATGAAGATCACCGGGGTGTGGCTGTAGGACGCGTCACCATCGACCGCTGCGACGGTTAGACGCTGCCCACCGAGGCTGAAGTCGTCGCCGGTGTTTACGTTCAGTTCATCCGCTGCGGAAGTCGACAGCACAGCAGTTCCGGGAACTATGCGGTCCGATTCCGGCGCCAGTGCCGAGCCTTGCTGTACGCCGAAAGCGGAGATTGCAGCGCTGTCCTCACCGGCCTCGGCCTTGGTAGTGGTGATGCCGAGTGGATCGGCTCGGTCGATCCCGTCGACGCTCGACCACTGTTGCCACATGGATTCTGTGACTGTGGAGTCGGTGAACGACACCGACTTACCCTCGGCAGGTTGGGAAAATGCCAGACGGTCCGCGGACAAACCGGTAATGGCCGATGTGCTTTCTTTACCGAGCCCTGCGGTGAGTCCGGACAACAGGCCGACCAACATGGTGATCAGGATGATGACGGTGCCCATCAGGGCGAACCGACCCTTGGCGAACAGTAGATCTCTCCAGGCGACGAACACGACTTTTGCCTCTCCTTGCGTGCCACCGAATCGGGTCCCGGTGACTGAGCTCAACTCTGGTCGGAACCTGCTTGGATGGCATCGACCGGCAGACTGCATAGGTGAGGCCTTTAGGGGGAGGGCCGGCTACACCTTTCGGACGATGCGTTTGCTCGGCCGACGTCGATAAGGTGGGGTGTCTATGGATCCGTCTTCGCTCACCCCACTCGTTCGCGTACTGCGCGGCTGCCTCCATCTGATGTTCGTCGCATTGGTTGCGCTTTCGATCGTGCGGGCAGTTCTGGACGATGCGCCGGACGTGGTCGCGATAGTCGTCATCGCGGTGCTTCTCGGCGCGGTGTACACGGCAGGTGCGTTGTGGCCGAGGGCGCGGACCTCTCGTTCGGCGGCCGCGCAGTGGTTGGTAGCGGTAGGTGTCCTGTGGATCGCGTTGCTCGTGTTGAGTCCGGAGGCCGTCTACGTCGCGTTTCCGCTCTACTTCCTGCAACTACACCTGCTCTCCCCAAAATGGGGGTTGACCGCAGTTGTGGCGACGACGATCGCGGCGATCGGTGGTTTCTCCTGGCATCAAGGTGCACTCACAGTGGGAGTCGTCATCGGACCGGCGCTCGGAGCGACGGTCGCCGTCGCGGTGGTATTCGGCTACGACGCTCTGTACCGGGAGAGTGAACAGCGGCGCAGACTCATCGAGGAGCTCACTGCGACCCGCGGAGAACTGGCAGCGGCCGAGCATGCGGCAGGGGCCCTCGCAGAGCGCGAGCGTCTCGCCCGTGAAATCCACGACACCTTGGCGCAGGGTCTGTCGAGTATCCAGTTACTGCTGCGTGCGTCGGAACGAATGCTCCCCGAGCGGCCGGACGAAGCGCGAGAACACGTCGTCCATGCGCGGGAGACAGCAGTGAGCAATCTGGAGGAAGCGCGGCGTTTCGTTCGCGCCCTCACCCCACCCGACCTCGAGAACAGTTCGTTGTCTGCAGCTTTGGAACGCGTGTGCGCCAATGCCTTTCATGCAGGTGGACCGGTGGTCGATTGGACGCTGTCCGGCACTCCGGTTCCGCTGCCGATCGCGCACGAGGTCGCATTGCTTCGGATCGCGCAATCTGCCCTCGCCAACGCCGTTCAGCACAGTAATGCCGACCGAGTGGCGGTGACACTGAGCTACATGGACACCGAAGTCGCCCTCGATGTCGTCGACGACGGAACGGGTTTCGATCCTGATGCGCTTCCTCCTCGCACAGATCGAGGATTCGGGCTACCGGGGATGCGCGCGCGGGCTCGCTCGTTGCACGGGACGATGGTGGTGGAGACCGCTCCCGGCGAGGGCACCGCTATCGCCGTCACTCTGCCGTTGGAGGTGCGAGCATGATTCGCCTTCTGCTGGCAGACGATCACCCGGTTGTGCGCGCCGGATTGCGGGCCGTATTGGAGACCGAACCCGACTTTCAGGTGATCGCCGAGGCACGGACCGCCGAGGAAGCGATCGAAGTGTCCGCCGAACTCGACGTCGACGTCGTGCTGATGGACCTGCAGTTCGGACCCGGAATGCACGGTGCCGAAGCTATCGCGGTGATCAGTGCTCGCCCGGACGGGCCGCATGTGTTGGTGCTGACGACCTATGACACCGACGCAGACATCCTTGCCGCGATCGAGGCAGGGGCAGCGGGCTATCTGCTGAAGGATGCGCCCCCCGAGGAGCTCGCGGCTGCAGTTCGCACCGCGGCATCGGGCAAGTCCGCGCTCGCACCCTCGATCGCCTCACGACTGATGGACCGGATGAGGACGCCGGACAACGCGCTGACTCTGCGGGAGATCGAGGTACTGGGGTTGGTGGCAGACGGCCTCTCCAACCTGCAGATCAGTCAGAAATTGTTCTTGAGTCAAGCCACGGTCAAGTCTCACCTCGCGCACATCTACACCAAGTTGAGCGTGGATTCGCGGACCTCGGCGGTTGCCGCCGCGACTTCTCGCGGGCTGATGCGTCGCTGAAAGAGCGCATCAGCGAACTTGAGCGGAACAGACTCAACTTGAGTAGTGTTACATCCAGCGACACACGAAACGCTCAGTCGAGAAAGTAGGTGACCAGTGGACAGCTTCACCCCCACAACGAAAACGCAGGCCGCGCTCAGTGCCGCTCTGCAAGCCGCGTCCGCAGCGGGAAACCCGGATATTCGCCCGTCGCATTTGTTGGTGGCGTTGCTGGACCAAACAGACGGCATCGCCTCGCCCCTGCTGAAGGCCGTCGGTGTCGACCCGATTGCAGTGCGTACCGAAGCACAAAAATTGGTCGACCGCCTGCCCTCCGCTACGGGCTCGACAACCACTCCGCAGCTCGGACGTGAGGCGCTTGCGGCCATCACCGCAGCACAGGCGCTGGCGACCGAACTGGACGACGAGTACGTCTCCACCGAACATCTGATGGTCGGCCTCGCGACCGGTGGTTCCGATGTCGCCAACCTCCTCACCGGCCACGGTGCGGGCGCCAACGAGCTACGTGACGCATTCCAGGCCGTCCGGGGGAGTGCGCGCGTCACCAGCGCAGATCCCGAGAGCACCTACCAGGCCCTCGAAAAGTACAGCACCGATCTGACTGCTCAGGCTCGCGAAGGAAAGCTCGATCCGGTCATCGGCCGCGACACCGAGATCAGGCGCGTCGTCCAGGTCCTCTCGCGCCGTACCAAGAACAATCCCGTCCTCATCGGCGAGCCCGGTGTCGGTAAGACAGCCATCGTGGAAGGACTTGCGCAGCGGATCATCGCCGGCGACGTGCCGGAAAGCCTGAAGGGCAAGACCGTGGTGTCGCTCGACCTCGGCTCGATGGTCGCGGGCGCCAAGTTCCGCGGTGAGTTCGAGGAACGGCTCAAGGCCGTACTCGACGACATCAAGAACTCCGCCGGGCAGATCATCACCTTCATCGACGAGCTGCACACCATCGTCGGCGCAGGCGCGAGCGGTGAGTCCGCAATGGACGCAGGCAACATGATCAAGCCGATGCTCGCCCGCGGTGAACTGCGACTCGTGGGAGCCACGACACTTGAGGAGTACCGCAAGTACATCGAGAAGGATGCCGCCCTCGAACGGCGATTCCAGCAGGTCTACGTCGGCGAACCCTCGGTCGAGGACACCGTCGGAATTTTGCGTGGACTCAAGGAGCGCTACGAAGTGCACCACGGCGTTCGCATCACCGACTCGGCTCTCGTTGCTGCCGCCACACTGAGCGACCGCTACATCACCGCACGGTTCCTACCGGACAAGGCGATCGACCTGGTCGACGAGGCTGCGTCGAGGCTGCGCATGGAAATCGACTCGCGGCCCGTCGAAATCGACGAGGTGGAACGGTCGGTTCGTCGGCTCGAGATCGAAGAGATGGCACTCGAGAAGGAAACCGACGACGCGTCGAAAGCTCGGCTCGAGAAGCTGCGTGCCGAGTTGGCGGACTCCCAGGAGAAGCTCAACCAGTTGAGCACCCGCTGGCAGAACGAGAAGACGGCTATCGACTCCGTGCGTGTTCTCAAAGAAGAGCTCGAGAACCTACGCGGTGAATCCGAACGCGCCGAGCGCGACGGTGACCTCGGCAAGGCCGCGGAACTGCGTTACGGCCGGATCCCGACTCTCGAGAAGGAACTCGCAGCCAAGACCGAGTCGACGCCCGCGCAGGAAGGGCTCATGCTCAAGGAAGAGGTCGGCCCGGACGACGTCGCCGATGTCGTCGCGGTCTGGACCGGAATTCCCGCAGGTCGGATGCTCGAAGGTGAGACGGCGAAGTTGCTGCGCATGGAAGACGAGCTTGGTAAGCGCGTCGTCGGCCAGAAGGATGCCGTCCAAGCGGTGTCCGACGCGGTCCGCCGAGCACGCGCCGGGGTCGCCGATCCGAACCGTCCGACGGGATCGTTCCTGTTCCTCGGTCCGACCGGCGTCGGCAAGACCGAGCTCGCGAAAGCGCTCGCGGACTTCCTGTTCGACGACGAACGCGCAATGGTTCGCATCGACATGAGCGAGTACAGCGAGAAGCACGCAGTAGCGCGATTGGTCGGTGCACCTCCCGGCTACGTCGGGTACGAAGCAGGCGGGCAGCTCACCGAAGCAGTCCGTAGGCGTCCGTACACCGTCGTGCTGTTCGACGAGGTCGAGAAGGCGCACCCGGACGTCTTCGACATCCTGCTCGCCGTGCTCGACGAGGGCAGGTTGACCGACGGCCAGGGCCGCACGGTCGACTTCCGCAACACCATCTTGATCCTCACCTCGAATCTCGGGGCAGGTGGTGACAAGGAACAGGTCATGGATGCGGTCCGGCGGGCGTTCAAGCCCGAGTTCGTCAACCGTCTCGACGACGTCGTCGTGTTCGACGCTTTGTCCGAGGAACAGCTCGAGTCGATCGTCGACATCCAGCTCGGCCAATTGGCCAAGCGTCTTGCTGCTCGACGGCTGACGCTCGAGGTCTCCCCGGCGGCGAAGATGTGGTTGGCGTCGCGCGGCTACGACCCCCTGTACGGGGCTCGTCCGCTGCGCAGGCTGACTCAGCAGGCAATCGGGGATCAGCTTGCCAAGCTGCTGCTGGCGGGCAAGGTCCGCGACGGTGACCCCGTCTCGGTGGACGTTTCTCCCGACGGGGATCAGCTGATCCTGAGCTGACGAATGCTTCGCTGATGGAAGTAGGGTCCACCGGATACTTTCCGGTGGGCCCTACTTCGGACGTACCCTCGTGAACATGACGAATCCGGATGAGCCGCGTGATCGGCCTCGGGGCAGCGATCGGTCCTGGGCAGATGGCACCGCGAACCCGTTGCCCGAGGGATCCGAGAACGATCAGCCCACCGAGGTCTGGCAACCCCAGCAGCACCCGGGTGGCCAGCAGTATCAGCAGTACCCGGACTCCCAGACTTATCCCGCTGGGCAGACTTATCCGACTGGCCAGCCCTACCCCGGTACACAGCCTTACCCAACTGGCCAGCCGTATCCGGACCAGTCCACTCAGCAGTTCGGTTTTCCGCAGTCACCGGGTCATGAGTACGGGCAGCCGTATCCACAGCAGCCGAACCCTACTCAGGCCATGCCCCCGTACGACCCCAACCAGCAGTACGCAGCCAACCAGCAGTACGCCGCGAACCAGCAGTATGCAGCGAACCAGCAGTACGCGGTAAACCCGGAGCAGTATGGTCAGCCTCCCGGTTACACGGGGGAGACACCGGTCGAGGCCTCGGGCGGTGGTTCCGGCGGTGACTCGTCCAACAAGTGGCTCGTTGCACTCCTTGCCCTGGCAGTCCTTGTCGTCGTGATACTCGCTGGGATTCTCTTTCTCACCAATCGGTCCTCGGATTCCGAGGTCACTGCGTCGCCCGGAATCACCAGGACGCTGCCCCAGAGTTCGGCTCCGCTGCCCAGTACACCGCCTCGCGCGCCCGTCGTTCCTTCGGCGCCCGGTGGACTCGTGCCCGGTGGGATTCCGGAGATACTCGGTGGGGCGGGTGCTGCGGTCGGAACCATCACTGCGATCGACGGCGCCACTATCTCGATCAACGGTGTCGACGGCGCTCCGGTAACGGTCACTACGACCCCGCAGACCGAGGTTATCTCCCTGTCGGGATTCGACCTCTCCGATCTGAAGGTCGGATCCTTGGTCGTCGTCAATGGTGCACCTGTCGAAGGCGGATCCATCACGGCCGAGGTCATCATCGAAGTGCCCAAATTCGGTGGCTGAACCCTCCCGGCTCCATCGACGCAGGCACCCCACCCAGCACGCTATAAGGTGATCACCGATGACGGTTATGTGGTTCGGACTAGCAGTGATCGCGCTTGCGGGCGCGGTCGCCCTTCTCTATGTCGATCGGTCGCGCCGCGATCAGCTCGGGCGAGTTCGACAGATGTGGGCGAAGGCCCAGGGCTATACGTACGCCCCGACGGATGATCAACTGATCTCTCATTTTCATCGGGCAGCGCTGGCCAAGCTCGACGATGCGATTGCTCTCGACGTAGTCCGCGGTGTCCGTAGGGGCGAGAAGTTCGTGCTCTTCGACGTCGAGGAGACTTCGACCATCGTGGCGGTCAAGCGTCCCGTCGGGTCCGACGTCGATATCGATCTTCGTCTCAAATCGACTCCGCCTCCGCGTGAGAAGGATATGGAATTGCTCGGGTCGATCGGCCCGCGCGTCGTGTTCGCCACAGATATCGAAATCGCTCGCCGGGTCTGCGATCAGCGTATGGCGGCCTTCACCGAGTCCGTCCCGGCGCACGTGTCGTTACTGTGGAGCGAAAGTGAATGGGCACTGGGGTCGGTGCCGCTGGGCAGCACGGGTAGAGATTGGGATGCCGCTATCGACGCGGTGGCGAGACTGTCGGGACTTCTTCACGTACTGCCACCAGTCCGGAACCGCCCTGCCGCTCCCCGAGCCGACTTGCCGCGTCGCCGCCCCGACTCCGACGCCGACGGGGGCGGGCATGCGCCGAACCCACCCGCACCGGCACCGGCACCCGCACCTCGGCAGGCTCCGCGCCCGCCCTTATCCGCACCCGTGGACCCGCCGCGACGCCCGAGCGGCCCGACTCCGATCAATCGCGACGCGGAACGGCGCCGACGCGAGTCCTGAGGGCAATCGATCGATCGGAACGACATCGGGTTCTTTCAAGACGCCAACAAGTAGCTGCGAGAAGATAGCCTTCACGTCTATGACTGCTGAGTCGATCGAACCTGTGTCCGCACCCGCATCGCGCCCCGTCGCGCTCGTCACCGGTCCCACTTCGGGACTCGGCGGCGAATTTGCACGTCATCTGGCATCGCGTGGATACGACCTCGTGCTCGTCGCTCGCAACGAGTTGAAGCTGCGAGCCCTCGCCGACGATCTGCGCGTCGGATTCGGTGCGAACTCGGAGATCATTGCCGTGGATCTGGCAACCTCGGCCGGGCGCGAGACCGTGATCGCGCGTTTGGAACTGGGAGTCGAGTATTTGGTCAACAACGCGGGCTTCGGTACCTCGGGTGAATTCTGGACCGCGGACCCCGAACTGCTGCAGTCGCAGTTGGACGTCAATGTCACTGCCGTCATGCACTTCACTCGAGCAGCGCTTCCGTCGATGGTTGCCGCGGCCAAGGGCACCGTGATCAACGTCGCGAGTGTGGCCGGCTTGTTGGCTGGACGAGGCTCTACCTACTCGGCGTCGAAGGCATACGTCATCTCGTTCTCCGAAGGATTGTCCGGTGGTCTCGCCGGCACCGGCGTTCGGATTCAGGCCTTGTGCCCTGGTTTCATCAAGACCGAGTTCCATCAGCGGGCGGGTATCGAAATGTCTTCGATCCCGCGCTTCATGTGGTTGAACGTCGACCAGGTCGTGCAGACCTCGATGAAGGATCTGGACAAAGGCAAGGTCATCAGCATTCCCGGAGCGCAGTACAAAGTACTGACGGCCGTCGGCAGCAAGGTGCCGAAAAGTGTGGTCCGGAAGCTGACCAACCTTGTCGGACGAGGACGCGGACGGACCTGATTCGCGCGACGCGGGCGAGCCTGCGGGCGTGTCGGGCCGAACACCGATAAATTCATACCTCGTGACTGTTTTCGTGGTTCTTGCGATCCTCGTACTCGTTCTTCTTGCTTACATAGTGAGCCTCGGACGGCGGGTCCGACGCTATTCCTCGCGCACCGCTGCGAGTCGACATCTCGTGACCGTCGAACTCGATCGCCGCCACGTTCAGCTGGAGCCGTTCATCGCTGCCGTCGAGTCCTCGGGCCTCGATCGGAAAACGGTCCGGGCCCTGGTCGGTGCTCGGTCGTGGTCCAAAGCAGTCCGCGAACGCGAACTGGGTCTCAACGCACAGGCTGCAGCGGAGAATGCGCTGTCCGCCGCCGTGCACTCGGTGCTCGCGGAGTCGGACATGCATCCCAAGCTCAAGACCACTTGGGCCTTTCAAGGTCCGGCCGGGGATCTGGAGACGACCGAGAAACGGATCGCAGGCGCAGTGCGGGTGTACAACGACAACGCATACCGACTCTCGCTGGCGCGTACGACGTTCCCGTCGAAGTTGGTAGCGGAGGCGTTGAAGGTGCCGGATCCAGAGCCGTTCGTCGAGCATGCCGCGTCGGCCGGCGAATAATCTGACAACATGCCCGCGCAGCTTGCCTGATCCTCTGTCGGTCGACCGACAGAGGAGTCGGTAGATTCTCCGGAGACGACCGAAGGGATTTCTTCATGGCCATCAGCGCCGACAATGCCGAGCGGGCCGAATTGGCCGGCCTCGTACGCGAACTTGCCATCGTTCACGGCAAGGTGACGTTGTCTTCGGGGAAAGAGGCCGACTACTACGTCGACCTACGCCGTGCGACGCTCCATCACCGAGCGAGCGCGCTGATCGGTTCGTTGATGCGTGAACTCGTCGCGGACTGGGATTTCGACTCGGTCGGCGGATTGACGATGGGCGCCGATCCCGTTGCGTTCGCGGTCATGCATGCGCCGGGTCGCCCGATCGATGCGTTCGTCGTGCGGAAGGCAGCGAAGGCGCACGGAATGCAGCGCCAGATCGAGGGACCCGACATTGTCGGCAAGCGCGTGTTGGTTGTCGAAGACACCACAACAACCGGCAATTCGCCGCTGACCGCCGTCGCTGCGCTGCGGGAGGCGGGTGCGACGGTCGTCGGAGTTGCCACCGTCGTGGACAGGGCAACTGGCGCCCACGACGTCATTGCCGCCGAGGGGCTCGAATATCGCTCGCTCCTCGGACTGGGCGATCTAGGTTTGTAGGAGCCCAACTACAACAACTGAGCGACCACGATGAAGTTGTCGTTCGTCGGTTCGCCGCCGCGAACGTCGCAGTTGGCGAGGATCAACCTTCCCGGCACCGAGCGGCGAAGGTCGTTGTCGCCCAGTAGCGAACCCTTCGGCAGTGGGCCGACGCTTTCCACTGCGTACTCGAGAATTCCGTTGGGGGTATCGAGTACGACTCGGTCGCCCGGCTGTGCGACGCCGAGCGCCTTGAACGGTGCGTCCTTCTTCGAATAGTTGTGGCCCACAACCACTACGGTCTGTTGAGCATCAGTCCCCGGTAGCCCGCTCTCGGCCCACCATGCAGGTCGCTCGTCGACAGGATTCAGTACCTGTCCACTGTCTCCTCCGCGGAAGAGTCCGTCCGGATTGACCGGGCTGCTCATGTAGGTGACGCCGTCGGACGATCGCAGTTCGATGGCGTCGGGCTGGGCCGGATCGACGACCGCGGCAGTCGGTGAAGGCGCAGAAATCTGCGCCTCCACCGACTCCCTGCTGGGACCGCTCACGTCGGAACCGTCACTCGCGCAACCGGATACAGCGATGAGTAGTGCCGCAGTGGTGACCCAGATGGATCTACGAAGCATCGGCACCGTTGCGGCGACGCAGGTATAGTCCGCCACCGACTGCGGCCACGGCGACGACTCCGACACCGGCAAGGATCGCCGGCAGAGTACTGGAGTCGGAAGAACCGCTCGATGCCGAATCGGCTGAATCGCCCAGCGCCAGATCGACGGCAGGCAATTCACCGGCAACCATCATGACGCCCTGGTCGTTCGTGGTGAAGTAGTCGGCGACGGTGAAGGAACCGTCTTCGTTGAAGACACCGATCAGTTCGACGCCGGTCTCGTCGACGACGACGGTGGTCTCGTCGACCTTGGTGCTGTCGACGTCGTCGTGTGCGGTTCCACCGAGGTTGATGGTCAAACTGAGCTTCGGGCCACTGGCGGCGAGCTCGGCGGCCTTATTCTTCAGGTCTGCTTCGGCCTTGGCTGCGGTCTCGGCTGCGGTCTTGGCCGTTGCAGCCTCGGCCTTCGCTGCGGTCACTGCCTCGGCCTTGGTCTTTGCGTCTGCTTCCGCGGTGGCCGCGGTGGCTGCGAGCGCGTCGGCCTTCTCCGTCGCGGCGGTGGCGTCGGCTTCGGCTTTGGTGAGTGCTGCGGCTGCTGCGGTCGCCTTCGCTTCCAGATCGGCGACGTTGTCACCTGCAGTCGCGGCAGCTTCGGCTGCAGCGGCGGCCTCGGCCTCCGCTGTCTTCAGATCTGCAGCAGCCTTGGTTGCGGCAGTCCGTGCTTCCTCGGCGGCCTTGGTCGCGGCTGCGGCCTCCTCAGTGCTCGCCGCAGCATCTGCTTCGAGCTCGGTTGCTCTGGCGTCTGCAGCCGCGGACGCTTCCGCAGTCGCTCTGGCCTCGACGGCCAGTGAGGCCGAGCGGGCCGCGGTAGCCACTGCCGCGCGGACGGCTGCGGTCACCTTCGCGAGGTTGAACTTCTTGAACGCTTCTTCGACGGCGGCCACGGACTCGCGCAATTCCGTCGTCGACTTGTCGAAGTCGGCTTGTGCAGTCAACGCGATTTCTGCTTTCGCGTCGGCCTCTGCCCGTGCTTCGGCGGCGGCTGCGACGGCTTCGGGGTCACCCGCTGCTGCGGCTGTGGCCTCGAGTTCGATTGCCTTTTTCTCGGCGGACTCGGCTTCTGACTTCGCTGTTTCGGCGGCGGTCTTCGTTTCGGCGACCTTGGCATCCAACACTGCCTTGTCGTCCTTGGCTACGGTGGCCGCGGCGGAGGCCGCGATGCTGGCAACCTTGGCCGCTTCTGCTGCCTTCGTGGCGTCGGTCGCGGTCAGCGCGGCGCCTGCGGCATCGAGCTCGGCTTTGGCTGCCGCGGTGTCGGAGGCTGCTGCTGCGACGACTGCTGCGTCGTAGCGAGTCTGGGCGGCGACCGAGGCTTCTGCGGCGGCCTTGCTGGCGATCTCTGCGTCGGCGAGCGCCTTCTTCTCCGCTTCGGATAGCTGCGGGACGACGGCGACGTCGATTGTCGCGGTGCCGTCGTCGTTGATGACTACGCCGGCCGTGACCTGAGGCAGTGGGCGCTCGGCGGACGGTGCCTCGAGGGGGGCGATCGGTCCGACCTCGGCGGCGTCACCCTCGTTGGCCGCAGGAACGGCGGCGTTGGGCACCACGCTCTCGGATGCGCTCTCGCCGGTATCAGGGGCCGTTTCGTCGGTCGGTGTCGTCTCTTCGCTGACGCTGGGAGGCGTAGTGGGATCTTCTGCGTAGGCGATGCCGGGTGCGGCGACCGTCAACGACATTGCGACTACCGCGCCGGCCGCGGCAATGCGGGCACGCCGAGACCTAGAGATCGATTTGTGCGACATATATGTGGAGCCCTTCAGTCGGTAGCGGTCTGAGCCGCCGTATTTCCGCCCCGACACGGAATTCAAGTCAGTGAGACATGCATACGAGCGTTCCAAGACCGTAACGGACCTGACGGTCTTCAAAGCTTTACTTCGGGTTTGGTTATAGAAGTGTTACGTGTGGGACGCCTGTGACTGAAGTGGTTTGGGTGGCTGAGCTGCGTCGATAGGCGACTGTGATTTTCCGTACCTCGTACAGGCAGCGGGGGAGTAGTCGACGCGCAACTACCGCTCGATCAGGTCGGGCTGTTCTCGTCCAGAAGTACCTCGATCTCGCGGTCCCACTCGTCGTACCTTTGGGCGTCGAGACGAAATCGGACAGCGAAATAGGTGCCGACGAGAACAGATGCGGCGGCGAAGAGGCTGCCGAATCCGGTGAACAGTGCCGTGACGACGGCATCGGCCATGGTTGCCGGAGGTGCGGTCGGGTCGCCGTCGCGGTTGATCCATATCGGGAGCTGGGTGCCGGAGGGACTGCCTGTCGGCTGGGAGACCTGTCCGTGATGGTCGAGCCCGTCATAGCTCCACGTCGCCTCGACGGTGGTGCTCGTAACCGATCCGACTTCGCCCTGCAGGACGGGTGCGGTATCGGCGACGGCGGTGGTGGTGGCAGTGACCTGGTGGACACTGCTCTCCTGTGCGGCGACCCGACTCTGCACGGTGGCGAGGGTGGACATTCCGATCCACGCAGCTACCGGCAACATCAGGATCATCAGGGTGAAGACGGTGGTCTTGATGGTGGACTGAATGCGGTCCGAGCGGCGAACCAATGGGTTTCGCTCGGCAAAATGATGCGATCGGGCCGTTCCGGCGTGCTGTGCATGCTTTCGACGCATCGTAGTCCCCACGTGTTCTCTCGCGTGTCCAACCATCACCATGGCAACCTTGGGGCTTGCGATCAAGCATTCGGGGTCAGCATCACATATTTGCTCTGCTCAGCCAGCGATGGAGGAAACAAGTCCGATGAAACGAACGACGTTCTCACGTGCTGCATTTGGTTCGGCTGCGATCGCGACGGTGGTCGGTGCGGTCACCGGGAACGAGATGATGCACCGGGTAGCCAAGCCGCTCATCGTCCCTGCGCTTGCGCTCGGGATGCGGCGCTTCTCGCCGGTCCTCGGGGTGGCGCTCTCAGCCGCAACCGTCGGCGACGTTCTGTTGATGGACCCGGATGACGATTCCAAGATTTTGCGCGGAGCCGGAGCCTTCGCTGTCATGCAGGGCTGCTATTGCGTCCTTCTCGCTTCGGCTGGTAGTCGACCGACGCTGGCCGCCGCCGTACCGCGCTTCGCCGGTTGGGCGGTGGCGTCGTCACAGTTGGCAAAAAAGTCACCGAAGGTGGCCCCGGGATTGGCCGGGTACGGCGTAGCTCTGGCGGCGATGTCGACGTTGGCTGCAGATCCAGCGTCCGCACCAGGAGCGGACGTGTACGCGGGTGTCGTGGTGCCGAATTCCGATCCGCGTTCCTGGCAGGCGCTGGGCGGAATCCTGTTCACCGTCTCCGACGCGTTGATCGTGTACCGGCGGCTCTATCTTTCGAGCGAGATGTCTCGGCGGGTCGTCGAAGGTGCGATTCTGGCGACGTATTCCGCCGCTCAGCTACTTCTCGTCGAAGGATTCAGCAGGCAGAAGTAGGACACGGTGGTGATCCGACGGGTCGACCAGGATCGGCAAGGTTCGACCGGTTTCGAATCGCGTCGTCTCCGAAGGGGGTATCGAGTAGACGATCCTGCCGACGTAGGAATCCGAACCGGGCACTGTGAACGCCAAGTCGAGTTCCATCTTCCTCTCGTCGATCCTTCGGCTCGCCTCGACCGTCGCCCAGCCCTCGACCCCGTTCTTGGCCAGTCGTCGCTGTTCGGCAGTGGGGCGGTTGGCGACCATCATGGCCAATGCGAGCGCCGTACCGAATCCGGCAACCAGGCCGACAATTTGGTAGGGCAGAGTACCGGGCGGTGTATGCGTTCGCAGTAAGCCGGCCCAGATGATCAGCACGATGAGGTAGCCGACAGCGACGAAGGCAACCGAGCGCAGAACTTTTTCGTGATTCACCGAAATCTCCTCGAAGACTCATTCAGCGTAGTCCCGAAAACGGTCGAAGTGTTTACCGATAATTCTAGTAACCCATATCCTGTCGGTGTGCCTACTCGAACTGTGTTCATCACCGGCGCGGCAGCCGGAATCGGACGGTCCACCGCATTGAAATTCGCTCGCTCGGGATACCTCGTCGGGGCCTATGACATCGACGAGACCGGATTGGCGTCGCTGAGCAAGGAGATAGCCGCGGCCGGTGGCCGGGTCATCACGGGAGTTCTCGACGTCACCGACCCGGTTCAGTGGGCAGATCGCCTGACTGAGTTCGAAAGGGAGTCCGGCGGGCGACTCGACGTCCTGATCAACAACGCGGGCATCCTCGTCGCAGGCAAATTCGAAGAGATACCGCTCGCTGTGCACAAGCGTCAAATCGACATCAACTTCAACGGCGTCGTCTACGGCACTCTCGCCGCATTCTCGTATCTGAAGGCCACCCCCGGCGCCCAGGTCATCAACCTTTGTTCCGCATCTGCGATCTACGGCCAGCCTGAACTTGTCACCTACGGCGCGACGAAATTCGCAGTCCGCGGTATCACCGAGGCCCTCGACCTCGAATGGGCCGAGTACGACATCTCGGTGAAGGCGATGTGGCCGCTGTTCGTGCAGACCGCGATGACCCAGGGTGTGTCCACGGGCACCACCAACTCGCTCGGAATCAAGCTCACGGCCGACGATGTCGCCGAAGCGATCTTCGACGCCACCCGGCCTTCGAAGCGCCTGCTGCACAAGGTCCATTTCCCAGTGGGTCTGCAGTCCAAGGTGATGACCCTCGGGTCGAGATTCTCCCCAGCATGGCTGACGCGTGAGATCAACCGGCGCTTGAGCCACACCTGACCCACCCCCACAGTGCTTGTCGCGGTGCGCCGGTAGGGTCGCACTGCGAACAGGTCAGCGAGAGCGGGGTCGGGGTATTTCATGGTGGACAAGCGTCTTGCAGCAGCGGCAGTCCTGGCGGTGATGGCATTGTTGACGGCATGTGGCAGTGAGTCCGGTGCGGAGGTGGCCGCAACCTCGCCGCCGAGTGTGACGAGTGCGCCCGCCGCTACCACTACGACGACGGTCGCACCTGCCCCCGTCACCCCTACCGAGGCGCCGATTCCCACGACGACCGAGCCTGCTCCGCCGCCACCGCCGCCACCGCCGCCACCGCCGCCGATGCCGCAGACTACGTATGCCCCGCTACAGGGCGCCTACTATTTCAGTTCTCCGGACGGGCAGTTCCAGTGCGGAATCGTCACTCTTCCTTCGCGGACGGAAGCAGGCTGTCAAGGCACGACCACGCCGGTTCCACCGCGGCCCGAATCGTGCATGATCAGCTGGGGCAACGGAATTCGCGTCACGAACGAAGGCGTAGCCGAGTTCATGTGCTCCGGTGGCGCGGTGTACACCTCGGGTGGTGAAACGATCGACCCGCCGCTCGAGGTGGGTCAACAGATCGTCGGCGACGGCTACACGTGCATCTCGGCCGCCGACGGTATCTCCTGCAACAACGACGAGACCGGTCATGGTTTCCGCATTGCTGCCGACAGTAACGAAACATTTTGAGCGACAAGGAATCCGGAGTCGCAGCCGATGCCGGCCCGACCGAGTGGGGTGAGGCCCCCAATGGTGTCGGACCGTGGATCGAAGAGTACGCGTTGCCGTGTCCGACCGATGCTCGTTACGACGCCGAACTGCTCGACAATGGAGATCGACGCAATGTCGTCGACGCCTATCGATATTGGACACGCGAGGCGATCGTTGCGGACATCGACAGTCGTCGGCACAGTCTGCACGTCGCGATCGAGAATTTCGCGAACGACGCCAACATCGGCACCGTGGTCCGGACGGCCAATGCTTTTGCTGCGCAGGCAGTTCACATCGTCGGTCGTCGTCGGTGGAATCGGCGGGGTGCAATGGTCACCGATCGCTATCAACACATTCACCACCACGCCACGGTCGCCGACTTGCTCGAGTTCGCCCGGGCGAACTCGCTGACCGTTGTCGCCGTGGACAACACACCGGGCTCGGTGCCGCTGGAAACGGCGGATCTTCCGCGTGACTGCGTGCTGTTGTTCGGTCAGGAGGGCCCGGGAGTGACGGAGGAAGCCCGCGGCGGCGCCTCGATGACGGTGTCCATTGCCCAGTTCGGTTCGACTCGAAGTATCAACGCCGGTGTTGCCGCGGGTATCGCCATGCATTCCTGGGTTCGGCAGCACGCGGACTTGTCTCAGGCGTGGACCTGACCTCCTTGTGTCACTCGCTTTGCCGGTAATGGCAGGATCGGTGTATGCAGGAGCAATGGTCGCAGCGTGCAGACGCTGCGGAGGGGGCGGTCTACGCGCGCCACGTACGTCGATTGTGGGGACTGCCCGGCACCGCCCTAGGAGTGGTGGCGTGGCCGCCCGTCCGGCGTGAACGACTGTTCGGACGTTGGCATTACTGGTGGCAGGCGCACTTGCTGGACTGTGCTGTCGACGCGGCGACGCGGGCGCCCACTGCCAAGCGTCGCAGGAAGTTGTCCAAAATTGCTCGTGCACATCGCATTCGGAACATCACCGGATGGACCAACAACTATTACGACGACATGGCATGGCTCGGCCTTGCGCTGGAGCGATCGCAGCGGTTGCACGCCGTCGACCATCGGTCGGCGATCCACACGATCGAGTTGGAGTTGTTCGACGCCTGGGCACCGAAGAAGGGCGGCGGAATACCGTGGCGCAAGGGTGACGATTTCTACAACACTCCGGCGAACGGGCCTGCGTCGATACTGCTTGCTCGCACCGGTCGGCTGTGGCGCGCACAGGCCATGGCGGACTGGATGGACGCGAACCTGCGCGACCCAGCGACGGGTCTGATGCTCGACGGCATTCGCACCGGTGGCGTGCTCGATCGTGCAGTGTTCAGCTACTGCCAGGGCGTCGTGCTCGGGGTCGAGACCGAATTGGCAGTTCGTCTCGATGCGCCGCGACATCGCACACGCGTTCATGCGCTGGTTGCCGCCGTGGAGACCCACCTGTGTCGGGACCTGGTGATCGTGGGCGGGGGCGTGGGCGGGGGCGACGGTGGTCTGTTCGACGGAATTTTGGCACGTAACCTTGCTTTCGTCGCCACGACGCTCCCCGGTGAGTGCGACGAGGACGAACAGGCTCGCTCGCTGGCGGCATCGATCGTTCTTGCATCGGCGGAGGCCGCGTGGGAGAACCGACTCGAGGTCGAGGACCATCCGCTGTTCGGTGCCGCCTGGAACAAGGAGGCGCGCCTGCCCGGATCGGGGCATTCCATTGCCACGTTCACCGGTGGGACAGTCCGCTCGTCCAGGATTCCCGAGCGCGATCTATCGGTCCAACTAGGTGGGTGGATGTTGATGGAAGCCGCCCACGTCGTCTCCGCGGCCGGCTTCCGCTAGCGAAGTACTGCCCGAGGATTCACTCGTGAACCTCTTCCACCTCGACAATCTCCGTCGGTCGGGCCATCTCTTTGCGGTACTGCCAGATGCCGAGTGCGGTGCCCAGTACGAGCGCGACGATCATCGCGATCAATACCGCCGGTAGTAGCCACGGGACCTGTTCGAGGAAGCTGCCGAAGTAGAAGCCGATGAGCAGCAGCACCGGCGCCCAGATGATGGCGCCCAGGGTGCTGGCAATCGTGTATTTGCGGTGGTTCATGTTTGCTGCGCCTGCGACCATCGGGCAGAGCGTGCGGACCCACGGAATCCAGCGAGCGACGAGTACCGCCCAGAAGCCGTGTTTTTCCAGCAGGACATTCACTTTGTGCAGGTTCTTCGTGTTGAGATACTTGCCGTCTTTGCGTGCGACGAGCTTGGAGCCGGTGCGGTGGCCGATGACGTATCCGGCTTGATTTCCGGCGATCGCGGCGATCATCGCGCCCACCGACAGTGCCCAGATGTGCCCGACTCCGGAAGAGTGTGTGGCCATGACGATTCCTGCGGTGACGAGCATCGAGTCACCGGGAAGGAACAGGCCGATGATGACAGCGCATTCGAGGAACACGAAGGCGACGACGATGATCCATACGACAAGAGGACCGGCAGTGGTGAGCGGTCCGAAACTGCCCATTGCCGTTAGCGTCTCGGACGCTTGTACGTTGATCTGGCCGATCATGCGCGACGCACCATGTCAGGAAGTGGCGTCCCTCTGCGATTCGATCGACTCGGTCGCTTCGGCCAACGGAGTCTTGCGTGCCTTGATCATCCGTTTGCCGACCTCGATGACGATCGGCAACACCGAGACGAGAACGATGATGATGAAGATGATGTCGACGTGCTCGCGAATGAAATCGATCTGGCCGAGCAGGTAGCCGAGCATCGTCACACCTGCACCCCAGAGGATGCCTCCGACGATGTTGTAGGTCAGGAACAGCGAATACTTCATCTTCGACGCACCCGCGACGACGGGGGCAAAAGTGCGAACGATCGGAACGAAGCGCGCGAGGATGATGGTGATAGGCCCGTGTTTTTCGAAGAATGCATGCGACTCGTCGATGTATTTCTTCTTGAAGAAGCGCGCATCGTTCGATTTGAAGAGGGCGGTACCGCCCTTGGAGCCGATGAAGAACCCCACCTGGTCACCGAGGATCGCGGCGATGGGAATCAAGATCAGCAAGAGCCAGATAGGTGCGAACGGCTCGATGTCCGTCGACTTGGAGGCCGCGATCAGCCCTGCTGTGAACAGCAGCGAATCACCGGGTAGCAGGGGAAACAGCAACCCCGATTCGATGAAAACGACTAGCAACAATCCGACCAACACCCAGGTGCCGAACGAATTGAGCAGGTTGACCGGATCGAGGAACCCGGGCAGCAAAGCCAGGTTGGTCGTCACGGATTCCGAGGCGGCATTGAAACTCACGGCGCTCACACTACCGGCCGAACCTGGGAGAACCTGAACAACAGGTTTCGACCACCGGATACGGGGCTGTCCGATTAGTCGCGATCGATTTCAGAGACCCTGCGACAGGTGTTGGTGGGTCCCGGGCGACACAGCGCCGTTGAGTTGCCATACTGCAGAGGACACACGGCGCGCGCCGCTACGCGTGAGCGCTCGCCGATCGACTCTTTACATGGAGGAATCCGCCGTGCCGATCGCAACTCCCGAGGTCTACGCCGAGATGCTTGGCCGGGCGAAGGAACACCAATTCGCATTTCCGGCTATCAACTGCGTAGGTTCCGAGTCCGTCAATGCCGCCATCAAAGGCTTCGCCGATGCAGGTAGCGACGGCATCATTCAGTTCTCGACGGGCGGCGCCGAGTTCGCGTCGGGCCTGGGGATCAAGGACATGGTCACCGGCGCGGCAGCCCTCGCCGAGTTCGCTCACGTGGTCGCTGCGCGATACGACGTCACCATCGCGCTGCACACTGATCACTGCCCGAAGGACAAGCTCGACACCTACGTACGTCCGCTGATCGCCCTGTCCCAGGAGCGCGTCGACGCGGGCAAGAACCCGCTCTTTCAGTCGCACATGTGGGACGGTTCCGCGATCGCGATCGATGAGAACCTCGAGATCGCCAAGGAGCTGCTTGCGCTCTCAGCGGCAGCACGCATCATTCTCGAGATCGAAATCGGCGTCGTCGGCGGCGAAGAAGACGGCGTCGAGGCCGAGATCAACGACAAGCTCTACACCTCGAACGAGGATTTCCTCAAGACCGTCGAAGCCCTAGGTGCCGGCGACGCGGGATCGCGTTACCTGCTCGCAGCAACGTTCGGCAACGTGCACGGCGTCTACAAGCCGGGCAACGTCAAGCTGAAGCCTTCGGTGCTCGCCGACGGCCAGAAGGTCGCGTCGGAGCATCTTGGTCTTGCCGAGGGTTCCAAGCCGTTCGACTTCGTCTTTCACGGTGGATCGGGGTCGGCGAAGAGTGAGATCGAAGAGGCACTCGGTTACGGCGTCGTCAAGATGAACGTCGACACCGATACCCAGTACGCATTCAGTCGGCCGATCGCCGGGCACTTCTTCAGCAACTACGACGGCGTCCTGAAGGTCGACGGCGAGGTCGGCAACAAGAAGGTCTACGACCCCCGCAGTTACCTGAAGAAGGCCGAAGCAGGGATGACCGCTCGCGTCATCGAGGCGTGCAACGACCTGAAGTCCGCCGGCCGCAGCGTGTCTGCCGGATAAAACCCACTCTCGACCGACTCGGCCCCGCAACGCGCTTTCGTTGTGGGGCCGAGTGCTGGGCGTGATCAGGGGTGCCACTGCGTAATCAGGGGCTACTCGGGGGGTGCGGGGCTACTCGGGCTGCAGACTTTCCACACATCGCCGTCACGGCGCAGGTCGAAGGTGCGGGGTGAGGTGTCGGCGGGATTGGCCGCAGTGTGCGCAAGGACCTGCGCAATCGCGGTGTCGCCGGTCACCTGAATGGCATCGATGCTTTCCACGACCGGAACATTGCCCTGCTCGACGGCAATGCGGTGGACGTCGGCGAAATCGGCGTCCGGAATATCGCGGTAGAAGGTGGCAAGTTCGCCGCACGAGGCGCTGCGGAGAGTCGCTAGATCTCCGGTGCTCAATGCTTGCGTGAACGATTGGATCGACGTTCTGATCTGCGCATCGACCGAACTGCCCTCGTCGTCGCGCGAGAGGTAGGCAAATCCCGCGACGCCGATGGCGGCGATCAGGACCAACGCACCCACGAGCGCGGCGATCCATTTTCTGCTCTCGGACTTCCGCGACGGAGTGCTCGGCGTCGGTTCGATGCGCTGGGGCGGTACTTGTGGCTGCGAGAGCTCACCACGCGCGGGGATGCGTCGCGGTGCAGCCGGCGGTCGGGCAGCGGGCGTGGCGCCGGAGGGCTTCACGGTCGACGGCGCCGGGTGGGGATGCTCGGTAGCCGGTGGCACCTTGGCAAGGGCGGTGGTCTCCGCTTCGGACGGATCGGGAGCAGCAGGAGGCGGGGTCTTCTGTGTCGGCGGCTGCTTCGCGGCCGGTGGTTCTTGTTTGCGAATCGCCTCGGTGGCGGGCTCTTCGCCCACCTCGTTCGACTTGTCCTGCTGATCCGACACCCTGTTCTCCCAACTGACCGGACTGTGTGACGCAGACGAGCCTAGCGAGCGGAAGGGTGGGTGGACGCACGCGCGCAGAGTGTCGGGGCACAATAGGGTCCATGACTTCTTTCGGTGACCTGCTTGGACCGCAGCCGACGCTCTTGCCTGGAGACGAAGAGGCCGAGTCCGCGCTTCTGAATCACGAGGACCCGGCAAAGGTGGCTGCCGACAATCCGACGGCCTCGATTGCCTGGGCTTATTTGGCGGAAGGCGCTTGGACCGCTGGACAGACGATCACCGCCTACGCTTATGCGCGCACCGGTTACCACCGCGGACTCGATCAGCTGCGTCGCAATGGATGGAAGGGGTTCGGGCCGGTCCCGTACAACCATGAGCCGAACCGAGGATTCCTCCGATGCGTCGCCGTTCTTGCAAAGGCTGCGCGCGATATCGGCGAGAACGACGAGTACGCCCGCTGCCTCGACCTCCTGGAAGACTGCGACCCTAAAGCTGCGGACGCGCTCGGCCTCGGCTGATCGCTTTCGCCCGACGGCAAAGCGTGGCAGGGCGCGGCTGAAGACCGGGCGTCTCCGGCTCCAGTCTTCGTTGTTGCCGATTATTCAGTGTGCTTTGGCGGCCGGCGTCGCCTGGTTTGTCGCTACCGACATCGTCGGACACCCGACTCCGTTCTTCGCGCCGATTGCGGCCGTCATCTCGCTCGGCCTCTCACTGGGGTCCAGGTTGCGGCGTTCGGCGGAACTGGTTGTAGGCGTCACTCTGGGAATCGGTGTCGGCGACCTGATCATTTCGGCGATCGGCAGCGGCCCCTGGCAGCTCGCTCTGGTCGTGGCACTCGCGATGGCGGCCGCGGTGTTTCTCGACGGCGGTCCGATTTTTGCGATGCAGGCAGGCTCCTCGGCCGTACTTGTTGCGACGCTCATTCCACCCGGAAACACCGGTGGAATCGACCGGATGGTCGACGCGTTGGTCGGCGGTCTCGTCGCGATCGCGATCGTCGCACTGATTCCGACTCATCCAGTGTGGCGGGCGCGTAAGGATGCGGCGAAAATTCTGAAAACGGCCTCGGATGTGCTGCAGAAGGTGGCCGACGGTCTCGTTGCCAACGACCCGAAGCCCATCGAGGAAGCGTTGAAGAAGGCGCGTGCGACGCAGTCCGATATCGACACTCTGCGCAGTGAACTGAAGGGCGGACGAGAGATCGCGCGGATCTCACCGTTGTACTGGAGGCAACGCAACCGTCTTGCGAGTCTGGCCAAGACAGCTGATCCGCTCGACAATGCCGTACGCAACATTCGGGTGCTCGCACGGCGGTCACTGTCGTTGGTGCGTGACGACGAGATACTCGATCCGCGACTCGTCGACGAGGTCGAGAAGCTCTCGCAAGCGGTGGATGTGCTGCGACGGATGATTCTCGCCGATCCCGGGCAGCGCCCCGACGCGGCCGACGCGGCGCGGGCGCTGCGGTCGGTCGCATCCGGTGCGAAACCTGAACTGATCGACAATGCTGGTCTGTCCGCGACGGTGGTGTTGGCTCAGTTGCGGTCGATCATCGTCGATCTGCTGCAGGTGGCCGGTCTGAAGCGAATATCGGCTCTGGCGACGCTGCCGCCGACCGTCGAGAAGCCGAGTGTGACCCCGGACGTGCTGTAAGGGGACGACCCCGTTGCATATATGCGTATGCACGCATATGGTGAGGTCGAATCGAACGACCGGAGGGGAACCATGGGCGCGGGGCACGGACACAGTCATGGCATGGCGGGATCCCCGCAGGCTGTAGGCCCGTCGAGCGGTCGGATCCGCAAGATGTTCATCGCGCTGGCGATACTCGTGGTATTTCTCATCGTCGAGGCCACGGTGGCGTTGGCGATCAACTCGCTAGGTCTGTTGGCAGATGCCGGCCACATGCTCACCGACGTGCTCGGAATGTCGATGGGATTGATCGCCCTTCTGCTCGCCCGCAAGGGGAGCGCCGTCGCCGCTCGGACTTTCGGATGGCACCGCGCCGAAGTCCTCACCGCGATTGCCAACGCAGTCCTACTACTCGGTGTCGCGGCGTTCATCATGTACGAGGCCATCGGCCGAATCGGCGATGCGCCCGACATCCCCGGGCTGGCGATGATCCTGACGGCCGCGGCAGGCCTCGTAGCCAATCTCGTTGTCATGCTTCTTATTCGCGGCGATGCCAAAGACAGTATCGCGGTACGCGGCGCCTACATGGAAGTGCTGGCCGACGCAGTCGGTAGCGTCGGCGTCCTCATCGCCGGCGTGCTCCTGCTGGTGTTCGATTGGACGTGGGCGGACATCGTCATCGGTGTGCTCATCTCGCTGTGGGTAGTTCCGCGTGCACTCAAGCTGGCCGGGTCCGCGTTGCGCATCCTGACGCAAGCGAGCCCAGGACACGTCGACGTCGAAGCCGTCGAAGCGGATCTCGCTGCTCTTCCCGGCGTCGTCGGAGTGCACGATCTCCATATCTGGACGCTCACTACAGGTATGGACGTCGCGACGGTTCACCTCGAGTGTGATGGCTCCGGTTCGGTACTGCTCCAGCGCGCAAAAGCAGTGCTGACGACCTACGGTCTCGATCACGCAACCGTCCAGGTGGAACCGAGCGCTCAGGGCGCGATGTGCAAGGACGAACTCACCTGGTGAAAGTCCGCACCGGAGCGCCCGGCTTCCACAGCCGAACCTTCAGCTGGTCCTCGACTACCTCCGTCAGGACGACCTCGGTGATATCGAGATCGAAGACGTTGTAGGGGGACAGTTCGCGCGGTGCCGCGTCGAATATCTTTTGCAGCGCTTCGGGATCCACGAAATCGACGGCATGCCCCGAGATTTTCGCGTCCCCACCTTCCATCGAATGGTCTCCGGGGTTGGTGTGGATCGCATATCGCGGATCGCGCTGTAGGTCACGCGCTTTGAGGGCATTGAGCATCGATCCGAGTCTCAACGTTCCATTGTCGAGAAATTCAACCTCGGTGCCACTGACTCGCGGTGAACCGTCTGCGCGGAGCGTCGCCAGCACATGATGCTTGTGTGCGCCGGATCTGGCGGAGACGGCCGTCGCCAGCTCCGGTGCCGCGCTCTCGAATTCTCGCCAAGTGGCCATGGACCAAGTATGCAACGCTCGACTTCGGACCGGGAAATTATTCAGGGTCACAGATGTCGCGTTCAGGCCCAGAATCGCATGAGGTAATTGCCGTACTGTGCGTTGATCTCTGGAATTCCAGACAGACCGAATATCCAATATATCGCGCCGAAAAATGCCGAATTGATAGCCGGGACGAACAGGAATGCGACAAGAACGAGAATTCCGTAGCCCTTGAAATTCGCGAGCGCACGGCGGGTGTCGTACGACAGATATGGCTCGAGTGCGGCATAGCCGTCGAGACCCGGAACCGGGAGCAGATTGAGAATTGTGGCCATAACTTGAAGAAATGCCAGAAAACTGAGGCCCCACCAGAAGACGAGGTGGTCGCCGTTCATCCCCCAGATGCGGATCACCGCCAGAAGCAGTATGGCAATCAACGCATTTGCGGTGGGGCCGGCAAGCGCGATTCGACGCTGAACTCGGGGCGCAAACATGCCCGAGCGCACATAGACGGCACCGCCGGGCAATCCGATTCCGCCGATGGCGATGAAGATGATCGGGAGCACGACCGACAGGAGCGGGTGCGAATATTTCAGTGGGTTGAGCGTCAGATACCCACGCAGTTCCACCTCGCGGTCACCGGCACGGAACGCGGTGAATGCATGTCCGAACTCGTGCAGGCAGACCGAGACGATCCAACCGGCCAGAACCAGTACGAAAACACCCGCGCGCGCCCACGTCGAGGTTGCCTCGGCCGTCCATGCCAACGCGCTACCGGCGGCTGCGACGGCGAGAACCCCGAGGAATATCGGACTCGGCTTCACCGCACCAGCAACCACTCCTGGTCGTGGCGGTAGAACGTCGAGCGCTTCACCTCACGATCACCCGGAACGCCGTCGCGCGTCAGTTGCGCAGCGTTTGCCCCGAGCTGCATCGCGCGGCCGACAGTCCACCGTCGTTCGAACAAGCGACGACGGCCGATGACACGGGCCTTCAAACCGGGCATCTCGGGCGTCGGCATCACTTCTACACCGGAGACAGTTCCCGAGAAGAGCTTGGTGTCGTCCACATACGCCTCGCCCTCCAGATCGCCGGCGATTCCTTCGACCAACGCTCTTCCTACGATTGCCTTGCCAGCATCGTCACGAATAAGTGGCGTCGGGGTGGCAGTGCCGGTCATCGCCACCTTCGCGGCGCGTGAACCACTTCCGAGCCGGTAGTTGCTGCCCGCCGCGGTCGTCGTCTCGGGGACGAATGCAAGCTCGATGTGCAGGCGTTCGGTCCGCATGAGTCTGGTCAGTACAGCCGCCAACGATGCGTCGTCACCGAGGACGATCACTCGCGGATCCAACGCTGCACCCACCGCCGAAAACAATATGTCGCATTCGTCGTTCGTGGGGATCTTCGAAGCCGACGTCAACGGAACGTCGGTCAGTGTGATCGGCAGAAGCGGAGTTCCGCATTGCAAGACGAACGGTGTCACAGTGCTCCCCATACGGGCCGGTTGACGGCCCGAGCCTTGTCTCGAGTTTTTCGCATACTGTCTGGAGTCTTCCGCGTACTTTCGCCAACCACCGTAGCGCCACAACGGGCGAGCCGTTGCCTCGGCTAGACTGACGCCCCGGCACTGCCGTGAGCTTGGCAGCACGCTGCAACGGCCACCACTGCACAAGAAGTCACTGCACCAAAAACCACCAGGAGAGCACATGCCGGCGATAGTCCTGATCGGCGCCCAATGGGGCGACGAGGGCAAAGGCAAAGCGACCGATTTGTTCGGCGAGCGACTTCAGTGGGTCGTTCGCTACCAAGGCGGCAACAACGCGGGCCACACGGTGGTACTCCCCAGCGGCGACAAGTTCGCTCTGCACTTGATTCCGTCGGGCATCTTGACGCCGGGCGTGAAGAACGTGATCGGCAACGGCGTCGTAGTCGACCCCGGTGTGCTGCTGTCCGAACTGGCAGGCCTGGAAGAGCGCAACGTCGACACCTCTGGCCTGCTGCTCAGTGCCGATGCGCACCTGATCATGCCGTACCACGTTGCCATCGACAAGGTAACCGAACGCTTTCTCGGTGCCAAGAAGATCGGCACGACGGGGCGCGGCATCGGGCCTTGCTATCAGGACAAGTTCGCTCGAGTCGGAGTCCGCGCGGCCGACGTGCTCGACGAGAAGATACTCACGCAGAAGGTCGAGGCTGCACTCGAGTTCAAGAATCAGGTGCTGTCGAAAATCTACAACCGGCGCGCACTCGACCCCCAACAGGTGGTCGAGGAGGTTCTCGAGCAGGCAGAGGGCTTCAAGCACCGAATCTCCGATACACGGCTCGAATTGAACCTTGCCCTCGAACGCGGTGAGACGATCCTGCTCGAAGGCTCGCAGGGGACGCTGCTCGACGTCGACCATGGCACCTACCCGTACGTGACTTCGTCGAACCCGACAGCAGGCGGCGCAGCGGTCGGGTCCGGCATCGGCCCCAACAAGATCACCACGGTGCTCGGCATCTTGAAGGCGTACACGACACGTGTCGGATCGGGCCCCTTCCCGACCGAGCTGTTCGACAACTTCGGCGAGTACCTCGCAAAGCAGGGCGGCGAGGTCGGTGTCACCACCGGGCGTGCGCGTCGTACGGGATGGTTCGACGCGGTCATCGCCCGCTACGCGACGCGCGTGAACGGCATCACCGACTACTTCCTGACCAAACTGGATGTACTTTCGAGTTTGGAGACCGTCCCGATTTGTGTTGCCTACGACGTCGACGGCGTACGGCACGACGAAATGCCGATGACACAGACTGGTTTTCACCACGCCAAGCCGATCTACGAAGAGATGCCCGGATGGTCCGAAGACATCACCGGTGCGCGGACGTTCGAGGAACTGCCGATCAACGCGCAGAACTACGTGCTGCGTCTCGAAGAACTGTCCAAGGCGTACATCTCCTGCATCGGCGTCGGTCCCGGTCGGGATGAAACCATCGTGCGTCGGGATATTCTCGGCTGACTTTTTCAGTAATCGATTATCGGCCCCGAGAACTCAGGTTCTAGGGGCCGATTTTTTGTATTTCTGAACGTAGTCGAAGTAACAAAACTGTTTACCCACTTTTCGAACATTTACCAATGATAAATACTTCTATCTGCCGAACGCTTGCGGACTTTCTAAGTGAATAAATGCGCTTTTACATGCACATTTCGTCGCCTTTGGATCAACCAGGGAACTCGGCCATTTTCTGGTAAAGGGCAGGTAAAGAATCTTTTGGACTTTTAAGTTTGCCTAGGTAACAAACCGGCTAGTCTTGACGACACAACGGTTTTCGCACCAGTTGCGTGGGCGAACCGAGGTCAACTCGACCCGGCCGGGTCGATTCTTTCCGGCCCACTCGCAGGGCCACACCAGAGAAAGCAGAACGATATGAAAAAATCAACCAAAGGCGCAGTAGCCGCAGGCGCGGCAGCAGTATTGCTGCTCGGCGGTTTGGGATCTTTCGCTCTGTGGAGTGACGAGGAGCCTGTCAGCGGTGGAACGATCAATTCCGGTGAACTCAATTTCGCATTGGTGCCGGGATCGGGTAACTGGACCGAAACTTCGGTAGTCCCCGAGGCTGATCTCGGCGCCGACCCCTCCGGATTCCCCATCGTTCCGGGTGACGTTCTCGAGTACTCCACCTCGTACGTGGTCAATTGGGCAGGCGACAACCTTCGTGCAAGCATCACAGCAGATTTCACCGATGTCGCAGGTGATACAGCGCTCGCCGACGCACTCGACACTGAGGTCTCGGTGAATGGCGGAACGTCCCTGCCCAACGGTTCTGCAGTCGACTTCCCGCTCACGACGTCACCGCAGACGATCACCGCCGAGGTCACCATCACCTTCGACGAAGCGACAGCCGATCTGATTGCACAGAACGAGAGCGTCAACTTGAACGCTTTCACCCTCACGCTCGATCAGGTTCGTCCCTGATCTTTACGGAGTGAAATCTATGTACGGCCGATTTCGGGCGTTCGCAACCGCGTCCGTCGTCGTGCTGGCCTTCGGGCCGGCACCGGCGGCGGGCGCACTGTGGTGTGACGACGTGCTGGCGAGCTGGTCTCGATGAAGAATAAGTACATCGTGGCTGCCCTGGCTGCGTCGGCGGTCTTGGTGCTGACGTTACTTTCTGCCCAGCAGGCCACCGCCACGTGGAGATCCGAACAGACAACGGGTGGGGGCACCATCACCTCAGGCCGCCTCGAGTTGGCGGTGGGAAATAGTGGAGTCCAATCGAAGGCTTTCGACTTTCAAGGCTTTGGCAGCAGCACTCGCAAGCTAGGGCCCGGTGACTATTCTCAGGCTCCGCTGACCGTTTTCAACAAGGGGAGCATCCCCATGCGCTATCGGGTTCAGAACACTATTCAATCCAGCGCGGAAATGCCGCTGAGACTGGATGTTTCGGTCGTAGCCAATGAGGCTGCGTGTCCGGCGTCACCTGCAGCGTCGGTCGGCGTCGGAACTCTTTACAGCGGGGCCATGATCGGTGCCGCGTTTCCGCCGGTCGGGCAATGGAGGACTCTGGCGTCGGGTGCGTCTGAGGTGCTGTGTATGACGGGCACCGTTGGAATCAATCCACCCTCGGGTGCAGAATCCACGGTCACATTCAGCATTGCGGCTCAACAAAAATGACGAAACGCCGTCCATGTGCACTCGCGATCGACGGGGGGGCGTCGACACCGCCTCGATCGAAAGCCAAGCCTCTTCGAGATTGGAGGGATGAACGATGTTTCTTCGTAATCGAACGGGCGGAGGCACCGCAGCGCGCGCACGCATAGGTTCACTGGTTACTGGAACCCGCATGCGTGCTGTGATGTCTATCGGCATCGTTTTGGGTCTCGGCGCTGTGGGCACGCTTGCCGCGTGGTCCGACTCTGCCACTGCCACCTCGTCGAAGTTCAGTGCAGGGGCGATCCTTCTACACGTCAACAGCAAGCATGAGACGTCCACGATGACCTCGCTTGCCATGGTCGCCATGAAACCAGGGGATAGCGTCGCTGGGTTGCTGCCGGTCGAGAACCGGGGCACCGTGGATTTCAGGTATACGGCAACCGTGACCACGACCGCTGACTCGGTGTTGGCGCCCAATCTCAGAGTGGCCGCCTATCGATCGGCTACCGTTATCAACTCCGTCCTCGCTGCTGGGAAAGTATGCAATGGGACACTCATCAACCCAGCGGTGGCTCTGGCTCCCGCTCCGACCTCGAGGAACTTGATCTCCACTGCGCGTTCGCTCACGGTGGGAGCGAGCGAAAACATCTGTATTCAAGTGACTCTCGACAGCAGCACCGTCAAACCTGTCGCCCAAGGCAAATCGGCAACGGTCGACTTCCGTTTCACAGCAAACAACCCCTGAGGTAACGATGGCATCCACACGAGAAATCGCCGACCGGCATACCGTCCGCGAAATAGCGCTCACCGTAGGCGCCGTCGCGGGCATTATCTGCCTCATTGCGGCGACAACTTCTCTGCTGTTCGGTATCAAGCCCTTGGTGTTCCGGTCCGGCTCGATGTCGCCGGCCATTGAAACCGGCGCTCTCGCTCTCGCGAAATCCGTTCCCGCTCTGGACTTGTCGCGCGGTGACATCATCAGCGTCGAGGGCGACGGAACGCGCATCACGCACCGCGTCGACACCATCGAATCGATGGCCGGCGGCAGCATGGTGGTCACCCTCAAGGGCGACGCAAACGACGATGCCGACGCCAGTCCGTATTTCGTCACCGAAGCAGATCGCGTGTTCTTCCATGTGAACGGACTTGGCTACGTGGTGGCCTGGCTATCCAGTCCGGTCGCAATCTTCCTGGGGGGTGTACTCGTCGGTGGTCTCCTGATGGTTGCCTTTCGCCCGGACGGCCGCCGTGAGCAATTCACAGATGGCGAAGACAGCCATACGGCAGTCGACGAGGGAGTTCGGCTGACATGAAGAGGATTGCGCGCCAAGCTCGCTGTTTCGCCGATAGACGCGCGAAGAAGTCGCGTGTCCGGGCCCTGGTCGCCTTGACCGTGGGCGCGTTCATGGTATTCGGAGTCACTCAGGCGGTCGATACCACTGCGGCATTGACGGATTCGGTGATGGTGAAGAGTGGACAGCTTGCGGTGGACGCGAACTTGCTGCCGCGATCACAATTCGTGTCTTGTGTGGACCAAGGCGGCGCGCCGAATCCGCGAAGCACGGTTACCTGGAAGCACCTTGGCCCGGGATATAGCTACTATCTCGAAGTTCGCTGGCGAGACGGCACTTTCAGATTTTCCACCACAGTGACTGCAGGAGTCGGTGTGGGCCGGGGCAGTAACATCAGCTACCAGATTCTGCAGGACAACGTATGGGCCCTGGGCGCGCTCGGTAGGAATATGACCCTGCGGATACTGCCTGTACTCAATGGAGTAAGGGGCACCAATTGGGTAGGTGTATACCTTCATCTGGGATCAGCGCAACACATGTACTGCAATGGGGCGACGTGGGGCAGCGGCGAAGGCGAGCACATCTACCCCAAGAACCTTTTCAACCCAGGTGACGGTACGCCGCTGGCCAGAAACGCTCAACCGTCGATGAACGACGAGAAGTTGGCTCCCGCCACCTCGACCGCAGCGGAAGACCCGAACGGCACTGATGCCGGCACGAGTACGGCCACGAGTGTGCCCTCGAGCGCTACCCCGTCGATGTCGGTACCAACTTCGTCGATGTCATTAACACCGGAACCACCCCAGTCTTCCGCAACCACTTCGACAACCGCTGCACCATCGACCACGGAGTCGGTTGACCCGACGCACTCGGCCACAACCCCAGACGTCGCGCCCACGCCCACACCCGCGCCCAGTGACCCAACCCAAACCACGGGTCCGATCGCGACCTCCGAATCAGGTGAATACACCGCAGGACGGTCGGCGGTGGACAGTTCGCTGATCATCACGGACCCGGCGGGCACACACCGGGTGGAGGTCACGATCTCGCCTGATGCGGTGTTGACCTGGGATGGCGACATTCTCGTCGTATTCGAAGGTGAACGGCAGACACGCTTTTCGAAGTCGACCGGCAAATGGAAGGGTGTCGAATAGTGCATCCATCGAACTCCGAGGACACCGACGTTATACCGGTTGTTCGAGCCGAAACCGCCGAGGCGCGTACCGGGCCGTGGTGGTGGGTCAGTCGCATCGTCTCGTACACGTTGTTGGCAACGATGGTATTCATTCTTGCTGTGACCGTGGTGATTCCACGATCGAGTGGGTCGACTCCGTATACGGTTTTGACCAGCTCCATGCGACCGACGTATCCACCCGGTTCGTTGGTGGTGATCAAGCCTGCCGATGCAGCCGAGCTTGTCGTCGGTACTGCCGTCACCTATCAGATCCGTTCAGGCGAAACGGATGTGGTCACGCACCGGATAGTGGCCACTCGGCAGAGTGCGGGCGGTGAGACGACGTACATCACCCGAGGTGACAACAACGACGTCGAGGACAAAGACCCTGTCAAGCTCGGCCAGATCCGTGGCAAGGTCTGGTACTCGGTTCCATACATGGGCTACGTCAACAATTGGCTCAACGGTGAACAGCGCAAGATCACGGTGACCGTCATCGTGATCGGACTAGCCGGTTACGCGCTGTTCATGTTCGCGGGCGCAGGACTCGACCACCGAACGAAGCGGAAGGAATCCCGGGCGCCATGATGGACAACGCGACGGTCTGTTGGGTTGCCGGTTTCGCTACCGTGGCAATCGTGGTCCTGATCGGCGCTGGGCCTGCTGGGCCCGGTGACAGCGTGAGTTTCAGCAGCGGCGGTGTGGAATGGTCGAAGAAGCTCCCCGATTCGTTGTTCGAAGAGAATATTCGTTGGGTTCCAGGAGACCGACGCAGCACGGAGTTTCATGTCTCGAACGAGACCGGTGACGACGGTCGCCTGGTGTTGTGGGTGGAGAGCGAAGACGTTGGATTCGAGAAGACGGTATCGGTATCGGTCGAAGGACGAGATAACTGGGCGAACTGCGCCCAAGTTGTGGTGCCCGCTGGCGCGGATATGTTGATCGGCATGTCGATCGTGATGGCCGACGAAGCCCGAAACGACACGCAAAAGTCGACCGCAGATATTGATCTGGTCGTGCAATGGGACATCGACGTCGATGAGATGTGTACCTCGGCGATGGGTCGGGACTCTCTCGGGGAGCACGAAGGTTCGTAAATACGGAGGCGAGATCGATGAGTGCGTCGATAGTCTTGGTAACTACGATGGCCCTGTGACCCGGCAGGTCGGTAGGCCACATGTGTCGGTCCACTCGACCGGGCGAAAAGCGAGTATCTTCATTCGGCTCACCGAAACGCTGAATAGGGAGACAATAGAGGGCAAGTAATGCGACGGAAGGTCGGCCGATGCTCACTACATACTGCGGTCTTGAAGTTTTCGGCTATCAATTCGATCGCTTTGCCTACGAGCACCCGTGGATCGGTGAACAGGTAGGTGATTTCATGCTCGGTCCGGGTGGCGGAGGAATGCTGGAATACCGAAATGCGACGGTGTTCGCACTCCCTGAGGGCGGCGCCCACGAAGTACATGGCGAGATACTTGCCTACTACCTGAAGCACAGTGGCCCTTACGGCTCACTGGGTTACCCGATCAGCAACGAAAAGCCCACGCCCACGGGTTACGGGCGCTACAACCTGTTCGAGCGCGGATCGATCGGTTGGCTGCCCGATACGGGTGCCTTCATCATCGGTGGCCGGAGCGAAGACGACGCGACGCCAGCGAGTGCCGAGGCAGCCAATGTGTCTTCCGCCGACTTACCCGTCGATCCGATCTCCATTCCTGCCTGAAAGATACCGCTGGATTCTTTCTGCTCGAATTTCGAGCTCGGCGGATTGATTGATCGAATTCGAATGAATAATAAACTTGCGGAATCAAGTACCTGATCATTTTTTGAATCTGCACTCGTGCGCAACTTTTCTTGTACAACGCGGTCAGAAGAGTGTGGGCTCCCCGAATCCGGCGATACCTTCGATCGACAGAATCTTCTCCTTGGTGCTCGCCCCGCCCGGTGCAGAGAATCCGCCGACCTCGCGCCCAGCGCCGAGGACGCGGTGGCACGGGATGATGATCGGCACCGGGTTACGGCCCAGTGCTCCGCCCACCGCCTGAGCGGCACCGGGTTGCCCGAGCCGAGCAGCGAGCGCTCCGTACGTCATCGTCGAATGATGCGGTATGGCCCGCGTGACGCCGTAGACCGCACTGTCGAAGTCCGAGACGTCGAGCACTACTGGAATCGCAGAAAGATCGACCTGCTTGCCGTCGAGGAGTGCGGTGATCAGCTCGACGGCCTCTCGGGCCGCACCCTGCGGAACATCCGGTTCGCCGCCGAAGCTATGCAGGTATGCAGCGAGTGCGTCATCCGGTTCCGGCAATCCGACGGCGGTGATGCCGGTGTGGGACCAGGCCAGGCCACACCTCCCGAGGACGGTGTCGAAGAGTACGTAGGGCACTGATCCAGTATGGACCAGTCCACTGGATGGGTCATTGGATTTGATTCCGAATGCCAGTGGGCGAATACTCGAGCGATGGCTACGAGGGTTCTCCATGCGACGTCTCTGGCGCGCGATCTAGGACGCTGGCGCACCGATGCCGACGACGGGTCGAGTAGGCGTCGGACGTCCCGGCCGACGTACCGGGCGCTCGCCGACGGCGTCCGACTCCTCATTCATGACGGCCGGATCCCGCTGGGGGTGGGTCTGCCGAGCGAGAGGGACCTCTCCGCTGCGCTCGAGCTGAGCCGCACCACGATCACGTCTTCGTATGCAGTCCTTCGCGAGGAAGGTTATCTCATCAGCAAGCAGGGCGCGCGTAGCACGGTCGCCCTTCCCGACGCGGCGCGCCCCAACGGCATCCTCCTCCAGACGAAGTCGTCGAGCGGGCCTGTGGTGGACATGAGTCACGCTGCGATGGCGGCCCCGACCGAGGCGATGCTGGCGGCATACGGCTCTGCGCTGCAAGCACTTCCGGCGTACTTGCCCACGCACGGCATGGAGCCGATCGGCCTCGCAGTACTGCGCGAGGCGATTGCACGACGGTTCACCGAGCGGGGCCTCGCGACCACCCCCGACCAGATCATGGTCACCTCTGGAGCGCAACAGGCCCTGGGGTTGTTGTTGGGCACGTTGACCTCGCCAGGAGATCGCGTGCTGATCGATCATCCGACGTACCCCAATGCACTCGAGGCGATCCGGCGTATCGGTGCGCGCCCGGTCCCGGTGCCGATACGCCCTGACGACGACGCGTGGGATCTGGAAGGTGTCCGCAGTGCGGCCAGACAGACCGCGGCGAAAGTCGCGTACATGATCCTGGACTTCCACAATCCGACGGGAAGGTGCTTGGACGCCGATGGCCGTACCGAACTCGCGCGGATCGCCCGCGACACATCGATGACACTGATCGTCGACGAGACGATGGTGGACCTGTGGCTCGACAGCCCACCGCCACCACCGGTCGCGTCGTTCGGTCGGGTGTCCGGGACCGATATCGTCACCATCGGTTCGGCGTCGAAGTCGTACTGGGGTGGTCTGCGCATCGGATGGATTCGAGCACATCCGTCGCTGATCAGTCAGCTTGCGGGCTCGCGCGCCGCGCACGATCTGGGTACCTCGATCATGGATCAGCTGGCCGCAGGTTTTCTACTCGAGGATGCGGATGCGATTCTCGAGACCAGAAGGACGCAGCTGCGTGAGCGTCGTCGGGTCTTGGAAGATGCTATCGCCGAACATCTTCCGGGCTGGCGTTACCGGCGTTCTACGGGTGGGATGTCGCTGTGGTTGCAGATTCCCGCGCCCGTATCGAGTGCATTGGCCGCGACTGCGCCTGCGTTCGGGGCGGTACTGGCAGCAGGCCCGCGATTCGGCGTCGAGGGTGCGTTCGAGCGCTTCCTTCGAATGCCGTACACCCGCGAACCCGCCGAGCTCGCCGCAGCGGTCACAGCCACTGCGGCGGCGTACCGGGCGTTGGCCCCCACTGTCGAGGGTCAACAACCGGCGCTCGTCTTCTGAACGAAAAAGGCTCAGCGCCAGAGTGTCTCGACGTCTGCTGCAGTCGACGGGGGAGCGGTCGGGGTGCCGTTCGGGGTACGTGAGAAACGCGGTGCCGGGCGGTGCTGAGTAACGCCGTCTACCTCGATGAGCGTGCCGCGATCTTTCAGATGCCGCTGCTCGGGCGCTTCGGCGAACGTCAGGACCGGCGACACGCATGCGTCGGTGCCGTCGAAAATTGCAGCCCACTCGTCGCGGGTCTTGGATTTGAAGGTGGCAGTGAACAGTTCGACCATCTCGGGCCAGCGGTCACGCTCACCTTGGCCTGGAGTTGTCGCCGGATCCAGCTGCAGCAGTGTGAGCATCTCGGCGAAGAACTGCGGTTCCAGCGCGCCGACGGCCATGTACTTTCCGTCGGAAGTCTCGTAGGTGTCGTAGAAGGGAAATCCGGTGTCGAGCATGTTGACTCCGCGCTCATCCGACCAGGCGCCGATGCCGCGTAGGCCCCAGATCATGTGTGAGAGTGCGGCAGTGCCGTCGACCATCGCCGCATCGACGACCTGGCCCTTGCCCGAAGTCTGGCGTTCGAACAGTGCAGCCAGAATGCCGAAGATCAGGAACATCGATCCGCCGCCGAAATCACCGACCATGTTCAGCGGTGGCACCGGGCGCTCGCCCTTGCGCCCGATTGCATTCAGGACACCGGTGACGGAGATGTAGTTGATGTCGTGGCCGGCGGCCGCGGACCATGGACCTTCCTGTCCCCACCCGGTCATTCGGCCGTACACGACGCGTGGGTTGCGGGCGAGGACATCCTCCGGGCCCAGGCCGAGTCGCTCGGTGACGCCAGGACGGAAGCCTTCGATCAGGACGTCGGCACGCTCGAGCAGGCCGAGGACTTTCTCGATGTCGGCCGGGTCCTTGAGGTTTGCTTCGACGATAGTTCGGCTGCGGAGTTGCTGATCGTGTTCGGCGATCTGCCCGGCGCGTTGCACTCGGACGACGTCGGCACCGAGATCTGCCAACAGCAGCGCCGCGTGCGGCCCCGGTCCGATTCCAGCAAGTTCTACGACGCGAAGCCCCGTGAGTGGTCCACCGCTACTCGACACATTTCCTCGTTCCGATCAGGTCGGCTCGTTCGGCAGGCCGACTGGGTGTCTGGAGGTTAACTTGTGCTTGGACGTCAAAGTAGCCGGGGTATGGATAATGGGCAGGTGAGCGCGGCAATGGAATATGGACGGATCGGCACACCTCTAACCTCGGGTGCGACGCGAGTGATGCTGCTCGGCGCAGGTGAGCTGGGTAAAGAAGTCATTATCGCGTTCCAGCGCCTCGGCGTCGAGGTGATTGCCGTCGATCGTTACGACAACGCCCCCGGCCACCAGGTCGCCCACCACAGTTTCACCATCGACATGAGCGACCCTGAAGAGTTGCTGGCTCTGATCGACGCCCAGCAACCGGACTTCGTGGTCCCCGAGATCGAAGCCATCGCCACCGACGCTCTCGCCGAGGTGGAGCAGCGTGGCCGCACGGTCGTCATCCCGACAGCTCGCGCAACACAGCTGACGATGAACCGTGAAGGTATCCGTCGGCTCGCGGCCGAAGAGTTGGGACTCCCCACCTCACCTTTCGCTTTCGCGGATTCACTCGACGAGGTTCGTAAGGCATTGTCCACCATCGGTTTTCCTTCGGTGATCAAGCCGGTGATGTCGTCTTCGGGTAAGGGCCAGTCGGTAGTGCACGGCCCCGAGGACGTCGAACAGGCTTGGAAGTACGCGCTGAAGGGCTCTCGTGTCGACCTCGGTCGCGTCATCGTGGAAGGGTTCGTCGATTTCGACTACGAGATAACACTTTTGACGATCCGTTCGGTGGCGGGAACAGATTTCTGCGAGCCGATCGGTCACCTGCAGGAATCGGGGGACTATGTCGAATCCTGGCAACCCCAGCCGATGTCCGACGCTGCCCTGGCACGTGCGAAAGACGTCGCCGACCGAATCACCACTGCACTCGGTGGGCGCGGAGTCTTCGGTGTCGAGCTGTTCGTCAAGGGGGACGACGTCTACTTCTCCGAGGTCAGTCCTCGCCCACACGACACCGGCCTGGTCACCCTGCGCACCCAACGCTTCTCGGAATTCGAACTGCACGCCCGTGCAATCCTCGGACTGCCCGTGGATACGACGCTCCTTTCACCCGGTGCGTCGGCGGTCATCTACGGCGGTGTCGACGCGAGCGGAATCAGCTTCGAAGGCGTCGCGGATGCGCTGGCCGTGCCGGAAACCGATCTTCGCCTGTTCGGCAAGCCGGAAAGCTTCGTCCGCAGGCGGATGGGCGTTGCGGTGTCGACTGCTGCGGACATAGCCACCGCCCGGTCCAGGGCCGTCGAAGCCGCAGGAAAGGTTCACCCGGTCACGTGAGCGGCTACGCGGAAGTACTCGTGGGTCTGGTCATTGCAGTGGGCTTGATCGGAGTCGTCGTTCCGATCCTGCCCGGAACGATCCTGATCTTCGCCGCGATCGGGGTATGGGCGTTGCTGACCGGCGGTAGCGCAGCGTGGACGGCCTTCGGTATCGCGACGGTATTGCTCGTGGTCAGCGGTGTCGTCAAGTACACCTGGCCAGGAAGGCGCATGCGCGATGCCGGTGTTCCCACGCGATCGTTGGTCCTCGGTGGATTGCTCGGCATCGTCGGCTTCTTCGTCATCCCGGTGGTCGGGCTGTTCGTCGGATTCGTGCTCGGTGTCTATGTCGCCGAACTTCCTCGGCATCGAAGTCATTCCGCGGCATGGCAATCCACGGTCCATGCCACCAAGGCCGCGGGGTTGTCGATACTGGTGGAGCTGCTGGGAGCTCTGTTGGCAAGCGCGGTCTGGCTTTCCGTCGTCCTCGCCTTCTGAAGAATCGGTCAGGTGACGCGATACCACGCGCGCGCGTTGCCGTCGAGAACCGCGGGTAGGTCGCCACCGACCGCCTCGGCGATCAGGTTCAGATCGGATTCGAGGAATCGACGCGGGGCACGCGTGCCGGGCAGGTCCGTTCCGAACATCAGCGCCGACGGATCGACCGCGTGAATTTGGCGCATGGTCTCCACGATGTCGAGATCCACTCTGCCGAAGCCTGTTGCTTTGACTCGTGCTCCGCGATCCACCAGGTTGAGCAGGTACGACAGTCCTTTCGACGACATGCCGAGGTGGTCGATACTGACAGCGGGGAGCTTCGCCAGAATCGGTTCGAGCGAGAGAAGCATGGACGCATCGACATACAGTTCGGCGGGCCACCCGACGAGGTCGAATGCGCGCCGCGCCTGCGTGGTCAGGGTTTCGATATCGGTGGCGCCGCGTCGGAGATTCAAGCGCAGGGCTCGTACACCTGCGTCGTCGAGCGCGAGGATGTCCTCGTCGGTGGCGTCGGGCGCGAGTTGAATAACCCCCACCCATCCTCGGCCCAACGCCGCCAGCGCGGCAACCAGGAAGCTCTGATCGCTGCCCTGAAACGATGCGCTGACCACGGCACCACCGGTGATGCCGAGGCCGTCGATTCGGGCCGAATAGTCGACGATGGTGAACGGCTCCGGGACGAATCCGTTGTTTTCGACAAGGGGGTAGGCGGGATCGATGATGTGAAAGTGAGCGTCGAACACGCCTCACAGCATGACAGGTGTGTGTTTCGATGGCGTTCATGAAACCTGAAGTCACAGTTGTCCTCGAGAACTACACGTACTTGGAATGTCCGCGCTGGCACTCCGGCCGCATCTGGGTATCGGACTTCTACAGCCAGCAGGTGATCTCTGCCGAGGCGGATGGCTCCGATGTCCGCGTCGAGGCAGAGGTCCCGCAGCAGCCGTCCGGGCTGGGGTGGCTTCCCGACGGCAGGTTGCTGGTGGTGTCGATGCGAGATCAGAAGATTCTGCGGCGTGAGGACGACGGAAGCCTCGTCGTCCATGCCGATCTGTCTTCGTACGTCGGCGCCAACGTCAACGACATGCTGGTCGACGCCCGCGGCCGTGCGTATGTCGGTAACTTCGGCTTCGATTTGATGAACCTCGCGACGCCCGCGACGGCGGATCTACTGCGGGTCGATCCCGACGGATCCGTCCACGTCGCAGCGAGAGATCTGTACTTTCCCAACGGGATGGCCATGACCGAAGACGGGGAACTGCTCGTCGACGAGACCATAGGCAACCGCGTGAGTGTGTTCGCGGTTCATCCCGATGGATCGCTCGGGGAGCGGCGTGACTGGGTCAAGTTCGCCGAACTCCCGGACATGGGCGATGTGACTGCCGCACTCGGACAGCTGATCGTGGCCGCCGACGGGTGCTGTATCGACACCGACGGGACGCTGTGGGTAGCCGACGCGCTCGGTCAGCGTGTGGTTCACCTCGCGTACGGCAAAGGCATCATCGATCAGCTCGACTTCGATACCGGCGTCTTCGCATGCGGACTCGGTGGGGAGGACGGCCGCACCCTGTTCGTCTGCGCCGCACCCGACTTCAACGAGCATCAGCGCAAGGTGGAGACGGCAGGAAAACTGCTGGCAGTGCGGGTGTAGAGGCTGCGGCGGATATCCAGGCAGACCCAGGTGAGTGGAAATACGCCGGTGGAGGCGTATTCCACTCACCTGCCGCTAGGCCTTGTCCGGTTCGGACGCCTTCAACATGTCCTCACGTTCGACGACCTTGACGCGTTCGCGGCCTTCGGTTTCGCCGAGGCTGCGTTCGTGGGCGTCGAGGCGGTACCAGCCGTCCCAGGTGGTAAAGGGGACTTTCTTGCTCTCGAGGAAGTCGGCGACGGCCTGTTCGGTGGGTTCTGGTGCGGCGGTGAAGTTCGGTGCGTCTTCGAGGAGGTTGGCGACGGTTTCGTTGGCGTCGCCTTTGGTGTGGCCGATGAGGCCGACGGGTCCGCGTTTGATCCAGCCGGTGACGTAGGTCGCCGGTACCGTGGTGTGCGAATTTGCCGATTCGAGTACGCGGCCTGCCTCGTTGGGGATGGTGCCGGCTTGGTCGTCGAAGGGGAGTTGGGCGATGTTTTTGGAGAGGTATCCGACGGCGCGGTAGACAGCTTGGACGTCCCAGTCGTTGTATTTGCCGGTGCCTTTGACGTTGCCGGTGCCGTCGAGTTCGGTGCGTTCGGTGCGTAGGCCGGTGACTTTGCCGTCTTCGCCGAGGATTTCGGTGGGGGATTCGAAGAAGTGGAGGAACAGTTTGTGGGGGCGGTTGCCGACGTCGCGGATGGCCCAGTCTTGGAGGGTGTTGGCGACCATGTCGACCTGTTTGGAGCCGCGGCGTGCTGCTTCGGAGCCTTCGTCGTAGTCGATGTCCTCGGGGGCGACGATGACTTCGATGTTGGCGGAGTGGTCGAGTTCGCGGAGTTCGAGGGGGGTGAATTTGGCTTGTGCGGGTCCGCGGCGTCCGAAGACGTGGACTTCGGTGGCCTTGTTGGTTTTGAGGCCTTCGTAGACGTTGACGGGGATTTCGGTGGGGAGGAGTTCGTCGCCGGTTTTGGCGAGGACGCGTGCGACGTCGAGTGCGACGTTGCCGACGCCGAGTACGGCGACTTTTTCTGCGTTCAGGGGCCAGGTGCGGGGGACGTCGGGGTGGCCGTCGTACCAGGAGACGAAGTCGGCGGCGCCGTAGCTGCCGTCGAGGTCGATGCCGGGGATGTTGAGGTTGCGGTCGGCGTTGGCGCCGGTGGAGAAGATGACGGCGTCGTAGAAGCGGCGCATGTCGTCCAAGGTGATGTCGGTGCCGTAGTCGATGTTGCCGAGGAGGCGGACTTGTGGTTTGTCGAGGACTTTGTGGAGGGCGGTGATGATGCCTTTGATGCGGGGGTGATCTGGTGCGACGCCGTAGCGGATGAGTCCGAAGGGGGCGGGCATGCGTTCGAACAGATCGACGCTGACGCCGTTGCCGGCGAGGTTGTAGTCGGACTTCATGAGTGCGTCGGCGGCGTAGATGCCTGCCGGTCCGGCGCCGACGATAGCGACGCGAAGTGGACGGGTCTGATCAGTCATGTGCAGCGAACTACCTTCGTCGAGGGAAGTACGGATACCCCAGCATAAATTAGGCATGACTTCGGTCGGTCGGTGGTACTCATCACTGCGCTGTCAGCGGCATGCAATCTTCGAAATTGCGCTATTGCCCAGTTCCAGGTAGGAATTGCACTGTGCAGACGACTTTTTTGGTCCGGCGGATAGCCGTCGACTTCTGTCGTGTCTGCACCAATATGTGCTGTCGGTGACCACACCCGACTCGTGAGCCTTTTCGGCCATTCTCCTTTCGTTCGAATATCCAGCACCCATGTCGGCTCCGCCCAGGATCCGTCGCTGCTCTCCCACACTCGCTGATGCGTGAGAGACTGCAGGTAGACATCCGCCAGGTCAGAGCCTCGCTGAGCCCGCCGATGACGCGGTCCGCAGCGTAGAAGACTCCGCAGCGTAGAAGACAAGGAAGTCATGACCACCATCGGTACGGCCGTCTCCCTCACCCTCGACAAACTCGGTCCGCGTTTCGGCGCCGAAATAATCGGACTCGATATCGCCTCGGCTTCCGACACCGAGGTGCTGGCGGTCCGGCAGGCACTCGTCGAGCACAAAGTTCTCGTAGTGCGCGGACAATCGCTCGACGACTCGGCTCAGATCGACTTCGGTCGTAGGCTCGGCGAGTTGACCGCGGGGCACCCGGTCCACCACAGCGGTGACGTCGCAGAAGAGGTCTATGCCCTCGACAGTCAGGACAACGGGTTCTCCGACGTCTGGCATACGGACGTGACGTTCATGGCTCGTCCGCCGATGGGTTCGATTCTGCGATCCGTCGTACTACCTCCGCACGGCGGTGACACCAATTGGGCCGACAGTCAGCTTGCCTACGAATCGCTCTCGGCGCCCGTGAGGCAGATGATCGATCAGTTGACTGCGGTCCATGACGGTAACCGCGAGTTCGGTTACTACCTCGCGCAGAACCGCGGCGGCAAGGGCAATATCTGGGACGGCGAGGAGGTGACGGCGCTGGTACCCGTCGAGCATCCGGTAGTTCGGGTCCATCCCGAGACCGGCCGTAAAGGCATCTTCGTCAATCCGGGATTCACCTCCCACATCGTCGGTGTGTCCGAGGCCGAGAGTCGCGGAATTCTCGACTTTCTCTATGCGCACCTCACTAAGCCCGAGCATGTGGTCCGCCACCGCTGGCGTCTCGGCGACGTCGTGTTGTGGGACAACCGCAGCACCTCGCACTATGCAAATCGCGACTACGGCACCGAGCGTCGAGTGATGCACCGAATCACCCTGCGCGGTGACATTCCGATCGGCCCCGCAACAGGACAACCCCGGCCGAACCTCGGTGCGTAAAGACAAGGAAGATTGTTCGTATGGCGTCGTGGCGTGAACGAAGACAACAGTGGGCCGATTCTCGTGAGGAAGCGCAGAACAACGCCTCCGAGGCGGCAAGCGAGGCAGACGGGCGCCGTCCGGCGTCGGCGTGGCCGTTCCTGCTGGCAACCGGGATAGTGGTTGCGATTCTTGCTGCTATTTTTCTATCCGCCAAGTTTGCGCCTGCCGAGGAGAACATCACCCAGGCCCAGTTGATGACGGACAGCATCACCGATTTCGTCGACGCGCAGAACACCGGCGATGCCGAGCTGCTGCGATCGGCGACGTGTTCGGACCAGGTTGCGAAGCTCATCAACGGCACTGACGACCAGTACCGATCCGACCGGGCCGAATACGTTCAGGAGAACGGCAAGATCACGGTCGACGGCGTACCTACCGACTACCAGGTCAACGGTGACCGAGGCGTCGCCACGGTGCCGACGAAGGAATTGAAGTCCGGAGCCACGGCCGACGATCAGTGGAAGTTCGTTCGCTCCGGCGATCAATGGCTGGTGTGCAACGTATGAGAGATGTCGAATCCATCGAATATGGAAGGCTTGACCCGTGACTTATGCAGGTGACATAACCCCTCGAGCCGCCTGGGAGCTGCTTCGCAGCGATCCCGATGCAGTGTTGGTGGATGTGCGTACCCACGCGGAATGGCAATATGTCGGCGTGCCGGACACCTCGACGATCGAGCGGCCGACGCATCTCATCGAGTGGGTCGGCTACCCGGATGGTGCGCGCAACGAGCACTTCCTCGAACAATTGAAAGAATCCGGTGTCGACGGCTCCCGTCCGGTGGTGTTCCTGTGTCGATCCGGGCAGCGATCCATCGGGGCTGCTATCGCCGCAACTGCTGCCGGTATCGGCCCGTCGTACAACGTTCTCGACGGGTTCGAGGGCGCAACCGACGCCGAAGGCCATCGCGGCGCGACAGGGTGGCGTGCGGCAGGCTTGCCTTGGAGGCAGTCGTGAGCGAGACGGGGAATCGGATGAGTGGCGGGCAGGGCTCGAGTATCCCGAAGGGGGGCGGCTTCGAGAAGCCGTTGCCCACGGGTGTCGGTCAGGGAACTTTGGGGGTCCGCGGTGGTTTGATGCGCTCGGGCTTCGACGAGAACTCCGAGGCGCTGTACCTGTCCTCCGGATTCGTCTATGAAAGTGCCGGTGCAGCCGAGCAGGCATTCACGGGCGAGATCGATCATTTCGTCTACTCGCGCTACGGCAACCCGACCGTGAAGATGTTCGAGGAGCGACTGCGGCTGATCGAGGGCGCTGAGGCGTGCTTCGGTACTTCGAGCGGGATGTCGGCAGTGTTCACCGCGCTCGGAGCATTGTTGAAAGCAGGCGACCGACTGGTAGCGGCGCGCAGTCTGTTCGGATCGTGCTTCGTGGTGTGCAACGAAATTCTGCCGCGATGGGGCGTGGAGACCGTCTTCGTCGACGGCGAGGACAACGATCAGTGGGCAGAGGCGCTGTCGGTTCCGACCACTGCCGTGTTCTTCGAGACGCCGTCGAACCCGATGCAGTCGCTCGTCGATGTCGTGCGAGTGTCCGAGCTTGCGCACGCCGCAGGCGCAACTGTGGTGTTGGACAACGTCTTTGCGACTCCGCTGTTGCAGAAGAGCCTTGATCTGGGTGCCGACGTCGTGGTCTACTCGGGCACAAAACACATCGACGGCCAGGGCCGAGTTCTCGGCGGCGCGATCCTCGGGTCTGTCGAGTACATAGACGGACCGGTGAAGACGCTGATGCGCCACACCGGCCCTGCACTGAGTCCGTTCAATGCATGGACTCTGCTCAAGGGGCTCGAGACGATGCCGGTGCGAGTGCGGCACTCGACGCAGGCTGCGCTGGAGATCGCGCGGTTCCTCGAAGGGCATTCGGCGGTGTCGTGGGTCAAGTACCCCTACCTCGAATCGCACCCTCAGTACGAACTGGCGAAGTCCCAGATGAGCGGTGGCGGCACCGTCATCACGTTCGAGCTCGACGCGGCAGAGGGCGAGGGGAAGAAACGAGCATTCGAATTCCTCGACGCGCTACGAATCGTCGACATCTCGAACAATCTCGGCGACGCGAAATCGCTCATCACTCATCCGGCGACGACCACTCACCGCGCTATGGGCCCTGAAGGTCGTGCCTCGGTTGGTATTACCGACGGCGTGGTGCGTATCTCGATCGGGCTGGAAGACACCGTGGACCTAATCGCAGATCTGGAGCAGGCGCTGCGCTAGCTGCTCTTCGACACGTCACTGTCGGTTCGGCTAGAGGCCCAGGGCAGCGAGAATCGTCCGGAACTTTGCAGTCGTTTCGGCAAGTTCGGCGTCGGGATCGGATGCTTCGACGATCCCGCCGCCGGCTGTTGCGACGGCCGAGAGCCCGCCTGCTGCAAGCTCGAGCCCTCTGATCGCGACCATCCATTCGCCGTTTCCAGCGCCGTCCGTCCAGCCGACTGTTCCGGCGTAGAAGCCGCGTTTTCCTTCTATGCGCGCGATCGCCTCCATGGCCGCTGCGCGGGGAACACCGGCGACGGCGGCAGTCGGATGCAGGGCGAGTGCTACCTCGAGTGCGGTTGTTGTTTCGTCTCGGAGAACTCCGGTGATCGGCGTACTGAGATGCCATAGCTGCGGAGTGCTGCTGAGCTGCGGCAGTTCTGGGATATCGAGGTCTGAGCAGAGCGGCTCCAACGCCGCTCGAATCTCCTCGACCACGAAACGGTGTTCGGCGTGGTCTTTCGTACTCGCCTGCAATTGTGCTGCGATCTCCGCGTCCAACCGGGGATCTTCGCTACGCGCTGCGGTGCCGGCGAACGGGTGACAGGTGACCGTGGTGCCGTGGCGTCGTACCAGCAGTTCTGGGCTGGAACCGACCAAATATTTTCCCGAGTAGTCACCGCCGGCCGCGGACAGGTCGGCGGCGAAACCGTTGCCGAGTCGGTCTGCACGCACCAACGCGTCGAGAAGCGAGAGTGGGGGGATCGGTCCGTCCGCGTGCAGCTGCAGTGACCGAGCCAGCACCACTTTCTGGGCGGCGCCCGCTCGCAACGTATCCACGAGCGCCCGTACCCGCTCGACGTGCACCGCCGAGGAAGGGATCTGCCCACCGATGTGCACGCTCGGCAGTGGAACCACGGTCCCCGATGGCTGCCACGGACCCTGCCGCCGGGTCAGTTCGAGCGGCTCGACCAGTGCCGCTGGGTCGGCGACATCGAACGGTAGCGCCCCGACGACGGAGTACCCGGCGCGCACAGCGTCGACAGCGTCCTGGATGGACGAATAGCAACGATCGGTTCCCCTGGCTTCGACGTTGTAGTCGCTGCGGGACAACACGAACCTGCCACTGTTCAGGTCGGCGGAATGGTCCGGGGTAGCTCGGTTCATCAGAAGGGAGTCTGGGTGCGACCGACCAGATCTGCCACCGAGTTGATGACTTTGGTCGGGCGGAACGGGTACTGCTCCACCGATGCCGCGGTCGAAATACCGGTCAACACCAGGATGGTCTGCAGCCCCGCTTCGAGTCCGGACACGATGTCGGTGTCCATGCGGTCGCCGATCATGAGGGTGCTCTCGGAATGGCCGCCGATCTTTCGGAGCGCGGACCTCATCATCAGCGCATTCGGCTTACCCACGTAATAGGGCTCTTTCCCGGTTGCTTTGGTGATGAGTGCGGCGACGGATCCGGTGGCGGGCAGCGAACCGTCGCGAGAGGGGCCCGTGGCGTCGGGATTGGTCGCGATGAAGCGTGCGCCCTTCTCGACCAGGCGGATTGCCGTAGTGATCGCTTCGAAGGAGTAGGTCCGGGTTTCACCGAGCACCACATAATCGGGATTGGAGTCGGTGAGGACGTAACCGATGTCGTGCAGTGCCGTCGTCAGGCCCGATTCGCCGACGACGTACGCACTTCCACCCGGTCGCTGATTCCCCAGAAAGTTCGCGGTGGCCAGCGCGGAAGTCCAGATTGCCTTCTCCGGAATGTCCAGTCCGGTTCTTTCGAGACGGGCCCGCAGATCCCGGGGAGTTCGGATCGAATTGTTCGTCAGCACGACGAACGGGATCTCGTTCGACTGCAATTCGGCAACGAAGACGTCGGCACCGGGAATGAGATGGTCCTCGTGCACGAGGACACCGTCCATGTCCATCAAATAGGTCCAACGCTGCCGTTCCTCTGGTGAGCTCACGTCACCATTGTGCGCTACCAGGCTGTGCGAGGACCTGCTGAGCGTCAGTTTCGCGCGGTAGCGGGCTCGGATGGCTCGGCGCCCGACTCGACCTTTGTCGAAGTAGTCGGACTCTGGAATCGCGGGATGAAGATGCAGAGTACGAAGGCCAGAATGGAAGCCCCTGCTGCGATTGCCATCGTCACATGGAAGGCGGCTTCGGAGGGGACGTCGACCGCCCCGGTGTCGATGGTCATCTGCGCAAGGATGACCCCTGCCACTGCACTGGCGAAAGATGTTCCGAGCGAGCGCATCAGCGTGTTGAAGCTGTTGGCTGCACCGGTTTCCGAGGCGGGAACGACGCCCATGATGAGCGCGGGCATTGCGCCGTACGCGAGACCGATTCCGGCGCCGATGATGATCGAAATGACGACCAGAAGCCACACCGAGCCGAGTGTGGCGGCGCCGACCAGGTAACCGACGGCAATGACGAGTGCCCCCAACATCAGGGTGACTTTCGGGCCTCTCGTTGTGGTGATGTGTGCGGAGATCGGTGCGACGAGCATCATGACCAATCCAGATGGGGCCATCACAAGGCCCGCAGCGAGGATCGACTGTCCCAGCCCGTACCCCGTCTCAGTCGGCAACTGAAGAACCTGGGGAAAGACCAAGCTCATCGCGAAGAACGCGAATCCGACGAAAATCGACGCGAGGTTGGTGAAGAGCACCTGCCGACCGACGGCGACGCGAAGGTCGACCAGCGGCTCTGCGGTGCGGAGCTCCCACCATCCCCAGAATGCGAATGCGGCAAGCGAGACCATCAGCATTCCCAGCGTCAGAGCGCTGGTCCATCCCCAACTCGAACCTTTGGATATCGCCAGGAGCAAGGTGATGAGCGCAGCCGACAGGGACGCCGCTCCGGCAAAGTCGAAGCGTCCACCGGAACGAACTTTGGATTCGGGGACGACTGCGACGACCAGGCCGGTGACGAAGACCCCTAGAGCGGCGGCCGCCCAAAACAAGTAGTGCCAGCTGGCGTACTCGGCGATCAGTGAGGCCGCAGGAATCCCGAGGGCACCGCCGACGCCGAGCGAGGCGCTCATCAGAGCCACCGAACTTGCGAGCTTCTTGGCAGGGAGGACATCGCGCATGACGCTGATTCCGAGTGGGATCACGCCGGCTGCGAAACCCTGCAAAGCCCGGCCGACGACGAGTGGCACCACGGTCGCGCTCAGCGCGCCGATGACCGATCCGACGACGAGCAGGGCCAGGCCGAGGAGAAGTATCCTGCGCTTGCCGTACATGTCGCCGAGTCGGCCCATCATGGGGACCGCTACAGCTCCCGCGAGCAACGTCGCGGTGATCACCCATGCAGTGTTCGTCGCAGAGGTGTCCAGCAGCGTAGGGAGTTGGGGAATCAGCGGAATGACCAAGGTTTGCATGAGTGCGACGACGACGCCCGCGAATGCCAGGACCGCGACTATCGGACCCGTGCCGGCGCCTTTCGCGGAATCAGAGACCGCGGGCGCGGTGCCGGCCGAGCGTGGGGACATCGTGCCTCCGCGGCATATAGGTAATAGAACAAAAATTTCTAAATCAGTTGACTGACCGAAGTTAATTCACATGACTCAATCCGTCAATCCGGGACTTCGGAGACCGCAGGTGAATTCACCGCGCCGATAGCCGAAATTCCGGCTCTCCGAGGCATCGGAACCGGCCACCCGTCCGATGTGCACAGGTGGTTGTCAGGGGTAATGGCGGTGGGGTGGGACCATCATCGGTATGCAGGCAACGAAGTGAGCACACGGGTATGGGCGCTGTTGGCGGCTGCCATCACCACCGAGGTCGCGGCGTCCCTGTCGTTGAAGGCAGCACTCGATGCCCCAGCCTGGTATGCGGTGGTGGTGGCCGGATACGGCGCATCGTTCGTACTGCTGTCGATGATCCTCCGGACCGGAGCGCCTATCGGCAAGACCTACGGCATCTGGGCGGCAGCTGGAATCGCGTTGACCGCGATACTCGGCACTGCCGTATTCAGTGAACCCTTGACCGTCACCATGGTCGCCGGCATCGTCCTCGTCATCGGGGGAGTGGTTCTCGTCGAAGTCGGCTCAGGACGTGCAGCACACAAGGTCGACCTCTGATGTGGTGGTTGTTGGCAGGTGCGATCGTCACCGAAGTTGCCGCGACGCTGTCACTACGAGCGTCGGAAGGCGGGCGAGTGAAGGTGTGGCTCATCCCGGTTGTGCTGGGATACGTCGCCGCATTCGTGCTGCTGTCCCTGACCCTCTCCGCGGGAATGGCCATCGGCGTCGCGTACGGAGTCTGGGCCGCAAGCGGGGTTGCGCTGACGGCCATTGCCGGACGGTTGCTGTTCAAGGAACCTCTCACCTGGATCATGACGGCTGGAATTGCGCTCATCATCGGTGGCGTCCTACTGATCGAAGTCGGATCGGCTGCACACTGATCCGAACCGTTGACGCGCGCATGAGGCAGTGATGAAGTTGTGGACGTGCCATTCTTCGACGGGGTATCGGGTCCGATTTACTACCGACAGTGGGCTGCGGAGGTCCCACGGGTGTCGGTGGTGTTTTTGCACGGGTACGGCGAGCATTCCGGCCTGTACCACCGTCTCGCGGACTCATTGAGTTCGGACGGAGTCGAGTTCTGGGCGCTCGATCATCTCGGTCACGGACTCTCGCCTGGCGATCGCGGAAATTTCGGCTCACTTCGTGAAATAAGCGACGACGCAACGACACTGACTTGGCTTGCCCGAGTCTGACACTGCGGGAGATCGCCGGGGCTCGCCACGACGTCCACAACGAGACCGGGCATCGGCGGACCGCAGCGTCGATCGCGAATTTCGTACTCGAACAAACGGAACCGACCGAAGAGGAGGACCGGGCATGGCTCGGTTGACCATCACCGACTCCCAACGCGCCGCACTGGCCGACGCAGCCTCTTTCCCGCTGCTCGACGCCATAGCCGGGCGCCGCTCCCGCAGATTTCCCCTCGGTGGAGAGATTCCCGACGGCCCGTTGGCGTACAAGAGTTCTCATCCCGTGACACCTCTGTCCGAGGTCGAGCGGGCGCTGGTGCTCTCGGTGGTCGGCGGGGTGACGGGATGGCACTACGGGATCACCCGGCACGGGGGATATGCGCCGAAGTTTCCCAACTATTCGGGTTCTGCTGTTGGACGGACGTTTCCGTCGGCAGCAGGCTTCCACACGAGCCAATTGTTCTTCACCGACGATTCCGGAACGTACATTCTGCCCACTCGAGACCATCCGCCGTTGGAAGGCGAATTCGATCTGGAGAACTGGCTGAACCACACCGTCGATCATTACGTCCGGCTCTCCGACACCAGGCTCGAGATTCCCCGCGAGGAGCCGTACATAGAAGGCCACAACACCTGGATCGCGAACCATCCAGGTAGCCTTCTCGCCTTTCCGGTCGCGGACCTGTCGGAACACTTGATCGCGAACCTGTCGTTCTTCGCAGCCAACGGATACGTCGTATTCGACGACGTCAACGACCGCCCGATCCCAGGACTCGAGTCGTTCTCGCACCTGGCTCATTACGAAGATCCGGTTCCGCTGTCGTTCGTCGAGCAGTACACGCTCACCGAGGCGAGCGCGGAGCTGGCGACGGCCACACACAACGGCGTACTGCTGCTCCAAGCGCTCGGCCTGGGTGGATGGATGTTCGACGGGCTCGACCGGCTGTCGGTACTGGGCGGATCCGGCGATCCGCGCGCGCCTGGCCTGGGCTTTCGAGCCGATTCCGATCCGCGTTGGCCATTCCCGAACGCCACGGGCCTGGCCGGCTACTTCGAGACGCTGTCCCCGCCACACGTGTCGACCGTCGCAGACGGCGTCGCGCGGTACATCGACCGAAAGTACGGCCCCGGTGGTCCCTTCCATCCGGACACCCCCGGGCCGTGGGCCGACGCCCCGACAGTGCGGTCGGCAGCGCTGCCTGCCGAGGCCGTGCAGGAACTCGTGACGGCGGAAGCGTCGTACATCTACGATACGTTCGGGAAGCTGCCCGGCACGGTTCCCACCGTGCAGGTACTGATGTATCTGCAGGCTCAGAACATCGACTTGGACTTCTACGACACACACTTCGTCCCTGGGGCGTATCTGCGGACGCATGCCGAACACGCAAAGCGATGGAAGTCATGACCGCTGTCGATGGCCGAATCCGGAAAGTCCCCGAGGACGCATCACTGGGTGTGCGTCCTCGGGGATATCCAGGTCCAAGTCAGATCATTCGAGCTTGAAGCCGACCTTGATCAGGACCTGGAAGTGAGCGATTGCGCCGTCCTCGATATGTCCACGCGTCTCCACGACCTCGAACCAATCGAGATGGTTCAACGTGGAGTTCGCGCGGGAGATGGCCTTGCGAATGGCGTCGTCGGAACTTTCCGTCGAGGTTCCGACGATCTCGGTCATGCGGTAGATGTTGTCGCTCATGTTCTCTCGTTTCGCTAGGCAACACGTCCTGAACCCATGTTCTCCGATGCCCGACGGTTCCAAACCAAAACCGCCGATTACGTTCCGGCGCGATAAGGAGTTTCTCGGCTTTCGGGATGGAGACTGCCCGTCGAAACGTTGCACCGTCGTAGCACCAGGAGAAAGGGCGAACGAGTGAGTTCACAGGAAGTAGAGGAGACGCAGAGCGTGCACTCTCTCGACGATCCGGTAGTCGCGTCGCTGCGCGGAAAGCACCGCCGGTTCGCCCAGACGCTGGGACGCGTCTCGCGATTCGACCCCGAGGTCGCGCCGTTCCTCGGACACCCGTCGCCGATGGAGGAGCAGGACTGGAAGGACATCCGGACGCTGTTCGGGCCTCACGCCGTCGTATCGCTTCGAGGTACCGGGCACACCCTTCCCGACGGCTGGGAGCTGATCGACAAGTTCGGGATCGTGCAGCTCGACGGCAGTGGCCTCGAGACCCGTCCGTTGCCGGGAGCTGTCCGGCTCGGTGTCGGCGACGTCCCCGACATGGAAGACCTCATCGCCCGTACGCAGCCCGGCCCGTTCCTACCGCGGACGTACGAGCTCGGCACCTACCTGGGCATCCGCGAAAACGGCGCGTTGGTCGCCATGGCAGGCGAACGGATGCATCCACCGGGATGGACCGAAATAAGCGCGGTCTGTACGGATCCGGCATATCGCGGACGAGGGCTTGCTACCCAGCTCGTCCGCGCAGTCGGGCACGGCATCCGCGAGCGCGGCGAGACACCGTTTCTGCACGCGTCGGCGGCGAACGTCGGCGCAATCAGGCTGTATCTGTCGATCGGGTTCGTCCTCCGAGAGGAATCTTTGCTGACCTTGGCGCGCACGCCTGCCTAGAGTTCGAACACAAGGTGACTGGGGCACGATGGGGGGCATGACCCAACCCGACCGCCCGGACGAGCGCTTCACCCTGGCCAGCGAACGCACCTTCCTCGCGTGGATGCGCACAGCTCTCGGCTTGCTCGCCGGCGGCATCGCCGTCGTACATCTGGTTCCCGATTTCAGTACCGGATGGGTGCGGACCGGTCTCGGCTTGACGCTGATCCTGATGGGCGGAGCCGCAGCCTTCGTCGGCTTGCGACGCTGGATGCAGGTCAAGCATGCCCTCGATCGAGGAGCGCCGATGCCCGAGGCGACAGAGTTGTGGATTTTCTCCGTCGGAATCGGAGCCATCGCAATCCTCGCCGCAGTCGTCACCGTGCTCGGTATCACTTAGGAGAAGGACCGGTGTGGTCGTCGCCACGGCGGGAAGGGCACAATCGAGGCATTAGTGACATTTAACGAAGGAGTAGCGCGTGGCACAGGCTCTGAAGCTCGGATACAAGGCGTCGGCCGAGCAGTTCGGCCCACGAGATCTCGTCGAACTCGGTGTTCTCGCCGAGGCACACGGCATGGACTCGGCGACAGTCAGCGACCACTTCCAGCCGTGGCGCCACGAAGGCGGACACGCACCGTTCTCGTTGGCATGGATGACCGCGGTCGGCGAACGAACCAAGACCATCCAGCTCGGCACCTCGGTGCTGACGCCGACATTCCGCTACAACCCGTCGGTCATCGCACAGGCATTCGCGACCATGGGCTGCCTCTACCCGGGACGCATCATGCTCGGTGTCGGTACCGGCGAAGCGCTCAACGAGATCGCAACCGGATACAAGGGCGAGTGGCCGGACTTCAAAGAACGGTTCGCGCGGCTGCGTGAATCGGTGCGCCTGATGCGTGAACTGTGGCTCGGTGACCGCGTCGACTTCGAAGGCGACTACTACTCCACCAAGGGTGCATCGATCTACGACGTCCCCGACGGCGGAATCCCGGTCTACATCGCGGCAGGCGGACCCGTCGTAGCGCGATATGCAGGACGAGCGGGCGACGGCTTCATCTGTACCTCGGGTAAGGGCATGGAGCTCTACACCGACAAGCTGCTCCCGGCCGTCGAGGAAGGCGCAGGCAAAGCCGAGCGCGACGCAGGCGAGATCGACAAGATGATCGAAATCAAGATTTCCTACGACACCGATCACGAGCTGGCGTTGGAGAACTGCCGGTTCTGGGCGCCGCTGTCACTGACCCCGGAGCAGAAGCACTCGATCGAAGATCCGATCGAGATGGAGAAGGCCGCCGACGAACTGCCGATCGAGCAGGTCGCGAAGCGCTGGATCGTCGCCTCCGACCCGGACGACGCAGTCGAACAGGTCAAGCAGTACACCGACGCAGGCCTCAATCACTTGGTCTTCCATGCGCCCGGACACGATCAGAAGCGGTTCCTCGAACTGTTCGAAAAGGATCTGGCGCCGAGGCTTCGCAAGCTGGGCTGACCGTCCGCCGCTTGAATGTGCACTGCTTGAATGTGCGCTTCAAGCTATCTGATCGTATGAATGGACCATTCAAGCGGTGGGTGGGGCTCACCGGTCAGGAAGCAGCGTCAGCCGACAACGCAAACATCCGCATATCGCGGTCGGTCCGGGTCTGGTACTCGCTGTAGGCCCGGGCGATCTCGGCGAACGCGGCGTAGATCCGAACTTTCTCGGCGCCGGTGACCGGTGTTGCTGTCACCGGGATCCGCTGGCCGCCGATAGCAACGGTGGCGCGAGGTTCTTTCAGAAGGTTCGACGTCCAGGCCGGGTGATGTTCTTGGCCGAAGTTGCTGCCGACAACGAAGAGTCGATCGTCTTCCCGGTAGTACAGCAGTGGGCTGCTTCGAATCTTGCCGGACTTGCAGCCGGTCGTGGACAGTAATACGACGGGTGCGGCGATGGGCCCGAGGATCGTGAACCTGCCGTCGGTGCGTTCGAGGAGCCGGCGGTCCACCCCGGCGAGGTGTCGGATGACCCACGACCCCGGTTTCGTTGCCGCGAATGCAATGGCGGGCTTGCGGATCATACTGCTCTCGCTGCCCCAGCGGACGTCTGGGAATGGTGATTCGGTCATAACCCATGATGCCCGTTGCGGGTAAGAGTGTGTCAATACAGCACCGACTAGTCTGGCTGGCATGGCCGAGTCTGCTTCCTCCATCTATATCGCCTCACCCGAGGGTGACACCGGTAAGTCGACGATTGCGCTCGGGGTGCTGCAGATGTTGTGTGCTTCGGCGGCGCGGGTCGGTGTGTTCCGGCCGATTGCGCGTTCCACCACCGAGACCGACTACATCCTCGAACTGCTCATCGATCACACCACCGCGGATCTGACGTATGAGCAGTCGTTGGGGGTCACATACGAGGAAGTACATGCCGATCCGGATATGGCGCTCGGTGAGATAGTTTCGCGGTTCCACGAGGTATCCGAACAGTGCGATGCCGTGGTGATCGTCGGCAGCGACTACACCGATGTCGGTAGCCCGAGTGAGCTGGGATACAACGCGCGCATCGCCGCCAATCTGGGTGCCCCGGTGCTGTTGGCGTTGCGAGGCTCGGGAAGAACTGTCACGGAAGTCGCGCAGTACGCCGAGCTGTGCAAGGCCGAACTCCGCGCGCACCATGCGCATCTGGCAGCGATTGTGGCCAACCGGTGTGATCCCGGCAAGCTCGACGAGATCGCGGCAGCACTGGAGCCGCTCGGTGTGCCTGCGTGGACTTTGCCGGAAGTTCCATTGCTCGTTGCGCCGACGATGGCGGAATTGCTGACGGCGATCGACGGCGAAATGTACAGCGGCGACCCCGAGCTGTTGCGCCGTGAAGCGTTGCGGGTCATGGTCGGCGGCATGACGGCCGAGCATATTCTCGAGCGGTTGAGCGAAGGTGTGGTGGTGATCGCGCCCGCAGACCGGTCCGACGTTCTTCTGGCCATGGTCAATGCGCATGAGGCAGAGGGTTTTCCATCGCTCGCGGGCATCATCATGAACGGCGGCATTTCCCCGCATCCGGCTATCGCGCGTCTCGTCGCCGGACTGGGCCCGCGGCTTCCGATTCTGACGACCGGACTGGGTACGTTCGACACGGCTTCGGCCGCGGCGAATACCCGTGGTCGTATGGCGGTGGGTTCGCAGGGCAAGGTCGACACGGCGATCTCGCTGATGGAACAGCGGGTCGACGCCAAGGTGCTCCTCGACCGCCTCGAACTCACCATCCCTGCGGTCACCACCCCGCAGATGTTCGAGTACCAGCTCATTCACCGCGCCCGTACCGATCGCAAACACATCGTGTTGCCGGAGGGCAACGACGATCGGATTCTGCGTGCGGCCGGTCGCTTGTTGCAGCGGCGGGTGGCGCAGTTGACGCTTCTCGGCGAAGAGGGGCCGATCCGTCGTCGGGCCGCGGAACTGGGCGTCCAACTCGACGACGCGCAGGTACTCGATCCGGCAACTTCGGACTACGCGGAAGTGTTCGCCGCGGAGTACACCGAGTTACGCAAACACAAGGGCATGACCATCGAGCGTGCCCGCGAAGTCATGACCGATATCTCGTACTTCGGAACGATGATGGTGCACAAGGGAATTGCCGACGGTATGGTGTCCGGTGCCGCGCACACCACCGCGCATACGATCAGGCCGTCGTTCGAGATCATCAGGACGGCCGAAGGGGTGAACACGGTGTCGTCGATCTTTCTGATGTGTTTGTCGGATCGAGTTCTCGCATACGGTGATTGCGCCATCGTTCCCGACCCGACGGCCGAGCAGTTGGCCGACATCGCCATTTCCTCGGCGCAGACGTCCGCACAATTCGGTATCGAACCGCGTGTGGCGATGCTGTCGTATTCGACCGGTGATTCCGGCACCGGCGCGGGAGTCGACAAGGTGCGCGCAGCCACTGCTCTTGTCCGCGAACGGAGCCCGGAACTGCTGGTGGAGGGTCCGATTCAATACGATGCTGCGATCGAACCCTCGGTCGCCAAGTCGAAGCTTCCCAATTCCGAGGTGGCCGGACGCGCAACGGTGTTCATCTTCCCCGATCTCAATACCGGGAACAACACGTACAAGGCTGTGCAGCGGAGTGCGGGTGCCATCGCTGTCGGGCCGGTACTGCAGGGTCTGCGCAAGCCGGTGAACGATCTCTCTCGTGGTGCGCTGGTGGAAGATATCGTCAATACCGTTGCCATTACGGCCATCCAAGCCCAGGAGATCGAACAATGAGTGTGCTCGTCGTCAACTCGGGCTCGTCCTCGGTGAAGTTCCAACTTCTCGACCCGGTGAGCGGCGTCTCCATCGCGTCGGGGCTCGTGGAGCAGATCGGTGAACCAGAGGGGCACGTGACCCTCGACTACCTCGATGAGGAAACGAAGAAGACGCAGGAGATCGCCGATCACGGGGTCGGTCTCGCGATCGCTTTCGACATGCTCGCTGCCGCGGGTGTGGAACTGGGGTCCGATGTCATGGCCGTCGGACACCGGGTGGTGCACGGCGGTGAGGTGTTCTACCGGCCAACCCTCATCGACGACGGCGTGTTGAAGCAGATATCGGATCTTTCCAATCTTGCGCCACTGCACAATCCACCCAACGTGCTAGGTATCGAGGTTGCACGGCAGCAACTGCCGGACGTGCCGCACGTCGCAGTGTTCGACACCGCGTTCTTTCATAGTCTCCCCGCGGCCGCGTCGACGTATGCAATCGACCGTGACGTCGCGAAAGCTCACGACATTCGTCGATACGGATTCCACGGCACCTCCCACGAATACGTGTCGCAACAGGTGGCGGAGTTCTTGGGGCGCGAGGATCTGAATCAGATAGTTCTGCACCTCGGCAACGGGGCATCCGCTTCGGCGATCCGAGCCGGTTCGCCGATCGACACGTCGATGGGCCTGACACCACTCGAAGGCCTGGTAATGGGCACGCGAAGTGGCGATATCGACCCAGGTGTCGTCATGCATCTGCGGCGCAGCGCGAACATGGAGGTCGACGCCATCGACGAACTGCTCAACCGACGGTCGGGGCTCAAGGGTTTGGCAGGTGTCAACGACTTCCGGCAGCTGCAGCGACATATCGACGACGGTGATGCAGACGCCGCGCTGGCGTTCGATGTCTACATCCATCGCCTACGCAAGTACATCGGTGCCTACATGCTCGACCTCGGCCGACTCGACGCCATCACCTTCACTGCTGGGGTGGGCGAGAACGCCGCAGCGGTCCGTGCGTCCGCACTGGCAGGCCTCGGCGGATTCGGTATCGAAATCGACGGCGAGAGAAATGCGGCACGCAGCAGGAAGGCTCGGGTCATCTCGACCGATGCGTCGGCGGTGACGGTACTGGTGGTACCGACCAACGAGGAACTGGCCATCGCGCGGGCGGCGGCTCAGCTGGTGCGATCAGAACAGTGACTGCGGCCTGATGGCGTTCGCCAGATCCACCAGGGTATAGCGGTGGGCTCGGTCGGTCGCATTGCGGGCCAGAGCGCGTAGACCCGCTTCGGTACCGGTACGCAGGCCTGACTCGGTGAACGGAGAGCCGAGGATGGGCTCGCGTTCCTCTGCGACGGCGTGCCCGGATCGCACCCAGTCCACTGCCATCGCCAACACCAACGTACGCATTTGCAGGGTACGGCTCTCCCCACGCGGCAACATGGCAACGCGACGCGCTGCCTCACGAAAGTCTTTCTCCTCCAGGTCTTTCGATGATCGATCCATTAAAATCACCAGGACGCTGGTCATTCGCGCGACGGCATAGTGGCGTGAGCTGATCGGTACCTGGTCGAGAGCGGCTACCGCGCCTTCGAAGTCTCCGCGATACATCATCTGCCGCGCCAGACCGAACGCCGAGCTGACGATCGCACGGTTGGTTCGCCACACTGCCCGGTAGTACGACTCGGCGCACGCTCGCCACTTCTCGCGCTCGTCGGTGTCGAACTTCTCGGTACCTTCCCTGATGAGTTCGGCAGTGGCAGCGAGGGCTATCTTGGGCGCGAGCTCCCCCGGGAGTGCATCGAGGACCTTCTCGAAATGCATCGAGGCGTAGCCGAATTCGCCACGAAGCAATCCGATGAGGCCCGCGTACCACTCGACCCGCCAGGGATCGTTTCCGTCGGTGCGGACCTGTGCGAGAACGGAACTCGCAACTCCGACATCGCCGAGGTCGAGGTGTGCTTTGACCTCGGCGAGCGTGATCTCCAGACCGCCGGACGAGCCGTCGGCGAAGCGCTCGATGCCGTTGCGACGTGCATGCGCCAACGAATCCAGTGTCTGCTGGGGTTCGCTGTGCACGGACGCGGCGAGCAGAGGTGCGCTCGGGTCGGCGGGATCGACCAGCGGCACGGGCAGCGCTGTGACGATCTCGCGGCCGTTGATCTTCTCGCCACGGAGCTTCCCGTCGACGTACGTGTCGGTTCGGCCCACCGATTCCTCGGTGCCGAACGTGGTACGCGGCGGACTGAACGCCGTCGACAGCCCGGGTCGTTCGGTTCCCGTCTTCAACGCCAAAATTTCACGCAACACCCCGGTGGCCTGGCTTGCCAGTACCTCTGCTGTCGAAAAGCGTTGTGAAGGATCGGGATTGGTGGCACGTTGCAGTAATCGATGGAACGACGGATAGGTGCGCAACAACTCGTGATCGTCGGCGGAAGGAATGCCGGCTTCGTACCTGCCCCCGCTCGAGGGCATCTCCAGCGTGAGGACCGCAAGAGTGCGGCCGACGGTGTAGATATCCGAGCTGATGGTCGGCCCGGTCTTGGCGATCTCGGGAGCTTGATACCCGGCTGTGCCGTACAGGTATCCGAAGTCTTCGATTCCCGAGACGGCACCGAGATCGATGAGTTTGATCTGATCGTCGGTCACCATGATGTTCTCGGGTTTGAGATCGTTGTAGACCAAGCCGATGGAGTGCAGATACGCCATCGCCGGCAGCACCTCGAGGATGTAGGCGATCGCTTGCTCTACCGGCATGCGTTTGTGCTCGTCCTGCGTCGGCAGGATATCTCGGAGCGAGCGTCCACCGACGTATTCCATGACGATGAAACCTATATTCGTGCCGTCGGCGCGCGGTTGCTCGACGAAGTTGTAGATCTTTACCACGCCCGGATGCGCGACTTCGGCGAGGAACTGACGCTCGGCCACCGCAACGGCACGCGCCTCGTCGTCGCCGGAATGGAGCAAACCTTTCAGCACCACCCATCGATCGCTGACATTGCGATCGATCGCGAGATAGACCCACCCCAGCCCTCCGTGCGCGATACATCCCTGCACTTCGTACTGCCCGACCACCAAATCACCGGGCTCGAGTAGTGGTGAGAAGTCGTAGTGGGAACCACAGCGATCGCACGTTCCGGCCGGCTTGTCCGGTTCTCCCTCAGCGTTTCGGCCGACTGGTGCATTGCATTTCCAACAGAATCTTTTTCGCTGCGGAACCGTGGGATCTTGCATGACGGCCGTAGCGGGATCCACCGGATCGACCCGAGGGACTTCGACCAACCCGGCGCCGAGTCGCCGCCTGATCCCGGTACCGCGCGTGCGACCGGACCGCACACGCCCCGACGTCCGATCGGACCGCCGGACGGAGGCAGGGGTTCGCTCCACTGCCTGGGTCCGGTCCGCTGCGGATGGTCTCTCGACGGCCTGGGTGCGGTCCGTGAAATCGGGTTCCGCGGTCGGCGCCGTCGCCGGGCCGGTAGGTGTGTCGGGATCGCCCATGATCAGTCGACGTACGTAGGTGCGGGAGGACCCGGCGAAGTACCCATCACCGTGAGCCACTTGTTGTACAACCGATTCCACGTGCCGTCCGAGCGAACCCGTTCGAGGGTACCGTTGACGAATCTGACCAAGTCTTCGCTCTCCTTCTTGATTCCGACACCATAAGGCTCAGGGCTCAAACTGGCGCCTACGATCTCGAGATATGGATCCTGCGAGGCGAGACCGGCAAGAATTGCGTCGTCGGTGCTGATCGCGTCGACCTGGCGTTGCTGCAGCACGACAAGGCAATCCGACCACATCGAGGCAGTGACGATCTGCGCCGTCGGCACGATGCGCTGCAGTCTGCGCAGTGACGTCGTGCCGTCCACCGCGCATACTCGCTTGTCGGCAAGATCGGCGACTCCGTTGATCCCCGATCCTTTGACTGCCAGAACACGTTGCTGCGCTTGGAAGTACACGGTGGAGAACGACACGTCCTCTTTGCGGGCACAGGTGACCGTCATGGTTTTCACCACGATGTCGACCGTCGAATCCTGCAGTCCCTCGATACGTTCGGCGGAGGACATTATCCGAAAATCCACCCGATCCGGATCGCCGAACAGGTCGCGGGAGATCTCCCTCGCGATGTCGACGTCGAATCCGACGAGTTTGCCGGTCATCGGGTCGCGAAAGCTGAAGAGATTGCTACCGGCATCGAGCCCGACGATCAACCGGCCACGTTCTTTGATCGCGTCGACGGTCGGCATCGGCGGGGCGTTCTCACCGGCTGCTCCGGGCGGTATCGGCCGCAGGCTGGAGGTGGGGCGATCGCACTGGGGATCCGGAATCGACGGCTCGGAAGCGGTGGGAGCGGGGCCTGCGCCGTCGGGCAGCGGTGGTTCGGTGTAGCTGACGGCCGGAACATCCGGTACCGCATCTTCGGTTGCGCATCCCGCGATCAGTGCACCGACGACAGCGAGGATTGCGAACGAGAAACGAAGGGACACCGAACTTTTCACAGGTACTCACGCAACCTCGGAATGAGCCCCGCTCCGACTGCTGCGGCAGCGGCGACGGCGAGGACGATCGCACCTGAGGCCAGACCGGTCAGGACCGACTTGGCGCGAACAACGTTGCCGCGCAGTTCAGCACGTGCGTCGTCGATTCCGTCGTCGAGCATCGTGTCGAGCAAGCGGAATTGGGTCGAGGAATCCTGAACACCGTTACCGGTGGCCACGGTGACAGCAGTAGTGAAGTCGCCGACAGCGAGTGCCTGGTCGATCCGCTCATGCGAGGCCTTCCACGCGGCGACCGAGCCGGTCATCTCGGCATTGTCTGCAAACAGTTCGGTCAAGCGGTCGGTGTTCTGCGCGAACTCCGCGTCGAACTCTCTGGTACTTCCGCGTCGGATCAGGTTGAGTGTTTCATCGGCGCGGGCCTGCTGCGCCAGGATGAAACCTGAGGTCAGTTTCTGCAACGGAGCAACACCGCGGTCCAGTGCGCGGTCGGTGGCTATCGAAGAAATCAGCCCCGCCACCAACATCCACCCGAGCAGGATCGCGATCGCCAAAGACGCTCCGAGAAATCCCGCGTTGAGCTTCCGGCGGGTGCGGGTAGAGAGGTATATCTGTGCGAGCACCAGCAGTATCAGGCACACCACGATGAGACCGATCGACACGAACGGTGGATTGACGAAACGTTCCTGGTCGTTGGCCACTCGAGCTGCCTGCTCGGCGTAGAGGCGTTCGGCACGGGGCAGCAGCGAGGACTGCATCTGCGTCGACGCCTCACCCAGGTACGCCGCACCGACGGGATTGCCACTGCGATTGTTGGCACGAGCGGTTTCCACCAGTCCGGTATACACCGGCAGGCCCGCGCCGATCTCCATGAGAACCCTCCGCGCTTCGTCGTCCGAAACCGCGAGCCCGTCGGATGCCCGGATCAATTCGGTGCCGGCATTTCCGATCGCCTGGGTGTATCGATCGCGAACGTCCTTGGGCTCCAACCCGCCGGCGATGAAGGCAGTCGAGGCAGCCGCGTCGGCAACGGACAGTGCGCCGTAGAGGTTCTGTGCCGAGTTGGCGAGTGGCTCGGTCCGAACGAGAAGAGTGTCCAGAGTCCGAGCTCTCTCGGATACCGAGATGGAAGTAACGGTGCCCGTGACCACGAACGCGATGATGAGTATCAGTCCCAGAGCGATCATGCGCGCCGGTGTCGACCGAATCAGACGCTGCAGTTCGCGTCGAGAATCGGCCTCCGACGTCACGGCAGCCGTCGTAGGAGGTACGGCAGCCGAGGGCGTAGTGCCGACCACAATCACAGTACCGAGCATATAAGCCGGAGCCACCGTCCGTACGCCTACCGGAAGGTTCACCTAGGGTGTCGGTATGCGTGGCGACGGTGACGGGTGGGTTGTAGGTGAGGACGGCACGCGGCACTGGGGCAAGCACGGCGCGGCGGGGCTACTACTGCGGGCGCCTTCGCCGCACGGTAAGCCGACGGTCCTTCTGCAGCACCGGGCGCTCTGGAGCCATCAAGGCGGGACGTGGGCGTTGCCGGGTGGCGCAAAGGACTCGCACGAAACCAACGTGCACGCCGCTGTTCGCGAAGCAGACGAGGAAGCCGGAATCGGTGCCGACAACGTTTTCGTACGCGGCGAAGTCGAGACGGCACGGATGGCGAGCGGATGGTCCTACACGACCGTCGTCGCCGACGCGGCCACCCAACTCGACACCACGATAAACGGTGAGAGCACCGAACTCCGGTGGGTTCCGGAGAGCCTGGTCGATCAACTGCCCCTACATCCGGGATTCGCCGCCAGCTGGGCCTCCCTGCGCATCAGCCCGCTACGAGTTCTGCTGGACACCGCGAACGTACTCGGCTCGAGGCCCGACGGTTGGTGGCGTGATCGCAGCGGCGCAACAGGCAAGTTGCTGAGCTCGCTGGCGGGCACCCTTCCGCGAACCGTCGAGCTGCCGGGTGTCGGCTTCGGCTGGCTCACCCGGATCGAGGCCGTACTCGAAGGTGAAGCACGAGCAGCGCAGTTCGAGGACATCAGAGTCCCCCTGATCCACGCCGCCGGCAGCGGGGACGACGAGCTCGCATCACAGGCACAGGCGTCGACGACACTCACTGCTGTGGTCACCGCGGACCGCGGACTGCAGCAACGGATCCCGACGTCGGTGCAGGTGCTATCGCCGTCGACCGTGCTGGGATGGCTCGGCTAGCCAGCCGTGCATTTTCGGATCTACCGGGTCAGCCCTGCAACGCGAGCTTGAGCTCCCGTGCAGCTGCCTGTGGATCTCGAGCTTTGGTGATGGCCCGTACGACGACGATGCGATCCGCGCCCGCGGCGAGAACTTCGTGGACGTTCTCGGCGTCGATCCCGCCGATGGCGAACCACGGCCGCGTCGGAGCGGATTCCGCGGTACTGCGCAACAGGTCCAGACCGGCTGCTTTCCGGTTCGGTTTGGTCGGTGTGGCCCAGATCGGCCCGGTAGCGAAATAGTCGACGCCGTCCTCGATGGCAGCGAGAGCGGCCTGGCTTCGATTCTGTGTCGACCGCCCGATGACGACGTCGGGGCCGAGGATCTGGCGCGCATAGTGGACCGGAAGATCACCCTGGCCGAGATGCAGCACGTCGGCGCCCGATGCGAGGGCAAGATCGGCGCGGTCGTTGACTGCGAGGAGAGCACCGTGACGTTTGGTGGCGGCCGACAGAATTGCCAGCGCAGCCAACTCGTCCTTGGCTTCGAGCGGGCCGAACGTGCGCTCGCCTTCGGAGTTCTTGTCGCGAAGTTGAATGACGTCGACGCCACCGGACAGTGCGGCCTCGGCGAACTGGGCGAGATCGCCGAGTTCGCGTCGAGCATCGGTGCACAGATACAGCCGAGCTGATGTCAAACGCTCACGCGCTTCCGGGTTGCGGATGATCCGATCGCTTTGCACACCGGCAACGGTAGTCTGTTGGCGAGAGTCGATACACGGGAGTCCCAGGTACGTGGGGCTGAGAGTGGACACGCCGTCCTTACCGTCAATACCTGACCCGGATCATGCCGGCGCAGGGAGTGAGGTGGTGAGAGAAGTGCCCAAGAGTCTTTCCGTGGTCGGCGGCGGAGTGATCGGCCTCGCAGTGGCCGCACGATCGGCGCGCGACGGCTGGTCCGTGCGGCTACACGATCCGTCGGTCGGTACCGGTGCATCGTGGGTGGCCGGGGGAATGCTCGCGCCGCTGTCCGAGGGGTGGCCTGGCGAACACGAACTGCTCGAACTCGGCGCTCATTCCCTCGCCAGATGGCCCGAATTTGCACGAGCGCTCCCTGGCCCGTCGGTGTTCTCCGCCACCGGATCACTGACAGTGGCCCTCGATGCAGCCGACGCAACCGATCTGCGAACCATTGCCGATTGGGTCGGGAAGCAGGGGCACGATCTCGAGATCCTCGGTCGGGCACAGATCCGGGAGCTCGAGCCTTCCCTTGCCCAGAACATTCGCCTCGGGCTGTTGGCACCCACCGAACTGGCCATCGACAACCGCATGCTGCTCGAAGCACTGCACACCGCAGCGGTGAGCGCAGGCGTCGAATTCTCCACCGACACCGTCACCGATCTCGACGCACTGACTACCGACCGCATCGTGCTGGCAGCAGGCGCCCAGACCTCCGCGCTCCTCGCCGATGTACCGGTCCGGGCAGTCAAAGGCGAAATACTTCGTCTACGACGCAGACCCAGTGCCACACCTGCCCCGACCCGAACGATCCGCGGCAGCGTCCACGGACGCGCGATCTACCTGGTGCCGCGCGGAGACGGACTGGTTCTCGGGGCCACACAATACGAATCGGGTCAGGACACCCAGGTCACCGTGGCAGGCGTCCGAGACCTCATCGCCGACGCAGAGCGGTTGATGCCGGGCCTCGGCGAATACGAACTTCACGAATGCGCAGCAGGCCTGCGCCCGATGAGCCCCGATGGGTTGCCACTCATCGGCAAGATCTCCGACCGCGTCATCGTCGCGTCGGGCCACGGCCGCAATGGAATCCTGTTGATGCCCATCACCGCAGACGCCGTCGCTGCACTACTGGAAGACGACGCACTCATCGAAGCGAAGGCCGCAGACCCGGCCCGATTCACCACAGATAGGAAACAATGACTGCCCTGGCAATAGGTGTCACCGTCAACGGTGAGGACCACCTCCTGACCGAAGAGATGACAATGCGTCAACTGCTCGAACATCTTTCGATGCCACCGAAGGGAATCGCCGTCGCCGTCGACGGCGTGGTGCTACCGAAGAGCCGTTGGGATTCGACCACGGTGAGCAAAGGCTGGACCATCGACGTACTGACGGCGGTGCAGGGTGGTTGATTCTCTGAAGATCGCGGACAGGACGTTCGACTCGCGGCTCGTCATGGGCACCGGTGGAGCGGCCAATCTCGCGGTTCTCGAAGAAGCCCTCGTGGCCTCCGGTACCGAATTGACCACTGTGGCGATGCGTCGAGTCGACGCCGCGGGTGGCACCGGTGTCCTCGACCTGTTGCGACGGCTGAACATCGCACCGTTGCCCAACACCGCCGGATGTCGCGGTGCCGCCGAGGCAGTACTGACCGCGCAACTCGGACGCGAGGCGCTCGAGACCGACTGGGTGAAACTCGAGGTCATCGCCGACGAGCGAACCCTGCTGCCCGACGCCATCGAATTGGTCAAGGCCGCAGAACAACTGGTCGACGACGGATTCAACGTGCTGCCCTACACCACGGACGACCCCGTCCTGGCCAAGCGACTCGAAGACATCGGTTGCGTCGCCGTCATGCCCCTCGGTGCACCCATCGGAACCGGCCTCGGCATCTCGAATCCGCACAACATCGAGATGATCGTCGACGCAGCGACCGTGCCCGTCATCCTCGATGCGGGCATCGGCACGGCAAGCGACGCGGCGCTGGCGATGGAACTCGGCTGCGACGCCGTCCTACTGGCAACGGCGGTCACCAGGGCACAAGACCCTGCGCTCATGGCGTCGGCGATGAAGCATGCCGTCGTGGCCGGTTACCAGGCCCGCCAGGCCGGCCGGATACCGAAACGTTTCTGGGCTCAGGCGAGTTCACCGATGTAGCTGCACGTCATCCCAAAGGATGACCTCAGGTCGCGACTCAGGGGTGATGTGCCGGGGCAGTTCGGTAGTGGACAGTGAGTCCCATGATCGAAGTCAAAGGACTGACCAAACAGTTCGGAAACACCAAGGCGGTCGAAGACCTGACCTTCACGGTGAAGCCCGGCATCGTCACGGGCTTCCTCGGACCAAACGGTGCGGGCAAGTCGACGACCATGCGCATGATCCTCGGATTGGACCGCCCCACCAGTGGGGTGGCGCTGATCGAGGGCAAGCCCTACAACAAGATCAAGCAACCGCTCCGGACGGTCGGTGCTTTGCTGGATGCGAAGTGGGTGCATCCCAACCGGTCTGCGCGGGCACATCTCGAGTGGATGGCCGCGTCCAACGACATCGCGAAGTCTCGAGTGGACGAGGTGCTTCGGCTCGTCGGCCTCACCGACGTCGCGAAGAAGAACGCGGGCGGGTTCTCGCTCGGTATGTCACAGCGACTCGGCCTTGCCGGTGCGCTTCTGGGTGACCCGAAAGTCCTTCTGTTCGACGAGCCGGTCAACGGGCTCGACCCCGAAGGCATTGTCTGGATTCGCAAATTCATGCAGCGCCTCGCAGCCGAAGGCAGAACGGTCCTCGTCTCGAGTCATCTGCTGTCCGAAATGGCACAGACAGCAGAGAATCTCGTGGTGATCGGTCGCGGAAAGCTGATCTTCGACTCGTCGGTCCAGGATTTCATCGACCACGCGTCCGAGGCCTCGGTCCGAGTTCGAAGCCCACAGCTCGACGCCCTTCGCAGTGCGTTGACCTCCGCCGGATTGACGGTGCGCGAACCGGATTCGGCAGAGGAGCTGCAGCCCTCGCTCGTCGTTGTCGACTCGTCCACCGATGCGATCGGTGACATCGCAGGCCGTGCCGGCATCGTGCTGCACGAGTTGTCCTCGCAGCGTGGCTCGTTGGAGGAAGCGTTCATGAAGCTCACAGGACACGACGTGCAATTCCACGGCGAAGGTGCCGAAGATCCGAACATTCAGCAAGCGATGGGTGGTTCACTCTGATGGGTGTCCTGGCAGCGGAACGAATCAAAATCACCTCGACCAAGTCACCGTGGTGGTGCACGATAGCCATCATCGTGCTCGGACTCGGCTTGGCGGCGATCGTCGGCATCACGTCCAAGTTGGGTGTCAATTCTTACAACAATCAACTCGCACAGGGTGATCAGCCCGACTTCGAACCGTTCTTTCCGTCCGCGTTCGAGGCAGTAGGCAGCGGTGTCGGTGGATTCGGAGCATTGGTGCTCATGATTCTGGCGGCACTGACGGTCACCAGCGAATACCGCTTCGGCGTCATCAGGACCACCTTTCAGGCCATCCCGAACCGAGCCGCAGTACTGACCTCGAAGGCCCTGCTGATCGGGGTGTTCGGCTTCTTGCTCAGCTTGGTTCTCGGCCTCGGCGCGTTCTACCTGGCCAAGGCGACCGCAGGTTCCGACGCCGGGCGACTGCTGAGCTTCGACACCGACGGCACCTGGCGCGTCATCTACGGCACGGCCATTCTGGCGTTCCTTCAGGTCATCATCGCGGTCGGCGTCGGTGCGCTGCTTCGGCAGTCGGCGGGCGCTATCGCACTACTGCTGCTGTGGCCGTTGGTCATCGAGAATCTGTTCGGATTGTTCGGCTCGTTCGGTCGTGCGGTTCAACCGTTCCTGCCGTGGGCGAACACCAGCAACTTCCTCGGTCAGGACGGCGGCATCGACTTCCACTGGGGGCCCATCGGTAGTCTGATCTACTTCATCGTGTTCACCGCGGTCGTCTTCGGTGCTGCAGTGTTGGTGACGAATCGCCGAGACGCCTGACCTTTGTGCAGTTAAGGTGCATGCATGCGACGGACAACCCTTCTGGCAAGTTTCGCAGCAGGCATGCTCGTGATGGCCGGTTGTTCCTCGTCTTCGGATGAGGAACAACCGGCCATCGCTGCTCCTACCCCGGTTGCGACAGCAGACGGCCGGGGGCTTGCCGACGCAGTCACCGAGGAGGGCGTCATCGCTCACCTCGAACAACTCGAGCGAATTGCCACCGACAACAACGGGAATCGCGCAGCGGGTACTCCTGGATACGACGCAAGTGTCGACTACGTCGTCGATCAGCTCGAGTCCGCCGGATTCGCGGTGGAGACACCCGAATTCGAGTTCGATCAATTCACCGCCGACACCCAACGGCTCTCTGCAGGCGATCAGCAGCTCTCGGTCAGCGCTCTGACCTATTCACCGTCGTCTCCATCCGACGGCATCACCGCACGGGTGGTTCTCGCCCCGGCCGACGGTTCACCTGGTTGCGAAGCAACAGATTACGACGGTCTCGAGGTGTCCGGTGCCATCGTCGTCGTCGACCGGGGCGTGTGTCCGTTCGGCGCGAAACAGACCGTCGCAGCAGAGCTGGGTGCTGTCGCGATCATCGTGGTGAACAACGAGCCAGGGCCGCTCGACGGCGGCACGCTCGGTAGCGCCGACATCGCGAAGATTCCTGCCGGTGGCGTCAGCGCCGAAGACGGACCGATCGTGGCGTCGGCGCCGGAATTGACGCTCACTCTCGACACCGAAACTACAACCACCAAGAGTCGCAACGTCATTGCGCAAACCAAGACGGGCAGCACCGAGAACGTCGTCGTCGCGGGCGCTCACCTCGACAGTGTCCCCGAGGGGCCGGGCATCAACGACAACGGCAGTGGCACCGCTGCGGTTCTCGAGACGGCCCTGAAGATGGGAAGCGAACCGGACATCACCAACGCCGTGCGTTTCACGTTCTGGGGGGCCGAGGAGCCGGGGCTCGTGGGGTCGACCAAATACGTCGAGGGGCTGAGCGAGGAGGACGAAGCAGCAATCGCGCTGTATCTGAATTTCGACATGATCGCCTCGCACAACGCCGGCTACCTCGCCTACGACGGCGACGACTCGGACAAGGTCGGCGCTCCGGCGGGACCGCCGGGATCGGAAGGGATCGAGCGGGTATTCCTCGAGCGTCTGCAGCAAGAAGGCATCGCCGCCGACGGGACCGACTTCGACGGCCGCTCCGATTACGGCCCGTTCATCGACGTCGGCATTCCGTCCGGGGGAGTGTTCAGCGGTGCGGACGAGACGAAGTCTGCCGAGCAGGCGGCCAAGTGGGGTGGGACGGCCGAGGAAACGTTCGACCAGAATTACCACACCGCCGAAGACACCCTCGCCAATATCGACCGAGCTGCTTTGGATTCGAATGCATCGGCGGTCGCGTTCGGTATCGGAACTTTCGCGCAGGAGATCGACGGCCCGAACGGTGTTCCCTCGGGTGCGGCACGTACCGAGGCGCGGTCGGGGGAATGAGATATGTGTAACCTTCGGTTACAGTCGCTCCTGTGAATCCGTACGTGGCGTCGACCGCCGAGTGGATCCGGGGCGTCAACCGACGCCCCGCTGTGGTCGACGTGGTGCGCAGAGTACGGCGATTACTTCCCGGTGATCCGTCCTTCGGCGATCCGCTGTCGATCGCGGGGCCCGGATCTGCGCTGGCAGTGGCGCGCGTCGCAGACAAGTTTCTCGACGACGAACCGGGAGCATCCCGCGAGGTCGGCTTGGGTGCACTTCAACTGTGGCAGGCAGTGCTCGAACGAACCGGCCACGGCCGTGGCGAGCGCAAGATGACCATCCTCTTCACCGACCTCGTCGGGTTTTCGACGTGGTCGCTGGTGGCGGGCGATACCGGCACTCTGACGCTACTGCGCAAGGTGTCCAAGGCAATCGAACCCGCCATCGAGATCGCCGGTGGGCACGTCGTCAAGCGGTTGGGCGACGGCGTCATGGCAGTGTTCTCACGGCCCGAGAGGGCGCTGGAAGCTGCGATAGCGGCACGTGCAGCCCTCGCCGAGGTGGACGTAGACGGATACACCCCGACGATGCGCGTCGGTATTCATACCGGTAGCCCGCGGCAGATCGGATCCGACTGGCTCGGTGTCGACGTCACAGTTGCCGCTCGCGTGATGCAAACCGGCGGAGACGGGAATCTGATGATCTCGCAACCGTCGGTCGATGCGATGCCCCCCGAGACGCTGGAGCGACTGGGACTGGCTACTCGGCCTTATCGCCGCGGCTTCTTCGCGCCCAAGCTCAGCGGTGTCCCCGAAGATCTACGCATTCTCCGTGTGGTGCAGTCGCCACAGCGGTGACACCGGGCCGTGACCCGCGCCGAGGTCGTAGGACGCCTCGAGGCACCGAGTGACCCATTCCTTGCCGAACGCGACGGCATCGGGCACGGAGTACCCGTGCGCCAATGCGCAGGTGATGGCCGCTCCGAGTGTGTCGCCCCCACCGTGGTCGTTTCCGGTGTCGATGCGAGGGCCGGAAAATTCGAGAAATGTGTCGCCGTCGTACAAGATGTCCGTGCTTTTGTCCGAGGTGCGGAGATGGCCACCCTTGACGAGGGCCCACTGGGCGCCCAGTTGGTGCAGAGCCTCGGCTGCGCGACGTGCGGAGTCGTCGTCGACCACGACGATGCCGGTGATCAACCTGATTTCATCGAGATTGGGAGTGACGATCGTGGCAATGGGGAAGAGTGTCGTGCGGATTGCGTCGAGGGCTTCCTCGTGCAGCAACGGATCACCGTGCATCGATGCGCAGACCGGGTCGACCAGCAATGGCACCGGCTGATCGCGGCCGATTCCTACCTCTGTACAGACAGCGGTGACGGCCTCGATGATGGCCGTGGAGGCGAGCATTCCTGTCTTCGCCGCGCTGACTCCGATGTCGCCGACCACCACGCGAACTTGATCCGCGACGACACGCGGTGGGATCTCGTGAAAGCCGGATACGCCGACGGTGTTCTGAACGGTGACCGCGGCCACGGCTACACAGGCGTGGACGCCGCACAGCGCCATCGTCCGACTGTCGGCTTGGATACCCGCCCCGCCGCCTGAATCGGTGCCGGCGATCGTCAGCGCTCGGACGGGGGTGGAGCCGTCGGGCGTCAGCGGTAGGAGCTTCACAAGAGGTGACAGTACCGGCAACGGTCCACGTGGTCTTCGCAGATATGCCCATCGAAGTGAATGTTGTTGATTCACAATGAAATAGTGGCCGACTCTATGACGGTTACCAGCGGGGCGTTGTATACCTACGTAACCGAAGGTCTGTTCGCGCAAATGGGTGACAAGCTTCGTGTGTGCATGTTTAATAGTGGTGCAGGTCACATCTTAGTAACAACTCGAACTTTTCATTCACGTCTTACACAGCAAAGGAGGTGACCTATGCTCGCCAGCTCACCCAGTGCAGAGGTGTCCATCAATACGGACCAGAATCGATTCGAATTGAGGCTGAATGGCGACTTGGTGGGGATTATCGGCTACTACGAAGTCGAGGGTTCGTTCAAACGTGGTTCTCGCACTCGCGTCGTATCGTTCATGCACACCGTGGTCACTGAAGACTTCGGACATCAAGGCCTCGCAGCGGTTCTCGTTCGCAGGGCACTCGACAGCGCTCGGTCGTACGGCTGGAAGGTCAAGCCGGTCTGTACTTATGTACAAAGATTCGTCACCGCCAACCCCGACTACTCCGACGTCGTCGTTCCGCTGTAGCGGTAACGGTTTCACCTTGCCTGAGTCGAATTGCTCTGTTCCGTCCCCAATCGGCACGACTACTGTTCTCATGGTGATATGAATCACAGTCGCATCGACCTGACTTCTGCGGCCGCCGTCACCGCGGCGGTGCGCATCGAAGACAACACAGCGCACAATCGGTTCGACCTGTTCGTCGGCGAAGAACTCGTCGGAATCCTCGGGTATCGAGACGCGGACGAAGGCGCCGTCGCCTTCATGCACACCGTGGTCAAAGAAGACTTCAGTGACCGAGGGTGGGCAGCTGTGCTTGTCCGTGGGGCTCTCAACACCGCACGCGACCGCCAATGGCGGATAGTCCCGATCTGCACGTACGTGAGGCGATACCTCGCGCGAAATCCCGAGTTTCTCGACCTGGTCGCCTAGCTCTGGATCAGGTTGGTCGACTAGCCCTGGGTCAGGAGATGTCGAGGATGACGGGCGCGTGATCGCTGGCGCCCTTGCCCTTGCGCTCTTCGCGATCGATGGATGCGCCGGAGACGCGAGATGCGAGCGCGGGGGAGGTCAGCGCCATGTCGATTCGCAGTCCCTGCTTTTTCGGGAACCTCAGCTGCGTGTAATCCCAGTAGGTGAAGGTTCGTGGCTCGGATGTGAATTGCCGTGTGACCTCGGCGAATCCGGCTTGGATGAACGCCTCGAATGCATCGCGCTCGGGCTGCGACGTGTGAGTCTTGCCCTCGAACAATTCCGGATCCCACACGTCTGCGTCGGTGGGGGCGATGTTCCAGTCTCCGACCAACGCGATCTGAGCCTTCGGATCCGCGGACAACCATGCCTGCGCATCGGCCTGTAGTTTGGCCAGCCACTCCAGCTTGTACGTGTAATGCGGATCGGCAAGATCCCGGCCATTGGGAACGTAGAGGCTCCACACCCGGACGCCGTCGCACGTTGCCCCGATTGCGCGAGCTTCTCGCACCGCTTCGATCTCTGGATCCTTGCTGAAACCGGGCTGATCCTCGAAACCGATCTGCACATCTTCCAAGCCGACGCGGGAGAGCAACGCGACGCCGTTCCACTGGCTCAGGCCGTCGTGAGCGACCTCGTACCCGATTTCACGGAACCGCTCGTACGGAAACTGCTCGTCCTTGCATTTGGTTTCCTGCATAGCCAGGACATCGATATCGGATCGTTGGAGCCAATCGACGATTCGGTCCTGCCGAGAGCGGACAGAGTTCACATTCCAAGTAGCCAGTCGCACGGCACACACCCTAACCGAGCGCCGATCCTCGGCCCAGCGGTGTGCCAGGGGTCATCGAGGTGGCTCGGCGTATCGATATCGGTGATGTTCGACGAATCCGAGCTCCCGGTACATCGCGAGGGCGCCGAGGTTGTCGGTCGACACCTGCAGGTAGGCGTGAGTTGCTCGCTGACGCACTCCCCATGCGAGGAGTTCACCGCAGATGCGCGTCCCGACCCCGCGTCGTCGATGAGCCTCGGAGACCTCGATCGCCGTCAATCCGACCCAGCGTCGCTGGTCGGGGGCCGTGGTGACGGCTGCACGTCCGATGGCCAGCATCTCCGTCGCGGAACCGCCGATCCGCGCAAAACCGACAACCCCGTCGCGGACGGCCGACACGACGTCCATTGCATCCTCGGGTACGGGCCGTCCGCGGTAGTGATAAAACTTCCGCCAGTCCTCGTCGGGAGCGGCGGTGATGACTGATAACGAGTCGGACGGCACCACGAGGGTGGTGATGTCCGCGGCCATCACCATGACCTCGTAGCCCGTTGTCCAACCTGCGGGAACTGCGCCGAGACGATCGGGCAACAACAACTTCGGCAACTGTCCGCGGTAGCGGAACCATGCGGCGATCTCACCGAGTGAGGACTCGTCGGCGTGCGGTTCGAGCGGAACTGCAGAGTTTGCTCGGCCGGTGAACCCGCGGCCGTACCGCAGCAGCCATCCACCGATCCATGCCTGCTCCAGGCCCGGCCACCCATCGGAAGCAGCACGTTCGAGTGCTCTGATCTCCGAGGTTCTGATCGGTCGCGGACCGAGGGCCTTTATCGCCACGACGCGATCACGGGCCACTCGTATGACGCGACCGTCCCCGGCCCGAACGGCTACGACGGTGTCGTCTGCCTCGACCAGTTCACCGATGACGTCGGTCATCGGATGGCTGTAACCCGGGGGGAGCCGATACCGCAGCATGATGCGGGTGCCGGGCGTGACGGCCACGAGCTCAGTCGTCCTCGTGGCCGAACGGATCTTCGACTGTTCCCGGTATCCAACTCAGGCCCGGCTTGCCCCAGCCTGCGCGCTTGATGGCCTTCTTGGCTGCGCGAGCGTTGCGGCCCACCAGCACGTCGACGTAGAGAAACCCATCCAGATGACCGACCTCGTGCTGAAGCATGCGCGCGAAGAAACCGGTTCCTTCGATGTCGACTGGTTCGCCGTTCGCGTCGGTGCCGGTGACCCGAGCCCAGTCGGCACGCCCGGTGGGGTACTGCTCGCCGGGTACCGACAGGCAGCCTTCGTCGTCGTCCTCGGGATCGGGCATGGTCTCGGGGATGGCCGAAGTCTCGAGCACGGGGTTGATCACCTCGCCCTTTCGGCGGACGAGCTTGCCGTCGGCCCCCTCGTCAGGGCAGTCGTACACGAATAGGCGTAGCGGGATGCCGACCTGATTGGCAGCTAGGCCGACACCGTTTGCGATGTCGAGCGTTTCGTACATATCCGCGATAAGGTCTGCGAGCTCGGCAGGTGTCTGCGTGACAGCGTCCGTCGGGTTGTGTAGAACCGGATCTCCGACGATCCGGATGGGAAGAATTGCCATGGTCGAGAAGAATAGTGTCCCCGTGCAGAGTCGCCGACACAAGGTGAGCCGGAACGGCCACCCACGCGACTCGCCGCAGACACCGTACACGGCGTGTGGCACGCCTACCATGGTTGAATCAGTACCGAACTACACGTGTGTAATTCGCTGGGCCTCCGTCTGTCAGGCCAGATGGGTGACGCTAAGTCGGGCGAGCCCGTTGAGTCTTGGCAGGCAATGCGGCACCGAACGTGGATCCGCAGCCGATGCGGGTAAAAGATGAAGTCGAGGAGTGAGATGGACGGCGCAGCAGCGCGTGACTCGGACCAGGCTCCGCAATCCGAAAGCTCCGAAGATCTGAACGAGGTCGGAGCAGACGGACTGACTCGTCGCGAGCACGACATATTGTCCTTCGAACGCCAGTGGTGGAAGTACGCCGGCGCCAAAGAAGAGGCGATCAAGGAACTCTTCTCCATGTCCGCCACCCGGTACTACCAAGTCCTCAACGCACTTGTAGACCGTCCTGAATCCCTCGCAGCCGACCCCATGCTGGTCAAGAGGCTGCGGCGTCTGCGCGCGAGCAGGCAGAAGGCTCGCGCGGCACGCAGACTGGGCTTCGAAGTCTAGAGGCCGAGCCGCGATCAACTAGTGTCTTCGAGTGTGAGCAGTCCCAATCCGGAATCGTCCGGCCCTCCGCTCCGCGCTCTGGCAATGGTGTTGATTTCGCTGGCGATTCTCTTCGCAGCAATCGGGGCACTGTCGTTGACCGGTTCGGACGAGACCGAGGAACCAGCGGCACAGGCGACGACCAGCGCCGCGCAGCAGGCTCCGGCCAGCTCCGCCGCAGCGCAGCCTCCCGCCGCAGCGCAGGCCCCAGCTTCGGCCACGCGCACCTCCGCGCCGACTCCCACCGGCGAACCGACCGACGTCGAAGTTCGCGTTCTCAACAACAGCAACGTATCCGGTCTCGCCGCCGGAACAGCTGCCACACTCACCGCTGAAGGCTGGAATATCGCGGAGACCGGCAATTTCTCCGAGGCGCAGATTGCACAAACCACGGTCTACTACGACAAATCGCCGGGTGCGCAGGCCGCTGCCCAACAGATATCGACTGAACTCGGCGTCGCTGCATTCCCCCGACCGACGACATTGTCGAGTTTCGGTGAAGGTGTCATCGTCGTCGTGACCGAGTAAGTGTCAACCCTTGGGCCGGTAGTACTACCGGCCATAGTTATGATCGACACAACCGCCCAGCCTGCCCTTCGAAGGAGCAATTTCATGGCACCGATTCGTATCGCTCGGCCAGTGAGCCGAACCTGGCGCCTCGCGACCCCAGTTGTAGCCCTCGCGGCCTTCGGCTTGGTTGCATGCGGTGCTCCCGAGACTGCCTCCGACGTCCCCGGCACGACGCCCGCCGTGTGGACCGGCAAAGAGGATCCGAACGCCAAGGCCGTCCCAGCAGATGCGCCCGTCGGGTCGGGGGATATCGAGGCATCGCTGAAGGACGCGTCCGGCGCAGATGTCGGCACCGTCTCGATCGTCGAAGAGGGAAGCCACCTCCGCATCACCGTCGACGCAGAAGGCCTGACACCAGGATTTCACGGTCTGCACATTCACACCGTCGGCAAATGCGAGGCGAACTCCGTGGCGCCGACCGGCGGCGAACCCGGTAACTTCCTCTCCGCAGGTGGACACCTCCAGGTCGACGGCCGCACCGAGCACCCTTCCAGCGGTGACTTGACCTCACTGCAGGTCCGCGAAGACGGCACCGCCGAATTGGTCACCACCACCGACGCCGTCACACTCGAAGATCTGCAGGCAGACGGCGGCCGCGCAGTCGTCATCCACGCCGGGGCAGACAACTTCGCCAACATTCCATCGCGATACACCCTGCCCGACGGCGCTGCGGTGCCCGATACCAGCACACTGATGACCGGTGACGCCGGCGGTCGTGTGGCCTGCGCGGTCATCGACTAGGTGACTTCTCCGAAGACACCCAACCTCTCCGGTCGCTCCGCAGGCTCCGCTCCTGCAGTCTCCGGTCGCTCCGCAGGCTCCGCTCCTGCAGTCTCCGGTCGCTCCGCAGGCTCCGCTCCTGCAGTCTCCGGTCGCTCCGCAGGCTCCGCTCCTGCCATCCACTTCGAGAGTTCCCCACGACCCACGCTCGGCGTCGAATGGGAAATCGCGCTCGTGGACAAGGAGTCTCTCGACCTGGTCAACTCGGCCGAGGAGGTTATGGACGGTGTCACGGAGCTGTCGGGTGATCGGACGCCACGCGTCACCAAGGAGTTGCTGCGCAATACCGTCGAGCTCGTCACCGGAGTGTGCGAGAACGTCGGTGAGGCCATGGACGATCTCGGTGAATCCCTCGATCTCGTTCGCCGGGCGGCGGACCCACTCGGCATAGATCTGTTCTCCGCAGGCACGCACCCGTTCGCAGAGTGGTCGACACAGGTGCTCACTCGCTCACCCAGCTACGACGAACTGATCGCCCGGACCCAGTGGTGGGGCCGTCAGATGTTGATCTGGGGAGTGCACGTTCACGTCGGAGTGTCCTCGCCCGACAAAGTGTTTCCGATCCTGAACTCGCTGCTCCTGCAATATCCACATTTGTTGGCACTATCGGCGTCGTCACCGATCTGGGCCGGTTCGGACACCGGCTATGCAAGCAACAGGGCACTGATGTTCCAACAGCTTCCGACGGCAGGACTGCCATTCCAGTTCGAGGACTGGGGGCAATTCGAGGGCTTCGTCCGTGATCAGATGAAAACCGGCGTCATCGAGCAGCTCGGTGGAATGCACTGGGACATCCGACCGGCCCCCAAGTGGGGAACCATCGAGGTACGGGTGTGCGACGGGACGGCCACCAAACGTGAACTCGCGGCACTGGTAGCGCTGACGCACTGTCTGATCGTGAACCTCGACGAACGTCTCGAAGCCGGCGAGACGCTCCCGACGATGCCGCCGTGGCACGTACAGGAGAACAAGTGGCGGGCAGCGAGGTACGGCCTCGACGCCGAAATCATTCTCGATGCGGACAGCAACGAGCGACTGGTCACCGACGATCTGTACGATTTGCTCGAGAAGTTGACCCCGACCGCGGTGCGTCTCGGATGCGCCGACGAATTGGCCGCTGTCGCCGACATTCCACGTCTGGGAGCGTCATATCAACGGCAACGCCGGATCGCCGCAGAATCCGGTGGAGATCTCAGAGCCGTCGTGGCGTCGTTGGTCGCCGATCTTCGAGCGTGACAGCTCACTGTAAATAGTTGTTCATTCACCGTTTACTATTAGCGGCGTGCGTGCGGGTGAAGAGGGGGACGGCTCCACCCACGGGGCGGTACCGAATTCCTTACGGTTCTATGGTGTCGGTGCGGCGGCGGTAGCTGCGTTCCTCGGATTTCTGCAGCTCGCTGCAACCCACAACGGATTCCCCGGCCCGTTCGCGAGTATCTGGAACGATGTCGCCGGTACGCCCAAGTCGATGTCACTACCGTGGGCCGGTCTGATCCTCGGACTCGTCGGTGTGAACAATCGGGTCCGATTATGGTCGTTGGCGCTCGCGGTCGCTATCGACATCGTCTTCGCTGTCGGCAGGGCCGAATCCGGGCTTCCACTCTCCGTCGGCAACGGCGCGGTGATAATCCTGGTCGGCCTCGCGGTCTACACGGTGTGGACCCGGGACAGTCACGGAATCAAATCCGTGTGCCTCGGCGGCTTGCTGATCCTCGCCTCGAAGGCCGGAGACGCTTGGCTACAGATCACCACTCTCGTCCGGCCGAACGTACTCGACGAGTACGCCCAGCTGGCAGATCACGCGCTCGGAAACCCGTCGTGGGTCGTCGGTACTGCCCTCACAGCACTCGGCCCACCCGCGTATGCGGTCCTCCATTGGATCTATATCCAACTCCCGGTCGCCGCGATCGCCATCGCGATCTATCAACTACGTGGTGTTGCGACGGGACGCCCATGGCCGAGGCACAATCTGGTTCGCACGTTTCTGCTGATCGGCCTTGTCGGGCCGATCATCTACATCGTGTTCCCTGTGGTGGGACCGATGTTCGCTTACGGTTCGGCCGGGCAGGGCTTCGAGATCGGGGACTTCTGGCCCACGATAGTTCCGATGGACACCTCGCCGTCCGAGATCCCGTTCGACTCCTCGACACCGCGCAACTGCATGCCGAGCCTCCACACTGCCTGGGCATTGAGCTTGTTCATTCATTCACGCAGAGGCCCGTGGTGGCTTCGACTCGGCGGCACGACGTGGTTGGTGGGCACCCTGGCCGCGACGCTCGGATTCGGCTACCACTACGGAGTCGACCTCGTCGCAGGTGTCGTTCTGTGTCTGACTCTCGAAACGATCCTGCGTGACCCCGAACGAGGCTGGGACGGGGGCCGTATCCGGCTGGTCTCGTACGGGACGGTGACCTTGCTGGTGCTCTTGTCGAGCTACCGCTACCTGGCCGTCCCGTTCGCGACGTATCCCGAGGTGTTCGGTCCCCTGGTCCTGCTGCTGATGGGCTCGGTCGTCGTGATGTTCTACGCGACGTTCTTCGCAGCGCCCGGTACTGCGATGGCCAACTGGGGTGGACGCAGCACTAGCGAGGATCCGATTCGTCGGGCTCCATCTCGTTGACGACCAGCAGACCGTCGCGGCCTCGCTGCTCGCGATAGGCAACACGACCGACGATGTGTGCAATGACCGGAGCGGTCGCCAAGGTGAACACGCCGACCAGAACGAGCATCCAGATGTCGACATTGCCGCGCAGTTGGATGACAGCGCCGGTCAGTACGAGAATCAGTCCGACGACTTGCGGCTTGGTCGCAGCATGCATGCGCGAGAGAGTATCCGGAAACCGAACGATCCCAATCGCTGCGGTGAACGCCAGCGTGGATCCGATCAAGATCAGAACAGCCGAAATTACTTCGAAGAATGCGTTCATTCGTCCCTCACTCGGAATCGCGCGACGCTGACCGACCCGATGAAACTCACCAGAGACAGCGCGACGATGGCCGGCACGATCGTGGTGTCGAGGCTGTGGACCGACCACAGGGCCAGCCCACACATCGACACCGCAAGAATCGAGTCCATCGCTACGAGGCGATCAAGAGTGCCGGGGCCGTCGAGAAGTCGATAGGTGGTGATGACGGCTGCAGAGATCAGCAGCACGCCCGCGATCACGAGAACCACGTTCATGACCAGTCGCCCTTTCTCTCGTCATCGATCCGCTTGTCGTCCCGAACTTCCACCGGCGTAGCGACGTCATCGCCGAGAACACCGTGATACCGCTGGTACTCCTGAAAATGCAAGGGGCTCGGCTTCCAATCGGAATCGCGCTCGAATGCAGCGATAAACAACTTTTCGAGTAGTCGAACGGACCGGTAGAAGGCGTCGATTGCCTTTTGGCTACCCATGTCGAGGACGTGGACGTAGACGAGCCTGCGCGTCTGGTCGATCTCGAGAACCATCGTTCCGGGAATGAGATTGAGTGCGTCCACACACAGTGTCAGCACCAGATCCGACTTGATTGCGATGCGGACCCGTAGGACGCCGGTGATGGGCGGGGCCTGCGGTCGAATTGCCAGCCACGCGACACTGAAGCTCGATGCGATTGCGTAATAGAAGAATACGCAAATGAGCTTGAACACCGACAGGACGTGAACGCGGCCCTCGACGGGAACCTTGGGGAGCGGCAAGAGCAGCATGATGCCGAGTCCGACGACGATTCCGCCGAGCACATTTGCTGGAGAGAGGCTGCCCCACAGCAGGACCCACACCGAGGTCAGCCAGGCGAGTGTCCAGAGTCGCAGGAGCAGAAAGCGATTCATGTACTTCATTTGCCCTCCGCTGCTTCGGCAGCGCGATCGCCCACGAATTCTGCTCCGAGTACCGCGTCGATGTACACCGACCTGTCTCGTAGATCCGCTGCCGCACGATCGCTGATGTCGATGATCCGACCCGCGAACACTGTCAGTGCCAAACCGACGATGACCAAACCGATCGTCGGGATGAGCATGAACGCCGGCATGCGGCCGACATCCTCGCGGTCACCGAAAGCGATATCCGTCGAGTCGTCCAGTAGCGCCGAAGGGCTGTGATCGGCCAGGTCACCTTCGGGTGCGTCGGCCCGCGCTCGCCAGAATGCTTTCGTCCAGACACGAGCGATGACGTAAAGCGTCAGCAAACTGGTGACCGTGCCACCCGCGACAAGTATCCAGGCGAGAACACTGCCGTCTGCGCTACCTGCCTGCAGCAATGCGACCTTGCCGATGAAGCCCGAGAACGGTGGAATGCCACCAAGATTCAATGCCGGGACCAAGAAGACGATGGCCAGCACGGGGCTCGCCGCAGCCAGTCCGCCGAGCCGTCGTAGCGACGAGGATCCGGCCTGACGCTCGATGAGCCCGACTACGAGGAACAGCGTCGTCTGCACGATAATGTGGTGCGCTACATAGTAGATCGAGCCGGACAGGCCTGACTGAGTCGACAGTGCGACACCGAAGATCATGTATCCGATGTGGCTGACGAGCGTGAACGAGAGCAGACGTTTGATGTCGCTTTGGGCAATCGAGCCCAAAATGCCGACCAGCATCGTGAGCAGACCACACACCATGAGCACATTGTCGAGACTGCCGTCGGGAAACAGCAGAGTATGCGCGCGGATGATCGCGTACACACCGACTTTGGTAAGCAATCCGGCGAAGACCGCGGTGACCGGGGCCGGAGCGGTCGGGTACGAATCGGGAAGCCATGTCGAGAGTGGGAATACCGCGGCCTTGATCCCGAAGGCAACGAGGAGGACGGCGAAGATCGCAGTTCTGGTTCCGGTGGGGATGTCTTCGAGACGAGTCGCCATGTGAGCAAGATTGAGCGTGCCGGTGGCGGCGTAGACGAGCCCGATTCCGACCAGGAAGATCAACGAAGACACCATCGAGACCATGACGTACGAGACGCCGGCGCGGACGCGGTCCGCGCTGGCACCGAGGGTCAACAGCACGAACGAGGCGGCGAGCAGAACCTCGAATCCGACATACAGATTGAACAGGTCGCCCGCGAGGAAAGCGTTGCAGATCCCTGCTGTCAACGCCAGGTAGGTGGGCAGAAAGATCGACACCGGCTGGTTGTCGCTGCCGTCACGAATACCCTGACCGATCGAGTACACCATCACGGCGAGCAACACGATCGAGCTGACCACCAGCATCATCGCGGCCAATCGATCGACCACCAGCGATATTCCGATGGGCGAATCCCAGCCACCGACCTGCAGCGCGGTGGCTCCGTCTCGATCGGCTAGATAGAGAAGTGCACCGGAAACCAGGACGACCGCGGTCAATGCGACGACGGTAATGAAACGCTGGGCCCGTGGACGACGGCCGAGCACGAGCGTCAAGGCCGCAGCAATCATCGGGATGAGGACGGGGAGAGGGGTGAGAACATCGGTTGTGCCCGCGGGAAGGGTCATGTTGCATTCCCCTTCTTCTTCGTCCTTTTCTCTACTGGGGTCGTATCTTTGACGGCACTGTCGATCCCGTCCAGACCTTGCACCTCGGGTTCGTCGTCATCATCGTCGAAATCGCCTTCGTGCAGGTCCTCGTAACATTCCAGATCTTCGATATTCTTCAATTCGTCGATGGGTATCGGGTTTCCCTGTGAGTCGAAGGCGTCGCCGCCGAAACTCGGCTCGCCGGTGACGGGGTCGTCGGAGCGGTCGCGGTCCGGTGCGTCGGCGACCGATCGACGCTTGGAGACCTTGGTGTCCTCTGGGTCGTTCTCGACGTCGTCCTTGGTATTGAGCGTGAACGAGCGGTACGCCAACGCCAACACGAACGCGGCAATGCCCATCGTGATGACGATCGCCGTCAGAATCATCGCCTGTGCCAACGGATCTGCCATCTGCTCGTGAATGGCCGTGCCGCGCCCCACGATCGGTGGATTGTCTGGGGGGCCGCCGACGGTGAGGATCAGGATGTTGACTCCGTTGCCGAACAGAAGCAGCCCGAGCAGCATCTTGGTGATCGAACGCTCGAGGAGTAGATACACCCCGCACGAGACGAGTACTCCGACGATGATCAGCATTCCGAGATTTGCGGTCATCGCGCGTTCACCTGCTTCTTGGTTTCCACCTGAGCGTCGAGACGAGCGCCGAGACTACGCAGTATGTCCAGTACGAGACCGACGACGATGAGGTAGACACCGAGATCGAAGAACAAGGCAGTGACAATTTTGATGTCACCGAGGATCGGCAGGGTCAATTCCAAGGTGGCGGAGGACAATGCGGGGGCACCGAGGAACAACGAAGTCAAGGCAGTGCCCGCGGCGAAGATGAGGCCGAGACCGAGGATCTTGCCTGCGTCGATCGGCACCGCTTCACCCAGTTCGTATCGCCCACCGGCAAGGTATCTGAGTACGAGCGCCAGACCGGCCGTCAGACCGCCCGCGAAACCTCCACCCGGCGCGTTGTGGCCGGCGAAGAAGAAGTACACCGACATCACCATGATCGTCGGGAAGACCAGGCGAGTGGTGACTTCGAGAATCAGTGAACGATGCCGCGGGTCGATCAGATCGCCCCCGAGCAACCAGGTCGTATCCGAGCCGACTCCGCTTTCGGAACTGCTGGCAGGGGCGTCGGACACGCGTGGAGCGGTGCCGAACCGCCGGTTTCGGAACACCAGACTCGCGACGCCGGTGGCTGCGACCAGCAATACCGAAATCTCGCCGAGGGTGTCCCAGGCGCGAATATCGACCAGGAGAACATTGACGATGTTCTTACCGTCGCCGAGTAGGTAGGCGGCGTCGGGGAGTTGCAGGTACAGCGGCTCGGTGCTGCGGGCGTTCATCGCGAACGCGCCCAGGATCGTCACCGTGGCGCCGACGGCAATTGCCAGCAGCGCACGTGGGATGCGCCAACCGGCAGATCCGCGGTCGTCGACCTCGGCAGGCAGTTTGCGTAGTACCAGAACGAAGACGACGAGGGTCAGTGTCTCGACGAGGAACTGTGTCAGGGCTAGATCGGGAGCGCCGTGGATGGCGAAGATGATGCCGCACCCGTATCCGGTGACTCCGACGAGGAGCACGCTGGCGAGACGGTTACGCATGACCGTCGCGCCGAGTGCCCCGGCGATCATGATCAGTGCCACCACCATCTGCAGCGGGGTGTCGAAAAGCTTGAAGTTCAGGCCCGGCACGTCGCCGACGGCCAGCACGATCATCGGCAGCAGAACGAGGGTGAGAAGGATGGTTGCCTGTGTGACCGGCAGGGACCCGCGCTGGGTGGAACCGGTCAATCGGATAGACAGCGTGTCCATCCCCTTGAGTACGGCGTCGTAGACGCGGTCGGCGTTGCCGAGCGGTGGATGCTCGAACTTGAGCCGGTTCAGAACTCGATGGGCGATGAACAGGGCCACGCCTCCGCTCACGACGATCACCGTCAGTCCGAGCGGCAGATTGAATCCGTGCCACAGAGAAAGGTGGTACGACGCCTGCCCGTAGGACGGCGTCGTACGAGCGTAGGGGCTCACGATGGCGTCGACGACCGGGGAGAAGATGCCTGCGAGGAGTCCGAGGACCGCTAGGAATGCGGGAGCGGCCAGGAAGAGAGCGGCTGGTTGATGCATCTTCTTCACCGCCGGGCTCGGGCGCTTGAGCTGCTTGCGGCCGAATGCGCCCCACACGAAGCGGATGCTGTACGTCACCGTCAGCATCGACCCGATCACCATTGCGGTGACGACGAGAATGCTGACGGTCGGATCGAGAACAGGGGTGCCGATCACTGCCGACAGGGCCGCTTCTTTGCCGACGAAGCCCAGGAACGGCGGCAGTCCGGCCATGCTGGCTGCGGCGAGTGCGGCGATGCCTGCCAGTATCGGCACCTTCTTACCGAGGTGCGCGAGCTTGCGGATATCGCGTGTTCCGGTGGTGTGGTCGATGGCGCCGACGACCATGAAGAGCGTCGCTTTGAACATGGCGTGAGCCAGGACCATGGCCAGGCCTGCGAGCATCGCCTGTTCGGTGCCGATCCCGACGAGGACCATCAGGAATCCGAGTTGGCTGACCGTACCGAATGCGAGGATGAGCTTGAGGTCGAAGGCACGTAGCGCACGCCAGCCCGCCAGGATCATCGACACCAGACCGAGTGAGATGACCGTCGCCCGCCAGGGCCCTGAGTCTGCGAAACCCGGTGCCATGCGAGCTACGAGATAGATACCGGCCTTCACCATGGCCGCGGCGTGCAAATAGCCACTGACCGGAGTCGGTGCTGCCATTGCCCCTGGCAGCCAGAAGTGCATCGGAACGATGGCCGATTTGCTGAGCGCGCCAATGAGAATCAGTACGACGGCCACACCCGCAAGCCACCCGCCGGGCGCGTCGGCGATGATGGTGGAGAGGCTGTAGCTTCCGGCGACCTGACCCAGGATGATGATGCCGACGAGCATCGCAAGGCCGCCTGCGGTGGTGACGAGCAAAGCCTGAGTCGCCGCACGTCGAGACGAGGCCCGCTCGGCATAGTGGCCGACGAGCAAGAACGACAGAACTGTCGTGATTTCCCAAAAGACGTACAGCACCAACATGTTGTCGCTTGTGATGAGTCCGAACATCGCGCCGGAGAAGGCGACCATCTCCGCAGCGAAGATGCCGAGGCGAGGTTCGTCGTCCTCGAAGTAGCGCGCACAGTAGAGCAGAATCAGCGCCCCGATGCCGAGGACCAGTAGCGACATGATCGCGGCAAGCGAGTCGAACCGCATGTCGAAGTTCATCGACAGTCCGGGAACCCATTGGATGCTCAGCGTCTGCTCGGTATTCCAATTCGCGAAGACCCAGATGAGGCTCGCCAATGGAACCAGTGCGAGCGGGAAGAAAGCGTTGCGGCCCCAATACCGGACCGCAAGCGGCGCAAACACGGCAGCGACCGTGTGCGCCAACAAGATAGCGAGCAAAAAATTACTCCGTCGTCTCGGGTCGTGTCGCCTGAGAGGGAGACACGGTGGTCGTGGGGCGGCGTCGAGTAGTCGAGCAATTATCGAGAACACTCGTGAGCCGTGTTCGCGGCCGACGAGATGGATTGGTTCGATCTTACTTTGCACGGGCGCAACGCCGTTACCCGGTGCGGAAGGGGTCTTGACGGTTCGAACAATCCGGGTACTGTAATCAACAGATTCATTGATAAAGGAGATGGTTGATTATTAAGGACGGTGACGACGATCGGTTGGACAAAGCTTTCATGGCCCTTGCCGATCCAGTTCGGCGCGCAATCGTCGCTCGGCTCAGTGGCGGCCCGCGGACCGTCAACGATCTTGCCGAGCCGTTCGACATCAGCAAGCAGGCCGTCTCGAAGCACATCGCGGTACTGGAGTCAGCAGGGTTGGTCACTCGTTCCCGAGATGCTCAGCGCAGGCCGGTCCATCTCGATGCTGCGCACCTGGAGGAAATGACCGCGTGGATCGACAGGTACCGAACCATTCATGAACAACAATTCCGGCGGCTCGATTCGCTGCTGGCAAACATGAAGGAGGAACCCGATGAGTAATCCCGTCACCATCTCCGTCCGCGAGGGCGTCCCGTTCATCGACATCACCCGCGAGTTCGACGCGCCCGTCGCATCGGTCTTTCGTGCCCACAAGGAACCGGAGCTGATCAGGCAGTGGCTCGGACCGCACGGCTACGACATGCAGATAGAGAAGTACGAATTCGAGTCCGGCGGCCGCTACCGATATACACACACCGACCCGCAAGGTGAGAAGTACACCTTCAACGGTGTCTTTCATGTGGTGCGGGAGAACGAGTTCGCCATCCAGACCTTCGAATTCGAGGGCTACCCCGACATCGTGAGCATCGAATCGATCACCTTCGTCGACCTCGGAAACGGTCGAACGCGCATCGAAGTGCACAGTGTGCACCCATCGCAGGAAGGGCGCGACGGAATGGTCGAAAGTGGGATGGCACAAGGCGTCGAAGAGGGTTACGAACGTCTCGACGAGATCCTGGCTGGTCTGTGAAGCGTGAGTGAAGGTGTGATCAGGACTGCTGCGCTGGCGTTCGTGCGGGATCGTCGGATGATTCAGGCCAGGTCGGCAGGGAAGTCGGTGTTCTACATGGCCGGTGGAAAGATCGATCCGGGTGAGAGTGCCGAGGACGCACTGCATCGGGAGGTTCGTGAGGAACTCGATGCAGCCGTCCTCGACGGTTCGCTGGAGTTGCTCGGAGTCTTCGAGTGTGCCGCCTGGGGGCACCCACAGGGCACCGGCTTGCGGATGAATTGCTTTCTGGCCGAGTTGGCATCGGAACCGGTCGCGACCAGTGAGATTGCGGAGATCCGGTACTTCACCCGCGACGAGTATGCGGCGATGCCCGATGTCGCACCCGGGTCGATGCTGGTCTTCGACCGAATGCGTGAACTCGATCTGATCGACTGAGGGGAGTGCACCCTTCGGGTACGTTGGGGTGAGAACGTACGTTCTCCCGATCGGTATAGGAGCCACACCCATGACGAACCTGTCTCAGAAGGCCACCACACTCCTCGAGCTCCACAAGCCAGGCAATCCCGTCGTACTCCCGACCGTGTGGGATGCGTGGTCTGCGAACCTTGCCGTCTCGGCCGGGTTCACCGCGCTCACCGTCGGTAGTCATCCCGTGTCCGACTCGCTCGGCAAGCCGGACAACGAAGGAATAACCTTCGAAGAACTACTCACCCGTGTTTCGCAGATCACTTCTGCAGTGGACGCGCCGCTGTCCGTCGACATCGAAGCGGGCTACGGGCAGGAGCCCAAGCGGCTCATCGACGGTCTCATCTCGGCAGGCGCCGTCGGCCTCAACGTCGAAGACACCGTCCACAGTGAAGGTGGGCGACTCCGTGAAGCACAGGAGCATGCCGATTTCGTCGGCGCGCTACGAGCGGCATCGGACGCAACCGAAGTGCACGTGGTGATCAATGCCCGCACCGACCTGTTCGTCAAGCAGGTCGGTGACGAAAATGACCGCGTCGACCGGGCCATCGCACGCCTGAAGCTCGCTGCAGCCGCAGGGGCCGACTCGCTCTACCCCGTCGGATTCCACAACGACGCCGATTACAAGCGTCTCGCATCCGAACTGCCGCTCCCGATCAATGCGATCGCACACCCGGTGGACGGCGACCTGGCGCACTTCGCCGAACTAGGTGTCGGCCGCATCAGCTTCGGGCCACTGTTCCAAGCCTCGCTCGGCAAGCATGCAGAAGGCATCCTCGCGCGCTGGAGGTAAGGCTCCTCGCCGGCGGGATGGACGTGGCCATCCCGCTAGCGCGTAGCGCTGTAGGCCTTCAAATGCGCAACTTGTGCTGCATCGAGTGAGGGGCGCACCGTCTTTCGAGCAGCCTCGACGTCGGCGGCAGTGACGTCGGCGGCATCCATCGACCGACGCATCGCGGTCAGCGCTGCTTCGCGCAGGAGTGCCGCGCAATCGGCAGCGGAATAACCGTCGAGCCCCTCCGCCAGCGCGTCGAGATCGACGTCGGCAGCCAGCGGAACCGACTTTCCTGACGCCTTCAGGATGTCCTTGCGGGCATCGGCATCCGGCGGCGGCACGAAGACCAGGCGCTCGAGGCGTCCTGGACGAAGCAGCGCCGGATCGATCAGATCGGGCCGGTTTGTTGCACCCAGCACCACCACATCTCGCAGCGGCTCGACGCCGTCCAGCTCGGTCAGCAATGCCGCCACGACGCGATCGCCGACGCCCGAGTCCGAACCCTGACCGCGTCGAGGCGCCAACGCGTCCACCTCGTCCAAGAAGATCAGCGAAGGGGCGGAGTCTCGGGCGCGCTGAAACAGCTCGCGCACAGCCTTTTCCGAGGATCCGACCCACTTGTCCATCAGCTCGGCGCCCTTGACTGCGTGGACGCTGAGTTGACCGGAGCTGGCCAGTGCGCGCACGAGGAAAGTCTTGCCGCACCCGGGTGGCCCGTAGAGCAATACTCCACGTGGGGGATCGATGCCCAGCCGCGCAAAAGAATCGGGATGCTGCAATGGCCACAGCACCGCTTCGGTCAGCGCCTGTTTGGTCTCCACCATGTCCCCGACGTCGTCCAGGGTGATGGTGCCGATTGCCAGTTCCTCTGTGCCCGAGCGTGACAGCGGTCTGATCACCTCGAGTGCGGCGAGCAGGTCGGATTGCATGATGACGGGATCGGTCTTGTTGTCGCTGGCCCGAGATGCTGCACGCAGCGCAGCTTCGCGTACCAGTGCTGCTAGATCGCCGACGACGAAACCTGGTGTCCTTGAAGCTATTTCATTCAGTTCGAGGGTGTCTGTCGGGACTTTGCGGAGTAGATGCTCCAGCAGCGCCTTGCGGCCCGCGCTGTCGGGAAGGGTCAGAGTCAACTGGCGATCGCACACATCCTGGGCGCGCACTCGACTGTCCGTGCTCTCGGGATGAGCAGTAGTGGCGACAAACGCGATCCCCTCGGTGGCGACGGCCCGTCGCAGATGATCGAGGATCAGCGTCGACGCAGGCTCGGCGAGCGAGGGCAGGAGAGCGTCTATATCGGTGACCAGCAGTACCCCGTTGCCTGCCAGGCCGTCGATGGCAGCAGCGACCGCATCCACTCGGTCGGATGCTTCCAGTGCTCCGATCGAAGGGCCGTCGAGTTCGGCGACAGTACGTCCGGAAAGTACGGCGCGCGCCAGCGTCGCCTTCCCGACTCCTGCCGGACCGGTCACGAGAACGCCGAGGTGCGGCGACGCACCCAGCTTGGCGAGCAATTCGGACTCGTCGAGAGCGAGGCGAAGCCATTCGTGCAACTTCGCCTGTTGGACCGACACGCCCACGAGTTCGGCGGGCGGAATCGCCGGGATCACGTCGGGGACCGTCGGTGGTCGGCCCTGCCCCCATCCGACGGCGGAGTTGGGTTGAACGCTCACCGGCCCTCCTGATGGTTCGACGGCGGAGACCGTCAGCAGTTCGGTAGTCCATGCAACACCGAAAGTGCGCGAGAGTGCTTGCGCGGCAGCACTGGAACTGGTTCCCGGTCCTAGATCGCGGGGGAGCAGTGACACCGTGTCGCCGACGGTCGCAATCTTGCCTAGCAGTGCTTGGCGGAGGGTCGTGTCGGAGATCGACCCCGTGGCGAGTACCGACCCGGAGAGTCGAACGGACTTCGCCCCGTAGACGGTCACCGGGGCAATTGCTACCGAACCGTCTTCTTTGATTCCGGTGTTGGACAGCGTGACGTCGTCGAGTAGTGCCGTGCCCTGCGGGGTGCCCTCCGGTGCTCGTCCTGCAACCGCTGCGGTCCGACGAGAACCTATGAGTGCTACTGCGTCCCACTCCCGAATACCGAGTGCCGCGAGTACCTCGGGGTGCAGTCGCACCACGCCGCGACGGGCATCGGCTGCCGAGGTGTTCAGGCGGGCGGTCAGGACGAGTTCGGGGGCACTCACCTCGGGCTCCGCGGCCGCCGAAGGCCCAGGCGGGCGGAGGACCTACGCGCGGTGTTCGGAGCGCGACGAATCGCCCGGCGCTCTGCCCGGCGCTCGGACGGCTTGGCGTCCCACGTGTACGGCCGCGCGGCAACCCATCTTTGGGAGCGAATGGCGAACGGGATGTGCGCGAGGTAGACCAACACGAGCACCATCAGCAGGATCAACGGATAGGTGATCAGTGCAGCAGCGGTCAGCGCCACCAAGATCAGGAGTGCCGCGGCCATCCGCGGAGGCACCGACACGGTCTTGAGCGCGAGCGTGGGAATCCGGCTCACAGCCAGCGTCGCAGTGAACAGTGTCCATCCGATGACTACGTAGAACGACGCCCACCAGCCGTCACCCCACTCTTCGAATGCCGCAATCGGCACCAGCACGATGAGCGCCCCCGCCGGAGCCGGGACACCGGTGAAGTACTCCGCGGCGTAGGTCGGGGTGTCGTTGTCCAGCAGGGTATTGAAACGTGCGAGCCGCAGAACCATGGCCACTGCATAGGTCAGTGCCACGATCCAGCCGAAGCTACTGCCGTCGAGCAGTGTCACGTACAACACGAGCGCGGGTGCAACACCGAACGAGATCGCGTCGGCCAGCGAGTCCAGTTCGGCACCGATTTTGCTCGTCGCGTCGAGGAGACGAGCGATGCGTCCGTCCAGCGCATCGAGGACTGCTGCCGCTCCGATCATCGCCATGGCAACGCCCAGCTGATCGCTCAGCGCGAATTTGACTGCGGACAGACCTGCACACAGCGCGAGAATGGTCACGACCGACGGCAGAAGTCGGACGGCCGCAGGTGGTCGTGAGCGTCTGGTGATCATCGCCCGGACCCTTACTGGGAAAGCTCGGCGAGCACAGTTTCGGCGCCGACTGCGCGTTGGCCACGCTCGACGAGCAGCTTGGTTCCCAATGGGAAATAGGTGTCCACGCGCGAGCCGAATCGGATCAAACCGTAGGTGTCGCCGATGGTGAGATTGTCGCCGATCTTGGCGTTGTTGATGATGCGTCTTGCGATGAGTCCGGCGATTTGCACGACGCCGATGTCCTGACCTGCAGGGGTGCGGATGTGCATGCTGTTTCGCTCGTTGACCTCGCTTGCTTCGGCCAGATCGGCGGACTTGAACTGACCGCTGCGGTGCACGACCTCGAGCACCTCGCCACCGACAGGAACCCGCTGCACGTGCACGTCCAGGACGGACAGGAAGATGCTGACGCGCGGTACCGGATCGCTACCGAGGCTGAGCTCGGTCGGCGGCACTGCCGTATCGACAAGAGTCACCAGCCCGTCCGCAGGAGCGACTACGACGCCGGGGCGGTTCGGCGGAACGCGGCTCGGATGCCGGAAGAACGTGGCGCATGCTCCTGCTGCGGTGAGGCCGGCCAGCCGCACCCACTTGTACCTACGGCCGATGACGGCCACTGCTAGGGGGCCTGCGACGAACGGAAGGCCTGCCGGGTGCAGAGGCGGAACTGTCTCTCGGACCAGGTCGACGACGTGCGCGACCCCAGTTCGGGGCGGTTGACCGATCGGGGTTGGACGGCGTGCCACTTCGCTCCTTATGACTGTTGATATACAAGACCTCGGCACGAGGACTGCCGGGGCCTCACACAGTACGTGGAAGCCCCGGCAGTCGGTAAGTGTGAGTCGATCAGACCTTGCTGCGGCCCATGACCAACTTGACGAGGAACAAGAGAATCACCGCGCCGAGCAGACAGGTGATGAAGCTGAAGATGAGTCCGCCGCCTTCGACGTCGACTCCGAATACCTTCAGCAGCCAGCCACCGAGAAGTCCGCCGATGATTCCGACGACGATGTTGAGAATGATGCCCATCGAGGCGTCGGTCTTCATAAGCTTGCTGCCGATCCATCCAGCAAGACCGCCGATGATGATCCAGCCGATTATTCCTAGGCCCAACATTTGGTGCCCCCTCTTGATAATTAGCCGTGGATATTGCTCATCCAGCATTCCCAGGCGAATCACCAATCAAACATGTCAGCCCTTTTCGGTTTCCGCTTTGATACGCTGGAGGGTCTTGTTCATGCCGTCGACCAATTCGATGTCGAATTCCTCGCTACCGCCGAGCACGTGCTTGACCAGGAACGACGAAATCGCGGTGGTGCCGCTAGGCGCCTCGCGCTTTTCGACGACCGAGGTGCCGGTCCCGTTCGGGGTCAGCGAATACGACCAGATCGTCTTGTTGTCCAAGACGCGGAAGGCGATCTTCTTGTTCGGTTCGAACTCGATCACCTTGGACCTGGTCGGCCAGACGAGAAGTCCTTTGCGGTTGATGTTGAGAGTGGTGGTGCCGCGTCGAACATTGCCGCCGAAGACCTTCATGAGCTTGCACTGCGGACTCCACTCGCCCATCCGCTGGAGGTCGGAGACTATTTTCCATACCTGCTCAGGGTTGGCGTCGACGTCGATCTGGGCTTCGAGAGTCTTGCTCACATGTACCTCCGTGATGATGAGTGCAACCGGGCGTTACACGCAGTTGGGCAGGATCGTATACCGGGGTGTGGGCATGCTGTTCCGATTGTGCACTCGCGAGGCGGGATTTCGTTCGGTCAAGGCGGAACTGGAACGCCATGCCCATCAATTCCGTGCACGCCGGCGCCGGCGCACCACCCCGGCAATCTGTCGCGCAGTCTTCTCCGGGTTTGCCATCACATCGAATGCCGAAAATCTCAGCACGAGCCAACCGCCGAGGACCAGATCGTTCTGCCGACGCCGATCTTTGCTGAACACCTCGGGCGCGCTGTGGAACTCACGGCCGTCCAGCTCGACAACGACCTGTGCGAGCTCGTCGACGAAGTCGCACACGTAATTGCCAACCCAATGGTTGGTCGCGATCCGGAGACCGCACGCGATGAGCGCGCGATCCAGTACCCGTTCGGGCTCCGAGGCAAATCCCTACGCGGCACTGCGAAGCTGACCGGATGCGCGGGAGTTGCCTCGACGTCTGGGGTACTTCGGATTTCCGAGGCTATATCTTGCGCATCGATGTCTGTCGCGAGGCGCTCGTCGACGATTCGAGCGACGGCCTCCGGTGTCATCACGGCGATGCAATCGATCAGTGTCCATTCGCGGGCGACGACTGGGAGTCGCGCGACCTCGCTGGTGTCGGATGCGGGCAGGTCTCGACGATACATCCTGAGCCAGCATCGAGTTCGAGCCTTGGATGTCGCTGGCAGCGTCGCTTCGATCATCGAATGCTCGTCCATGCGATTCCGTGGGGATGCACGGCGGTGAGCATCGCCGAGTTCTGAACGCGTTCGATCCAGGCGAGCTGGGGCAACAGAAACCCTGTGGATGGAGGTCAGGATTGTGGACAACGGTGGGCATGGTGTGCCGGTCGCGCTCGAACGAGACGGCATCCCGCCTGGTAGAGGTGCAACTGGAACGCCATGCCCATATCGACAGCCGAGTTACTACATCCGTGCGTACCGGGCGAGCACGAAGGAGTACAGCCCGTACAGTCCGATGCCCACGCCCGCCACGATCAACAACACCTGACCGAACGGCTGTTGGCCGAGGGTCTTCAGCGCGCCATCCATGCCCGTCGCCTTGCTCGGATCCGAGGTGAAGACAGCAGCTATGACGAGCGCTCCTACACCGATCAGGGCGATGCCTTTGGCGCAGTAACCCACGATCCCGAGGCGCTCGACGGTTTTGCCGGTGTAGCCCTCGAGGTCGTCGAGGAAATTCTTGGATACGCCCTTGTAGACGTGGTAGCCGCCGACGCCGATGATGACCAGTCCGACGATGACGAGAACGAACTTGCCGAATCCGTTACCCATCAAGTCCGACGTCATGGATGCGTTCTGCTTGCCACTCGACTTGCCGGATCCGCTGGCGAACCCGAAGGTCGTCCACGCGAAGACGATGTAGACGACGGCAAGCGATCCGGCCTTCAGTCGGTCCAACACGCTGCCGGAATCGTCGTCGGACTTCTTACCGACGATGGCTTCGACGACACGCCACAGAGCCAGAGCCACGAAAGCGACGAAGGCAACCCACAGAGCGATGGCTCCGCCGGGCTTGCTGCCGAGCTCGGCGAGCGCGCCGGATTGGTCAGCGTTTCCACCTTGCCCGAACGCCAACCTGATGGCGATGTAGCCGATGAGAATATGGAGCACGCCGCTGACGAAATGGCCGGCGCGTGCGGCCTTCTCGAATGCGCCGTTGTTCTGCACCGACTCGACGACGTCGGATGCAGATGAATCCCCGGTCTTACTCAACTTATGGCCCCGATCGATTGTGGCTTCCCGTTCGTCTGGACCTTACCCATGGTCGACGGATCCGAAACGCCTCAGCGCGCCTCACACACAACGGGTAACAAGGGGCGAACACTGGCGATAGAACAAACGAGGAATCAGCCAAATCAGTTCGACGGAGTGATCGATCGTGAACCTTCATTCGATGTTGCGACGTACCAGCGCGGATGTGCCACTGCTCGAGTCTGCCCGGATGAGTGGGCGCCCCCGCAAGTGGCCGAGTGAGCAGTTGGAACGGCTGCTGACACCACGAGAAATCGACTTGATAAGACGCGGCCAGATCTGATCTCTGGCCAGAAGTCCTGCGCACCGACTTGCCCGAGAGCCCACTTGCCTGACGTGCCCGCTCCGGTGGGTCTGGTGCCGTTGAACCGGCAACAGTTGCCGAACCGAAGTTGCTGCCGAGAGCAAGGCAGGACCTACCGGTTCGTACGTCGGTAACCTCGGCGTATGACATTGATCGCCGAGGACCTGTTCCTGCTGCTGGTAGACGACGTCACCGGTAAGCCGATCGTCGACAGCACCAAATTTCCCCGCGTGCTGGCCGGTGCGGTCGTTCTGGAATTGGCCGTCGAGGGTTGTGTGCGCATCACCTCGAAAGGCGAGTCCTTCAAGGCAGGACGGCTCTTGGTGAGTGGCCCTGCGCCCTCCGATCCCCTGCTTGCGCGTGCGCATGCCTTGATCGGCGCTCGAAACGGTCGGCTGAAGCCGCAGCGGGTGATCGAGAAACTCCAGAGGAACTTGAACAAGGAAGTAGGGTCCAGGCTCGCCCAGCAGGGCCTGGTTCTCGAACGTCACGACAAAGTACTCGGGCTCTTCCCTACGGTGTCCTGGCCGGCGCGCGAGGTGACTCGCAAGAGCTGGGCGCGTCAGGGGATCGGTAGCGCGATCGTCGACGGCACGACACCGGCCCCCGAGATTTCGGCGTTGATTTCGCTGGTGTCCGCCATCGACGCCGTATCGAAGGTGTTGCCAGGAGTGGACAAGAAGGCAGCAAAAAAGCGCGCAAAGGAGATTGCCGAGGGCGATTGGGCCAGTTCAGCGGTCCGAAAGGCCGTGGAGGATGTCAATGTCGCGGTCATGGCCGCCGTCATGGTCCCCATCATCGTTTCGACCGGCTCCTAGCGGACCTGCCGGCCATCGACTACTCACGCGGACAGTAGGCGTAGAACCAGCGCGGCAATGGCGACAGCGGCGAGGAATGCAGCGGGACCGAAACCACTGTCCTTCACTCGGAGGTGAGCGATGACCGCGCCCACGAAGTACAAGATCACTCCGACTGCGGCGGCGACCCCGATAGGCAAGACGAACAGTCCGACGATCAGGCCGATCGCGCCGAGAATTTCTAGGTAGGCAAGCCATGGGATCTTGTCGGCAGGCACGCCGACCTGTTCCATGATGGGGATGACCTTCGGATTCTTGGTCAACTTTCCGACCGCCGAGAAGGTCAGCGATACAGCGAGAAAAATCGATACTGCGACTGTCGCAATGAACATCGGTGCCCAATCTATTGTGTCGCCCGAGCTCTCACCGGGCGTCCGTTGTCGAGAACAAGAATAGGGTCGACGGCGGCGTTCGGGGGAGAGTTATGAGCATGGAATTCTGTCTCGCGTCGGCGCTGGGCGGGTGTGCGTCGGCTGCGCCCTGAGCGAACGCGGGGCAAGTCGGGCCAGCTGATCGACCCGGTCGTGCCCGTCGACCTTGCACTCGCCATGGTCGAGTGCTAGAAATGCAGTTGGCACTCTCGATACGTGAGTGCCAGGTCGGGACACGGTGAGGCTGGGGATCAAGGACACCCCTGGTCGTCCGTCGCGGGCACCCAACTCGGCCAGAAATGTGTCACCCCCAATCCGGAGGATCACTTCGTAATGGCCAAGATCATCGCGTTCGACGAAGAGGCACGCCGTGGCCTCGAGCGAGGCCTCAACGCCCTCGCTGACACAGTAAAGGTGACGTTGGGACCCAAGGGTCGCAACGTCGTGCTCGAAAAGAAGTGGGGAGCTCCCACGATCACCAACGATGGTGTCTCCATCGCCAAGGAGATCGAGCTCGAAGATCCCTACGAGAAGATCGGTGCCGAGCTCGTCAAGGAGGTCGCCAAGAAGACTGACGACGTCGCTGGCGACGGCACCACCACCGCCACCGTTCTCGCCCAGGCTCTGGTCCGCGAAGGCCTGCGTAACGTCGCAGCCGGCGCCAACCCGCTCGGCCTCAAGCGCGGCATCGAGAAGGCTGTTGCAGCCGTCACCGAGTCGCTGCTCGCTTCCGCCAAGGAGATCGACACCAAGGAGCAGATCGCTGCTACCGCTGGTATCTCCGCGGGCGACCCAGCCATCGGCGAGCTCATCGCCGAGGCAATGGACAAGGTCGGCAAAGAAGGCGTCATCACGGTCGAGGAGTCCAACACCTTCGGCCTGCAGCTCGAGCTCACCGAGGGCATGCGCTTCGACAAGGGCTACATCTCGGCGTACTTCGCCACTGATGCAGAGCGTCAGGAAGCCGTCCTCGAAGACGCGTACATCTTGCTCGTCAGCTCCAAGATCAGCACCGTCAAGGACCTGCTGCCCCTGCTGGAGAAGGTTATCCAGTCCGGCAAGCCGCTCGTCATCATCGCCGAGGACGTCGAGGGCGAAGCTCTCTCCACTCTCGTGGTGAACAAGATTCGTGGCACCTTCAAGTCCGTCGCCGTCAAGGCTCCCGGATTCGGTGACCGTCGTAAGGCACAGCTCGCCGACATTGCCATCCTCACCGGTGGCGAGGTCATCAGCGAAGAGGTCGGCCTCTCCTTGGAGACCGCTGGACTCGAACTGCTCGGCCAGGCACGCAAGGTCGTCATCACCAAGGACGAGACCACCATCGTCGAGGGCTCGGGCGATTCCGACGCTATCGCCGGTCGCGTCAGCCAGATCCGTGCCGAGATCGAGAACTCCGATTCCGACTACGACCGCGAGAAGCTGCAGGAACGTCTGGCCAAGCTGGCCGGCGGCGTTGCAGTCATCAAGGCCGGAGCAGCGACCGAGGTCGAGCTCAAGGAGCGCAAGCACCGCATCGAAGATGCTGTGCGTAACGCCAAGGCTGCTGTCGAAGAGGGCATCGTTGCCGGCGGTGGCGTCGCGCTGCTGCAGGCGTCCCCGGCACTCGACTCCCTCAAGCTGGACGGCGACGAGGCAACCGGCGTGAACATCGTTCGCGTCGCCCTCGAAGCACCGCTGAAGCAGATCGCGTTCAACGCAGGCCTCGAGCCTGGCGTCGTCGCTGAGAAGGTCCGCAACTTGCCCGCAGGTCACGGCCTCAACGCCGCGACCAACGAGTACGAGGACCTGCTCGCTGCAGGCATCAACGACCCGGTCAAGGTCACCCGCTCGGCACTGCAGAACGCAGCGTCCATCGCGGCTCTGTTCCTCACCACCGAGGCCGTCGTAGCCGACAAGCCCGAAAAGGCCGGAGCGCCTGCCGGCGATCCGACCGGTGGCATGGGCGGCATGGACTTCTGAGTCCGTTCCCCCCCGCTTTACCGCTGAAAAAGCCCGACTCCCTCGTGGAGTCGGGCTTTTTCGTTCGGCACTCCACAGGTTGACTACCTTCACTGAACTCGCAAAGGGGATGCGGAGGTCATTCCGTTGCCCTATCGTCGAAGCTGACGTCGATCGTTGGCCATTGGTGGCGATGTTGAAGGCCAGTGCTCTTGTACCTGGGGGATCGTCTTGGCCACTACATACGCGGCATACCGACAAAACGCCAGAACAACGCAGCGGGCACAGTACCGCGGCCGGAGCTGACATGAAATTTCCGATCATGTCGCCGCGGTCGATTTTTCGACGGGGAACGTTCAAAGATGACGCCATGGCCGGCCTCGTCCTCGGCGTCGAGAGCGTGCCCGACGGCCTCGCAAACGGCCTGCTTGCCGGTGTCAATCCTCTTGCTGGGTTGTACGCCTACCTGTACGGGATGGCAGGGGCCACACTCTTCACCAGCACCACGTTCATGGCGGTCCAGGGAACCGGCGCAATGTCGATCATCGTCGCAGATGTGGATTTGGCGTCGAAGAACGATCCCGCACGGTCACTGTTCACCCTGGCAATTCTGACCGGGGTGGTGATGATCGTCGTGGGTTTGCTTCGTCTGGGCAGCGCTCTTCGTTTTGTGTCCAACTCGGTGATGACCGGTTTCGTCGGCGCAGTCGGTGTCAACATCGTGCTCGGCCAACTCGACAACTTCACTGGATACAAGCCCGACGGCCCGAATCGGCTCGTCCGTGCGTTCGACTTGTTGATCCACCCTGGCGGCATACAACTGGCGACTCTCGTTGTGGGAGTCGTGACGGTGGGATTGATACTGCTGCTTCAGAAGACCAAACTCGATGCGCTCGGTCTCGTCGTCGCGATCGTCGTCGGCTCCGCAGTCGCTGCTGTCGCGGGGAAGCTGGGGTATGACGTCGCTGTGGTCGGCGATGTCGCGGACGTTCCAAGTTCCCTCCCACTACCTGTGCTGCCGGTCCTCGGTGATATCCCCACGCTGATCGTGCCCGCATTGTCATTGGCCTTTGTCGGGCTGGTCCAAGGTGCAGGGGTATCGGCGGGTTTCCCGAACCGTGAGGGTGAACGAACGCATGCCTCGCAGGATTTTGTCGGGCAGGGCGCCGGCAATGTGGTGGCCGGACTGTTCCAGGGCATGCCGGTGGGTGGGTCGATGTCGGGAACGTCGCTTGTCGTTCAGGCCGGCGCCCGAAGTCGTGCTTCCCTGCTCTACGCCTGCGGCGTGATGGCGCTGGTAATCGTCTTCCTCGCTCCAGTTGTCGAACGTGTCGCGATGCCCGCCCTCGCAGGCTTGCTCATCGTGGTGGGCGTGGGCACCGTTCGGCCATCGAAGCTCCTTGCGGTCGCGCGAACCGGCACTGTTCCGTTGGTCGTCATGATCATCACCTTCGTGTTGACGATCATCGTGCCGCTTCAGTACGCAGTGCTTGTCGGGGTCGGGATCTCCGTCATCCTTTTCGTCATCATGCAGTCCTCGCGGCTGGTGACCCGCCGGATACTGATTCGTGAAGACGGCACAGCCGTGGAGACCAGCCCGCCGAATACCCTGCCGCGCAGTGAAGTGGTGATCGTGCAGCCGTACGGCGCAATCTTCTTCGCCACTGCGGCCGCGCTTTTCGACCGGATGCCTCAGGTCGGTCCCGAATCGCATGGATCGGTGGTGATTCTCCGGATCCGCGGCGCCGATGAGGCAGGGGCGACGTTGCTCGACGTCCTTAAAAAATATGCCCTTTCTTTGAATGAAGCTGGCAATAAGCTCGTCGTAGTCACCGACAACGAACAATTGATCGAACAACTCCGCCTAGGAGGAATCCTGGACGTTCTTGGCGCAGACAATGTCTACCGCGGCACGGCGAACATCGGTGAAGCCCTTCGGCGTGCGCACTCCGAGGCCCAGGACTGGGTCCGGCAGCAGGCAGCCCAGCGCAACGACTTTCGTGAAGACCGTGCTGAGCTTCCGCCCGACGAACAGGACCCCTGATGAGCTGGATCCATTGGGTTGCCCTCGCCGCAATCGTCGTCCTCACCGGATGGTGGATGATACGCAGGACAACCGGCATCGCAGCCCGAGGCAAGGACCCTGACTGGGGATCGTGGCCGAGCGACCAGATGGGCTTGTGACCGGCTCGATTCACCCAAGACAGTTTCGAGACTGTCGTTCACATCCGGACCAGTCGAAAATATGCGACGAGTTCGATTGTCGGTGATGCCGCCTCAGACCGCATCTAGTTCTTGACGGGCCCGGTTTCACGCCGCGACGCGACTGTCTCGATACCGAGCTTGTCTGCGAACAAGTGGCGCTGGACGATCCATCCGGCCACGCTGAGCGCGATCCATGCGACGGCCGACAGAACCTGCTGCCCAGAGGTGTCCGGGGTGCGGAGGAACTCGAGCGCGTCCGTAGTCGTACTCAGGCCGCTCAGGATCATGCTCGCGCCTCCGATCGAGGTGAGCCACAACAGTGCCCGCGCGCGGTACTTGTCAGCGATGAACGCTGATGCGACCGCGAAACTCAGCACTACGATCGCGCTCAGCGCCCAGCTTTTATCCCCATGTTGGAGCAGGTCGGCGGTTCGCGCCCCCATCATCGCGCCGGTGAGGCCACCAATGAGGTAGGTGGAAAATTTGAAGATCAGGGTTGTCACGATCCACGCCGTGACTGCGCCGATGAGCGCGAATAGGAACAACGTCGTCAAGGTCGCGGTGAATATGTTCGCAACTAGCCAGCCGAGTCCGAATCCCCCGGCCAGTACCGCCAGATGGACGGACCGGATTCCATAGAAGCACAACAAGGCGCCTAGCAGTAGGACCGCGATTCCGCTCATGTGAACTCCTCGGTGAGGGTTCGCGAATCCTGCATCGCGGTGAACTCATCGAGCTGCGTGATCACCGCGGCAAGAGCGAGCGTGCCCTGCAATCCACCTCTACCCCGCATGATGTCTCCTTCAACCCCCGGCACGGACGCAGACCATAGAATTCGACTGTAGCCCTCGAAGTGCCTATGCCCCTGTGCTTCGTCGCCTCCGTTCCTATGGCGTCTACTAATTCGTTTCGGCGAAAACCGGTCCCCGCGTCTCGCGGAGAGAGACCAGATTTGCTGTTTTGTCCGCCGTTCGCGTGCCCGAGTGCCGCCACTGGCCACGACCCGTCCGTATCAGCGGACGGCCCTGTTCTATCCGGGCTGGTGGGAGGTGAGCCGGCTACGTGATTTTGATGCGTGCTACCAGTTCCGAGACACATGAAATGTCAGGAACAGCAAGGAAGTCCGCATGCTGATAGGCGGGATCCGGATACGTGTAGAACCCTCGTCCGCACTGCATGCCAGTCTTGCCGTGGTCGATGAAGTTCGTCTTCAGATAGTCCGCGTTCTGCCGCATCTGCGCGTCATCGTTCACGTGCCCCCAGTGCGAGAAGACGTCGTACGCAGTCTTCATTCCGACCACGTCGATCAGTCCCATCGGTCCCATGGCACAGCCGCGGTTGGACACCATATAGGTGCGATCCACATCTTCCGGGGTCGAGATTTCGTTGGCAACCAAGCTCATGGAGGCGTTGAGGAGCGCTACGAACCAGGTGTTGAGTACATACCCGTTCTGTTCCTTCTGCACTGCAATGGGCAGCATCCCGATTTCGAGTGCGAACTCGACGATCTCCGTAAGCGTGTTTTCGGTGGTGCCCGGGTGAGCCATGATCTCGACTACGTTCATCATCCAGATCAGATTGGCGAAATGCAGTGCGCAGTACTTATCCGGTCGGCCGGTCGCGTCCGCGAAATCCCGGGGGAGCAAAGTCGACGAGTTCGTCGCGATCAGGGCATGTTCGGGAAGGTGCCCAGCCATCTCCTCATAGACTTTGGTCTTGACGTCGGGGATCTCGGGCACGGCTTCGATGACGAGGTCGGCGTGCGCTACCGCGGCGATGAGATCGGTTGTGAAGGTCAGTCGCGCGCGGGTTTGGGCTACATCCTCATCGCTTGCACCGACGTCGGAGAGATAGATCGAGGCATATTGCTCGTGCATGGCGTTGCACTGGTCCAGCGGTTCCTGCGCGATGTCGTAGACCACCACAGTTTTACCTTTGAATGCGCTGTGCCAGGCGATCTGCCCGCCCAGCACGCCGGCTCCGAGGACTGTGACGTGATGTAGTTCTGACATGCTGTACTCCTCAATTCGTGTGGAAGCCGTGGTTATCGCACGGCTGCAGTTCTGGGTCTTCTTTGGTGTGCGCACGTGGTAGTTGTTCTCCTGTGCTGGAGGCGATCGTCGAGAGGATCACCGACGTGACCTGCTTGGGATCGTCGAAGGTGGGGACATGCCCACACCCCCGAAGAGTTACTCCTGTGGCTCCCGGAATTTCCTGTACGGCCCGGCGCCCCTGACGGGGAAACAGAAGGCGATCACGCTGCCCCCATGCGATGGTGACCGGCGCTAGTATCTGCTCTCCGCCGGAGAACCGATCGTGGCTGATACTGGCCAGGTCATTGTCAAAACTGGGGGCGCTGGCTAGCGCGCGCAGCGAGGATGCAGCAGCGGTCGCCGGCATCTTGCGCGGCTTTGCCACAAGTTGAGAGAGCAACAGAGTTCGGCCCACACCTGTGGCAACGATGCGGTCACCGAATACGCCGAGGCCACGGACCAGCCGCACCGAAAGCTTCAATGATTGCCGTACGTATGCCGCCTCGCGGGCGTCGGCGAAGCCGCCCGGAGACAAGGCTGTCACACTCAGCGCGCGGTCCCGTTTGGCCAGTTCCAAGGCAAGCCACCCGCCCAACGAGTTGCCGACAAGATGAGCGGCGGGCACATCTATCGCGTCGAGGAAGTGCTCCAGGGCGTCGGCGATTGAATTGATGCCGGGCTGTGTGCCAGGAGGAAGCGGCACCGAGTCGCCATAACCAGGTAGGTCGACGGCGATGACATCATGATCGGCCGCGAGCTGGTCGATGACGGGGGACCACACTTGCCAGTGCGAGCCGATGCCGTGCAAGAGAACTATCGGAGTGCCGATGCCGCGGCGTTCATAGTTGAGGGTTGTCATTGGGGCAGCTTCCTAGTTCGTCGCTGCCGTAGCCGCAGCGTTCACGCGAGGTAGGGATTTTTCGATTGACGATCTTGGTGGGGTCTTTTTTCCGAACCTCATGTGCTCTGTCACATCACTACGGCGCATCGTCGCGGAGTCGAGGAAGTAGTTTGTCCGCAGCTGCCAGGGTGTGGTGCTTCCCTGCTTGGGAAGGTGTTCCATCGCGCGCCGGAGGTAGCCGGAATTCAGGTCGATGAGGGGGCGTTCCTGGCCATTGAGCTGCTCGTCATTGACCGGGGTACCGAAGTCGTGCCCATTGCTGTCCAGATGGTCGAGGAACCGGCACACATACTCTGCCGCGAGATCAGAGCGTAGGGTCCACGACGCGTTGGTGTACCCGACACACCACCCGAAGTTTGGGACCCCGCTCATCATCAGGCCCTTGTAGGTGAACGACTGGCCGGGTTCAACGCTAATGCCGTCGACGGTCAGTGGGATCTCTCCAGCAGCGACAATTTTCAAACCGGTTGCAGTGACGACGATGTCGGCATCCAGGTGCGTTCCACTCTCGAGTGTGATGCCCTTTTCGTCGAAGGTCGCGATCCGATCGGTGACGACGGAGGCCTTGCCGCTATTGAGCGCACCGTACAAGTCGCCGTCCGGCACGAGGCACAGCCGCTGATCCCACGGCTTGTAGCTCGGTGTGAAGTGCGGATCGATCGGAACCTGGTCTCCGACCTTCTTGTGAACACCGGCGAGTAGGACGCGGGAAGCGAATTTGGGAGCCCGTCGGCACAACTGGTAGGCAGCCTGGAACACCACAATGTTCTTTGCCCTCAAGATAGTGTGGGCGAGCTTCTCGGGCAGTACCTTTCGTACAATGTCTGCGATCTTGTCGTGTGCCGGAAGCGACATTACGTACGACGGTGAGCGCTGCAACATCGTGATGTGCTCGACGCGGTCAGCCATTGCGGGAAGCAAGGTCATCGCGGTTGCCCCGCTGCCGATGATCACGACGCGCTTACCCTCGTAGTCCAAATCTTCCGGCCACTCCTGCGGGTGCACAACCTCCCCGGCAAAGGAGTCGAGACCGGGGAATGTGGGGGCGAACCCGCCTTCGTAGCTGTAGTAGCCGGTGCACAAATAGAGGAAGTTGCACGTGAACGTCTCAGGGGAACCAGCCGCGTCGATCTCAACGGTCCACTGGCCGTCGTCCGAGGACCATGAAGCTCCAGTGACGCGATGCTCGTACAGCACATGGTCGTCGATGCCGTGCGTGTTTGCCGTGTCGCGGATGTAGTCGCGGATGGCTGACCCATCAGCGATTGCCTTGGCGTCCTTCCACGGATGGAACGGGTATCCCAGGGTGAACATGTCGGAATCGGATCGCACGCCGGGGTAGCGGAAAAGATCCCAGGTGCCACCCATCGCCGCACGGCCTTCGATGATGGCGTAGCTCTTGTCCGGTCGCTGTGTCTGTAGGCGATACGCGGCGTTGATTCCGGATAGGCCCGCCCCGACGATCAGGGTGTCGAAGTGTTTCGTGCTCATGATTCTCCCTGTGGCATTAGTCGCGATTGGTGACTGTCATCACACGTTATCAACACAGTGTCGAGAGTGTCAACGGAGTGTTGACTGGAGATGCGCAGCTAGGCTGAGGCCCGTGAACAGTAAGAACGTTGGAACTGAAACGCCATCGCGTGGGCGGCGGGAAAAGCGGATCACCGGAGACGAGCGCCAGCAGGCCATCTTGGCTAGTGCGGAGTTGCTCCTGAATGGCCGGCCGTTTCGTGACGTCTCGATTGACGATCTCGCTCGCGGCGCGGGCATCTCGAGGCCGACCTTCTACTTTTACTTCCAATCCAAGGACGCGGTCCTGCTCGCACTGATCGATGGACTATCGGTCGAAGGGCATCACATCAAGGCGTTCGAAGGGCTAGAGGAAGACGCTCTGGGCACCTGGCGTCAAGCGATCGATGGATTCTATTCGGCCTTCCACGACCACAAGCCGCTTGTTCTCGCATGGGCGGAAGCGAGATCATCAGTACCTGAAGCCGCGCGGCTATGGTCGCTGTTCATCTCCAACTGGGCGAACGAGGTTGTCTTCAATATCGAAGCCGAGCGTCGTCGGGGCGCAGCTCCGGAGGGACTCCCGGCCGGGGAGTTGGCCACGGCGCTACTGCAGATGAACGAGCGCGTGATACTTGCATCATTCGCAGGCGAACCATCAAGTGTCGCAGAAGATCGAGTTGCCGATGTGCTCGCCGCGATATGGATCGCCGCGATCTACAAGTCGTGAGTTGAAGCCACTCGCTCACCAATAAAGGCTGCTTGAACTGCCGTTTGTCCACCCCGGGTAAGTTCGATCATTACCGGTGGAGTGTATTTCTGGATTCTCGGCACACGAACTTTGCCTTACCGTAGTGAAAGCGGCGGGCTAGAATCTGGCCATGGCAGCACCGGCAATCGAACTCGAAGTGGGCGAGCGCACGGTGCGCATCTCGAACCCCGATCGGGTGTACTTTCCCGAGAGCGGGGCGACCAAGATCGACTTGGTGAACTATTACCTGAGCGTCGGCGACGGGATCGTCCGCGCGCTGCGGGAACGTCCCTGCATGATGCACAGATTTCCGTCCGGTCTCTCCGGCGACAAAGTTCACCAGAAGCGTGTGCCGAACGGAGCACCACCCTGGATCGAAACGGTGCAGGTGAAGTTTCCGCGCTACAACCGGACGGCCGACGAACTGTGCGTAACGGAATTGGCGCATGTGGCCTGGGCAGTCCAGATGTCGACGGTCGAGTTCCATCCGTGGAACTCGCGGCGGGCGGATGTCGAGAGTCCCGACGAGTGGCGTATCGACCTCGACCCGATGCCGGACTGCCCGTTCGATCGAGTTCGACGCGTGGCAGGCGTCGTGCGCGAGGTTTTGGAAGACCTCGGAGCCGTCGGCTGGCCGAAAACCTCTGGTGGACATGGCCTTCACGTCTACGTACGGATTCAGCCGGACTGGGGTTTCAAGGACGTGCGAAGGGCCGCACTGGCTTTCGCGCGCGAAGTCGAGCGCCGGGCACCTGACGAGGTTACGACCACCTGGTGGCGTAAGGACCGTGACCCGAAGAAACTCTTCGTCGATTACAACCAGAATGCCCGCGACCACACGATCGCGAGCGCCTACTCGGTACGAGGAAACCCGGAAGCAACTGTCTCGACACCGATTTCCTGGGACGAGGTGGTCGATGTCGATCCACACGCATTCACGATGTTCACCGTCCCGGCGAGGTTCGCCGAACTGGGCGACCTGTACGAGGGCATCGACGACGCCGTGTTCTCCATCGACCCGCTCTTGGAATGGGCCGAACGCGACGAGCGGCAGGGATTGAAGGAACCGGAGGAATAGCCCGGACTCGACCCAAGACTCGCACGACTTCACCCGCACGAGAGGTATAACGTCTGTGTCTCACATCGCCCTGCTGACCACTGGTGGAACCATCGCCAGCAGCCGTGACGAGAACGGCATCAGCCGTCCGGGCAGTGATCCGCTCGGGTTCTCGTTGGCCGCCGACGTCGAGGTTCGTGAGGTCTTGTCCAAGGACAGTTCGGCGTTCGACTTCGCCGACATGGACGCCGTTGCCGACGCTGTCGCGAATGCGCTGACCGATCCGGACTGCGTCGGTGCCGTGGTTCTGCACGGTACGGACACCATGGAGGAGACGGCACTTCTCGTAGACCTGTTCCACGATGATCCGAGGCCGGTGGTGTTCACCGGTGCGCAGCGGACATCGGATCACAGCGAGCCCGATGGGCCCTACAACGTCACGGCAGCGATCGAAGCAGTGCGGAACCCGAGTAGTCGGGGAAGGGGAGTCCTCGTTTCCTTCGGTGGCAGAACGTTGCCTGCGCGCGGCTTGATGAAATGGCATACATCCGACCTGGACGCATTTTTCGGATCGGCGCAGGAACGCTCCGTCTTCGACCGTCGGAAAATTTCGGACACCAGAGTCGACATCGTTGCGCTGTACCCAGGTGCGGATTCGGTCGCCATCGATGCGTACCTCGGCGGCGGAAGTCAGGGGCTCGTGCTGCAGGCACTCGGTTCGGGGAACACGAACAGCATGGTCGTGGCGGCGGTGAAGCGTGCCACGGCCGCAGGGATCCCTGTCGTCGTTACGACGCGGGTTCCGCTCGGCTCTGTCGAACCCAGCTACGGCGGCGGTGGTGGCGGTGCGGACCTCGTCGACGCGGGCGCAGTGTTCTCACCACTGCGAGCGGGTCAGGCGCGAATTCTGCTCGCCGTGCAGATAGCGACACGCGAGAGGTAATTCGTGGACAGTGGAGTGATGCGTCGCAACGAGCCCGACATTCCCGGTGCACCGGTCGGTCGACGCATCTTTCTCGGATTGGTCGTCGCCGGTGCGGCGGGAATTCTGGGCGGCGCCGCCATTCAAAATGGGATCGCGACCGTGATGGGCCCGATCGGCAACCACGATCCCACCGGACTGGTCGGCCTGATCCCGCTGGGCAACAACTTTCGATTCTATTCGGTGACCACGGGTGCACCGCGCAAGGACGAGAGCAGTTACGAATTGACCGTCGGTGGGTTGGTCGCAACACCGCGCACTCTGGGACTACAGGATTTGCGGGCGATGCCGCAGACATCTCTGGTACGAGACTTCCAATGCGTGACCGGATGGCGTGTTCCGCAGGTTCCGTGGAGCGGCGTGCGCCTGTCGGAGATCCTCAGTGCAGCCTCGCCGACTGCCGATGCGACGGCAGTCCGATTCACTTCGTTCGACGGCACCTACACCGAGAGCCTGACGCTGGAGCAAGCACGTCGCGACGACGTCATCGTCGCCCTCGCCATGCTCGGCGGCCCGGTCACTCATGATCATGGCGGTCCAGTTCGGCTCTACGTTGCACCGATGTACGGCTACAAGAGTCTGAAATGGCTCGGCGGAATCGAGTTGACTTCGGATGTGGTCCCCGGTTACTGGGAGCCGCGGGGATACTCGATCGACGGCTGGGTCGGCGCGTCGAATGGACGTGACGATGACGCCACGAGCTGAACTGCTGCGCTTCCACCGAGTCGAACGTTGGGTGCACTGGTCTGTCGGCGTGCTGACCCTCGTATGCATTGCGACGGCGGCGATTCTGTACAACGGGTCGTTGGCAGTCCTCGTCGGCAATCGGCACTTGGTCGAATTGGTGCACGTCTATTCAGGTTTCGGTATACCGATACCGCTGATTCTCGGTCTTCTCTCGCGGGCCTATCGGCTGGATCTGCAGCGTCTCGATCGGTTCGTCGCAGAGGACTGGAAGTGGTTGCGGTCCAAGGCTCTTCGGCTCCGAGCAGTGGGCGTCGGAAAGTTCAATGCCGGCCAGAAGCTCAACGGTGCGTTGAGTGGTGGATCGATCGTGGTACTGCTGCTCACGGGGACGGTGATGTTCTTTCCGGAGTGGAGTCCGCTGAACTGGCGGACAGGGGCGACGTTCGTACACGATTGGTTCGCGCTCGCCTTCGGGCTTCTCGTCGTAGGTCACATCTTCTACGCGTTCAAGGATTCCGAAGCGATGCGCGGTATGCGCGGCGGGTCAGTTCTGCGTGCGTGGGCCGAGAACGAGCATCCGGAATGGGCTCGCGAAGTCGAGGAAGCGGAGCGGCCGGTAACTAGTGGTCGAGACCCGAAGACTCCTCCTCGAGAACGGTGAACTCGTCCCCGACCGACACTCGCCCGACGGTGTTCACCGAGAACTTTGCGCCGAAGACGACGCCTTTGGTGGGGCCGCGGCGGTAGGCGGCGAGGGTACGCAGTGGTTCGGGGCCTGTTCGAATGCCGGTTGTTTGCTCGACGGTCGTGACGGCGCACCGGATGGCAATCTTGTCGAACGCAAGTTCGCAGGTGCCGACGGAGGCCAGGCGTACCTGGTCTTCCCGGTGCGCATCCGCCCAACCGGTGACGACGATGTTGGGCCGGAACCGACCGAACGGAATCGGTGCGTCGAGCCGGTCGTTCAGGCCGCGCATCGACGCATCGGACAGGATGTGGACTGCGGTGCTGTCTGCGAAGCTCGGGGCAGTCGAGGTGATTCCGACCAGTCGACACTCTTCGCCGAGGATCTCACCGAGCCAACGTGCAACGTCGTCGCCTTGGTCGATGCCCTGAAACGGTTCGTCGAACATCGTGACATCTCGTAGCTGGGCATGCCGATTCACCTCGACGGCGATCGATCCGAAAGAGGCGTGCGACAGGGTGAGGACGTCGTCGACGATCGAGGGGTGGACGACGGCGAGGACCGGATTGCTGCGTTGACTGCGGAACGATCCGTCTGCACCCACGATCATGAACTCGCGATCGTGTTCGAGTCCCCGGAACGTCATCGACGCGGTGCGGAGAGACACGCCCGCGCATCCCTTGACCGGGTAGCAGATTATGTCGGCGACACTGCCGTTGTCTGTCAGCGACTTTCGATCCACGACCGAAGACTACTGCCACGGGTTCGACTGCCGGTAAAGCTGCCCCGTCGCCGATGATCGGTGGGACGATCGGGACATGAGCGAAACAGCGTCGGTTGTCGTCGGAGTCGATGTAGGCGGAACCAACATCGAAGTCGGTGCCGTCGACGAACGTCATCACGTACTTTGCCGGGCGAAAGCCGCCACTCCGGAAGGTGGACCCGAAGATGTCCTGAAGGTCATCATCGAACTCGTCGGTTCCCTCGACTCCGACCCCATCGCTGTCGGAGTCGGGATTCCAGGAGTCGTGCACGAAGGACGCGCTCTCACCGTGCCCAACCTGGTCGGTTGGACCGAAGATGTCGACCTGATCGGGCCACTCTCGGACGAACTCGGTGTTCCGGTCACCTTGGGGAACGACGCCAACGTGGGTCTGCTGGGTGAATGGACAGCAGGAGCAGCCCGAGGCGGTCGGAATGTCCTCGGTCTCTGGATGGGAACGGGGGTCGGCGGCGGCCTCATCCTGGATGGTCGGCCCTACGTCGGAACGCGAGGAGCAGCCGGAGAAATCGGACACGTCATCGTCGCTGCCGGTGGTGCACTCTGCAAGTGTGGGCGCAGGGGATGCGCCGAGGCCTATGCGGGACGGCGATCGATGCGTGGCGTCGCAACGACGATGGTCGATGCAGGTAGGAAGACATCTTTGTTCACGATCCGCGACGACGAGGGCAAGACGAAGTTGACATCCAAAGTCTGGGCCCGCGCCCTCGAGGAAGAAGACACACTTGCAACGACCCTGTTCGACACGGCGATCGAGACCCTGGGTGTTGCGGTCGGCTCCACCATCAACCTGCTCGATCTGGATCGGGTCGTCGTAGGTGGTGGGCTGGCCGAAAAGCTCGGGCAGGATCTCGCCGACAAGCTGTACAAGGCGACCAGACCATGGATGCTGCAACCGAGCCCCGACCTACAGTTCGTCGTGTCCGAGTTGGGAGATGATGCGGGGGTCGTAGGCGCCGCAGTGCTCGCCCGAGCTGCCGTTGTCACCGGCTGATCGAAACTGGAGTCGACCTTCGCTTCACCGCCGAAGAATGCGGCTGGAGCATGCGGGGTGCGACGGGTTAGTTTGGACGCATGACTCGTGCTTTGTTGGTAGTGGATGTACAGAACGATTTCACCGAAGGCGGCGCCCTGGGCATCGAGGGCGGCGGCGAAGTAGCGCGCAAAGTCAGTGCGTTGCTGGCGAAGAAGGGCGACGAGTACGACGTCATCGTGTCCTCGCGTGACTGGCACGACGCTGTCGGGGACAACGGCGGTCACTTCGCGACCGATGGGGCGCCCAACTTCGTCGACACCTGGCCGATGCACTGTGTCGCGGACACAGTCGGATCGGAGTACCACGGGGAGTTCGTCACCGGATCGGTGGATGTGCACGTCTACAAGGGTCAGGGAAAGCCGTCGTACTCGGCGTTTCAAGGCATCACCGACGAGGGTGTCACGTTGCCCGAGGTGTTACGAACCAACGAGGTGACCGACCTCGATGTCGTCGGACTGGCTACCGACTACTGCGTGCGAGCTTCGGTTCTCGACGCGATCGCGCTCGGGCTGAAGGTACGTATTCTCACCGATCTGATCGCTGGTGTCGCTCCCGAGTCTTCGGAAAAGGCGCTGGCAGAACTCGTCGCCGCGGGTGCGGTCCTGGTCTGATTCGAACGAGTCAGTCGTCGATAGTGGTGGTGATGTAAGTGACGCTCGGGGCCTGGGGTGTGGAACCGAATCCGAATCGGACCGGCGGCGTGACGCGGGTCAGTGAGCCGAGTTTCTTTCCTTCCCAACACGCTTCGACTGCGGTGACACGGTATTGGGTGCGAGCCCCGTAATACTCGCGTCGCCCGCCGCCGGCGCTGCCGCGGGTCCGTACACCGCGGAGCACCAATCGTGCGATGGGGTCGGTCAGCGTGCAGAACCACGGGGCGGTCGAGATGGCTGTGGGAACGAGCTTCAGCAGCACGCCGAGCGGTGTCATTCGGCCGGTGTGAATTCGCAGGGCCAGCCGACCGGCCTGCACTTCCCTCGATCCGTCCGGCAGACGCTCGAAGGCTACCGGCGTGAGAACAGTTTCGTCGAATGTGTATGTGGCCGAAACGAATTTACGTACTGCGTCGTCAGGGGCCAGTAGCAGGCGGTGGCCGTTCTCGAACTCGACCATGACGTCGGTGAAGGTGCCGAGCGGAGAGCTCGTCCAGTTGCCGACGACGATGCGTGTGCCCGAGGATGTGCCCATCCCGTAGATCTCGCCGTGGAATCTCGATCGTGTCACCAGATCGACTTTAACCACACCAACCGATCGGTGCGGGCATGATGGAATCCATGGCGTCTCTGCAACCTACGATATTCGTCCTGTTCGGTGCGACCGGTGACCTCGCGAAGCGCATGGTTCTGCCCTCGTTCTACCAACTCCATGTCGAGGGACTGCTGCCCGAGAAGTGGTTGCTCATCGGCAACGGTCGACACGACACCCCTGACGACGAGTTCCGCGACCACGTCCACGGAGCGTTGAAGGAGTACGGCTCCGAACTCGGCAGCAAGGACTGGGACGAATTCGCGAAGCGGGTCCGATTCGCAGGTAAGGGATTCACCGTCGACGACCCGGGTGCGCTACCGGAGGTGGTGTCGTCGGCCAAAGAAGAGATGGGCGAGGACGCGCAGTTGGTGCACTACATTGCACTGCCGCCGAGCACGTTTCAGGATTACACCAAGGCCCTTGGTGCGCACGATCTCGCCGACGGTGCACGGGTGGTGTACGAGAAGCCGTTCGGCACCTCGCAGCACGCTTTCGAGGAACTCGACAAGGTCGTGCACGAGGTTCTCGACGAAAAGCAGGTCTACCGAATCGACCATTTTCTCGGCAAGGAGGCGACCCAGAACCTGCACGTCCTGCGGTTCGCGAACGGAATGATCGACGGCATCTGGAACGCCGAACACGTGGCTCAGGTGCAGATCGACGTCCCCGAGACACTGAACATCGATGATCGAGCCGAATTTTACGACAGCACCGGGGCCGTGCTCGACATGTTGGTGACTCACCTCTTTCAGGTCGCTGCCGAGATCGCGATGGAGCCACCTGCGTCGTTGGCTGCCGACGATCTGCAATCCGCACGGGAAACAGTCATCGGATGCTTCCGGCCGATCGACACGGCCGAGGTCGTACTCGGTCAGTACGACGGCTATCGCGACGTCGAGGGTGTCGCCGACGACTCGACTGTGGACACGTTCGTCGCCGCCAAGCTGTGGGTCGACACCGATCGATGGCGCGGCGTGCCGTTCTTGCTTCGAACCGGAAAGATGTTGGGGGTCAGTGCTCAGCGCGTGTCGCTGGTGTTCCGGAAGCCGGAGAACAGCCCGCTGACCGATCTCCCGGACGACGGGGCGGTGCTGTCCTTCGACTTGTCCGGCAGCGGCTCGATCGACATGGCGATGACGGTGAAGGAGCCGGGACCGGACTTCGATCTGTCCATCGGGCATCTGTCTCTGCCTCTGCCGTCCGTTCCCGACGCCGACCCGCTGTCGCCGTACTCACGCCTGATTCTCGACGTGCTCAACGGTGATCGTTCGTTGTTCACCCGACCCGACGGGCTTGCGCACGTCTGGGAGGTGGCGGCGCCGCTGTTGAACGATCCACCCGTAGTGAAGCCGTACGCGGAGGGGTCGATGGGTCCGGAGGGATCTGCAGATCTCGCGGCGCCGTGCGGGTGGTTGGTGCACTGACTCAGTAGTCGGCCGTGCCGGGTTCGACGGGGCGATGAGTTTTGCGCTTCGTCGAGGTCTTACGCCCATGATCATTGTTGCCGGGTATCTGACTGTGGATCCGAACGAACGAGATCGGTTTCTGCAGAGTTGTGTCGAGGTGGTTCGGCTCGCACGAGAGTCCGAAGGGTGCGAGGACTTCGCGATCGATGCGGACCTGCTCGACGCACGGAGAGTCAACGTCTACGAGCGATGGACCAGTGAAGCGCAGCTGCATGCCTTCCGTCGATCCGGTCCTGATTCTGAACAGCAGACCGCGATCCTCGATGCCGACGTTCGTGACTTCGACGCATCCGAGCGGGCTGGCGGTTGACAAAACTTTGCTTCAGATGTGTAGTCCCGCATGGTCGGTCGGCATTGCACACCGAATGTAGGTGTATCCGGCGTAGCGTGCACGGTGCAACGCCAGCGAACTGGCCGGCATGTCATAGGTGAGGGTTCCGAATGGCACAGCGAGCACGTATTCCTGGTGGCGAGGCGATCGCCACGTCGCTCCGCCCGCGTGCGGAGAGCCTGTGTAGCTCGTGGCGTCATAGACCGGCGAATCGGTAACACGTCGTGACGGTGAGGAGTGGCGGCGGGAGGACTGTAACCGCCGTTCGAGGCGCTGTCTCGACTCTCAACCCGGGTTATTTCGCGTTGGTCATGGCCACCGGAATCATCTCCGTCGCGATGAAGAACAACGACCAGCCGCTCATCTCTGCGGCCCTGTTCGTGATCGGAGTTCTTGCCTGGGTCGTCCTGGTGGTGCTGACTTGCTGGCGGTTGCTGCGCTTCGGGCCACTGCTGCGCACGGATTTCACCGACCCGCGGCGCGGATTCGGATTCTTCACCTTCGTCGCCGCCACCGACGTCCTGGGCACCCGCTTCGCGGCCGGGGGAGCGCACACCGTGGCTCTGGGGATCCTGGCCCTCGGGGCGCTGAGTTGGTTCGTGCTCGGATACGTGGTGCCCTCGACGGCGATACTGAATCCGTCGAGTCGCCCGGCTCTCGCGGGCGCGAACGGCACCTGGTTCATCTGGGTGGTCGCCTGCCAATCCGTTGCCGTGCTCGCTGCTGCCCTCGAGCCAGTGGTCACAACCGGCAGGGACGAACTCGCACTGATGGCCGTGTTCTCCTGGTCTGTCGGCGCTTTCCTCTATGCGGGCGTAGCGATTCTGGTCGCGGCGAGGCTGCTGCTCTATCCCTTGAACCCGGTCGACCTCACCCCCGTCTACTGGGTTGCGATGGGCGCAACCGCGATCACTGTCCTCGCAGGCGCCCGCATCGTGCAAATGGCCGATGCCCCGATGGTCGACGCCACCCGCGGCCTAATCGGTGGCACTGCGGTGATGTTCTGGTCCTTCGGAACTTGGCTCATCCCAGTTTTGTTCGCCGCGGCGTGGTGGCGGCATGTCAAGAATCGAGTTCCGCTGGTCTACGACGCGACTCTGTGGAGCATCATCTTCCCACTCGGGATGTACGGCGTCGCCTCGCACTACCTGGGTCAGGCGGATGACTTACCCATGATGGAAGTTGTCGGCGATGTCGTGTCCTGGGTTGCGTTGGGTGCGTGGACGATCGTCTTCGTGGCGATGATCTGGCATCTCGTCGACCGATTGGTGGTTCACCCCTGACGATTTCGGCTCATCTTGCGTAGCTACTCCAATCTCGGGAGGACTTTTTATGAGTGCCACCATGAACAGTGGATTGACAGATGCTTTGATCAAGACTCGTCGATTCTTTCGGAGCAACCAGCCTGTTTCTGCCGATGGGCGGACGCTGCTCGCGATCGGCGGACGTTCGGGCGATTCTTTCTACCGGGATCGTTGGAGTCACGACAAAGTTGTCCGGTCGACCCACGGGGTGAATTGCACCGGATCGTGCTCCTGGAACGTCTACGTCAAAGACGGCATCATCACGTGGGAGACCCAGGCCGTCGACTATCCGACTGCTGGGCCGGACAAGCCCGAATACGAGCCGCGCGGGTGTCCTCGCGGTGCCTCCTTCTCCTGGTACACCTACTCGCCGACGCGAACCCGGTACCCCTACATTCGTGGGGTGCTGCTCGAGATGTACCGGGAAGCGAAGTCCCGGTTGGAGGATCCAGTACTTGCCTGGGCCGACGTGACCGAGGATCCTGAGCGTGCCGCACGCTACAAGCGCGCACGAGGCAAGGGTGGCTTGGTGCGTGCCACCTGGGAAGAGGCAATCGAGATAGTGGCGGCGGCGCACGTGCACACGATCCGAAAATGGGGCCCCGACCGTGTCGCAGGGTTTTCGCCCATTCCCGCGATGTCGATGGTCTCGCACGCTTCCGGTGCCCGCTTCGTGAATCTCATCGGGGGATCGATGCTGAGCTTCTACGATTGGTACGCGGACATGCCGGTCGCTTCCCCCCAGATGTTCGGGGACCAAACGGACGTCCCCGAATCCGGAGACTGGTGGGATTCGAGCTACCTGATCATCTGGGGCACCAATGTGCCGGTCACCCGGACGCCGGACGCGCACTGGATGATCGAAGCCCGCTACCGCGGACAGAAGGTCATCGTCGTCTCACCGGACTTCGCCGACAGTACCAAGTTCGCCGACGAGTGGCTCCCTGCCGAGCCTGGTACCGATGGTGCTCTGGCGATGGCCATGGGTCACGTGATCCTCAAAGAGTTCTACGTCGACCGGCAGACTCCCTATTTCACCGGTTACGTCAAGAAATTCACGGATCTGCCGTTTCTCGTCACTCTCGACGAAACACACGATCCGGACGGCGAGGTCACCTACACCGCCGGAAAGTTCTTGACCGCATCGGACCTCACCGACGAGATAGCGAGTGAGCAGGAGAACTCCGAGTTCAAGACGGTCATGGTCGACGCCAGGACCAACCAACTCGTCGTGCCTCCTGGCACGCTGGGCCATCGCTACGGTGAAACCGGTGAGGGCAAGTGGAACCTCGATCTCGGCGACATCGATCCGACACTGTCGCTGATCGACGGTGCTGATCAGTACGTCCCGATCGATATGCCGCGCTTCGATGCCGGCCAGGGCAAGGTCGGCGTGATTCGACGCGGCGTACCGGTACGCCGCGTCGCAGGGCGACTCGTCACCACTGTCTTCGACCTGATGCTCGCCCAGTACGGCGTCGGTAGACCCGGACTACCCGGGAGCTGGCCCAGCGGCTACGACGACGCAGAATCCCCCTACACTCCGGCATGGCAAGCCGCGATCACCGGAGTCTCGGCGGATGCTGCCGAACGAATCGGCCGCGAGTTCGCCCAGAACGCCGAGGACTCCAAGGGCCGGTCGATGATTCTGATGGGTGCGGGCACCAATCATTGGTTCCATTCCGACACCATCTATCGGACCTTTCTGACGATGACGACGATCACGGGATGCCAGGGCGTGAACGGTGGCGGCTGGGCGCATTACGTCGGCCAGGAAAAGGTCCGTCCGCTGACCGGGTACAACCAGTTGGCCAATGCCCTGGACTGGGTACGACCGCCTCGAAACATGGTGCAGACCGCCTACTGGTACCTGCATACCGACCAGTTCCGCTACGACCAATTCGGTGCCGACACGTTGACTGCGCAGACCGGCAAAGGCCAACTTGCAGGCAAGACGACTGCCGACGTGATCGCACAGTCCGCGCGTCTGGGCTGGATGCCGTCCTACCCCACGTTCGATCGAAATCCCTTGGTGATCGGAGCGCAGGCCAAGCAGAAGGGGCAGTCGGCCAAGGACTATGTCGTCGAGGAGCTGAAGGCCGGACGGCTGAAGTTCGCAGCCGAGGATCCTGATGCGCCGGAGAACTTTCCGCGGGTTCTGTCGTTGTGGCGGTCGAACCTGTTCGGTTCCTCGGCCAAAGGAAACGAGTACTTTCTCAATCACCTCCTCGGCACGTCCCACACCGTCAGCGCCCAGGAGACTGCGCAGCGCTTCCGACCTCAGGACGTTCGCTGGCACGACGAGGCACCCATCGGCAAGCTCGACCTTCTGACGACCCTCGATTTCCGGATGACGAGTTCGACGCTGCTGTCGGACATCGTGCTGCCGGCCGCAACCTGGTACGAAAAACACGACCTCTCGACGACGGATATGCATCCGTTCGTCAACTCGTTCAATCCCGCGATCTCCCCGCCGTGGCAGTCGCGTACCGATTGGGATGCGTGGCAACAGATTTCCCAGGTGTTCAGCAAGCTCGCGGTACGACACCTCGGTACGCAAACCGATGTGGTCGCCGCACCCCTGACCCACGACACCCCGGATGCGATGGCAGCACCGCACGGCAAGGTCCGCGACTGGAAGTACGGAGAATGTGAACCGGAGCCCGGCGTCACGATGCCCAAAATTATCGAAGTCGAGCGGGACTACACGGCGATCGGTGACAAGATGCGCGCCGTCGGGCCGTTGCTGGACACATTGGGTGCGACCACCAAGGGCGTCACCTTCGATCTGAGCCGAGAAATCGCTGATCTCAAAGAGAAGAACGGTGTCGTGCGCGGTGGTCCGGCCGACGGCCGTCCCGATATTCTCCGTGACATCCAGGCCTGCGAGATGATCCTGGCCCTGTCCGGCACCACCAATGGAAGGCTCGCCACTCAGGGCTTCAAGACACTCGAAAAGCGTACCGGCAGAATGCTGCACGACCTGGCCTCCGAAAACGAGGGCAAGCGCATCACGTTCTCCGATACCCAACACGGCCCGGTTCCGGTGATCACCTCACCCGAATGGTCCGGATCCGAGACCGGCGGCCGTAGATACTCGCCGTTCACGATCAATGTCGAACGGGAAAAGCCGTGGCACACGCTGACCGGTCGTCAGCACTTCTACCTCGATCACGACTGGATGACCGAGCTGGGCGAAGGGCTGCCCACCTTCCGGCCTCCGCTGAACATGACCGCGCTCTTCGACGAACCGGAGATCGGAGCAACTCCTGATCACGGCGTCTCGGTTCGCTACTTGACGCCGCACAACAAGTGGTCGATTCATTCCGAATATCAAGACAACTTGCTCATGCTCTCGCTGTTCCGCGGCGGGCCAGGAATCTGGATGAGCCCGCAGGATGCGGAGAAGATCGGTGTGCGAGACAACGAGTGGATCGAAGCGGTCAACCGCAACGGTGTGGTCGATGCGCGTGCCATCATCTCGCATCGGATGCCAGAAGGCACTGTCTTCATGTATCACTCGCAGGACCGCCTCATCGACACACCGATTTCCGAGACGACCGGCCAGCGCGGCGGTAATCACAACTCGCTCACCAGGCTCATGATCAAACCCACGCACATGATCGGCGGATACGCCCAACAGACGTACGCCTTCAACTACATGGGACCTACCGGCAATCAACGCGACGAAGTCACCGTGATCCGCCGTCGTAATCAGGAGGTGAAGTACTGATGCGAGTAATGGCTCAGATGGCGATGGTCATGAATCTGGACAAGTGCATCGGGTGCCACACGTGCTCGGTCACGTGCAAGCAGGTGTGGACCAATCGTTCCGGCGCCGAACACGTCTGGTTCAACAATGTGGAGACGCGGCCCGGTCAAGGATATCCGCGGACCTACGAAGATCAGGAGAAGTGGAAAGGTGGCTGGACACTCGACAAGCGTGGCCGGCTGAAGCTCAAGGCGGGCGGTCGCCTGAAGAATCTCGCCACCATCTTCGCCAACCCCAACCTGCCCGGCATCAACGACTATTACGAGCCGTGGACCTACGACTACGAGAACCTCACCACCGCTCCGGCTCAGGACCATATGCCTGTGGCAAGACCGAAATCCTTGCTCACCGGCGAGAATACGAAAGTCACCTGGTCCTCGAACTGGGACGACGACCTTGCCGGGTCGGTCGAGCACGGGCACAACGATCCGATACTCGAGAAGATCGGCAACAAGATCAAATTCGAGTACGAGCAGGCATTCATGTTCTACCTGCCACGTATTTGTGAACACTGCCTGAATCCGTCCTGTGTGGCGTCGTGTCCCACCGGGGCGATATACAAGCGAGTAGAGGACGGCATCGTCCTCGTCGATCAGGATCGCTGCCGTGGCTGGCGGCAATGCGTCAGTGGCTGCCCGTACAAGAAGATGTACTTCAACCACAAGACCGGCAAAGTCGAAAAGTGTACGTTCTGTTATCCACGTATCGAGATCGGCCAGCCCACAATCTGTTCCGAAACGTGTGTGGGACGGCTGCGCTACCTCGGACTGATGTTGTACGACGCCGACCGGGTACTCGACGCGGCCTCGGTGACCGACGAACACGACCTGTTGCAAGCTCAACGCAACGTCTTTCTCGATCCGAACGATCCGGAAGTTGTTCGGCAGGCGCAGCGTGCCGACATCCCGGACGACTGGATCGAAAGTGCGCAACGGTCACCTATCTGGGCGTTGATCAACGACTACGAGGTCGCACTTCCGTTGCATCCGGAATTTCGAACGATGCCGATGGTCTGGTACATACCCCCGCTGTCTCCGGTTGTGGACGCAGTCCGCGAGACCGGTGAAGACGCCGAACGCAAGGGAAACCTGTTCGCTGCCATCGACTCACTGCGGATCCCTATCGAGTATCTCGCCGGGTTGTTCACGGCAGGGGATACCGCTCCGGTGGACAAGGTGCTCCGCAAGCTTGCCGCGATGCGTTCGTTCATGCGCGATATCAATATGGGTTGGGAGGTAGACGAATCCATCCCGGAGTCCGTCGGAATGACCGGGCAAGAAATGATGGACATGTACCGTCTGCTCGCCATCGCAAAGTACGACGAGCGCTACGTCGTACCGGCGGCCCACTACGAAGACGCCCACAAACTCGAGAACATCGCCACCGAGTGTTCCCTCGACGTCGAGGGTGGGCCCGGGATGGGCGGGATGGACGGTTCTTTCGGTGGCGACCCCGGCATGGGTGCCGATCCAGGCGTCGGTACACCGACCGGGCCGGGACGCCCGGCGGGTGTGCGGATCAACCTGATGGACTGGAATGGGCAGGGCACCCCCGATGGGCTTTTCCCCGAGGCTGGCGGATCGTCCGAGTCGGCGGAGACGGAGCGCCGGCCATGACCCCACGTGTTCCCAAGCTCAGATACTCCACCGACGAACTCACCCGCACCTGGCAGTCCGCCTCGATGCTGATGGACTACCCGGACGCGCACCTGATGTCTCATCTCGACCTTCTCGGCCGAGTCGCTGCCACCCTGCCCGCGAAACTCGGTACGGGACTGCAGGAAACGATCGATCACCTCCGCACTCGGCCGCTACCGGAGTCCGAGACCGACTACGTCGACACCTTCGACACTCGCAGGCGCGGTTGCCTGTTCTTGACCTACTTCTCGAACGGAGAGACTCGAAAACGTGGGCTCGCGCTTCTGCGTATCAAGCAGGTCTACACCAAGGCGGGGCTGACGCTGGCCGAGGATCAACTACCCGATCATCTCTGTGTCGTATTGGAATTCGCGGCTACGACCGATCAGCGCGCCGGCCTGAAGATGATATTGGACAACCGCGCAGGTCTCGAGTTGCTCCGCCTGCATCTACGCGACATCGAATCGCCGTGGAGTGGGGCGATGGAGGCAGTGTGCGCCACCTTGCCCCCGCTCAAAGGCAAGGATCACGAAGCTGTCGAACGATTGATCGCCGAGGGGCCGGAAGACGAGCAGGTGGGTCTCGATCCCTATGGTTCGCCCGATTTGTTACCGATGCCTGGAGGTACATGATGGACAATGTCCGGGATGTGTTCCTGTGGTTGATCTTCCCTTACATCTGCCTGACCATTTTTGTTCTCGGCCACATCTGGCGCTATCGCTACGACAAGTTCGGCTGGACTTCCAGATCGAGTCAGATGTACGAAAGCCGCATTCTGCGCTGGGCGAATCCGATGTTCCACTTCGGCATTCTGGCCGTATTCCTCGGACATGTAATGGGCCTGGGCATTCCCGAAAGCTGGACCGAGGCCGTCGGAATCTCGGAAAACATCTACCACTTCATGGCGGTCACGGTGGGCATCGTGGCCGGTGTCTTCACCCTCGTCGGCCTGACAGGTCTGCTCTATCGTCGCCGCTTCACCAAGGCCGTTATGGGGGCGACGACCAGGATGGACAAGCTGATGTATCTCATGCTCACCCTGGTGATACTGGGCGGCCTGGTCAACACCGGGACCGGCGTCGTCGGGGACTACAACTACCGCGAAGGTGTGTCCGTCTGGTTCCGTGGCATCTTCTTCTTCGACCCGCAGCCCGAATTGATGGCGCATGCCCCGTTCAGTTTCCAATTCCATGCGCTCGCCGCCATCAGTCTTTTCGCGGTATGGCCTTTCACCCGGTTGGTGCACGTATTCACCGCCCCGTTGGGATACATCTTTCGGCCGTACATCATCTACCGCAGCCGCGATGCGCACGAAGGTTCCCGTGAACGCCGTCGTGGCTGGGACAAGGTCGACACCATTCCTCGACGTAGATAAGCGAATCCGTAGATAAGCGAATCCGCAGAAGCGGCGTACTTGCAGCACACAGGGATGTGCCGTACGTCCTGCGCCGTATGCTGGCCAACTGATGACACCCGATTCCCTTTCCGCCAGCACAGACACCGTCTCCGACAGTGACATCGAGCGAGTCCTGGTGATGGCCGCCCATCCCGACGATGTCGACTTCGGTGCGGCCGGCACGATCGCCCGCTGGACCGAGCGCGGAATCGCGGTTGGTTACTCTCTGGCCACCTCGGGTGACGCCGGCGGATTCGAGGACATCCCGCGCGAGGCGATGGCGGCGATGCGCGAGGCCGAGCAGCAGGCCGCCGCGGCTGCGCTCGGTGTGCACGACGTGGAGTTCCTCCGGTTCGCCGACGGTGCGTTGTACCCGACGATGGAGCTGCGTAAGCGGTTCAGCCGGGCTATCCGGAGGGTCCGCCCCCAGCGGGTGCTGATCCAATCACCGGAGTTCGATTGGGGAAGAGTGGGTGCCTCGCACCCGGATCACCGGGCGGCAGGCGAGGCCGCCTTCGCCGCCGTGTACCCCGATGCCAGAAACCCGTACGCGCACCCGGAGCTGCTCGCAGACGAAGGTCTGCAGGCATGGTCGGCGCACCAGCTGTGGATCATGGGCGGACCACACAACAACACGGCCGTAGACATCACGGCAACGTTCGATCGTAAGGTCGCTGCGTTGCGGGCACATCGCAGTCAAACCGAGCATATCCACGAGCTCGACGCACTGCTGCGTGGGTTCGCGGGCGCCGCCGCGTCTCAGGCAGGGCTGCCCGAAGGTCGGCTCGCGGAGGCGTTTCAGGTGGTTGCGGTTACCTGAGCTGCCCGCAGGCAGTCAGGACTGATCATCTGCTCGGCATGAGCATCCACGCGGCGAGGTAGATCAGCGCGACGGTTCCGCCCGAGACGACGGTGCCGAGCACCGTCAGGACTCGGACGAGGTTGGCGTCGATGCCGAAGTACTCTCCGATGCCGCCGCATACACCTGTGACCATCTTCTGAGAGTCGGATCGGACGAATTCTTTGGGTGGGTTGGTGGAAGTCATGCCGACAAGTCTGCGGGGTGGTGGCCCCCTCGTACATCGGGAAGTCCACCCATCTTCACCCTGAAGTCGGATGCAATTGTGCGGATCGGGAGTCTCTCGCATGCGCCGCATTTTTTTACGATATTCGGACGTCTGCTATGCGAATGTGCGACACCGCGCGATAACAAACCCCTCACCGAATCGACGTCCAAAGCCGTTTCTTTCGAATGGTTTTCGCGCTGTCTCGAGTAAAAGAAACGTTGCATGGGTACCGATGAGGGCGTGAGAATTCGACTTCACGCCTGAATGCTGCGCCACCTTGCCGAGTGCGGTATGAACGTAATCAGGTCGTACTTTCTACGGCTGTTCCGAATGACAAGTACAGGAGTTTCCATGGGTTCAGCAGCAGGGTTCATCACCGACATCTTCTCGGGCGTACTCGACGGGCTCGTCGAGTCGATCGTGGACCAGATCGTGGGCGTACTGACATCCGGTAGCGCTGCCTGATTTTTTCAACGGTGTATGCCGTGGTCGCAGTCGGGGGCGGCTGCGGTGGCACGCGTGCAGCAGTCGTTTTGTGACCTGCGCGAGCGTGATGGAGAAACGTTTGTTCGTTCGTGTGCGAAACGTGACCTAGTGCGGTACAACTATCCGCACAGAGATCATTTTGTGACGACCGTCACGGAACCTCTGGGTTTTTGTCCTCGACCGAAGGAGTTTCATATGGGATCCGCCGAACTTGCTGGAATTTTCGGTTTGCTGGCCAAGCTTCTCGGAGCAGCATCAGGTAGCTCAGCAACTCCTCCCGCTTAAATCTCTTGGACCGATGGCCGGCACCCTCAACTGATGGGTGCCAGCCATCGGTCTGTCCAGGGACGCACGCCCTAGTCTGGGTCGGTGCACACAGTTCCTATTCAAATGCCCGACGGCTCGACAGTGCCGGTATCGCTGTTTCCGGCCGACGGGCCAGACGATGCCCCGGTAATAGTGATCATGCCGGGGCTCGGAATTCCGGGCGGCTACTACCGCCTATTCGCCGAAGCCCTCGTCGCCCGCGGTTTCCATGCCGCTGTCGGTGATCTCCGCGGACAAGGCGACAGCGTGCCCAAACCCAGTTCCGCCAGCAAATACGGTTATCAGGAACTGGTATCGGTGGACTTTCCTGCCATCTTCGAGGTGGTGCGCGAGGAGTTTCCGGCTGCCACTCCCTATCTTTTGGGGCACAGCATGGGCGGCCAACTCGGGTCGATGTATGCAGCTCGAATCCGAGGTCGACTGGCCGGGCTGATCTTGGTTGCCTCGGGGTCGCCGTACCACCGTGGCTTCGGAACCGTGCGCGGTGTCCCACTGTTGTTCGGCGCCGCAGCCATGGCATTGACGAGCAGCATTGCGGGCTTCTGGCCAGGGGATCGCGTCGGTGTCGGTGGTTTCGGGCGGCAGTCGCGTGTGCTGATCGACGACTGGTCCAGATTCGCCCGGACCGGACTGATCGAGCCGTCCGGCGCCGACATGAACTATGAGGAGCGGATGGGCCGACTGAAGCTACCGGTCCTGACGATCACGATCGAAGGGGACGAGGTGGCACCGCCGGGGTCGATGAAGAATCTGGTCGACAAGCTCGGCAACGCCGACGTCACCGCCGAGCACGTCGCCGAGTCACTCGGCCACAACGGCTGGATTCGAAATCCGACGGCCGTCGCGGACCTCGTGAGCTCGTGGATTCATCGCTGACAAGTTCTTGTCGATTTGTCGACGCTACGGCTGCAGTGCCTTCCACAGGAATCGGAAGGACAGCGCCGTCTTGAAGGCCAGCTGAGCGTTGTCCGCAGCGCCGCCGTGCCCGCCTTCGATGTTCTCGAAGTAGGTGACGGGCTGGCCCAGTTCTTCGAGCCGCGCGGCCATTTTGCGGGCATGACCGGGGTGCACTCGGTCGTCGCGTGTCGAGGTCGCAATGAGGATCGGCGGGTAACGTTTCTCGTCCAGGGCCACGATGTTCTGGTACGGCGAGTATTCGGAGATGAATGACCACTCGTCCGGGTCGTCCGGGTCGCCGTATTCCGCCACCCACGATGCCCCTGCCAGCAGTAGGTGGTATCGCTTCATGTCCAGTAGCGGTACCTGGCAGACCAGCGCGCCGAACAGTTCGGGGTACTTGGTCAGCATGATTCCTATCAGAAGTCCGCCGTTGCTTCCGCCCTGAGCGCCGAGCCGGCTGGGTGTGGTGATTTCGCGCTTCACCAGATCCTGTGCCACGGCCGCAAAATCTTCGTGGACCTTGTGCCGGCCGGCACGCAGGACCTGGGTATGCCATTCGGGGCCGTACTCGCCGCCGCCTCGAATGTTGGCCACTACATAGGTGCCGCCCTGCTCGAGCCAGGCCAGACCGGTTGCACCGCTGTACGACGGCGTCATCGAGATCTCGAATCCTCCGTAGCCGTAGAGCATCGTCGGCCCGGGGCCCATGCCTTCCTTGCGGACGACGAAGTAGGGCACGGCAGTGCCGTCGAGCGAAGTCGCAAAATGCTGGGTGACGGCCATCGAATCGGTGTCGAAGAACGACGGCGCCTGTTTGAGGACTTCGAGGTCGCCGCCGACGGTGCCGAACAGCAGCGTGGCAGGCGTCAGATAACCACTCGACGATAGAAAGAACTCGTCACCGTTTTCCTCCGCATCGGTGCCGACGATCTCGGTGGAGGTCGAATCCGGTAGGCCGAGCAACGGCTGATCATCCCAGGCACCGGGCCCCGGACTGAGCACTCGGAACTCGCTGCGCACGTCTACGAGCGTGACGACGAGCAAGTGGTTCTCGGTCCAGGCGAACTGATGCAGGGAGCGGTGTGCGTCGGGCGAGAACAGTACGGTCATCTCACGGTCCCCGGCGAGGAAGCTCTCGAAGTTCGCGGCCAGTAGCGCGCCCGACGGATACGTCTTGTCGCCGATCGTCCACTCGGTCATCGTGCGGACCAGTAGCCACTGCTTGTGGACCGAAGTCGTTGCATCGGTCGGCGTATCGATCAGCGTCAGGGTTGTGCCGTCGAGCAGATACAACTCGGCGTTGAAGAAGTCCGTCGCGCGTTGCACGAAGTCACGTTCGAATCCGGGAGTTCGGTCGTGCCACGCCGAAATCGAGATGTCGTTCGGCGTTCCCTCGTACACGGTTTCGGCCTCGGCAAGCGGGGTACCGCGGGTCCACCGCTTGGCGATGCGCGGATATCCCGAGTCGGTGAGCGAACCTGCGCCGAAGTCGGTTCCTACATAGACGGTGTCGGCGTCGATGTACCCGATGTCGGTCTTGGCCTCGGCAACGAAGAATCCGCCGTCCGACTGGTTGCGGAACGTGCGCGTCCGCAAGTCGAATTCACGGACGATCGACGCGTCGGCGCCGCCGCGGGACATCGTGACCAACGCAAGGTGCTGATCGGGGCGCAGCACCTGCGCGCCGCTCCACACCCAGTTCTCGCCTTCGGCCTCGGCGACGGCGTCCAGATCGAGCAGGATGTCCCAATCTGGAGAGTCCTTGCGGTATTCCGTCATCGTGGTCCGACGCCACAGTCCTCGGATGTGCTCGGCGTCGCGCCAGAAGTTGTACAGGTACTCACCGCGCCGCCGCGCGTACGGAATTCGTGCGTCGGTGTCGAGGACCTCGCGCACGCGCGATTCGATGGCGTCGAATTCTGGGCCGGCCAATGCGGCGGTGGTGGCGGCATTGCGGGTGCGTACCCAGCCCAATGCGCGCTCGTTGGTGACCTCTTCGAGCCACAGGTACGGATCAGAGGTGTTGCTCATGCCCTATTTGTACCCTCGTGGGTACTGTCCCTCCGAAGGTGACCGGCCACGTGCCGGTACTCACTCTCGTGTCGGGATAGTGGTGTCAGAGGAAGGATCGCCTGAGATGAATCTGTGGGAACAGCACTGCTGTCTACCGCTGGTGCCCACTGCGGACATCAGGGAGTTGGCTCGCTATCCGCTCGGGTCGTACGTGTCCGTCAACGTGGGTTTCTCGCCGCATTCCAAAGCTGTCGTGACTGCGCTGGCGCAGGACTTCCGTCGTAAAGCTCTCGCCGACGGGCGTTTTCGTATGGTCGACGCAGTGGACGAGGTCGAAGATGCCGAGCTGATCACCCTGGCGTTCGACCTGGAGGATTCCGGTCCGCTCGAGGGCGATCTCGACAATGTCCGCTTTTTCCACAGCCTCGGTGTGCGGTCCATGCTTCCGACCTACAACTACGCCAATGCGGCCGGAGGGGGATGCCTCGACGTCGAAGACACGGGTCTGACGGCGTACGGGAGGGACGTGGTTCGCGAGATGAATCGTGTGGGGATGCTCGTCGACGGCTCGCATTGCTCGGTCTCGACCGGGCTCGACGTGGCACGTTGCACCGAGCACCCGATGATCTACAGTCACTCCAATTTCGCCGCTCTGTGGCAGCATCCGCGGAACATCACCGATGAGCAGGCGCTCGAATGCGCACGCACTTCAGGGGTCGTGGGGATCAACGGTGTCGGCATCTTCCTCGGCGTCAATGCGCCCGAGGACGATGACCAACGGGTGCAGGCGATGGCGGACCACATCGAGTACGGCGTGGAGTTGCTCGGCATCGAGCACGTGGGTATCGGCTCTGACTATTCGTTCGACCACGAGGATTTCAACCACGAGCTGAGAATTCACCCCGAGGCGTTCTCGGAGATGTACACGCGCTGGGGGCCGCTGCAGTGGGTTCCGCCGGAAGGAACGCTCACCCTGCCCACGGTGCTGCGTAGTCGTGGTTTCGACGACAAGGCCGTCGACGCCGTGTTCGGTGGAAACTTCCGGCGGGTCGCACAGGCCACACACGCGGCTACCGGCAGGTAACCCGACCGTCTCGAGACAGGGAATCCGTACGCGACTAAGCTGGGGAATCGTGACCTCACACTATGACGTCGTTGTCCTCGGAGCCGGTCCCGGTGGGTACGTCGCTGCTATCCGCGCGGCACAACTCGGACTAAGCACTGCCATCATCGAGAAGAAGTACTGGGGCGGTGTCTGCCTCAACGTGGGCTGCATCCCCTCGAAGGCGCTTCTCCGCAATGCCGAACTTGCGCACCTCTTCACAAAAGAGGCCAAACTGTTCGGCATCTCGGGCGAAGCGAGCTTCGACTTCGGCGCAGCCTTCGACCGCAGCCGCAAGGTCGCGGAAGGGCGCGTCAAGGGAATTCACTTCTTGATGAAGAAGAACAAGATCCCCGAGTACGACGGCCAGGGCACCTTCACCGATGCGAACACCATCGAGGTGGAGTTGACCAAGGGCGGCACCGAGACGATCACGTTCGACAACGCCATCATCTCCACCGGCAGCACCACCAAACTGCTGCCGGGAACAGCGCTGAGCGAGAACGTCGTCACCTACGAAGAGCAGATCATGACCCGTGAGCTCCCGGGTTCGATGCTCATCGTCGGTGCAGGCGCCATCGGCATGGAGTTCGGCTACATCATGAAGAACTACGGTGTCGACGTCACCATCGTCGAGTACCTCGATCGTGCGCTCCCCAACGAGGACGCCGACATCTCCAAGGAAATCGAGAAGCAGTACAAGAAACTCGGCGTCCGCATCGTCACCGGTGCCGCTGTACAGAGCATCGACGACGACGGCTCCAAGGTGACCGTCAAGTTCAAGAACAACAAGTCCGGCGACGTCGAAACCGTCACCGTCGACAAGGTGATGCAGTCCGTAGGCTTCGCCCCTCGCGTCGAAGGGTTCGGTCTCGAGAAGACCGGTGTCGAGCTCACTGATCGCGGTGCCATCGGCATCACCAGCACGATGAAGACCAACGTCCCGCACATCTACGCAATCGGGGACGTCACTGCCAAGCTGCAGCTCGCTCACGTGGCCGAGGCTCAGGCCGTCGTGGCGGCGGAGACCATCGCCGGCGCGGAGACGCTGCCGATCGAGGACTACCGCATGATGCCGCGTGCGACGTTCTGCCAGCCTCAGGTCGCCAGCTTCGGACTCACCGAAGAGCAGGCTCGTGAAGAAGCACAGGCACGTGGCTCCGACATCAAGGTCGCGAACTTCCCGTTCGCCGCCAACGGCAAAGCACACGGGCTGGGCGACGCTACCGGTTTCGTCAAGCTGATCGCGGACACCGAGCACGGCGAACTTCTCGGTGGACACCTCATCGGCCCCGACGTGTCCGAGCTACTGCCGGAACTGACCCTTGCCCAGAAGTGGGATCTGACCGTCAACGAACTCGCTCGCAACGTCCATACACATCCGACGTTGTCCGAGGCACTCCAGGAGGCCATTCACGGCCTCGCAGGACACATGATCAACTTCTGACCGTCCAAGCAGTTCGAAGCTCGTTCGTCTTGTGTGCGCATAAGACGAACGAGCTTTTTCATGCCCTGTCCGGACTCGTCATCGCGTGGCAGGATGGGCTGCGGATCGGGCGATTCGCGCCGGTTGCATGGGGGTTCCTGTTGCCGACCGGTGTTTCTCGCGGCCAGGACGATATGACCGAGGCGAAAGAAGTGCATCGATGAGGAGTTTCGACAACAAGGTTGCCGTCGTCACCGGGGCCGGATCGGGGATCGGCCGCGCGCTCGCCCTCGACCTCGCGCACCGCGGAGCCAGGCTGGCGCTCTCGGACATCGACGGCGAAGCGTTGACGGATACGGTCGTGTTGTGCGAGAAGATCGGTGCACGAACAGTGTCCTACCAGTTGGACGTCTCCGACCGCGCGGCAATGTATTTTCATGCCGATGCGGTCGTCAGCGAATTCGGACGCGTCAACCTCGTGGTCAACAACGCAGGTGTCGCGCTCGGCGCGGATGTTCTGGATATGACCTGGGACGATTTCGAGTGGGTCATGAACATCGATTTCTGGGGAGTTGTCAACGGCTCCAAAGCATTTCTGCCGGCACTCATCGAGTCCGGCGACGGTCACCTGGTGAACGTGTCGAGCGTGTTCGGGTTGATGGGCATCCCCGGTCAGAGCGCATACAACTCGGCAAAGTTCGCGGTGCGCGGATTCACCGAGGCGCTGCGCCAGGAAATGAAAGTCGCCCGCCATCCCGTCGGTGTCAGCTGTGTCCATCCCGGCGGAATCAAGACGAATATCGTTGCCAACGCGCGAGGAATGGCAGATCTGGGAGATCGCGAGGACGTCGTGCGACGCTTCGAGCAGATCGCCGTCACCTCGCCCACACGTGCCGCCAAGGTGATCCTCGGCGGCGTCGAACGCAACAAGCCGCGGATCCTCATCGGCCCGGATGCGCGTCTGTTCGATCTGATCCCTCGCGTGGTGGGGCCACGGTATCAAGATATTTTGGCGCCGCTCAACAGGATTGGGCGAGCCGCCGGCGACAGGTTCGGGTCGAACAAGAGCTAGCTACAGCGAATCTCTTTTCAGAAGTCGCGTTCTATTCGTAGAGTTTCGATAGTCGTCGCCAAGCTGTCGTACTGCCCGACCAACAACAGAAATTCGATCAGCTGGCGTTCGTCGAACTCGCGTGCCAAGGCTGACCATGTTTCGTTCGACAGGTTCTTGGTGGCCAGTAGTTCGTCGGTCGCGGTGAGTATCGCTCGATAGCGATCGCCGAGACCGACCGCTGCCGGCCCTTCTTTCACTTGTGCAAGAAGAGTTTCGGTCACTCCGACGCGCCTGCCGATTCGGCGGTGATGGTCCATCTCGTACCCGCAGTCACGTACGTGTGCGACGCGGTTGATCACCACTTCCGTTTCCTTGCGTGAGATCCGGCCGCCGGGCATCAGCTTCCCGCTGTAGAACAACCAGCCCCGGAAGAGGCCGCGGGTGCGTCCCAAGGTACTGAAGAGATGCGCGTTGGGCGCGCCCGCAGCCTTCGACAGGACGCGCCACAACACCCAGTTGAGCGGGCCGAGATCCTTGAACGTTCCGGAGGCGATACGCGGTGAGCTCACGCCGTCGACGCTACCTGCGGATCTTTCCGTGTACCAGGCGTGAAACCGTTCTAGGACTGTCGCCAGTGATCGAACCGGTTCTTGATGTCGGATGCGACGTCGCCGATTCCGTTGCCCACGGCGTCTACGGCACCGGTCAACCCGCTGCCGAGATCGCGGATCGTACGGATCAGTGGATCCTCCGAAGTGTCGAAATTCTGCTTGTAGGTTTTGGCTGCACTCCGGAACTCGTCGCCGACTTTGGCGCCGTCATCCTGCGACCTTCGGGGGTATTCACCGCGGAGCACCGCCGCGTATTCGCCGCTGTCCACCCACTTCTTCAATTCGGCCGCGCGCAGTACCGAGAACGGGTGCGAGAGCAGTTCGATGTTGAGTAGTTTCAGCACGCCGTCGCGCAAATCCCCGCTGGCCTCGTACTCGGCGGCCTGTGCCAGAAATGCATCGATGTCGATCTCGGAGATCCTGGCTCCGCCTGCAAGTTTGAGTTGAACGCGCAGCGCGCTGTGAACGTCCTGGCCACACAGCAATCCGGCGCGATCCCCGGACAGCTCGGACTTGCGTTGCCATTCCATCAAACCGGCGATGATGGCACGCAGAGCCCACCCGCCGACCGGAATCCATCCGATTGTGCCCGCCAGTCGCATGAGGTGCATCAGGATGGTGCTATACACGGCATGACCGGACAGTGCGTGGCCGAGCTCGTGGCCGACGATGAAACGCTGCTCCTCGTAGGTCGTGATGTCGAGCAGGCCGGTCGTGAGCACGATGAACGGGCGATCCATGCCGATGGTGAACGCGTTGACCATCGGTGACTGCAGAACATACAGCTCCGGGGTCTCGTCGGCCCCGAGAATCTGCACGCAATCAGCGCGGAGATCGTCGAGATCGGTGAATTGCCGAGAGTCGACGCGCACCGACGTCGCCAGATACATCAATCGATGTTGCCGCTCCTGCAACAGGCCCGACAGAGTGCGTAGGACAGTATCGAATCCCTTGAGCGTTCGCAGGGTGACCAGTGCCGCCCGGTCGGACGGGTGCTCCCACGCGCGGGAGCTGATGTCGGGAAATTGAATTCGCGTGCGGTCCGGTGCGGCGGTCAAGATAGCTCTCCCAGCGTTCGATGCATGTCCGATTTCAACGTATCAGCAAAACGGACACGTCGGTCGGTATCTCGGCGGGCCGCTCTCCATCCTGCGAAAGCAACAGCCCGGCCGCCTCTTCCGGGTGGGTATACGGCCACCAATGCTCGGCGTCGACTTCGATGACCTGTAGGTGGGGTATCCAGCGCTCGAGTCCGTCGGCAAGGTCGGCGGAGAGAAACCGGTCGTGGAGTGGAACGACGACAGTGGTGGGCACCTCGCATTTCGGGTCGGGCCCGGAGAGTAGACGGCGGAGAATGTTCGCGCGATACAGCGCAATTCCGCGTTGTTGGTTCCGGCGCTTCGGTTCCGGGGCGTCCTCGCTGCCCAGCGAGACCATCATCGATGGTACGAACCTGCGAAGAACCGGGATGTGGAAACTCCAGATGTACCAGGACCGCACGAGTTGCGTCGCCATCGATGCCCACTGTGGGAGCGAAACTGCGCGGGCGCGAGATACCTCGCGGAGGTGGTCCAGGCTCGGCCCGGACACCGATACGAACGATGCGAAAGTCGAAGCAGCACGAGGTGTGGCCATTGTTTCCCACATCTGGACCGAACCCCAGTCGTGTGCGAACACGTGCAGGGGTCCACTCCGGTGGGGGATCGAATCGACCACGGCGAACGTATCCTCGGTCAAGCGAGCCAGGGCGTAGTTCCCGACAGAGTCCGGATCGTCGACGGTGGTGTCCCCGCCGCCGCGGGTGTCGTAGGCAACGATCCGCACGCGCTGGCCGAGCACACGGATCATCGGCTCGAAGATGCGATGATCGTCGGGATAGCCGTGAACGAGAAGCACGGTCGAGGCCGCCAGCGGATCTCCATACTCGTACACCGCGATACGAGCTCCGAGAGAATCGACTGTCCAGGTCCTCACACGGCCTCGATCCGGTTGTAGATGGACTCGCCTCGAAGTAGCCCGGCGATGAGCTGCAATCGCAACTCCTCTTGATCGGGCTGCGGATGCACGATCGCCGAGAGCGCTTCGCCGTCGAGTAGATGCACCACGGTGAAAATGACCGTATCGAGTTGCGCGGGTGGGATGGTGCCTGCGATCGGTAGCGTGCGAGCAAGCGCGGAAATCTGCTCGTGGTAGCGAACAGTGAAGGGAATCAATCGTTCTCGCAACTCGGCATCGCTCCGTGCCGCAATGAGAAGCTCGTACCAGGCGCCGTTTATCGGGGCTCGGCATGCCGCACGGAGCAGAATCAGACAGTGCTCGACGGACACCGTGCCGAAGCCCGCGAGACTGATTCGAAACTCGTCGAACTGCCGTCGCCGCACTTCGTCCGCAGCAGCGACGACAATGTCGAGGCGTGTAGGGAAATGCCGAAACAACGCGCCCGAGGACACCCCCGCACGGGAGACGATCTCGCTCACCGTCGTTGCAGCGTAACCGTTTTCGCACAGTGACTCGATCGTCGCATCGAGTAGCTTCCCGATCGTTTCGGTACGTCGTTCCTGCTGGGTTCTGCTCATACTCGCTCTCGTGGATGCGGGGCGGTGGTGGTGCCGGCGCGCAAGAAACTACCAGCGCGTTCGGATACGCCGAACCATGGCGCGAATTCACCCTCACGGTAGACGATCCGTCCGGCGATCAGCGTCGCGGTGACGGCGTGATCGTTTCGGTTGACCATCCGGCTCAACCCACCGAACTCGGGCATCGTCTCCTCGCGATAGGCGAGGACCTCGTCGTCGAGACCAGCCGGATCGATGACGACCACATCGGCGCGGTCGCCCACCCGCAGATGTCCTGCGTCGACGCCGTAGAAGTCGGCGAGCTCGCCACTGAGCTTGTGGACTGCATTTTCCACGGACATGAACGGCCGACGATCTTCGCGGGCGCCGTGCACGCGATGCAGCAACCGGATCCCGAAGTTGTAGAAGGCCATGTTCCGTAGGTGCGCCCCGGCGTCGGAGAACCCGACGGTGACGCCCGGCCTCGTGATGAGCTTGTCCATCTGCTTCCGTCGGTGATTGGCGATAGTGGTGTGCCAGCGCAGTTTGCGGCCATGCTCGACGACGAGATCGAGGAATGCATCGACCACGTGGATACCACGTTCGGCCGCGACCTCGACGATGTTCTTACCGACGACCGAGGCATCCGGGCATTCGGTGATCTGGGCATCGGCGAAGTCTCGGTGCCATACCCGTGAGCTGAACTTCTTCTCGAAGTCGGCGCGGAACCAGCGACGATAGGCCTCATCGGACAATAAGTCGTTGCGGCCCAACTCCTCTCGCAGATGTAGAGCTGCTCGGCCGGATCCGAACTCCTCGAAGACGACGAGGTCGATCCCATCGGAGTAGACGTCGAACGTGGTGGGCAGGTGTTGCCAGCGGAACTGTCCGCGCCCGGGCCCGTTCACCAGTTGTGCGAGCGGCCCGAAGATGTGGTGAATCCAGGGGGATGCTTTGGCATCGGCGGCAGCAAGAAGCGAGATTTTGAGTGGAGTTCGGCCCAGTCCCGTTGCGCTGCCGAGGAAGAAGAGCATGTCGTATTTGGTGTTGAGGTTGGGGATGCTCTGAAGCAGGCGGCCGCGTCGGCGCAGAATCTTGTGCAGTGCGCGGAATTCCTTCCAACGCGCGTACGAAGATGGCAGTGAACGTGAGCGGTATCGATCGCCGTCGAGCTTGTCCCAGGGGTTGGTCATGGTGGACATGCCGAGAAGCCCGGCGTCCAGGGCGGTATTCAGCGCAACGGCCATCGCCGAGAATTCTTCACGTGTCGGTTTCTGGCTGCGGTCGGTCGCTCGATCCAACCCCATCACGTGGGCACGCAGGTCGGAATGTCCCACCAGCGACGCGATGTTGGGCCCGAGGGGGAGTCTCTCGAGCGCGTCGATGTACTCGTTCGGGTTCGTCCACGTCTTGTGTGCATCGACGGCCTTCAGTACGTGCTCGCGCGGCTACGCCTCGACGCGACTGAAGAGGTCGGCGATGTCGACGGGAGTCGAGTACAACGTCGACAACGAGCAGTTTCCCAGCAGGACCGTGGTGACCCCGTGTCGAACCGACTCGGTGAGTCCCGGTCCCACCAGGACCTCCGCGTCGTAGTGGGTGTGTACGTCGACGAAACCCGGCATGACCCACTGGCCGGTCGCGTCGACGACCTCGGTGCTTGGACCGACGGTGAGAGGCTCAGAGGTGATCGCGCGCACGACACCGTCCGAGATGCCTACGTTGCGAACTACCCCCGGCCTGCCGCTGCCGTCGTAGACCGTCCCACCGGTTATCACTGTTTCGTAGGGCAGGCTCTCGTTCATGTGACCTCCATCACCATGGTTGCTGTAACCATAACTTAGAGAGTGAACGCTCGCAATGTTCGGCCGACTCACTGATCCCACCGTCAGTACGGGCCGAACCTCCGCGTTGGCATGGAGGTACCGATCAGATCGCCATGGCTGCGCGGACATCGGCTTCGGAATCGCTACCGCCCGCACCGGTGGACGTGATGCGCCCCGCCTCGAGAATGTAGTAGTTCTGGGCAGATTCGAGCGCAAAGCCGATGTGTTGTTCCACCAGCAACACTCCGAGCCCGCCGCGGCGGGTGAGATCGAGAATCGTTCGTTCGATCTCGGCGACGACGGATGGCTGAATGCCCTCGGTCGGTTCGTCGAGGATGAGCATCTTCGGCTCGGTGATGAGTGCACGGGCTATCGCCAACTGCTGACGTTGACCACCGGACAGAAGACCCGCACGCCTGGTGAGCAGTTCCTTCAATGCGGGGAACAGGTCGAGGGCCTCACCGATCAAAGCCTTACCCCGCGTGCGTCCGTCGGCGACGACCTGTAGGTTCTCGGCCGTGGTCAACTGGCCGAACGATTGCTGGCCCTGCGGGACATAGGCAAGACCGCGTGCGACGCGAGCGCTGGGGCGTAGCGAGCTGACGTCCTCACCATCGAAGAGGACCTTGCCCGAGTTGACCGCGAGCAGGCCGACGGCGGCTCGGAGCAGAGTCGTCTTGCCTGCACCGTTGTGGCCCATGACCGCGGCGACGCCGTCGGCGGGGACGGTGAGTGAGACTCCATGGACGACCTCGCTGCGGCCGTAACCGGTGCGCACATCGATGAGTTCAAGCATGCTTGCCTCCTGGTGTGGCGTCGGCGCTGTCCTGTGCAATCTGATCGAGTTCGCCGCCCGCGGCAGCGGTACCGAGGTAGACCTCTTGAACCTTGGGGTCGGCCTGTACCTCGGCGACGGTGCCTTCGGACAGGATGCGCCCAGCGGCAAGAACTGTCACCGACGTCGCGAAGGCTCGCATGAAGTCCATGTCGTGCTCGACGACGACGACGGTCCGTTCGCCGCCGATCCGGCGAAGCAATTCGCCGGTCTGCTCGCGTTCGTCATGGCTCATCCCGGCAACCGGCTCGTCGAGAAGCAGCACATCGGCGTTCTGTACCAACAGCATTCCGATTTCCAACCACTGCTTCTGACCGTGGGCAAGGATGCCCGCCGGCTTGTTTCGCTCCTCGGTCAGACCGATGGTCTCGAGCGCCTCCTCGATCTCGGGTGAGACGGCATTGCGGCGGCGCAGCATAGTCACGATCGAACGTCCAGCCCCGGCCGCGATGTCGAGGTTCTGCAGAACGGTGAGCTGTTCGAAGATACTGGCAGTCTGGAACGTTCGCCCGACGCCGAGTCTGGCTATCTGGTGCACCTTCTTACCGAGCAGTTCGACGCCGGACTTCGTGATCGACCCGGTTGCGGGTACGAGTCCGGTGATGGCGTCGATCAGGGTGGTCTTGCCTGCACCGTTGGGTCCGATGAGGAATCGCAGATCGCCCTGCATGAGCGTCAGGTCGACGTTGGTGTTGGCCTTGAATCCGTCGAAGCTCACGGTGAGGCCGCGTACTTCGAGGTACTGGCTCGACATTCCGGCGTTGCCACCGAACGTCGGCTGATGTTTGTCGAGGCGAATCATGTGACAAGCTCCTTCTCTTCGACATCGACCACGGCACCGGGGTCGTCTGCAGTTTTCTTACGACGCCGAAGAGCGAACAGGCCTGCGACGCCTGCAGGGAAGAACCCGACCACGACGATGAACAGCAGTCCTTGGGCGTAGGTCCAACCCGACGGAAATTGTTCCGACAGAGTTGTCTGCGCCCAGGCCACACCGAGTGCGCCGAGGACCGGTCCCAGCAGCGTGCTGCGTCCGCCGATCGCCACTCCGATGAGGAACGCAATGGAAGGAACGATGCCGACATCATTGGGGGAGACGATGCCGACGATCGGCACGAAGAGCGCCCCAGCGAGGCCGGCGAAGAATGCGGCACTCACATAGGCGACGATCTTCACATTGGCGGGGTCGTATCCCAGGAAGCGCACTCGTTCTTCCTGATCGCGGACCGCGACGAGCAGTTCCCCATAGCGGGAATACATGAGCTGTCGAGTTATGGCGACGACCGCCAGCAGTACACCCGCCGCGATGAAGAACAGCATCTGCTTGTTGGCCGGATCATTGAGATTGAACCCGAAGAACGTCCGGAATCTGTTGAGCCCGTTCGACCCGCCCGTGGTCTGCTGACCCACCAGCAGAATTGCGAATGCAGCTGCGAGAGCCTGGCTGAGGATCGCGAAGTACGCACCCTTGACACGTCGTTTGAAGACACCGAGGCCGAGAACGAGCGCGACGAGAGCCGGGATGAACAGAATTCCGAGAATCGTCACCAACGGCGAAGTGAACGGAACCCAATACGACGGCAGTTCGCGAATCCCGGCGATGGACATGAAATCCGGCACCGCGTCGCCGCGGAGTTCGGCGTCGGAGATCTTCAGATGCATGGCCATGATGTAAGCACCGAGACCGAAGAACACGCCCTGCCCGAGTGTGAGCATACCGCCACGGCCCCAGGCCAATCCGATGCCGACCGCAACGATCGCGTAGCAGATGAACTTGCCGAGAAGGTTGAGTCGGAACTCACTGAGAACGGCCGGTGCGACCGCGAACAGGAGGACGGCGGCGAGGGCGAATCCCAGCCACGCGCCACGCTTCTGGACGAAGGTGCTCATACCAAACTCCTTGTCTTGACCGCGAACAGACCCTGTGGGCGGGCCTGAAGGAAGAACACGATCAGCACGAACACGATGACCTTGGCGATCGAGGCAGTCGTGCTGTACTCGATGAACGAATTGAGGATGCCGAGCGCGAACGCTGCGATCACCGCTCCCTTGATCTGCCCGAGTCCGCCGACGACCACCACCAGGAATGCGTCGATCAGGTAGCTCTGCCCGACAGTGGAGCTCGTCGAACCGATGAGCGTCAACGCCACACCGGCGACACCGGCCAGGCCGGACCCGATGAAGAACGTCGAAATGTCGGTCCGACGGCTCGAGATGCCCGACGTCTCGGCAAGGTCCCGGTTCTGCACGACCGCGCGGATGCGTCGACCCATCGGTGTCTTCGCGAGGGCGAACGACAAAGTGAGAACACAGATCACGGCGAGAACCAGGATGAAGATGCGGGTCTTGGGAACGACAGCGCCGAGGATATCGATGCCACCGGACAACCAGCTCGGTGAGACTACGTTGACGGCGGGGGCGCCGAAAATATCGCGCGCACATTGCTGCAGGATGAGCCCGACACCGAATGTCACCAGCAGCGTGTCGAGCGGGCGGTGGTACATGCGGCGGATCAGAGTCACCTCGAGCAGGACGCCCATGGCGCCGCCGACGAAGAACCCGACGATCAGCGAGATGAACAGCGATGCACCACCGGTGGAGACGAGTTGCTGTACGACGTACGCGGTGTACGAACCGGCCATGATGAACTCACCATGGGCCATGTTGATGACACCCATCTGACCGAAGGTCAGCGAGAGTCCCAATGCGGCAAGCAGAAGAATCGAACCGATACTCAAGCCGGTGAAAAGCTGCCCGACTACGACATCCATGAGCGCTCCTTTTCAGTGCAGCTCCGCACAGATGAGTGGACATGCTTTCGCTAGCTGCATTTCCACTCATCTGCGCGAAGTGCCCGGGAATTAGTTGAGGTCGGACGCCCACTCGTAGGTCTCGAGGAACGGATCGGGTGCGATCGGCGCCGGGGATTCCCAGACGGTGTAGATCAGGCCGTCGGGGCGAACTTCGCCGATACGTGCAGTCTTCGAGATGTGGTGGTTGGCACCGTCGATGACGACCTCGCCCTCGGGGGCGGCAAAGCTGACGCCGTCCGCTGCGGCTTGAATGTCAGCGACGGCGAAGGAGTTTGCCTTCTCCACGGTGTTCTTCCACAGATACACCGAGGTGTAGGCGGCTTCCATCGGGTCGGAGGTGGGCTTGTCCGCGCCGTATTTCGCCTTGTAGTCGGCGACGAACTTCTTGTTCTCCGGGCTGTCGACAGTCTGGTAGTAGTTCCACGCCGTCAATTGGCCCTCGATGTTCTGCGCGCCGATACCGGCAACTTCTTCCTCGGCGATGGATACCGAGAGGACCGGCATGTCAGCAGCCTTGAGGCCCGCGTTGGTGTACTCGCGGAAGAAAGCGACATTGGAATCGCCGTTGAGGGTGTTGAACACGGCATCTGCGTCGGCGGAGCGGACCTTGTTCACGATCGTGGAGAAGTCCGTCGAACCGAGCGGGGTGTAGTCCTCACCCTTGATCTCGATGCCGTTGGCCGCCGCGTATCCCTTGATCTCACGGTTGGCGGTCTGCGGGAATACATAGTCACTACCGACCAGATACAGAGACTTGACGCCCTTTTCCTTGAGATAGTCGAGTGCGGGGACGATCTGCTGATTCGTGGTTGCACCGGTGTAGAAGATGTTGTCCGAGGATTCGAGGCCCTCGTACTGGACGGGATAGTAGAGCAGCGCGTCGTTGTCCTCGAACACCGGCAACATCGCCTTGCGGCTCGACGATGTCCAACCACCGAAAACAGCTGCGACACAGTTGCTGCTGATCAACTTCTCGGCTTTTTCGGCAAATACTGTGGGCTCGGACGCGCCGTCCTCGGCGACGACCTGTATCTGCTTGCCGTCGACTCCGCCTGCTGCGTTGATCTCTTCGACGGCCATGGCGATCGAATCACGCACCGTCACTTCACTGATCGCCATTGTTCCGGAGAGCGAGTTGAGCGAGCCGACCTTGATGGTGTCGCCGGATGTGTCCACGCAGGATTCGGCTGCTGCTGCGCCGTCCGCTGAGGTGGTATCACTGGCTTTGCTCCCGCAGGCGGTGAGCGCCAAACCGACCATGGCCAGAGCGACCGGAGCGACCAGTACACGTGTGGCCATTGTGCTCGAGGAAACTGCAGGCATCTTTGACGCCCTTTCGCTTGTATACGGAGTTGTATTCGCGATTGCAGACAGTAAAGGGGAAGTATTGCGCGAATATGTTGCCCGGTGACGGCATTATTTCGTCCGTTACGCCGCTGTTAACTTCTCGGCCCGTGGCTGATTCGTCCGAGAAGAGGGGTTCGGTGGTGTCGAACCCCGCAGAATTGGGTGTGCCTTGCCGCCCGGAAATGACAAGTAAGGTTGACATCTGATGACAAGTCTGCTTGACTTTCGTTATGGCCGACGCACTCAGGACCAATGCGGTGCGTGAACACCGAAAAGCGGCCCGGCTCACTCAGGCAGAGCTGGGTAGAGCATGTGGAGTCAGTAGACAGAGCATCGTCTCCGTCGAAGGAGGCGACTATGCCCCAAGCGTCTATTTGGCGCTCGAGCTGGCCGCAGCATTGAACACCACCGTCGAAACCCTTTTCGCGACAGGCGAAAAGCTTGCAGCACAACCGGATACATGAGGAGCGATGACCATGAGTACATCCATCACGGCAGGTCCGTTCATCAAGGCGATGCGGTGCGTCGGCGATCTCGACGATGAGTTCTACCACGACGAACGCCAGCGCGATGTGTGGAACGAGGCCTCTGCCATCGGCTTTCAGCTCTTCGCGTGGACGTCGCTGATCAGCGCCGCGGTGCTGCCGTGGGTGGCGGGCACAACCGGAGCCTGGATTGGTCTGGGCATCCTCGTCGTCTCGACACTGATCAACTTCGCCACCGCGGGCTACTCGGCCGCGCGCGGAGTCAATCTCTACACGGCGTCGAAGCTGGTTCGTGTTCGCGCGATCGTGATGGGAGTGCTCTTCGCAGTCGGATACGTCAGCGTACTGATGACCTTGCAGCCGGGCGTGTACTCGCAGGCCAGTTCATGGGCGGGTGGGCTTGTCGGCGCGATTGTCGGCGGCGGCGCTGTGGGAGCAGTGATCTGGTACATGCGCAAACGTAATGCCCGCTTCGAAAACGAAGAGATCGACGGCAGTTGACCGGCCGCGGAAATGCTCGACTACGGCAGCTCACCGAAGGTAACGTGCGGACCCATGAGCGCCGGTGAAGGACTGGAACAGATCGCTGACGGGGTGTGGGCGTTCCTGCGTCCGCCGGGCAGTTGGGGTCAGACGAACACCGGGCTGATCGTCGACCGGGGTGCGGCGTCGATGGTGGTCGACACTGTGTGGGACACCGGATGGGCGAAGCGTGTTGCATCGGCGACGACACTGTTGGTGACCGATGCGCCGATCACCGAGGTACTCAACACACATTCTGACGGCGACCACTGGTGGGGAAACGACACGGTGCCCGCCGAGGCACGAATAACCACCAGCGTTGCCTCCTTCGAAGCAATGAAGGAGGAATTGCCGCCCGCAGCCGTGACGGCGTTCGCGAGGCTCGGTAGGTTGGCCGGTCCGGTCCCCGGACCGATCGGCGACGTCGGAACTTACATGAACACAGTTCGTGGAGGAGCGCGGTTCCCACGAAAGCTGCCGAGGCTGCCGGATCACACGTTCGAAGTGACCGAGCGGATCGACGTCGGGGTACGTCAGGTGCAGCTGAGATACCTCGGTCCGGCACACACAGCGGGAGATCTGATTGCCCACGTACCGGACGCAGGTGTGGTGTTCGCAGGCGATCTGCTGTTCATCGGTTCGACCCCGATACTCTGGCACGGCCCGCTCACGAACTGGATGGATGCACTCGATCATCTGATTGCGCTCGATGCGGCGGTCTACGTTCCGGGTCACGGACCGATCTGCGGCCTCGACGAGGTGCGTAAGCTCCGCGCCTATTGGGCGTGGGTGGACGCGGCCGGACGCCAACATTTCGATGCGGGAGTCGAATCGGTGCATGCTGCCCGCAACATGATGGCTTCCCCGGAATTCGTGCCCTTCGCGAAGTGGGGCTCACCGGAAAGGCTGGTCCTGAGCATGTCCACGCTGTACCGACTGTGGGACGGCAAACCTGCGGCTCCGCCGACTCTCGTCCGCCGGGTTGCGGCTTTCGCTGCGGCGGGGGCGATGCTGCGCAGGGGGAAGTGAGCCCCGAGAAAGGGCCCAACCGGTGATCGTCATCGAACGCGATACGGCGAAACCGAGCTCTGATGCTCATCGACTTCGAGGTCTTTACCGAGCGGAGGGAACGCACGTTGCGGGCAGTTCGACCGCTCGCACACTCGGCAACCCGCGCCGATCGGGGTGGCCACAGCCGAACCATGTAGATCGAGCCCATCGGCGTAGACCAACCGAGTTGCATGCCGAAGCTCGCACCCCAAACCGATGGCGAACGTCTTGGTCGGCTGGCCGTAGCGCGCAGCCCGTCGCTCGACCGTGCGGGCAATCCACAGGTAGCTACGCCCGTCCGGCATCTCGGCGATCTGCGTCATGATCTTGCCCGGGTAGGCGAAGGTCTCGTACACATTCCACAGCGGGCAGGTACCGCCGCTGGAAGAAAAGTGAAAGCCGGTCGCCGACTGTCTCTTGGACATATTTCCGGCACGGTCGACACGGACGAAAGATAAAGGAACGCCACGAAGCTTGGGCCGTTGAAGCGTCGAAAGGCGGTGGCAGACAGTTTCGTAGCTGACCGAGAAGAAGGCCGACAATCGCTCGATGTCGTAGCGAAAATCCTCTGCCACATCATGGAACTGGCGATATGGAAGAACTGTGGCAGCAGCGAAATAATTGGCGAACCCGAGGATCGCGAGCTTCTTCGATTGTTCGCTCGTGAAACCGCCCTCCTCGACCATTTTGTCCAAAAGATCGGCGCATTCGAGGTAGGCCAATTCTGCGGCGTACTTGAAAACCTTCTGCCCACCCGAGAGGTGCGTGGAAATTTCCAGGACCCGAGTACGCGGATCGAACCGGTGCAGGACATTCTCGCCGAGATCGATTCGATGGACGATCTGAACTTCGTGAACAGTCTCGAGACGGCGGGCGATCTCTCCGCCGACGTCGGCGCGGTGGAATCGGATCCGTGACGTCAACTCCTCTGCGGCGGTATCCAACTCGTGCAAATAGTTCTGCCGTTGGTAGAAGTAGTCGCGGACTTCCTCGTACGGTTTACTGATCGAACCGCTGCCACTGCCGTCGCTGAATCGCTCGTCGGTAGCGGCCGCGAGCTGAGCCGTCGTATTGCGGTACCGGCGGTGCATGTTCACCATCGCCCGAGCCAACTGCGGATGAGATGAGACCATCTGCGCGATCTCGTGAGCGTCGGCAGCGATGCCCATGTCCTGATCCAGTGCAACCTCTCGAAGCTCGGCGACGAGTCTGGTGTCGTCCTCCGAGGAGAAGAAGGAGGTATCGACACCGAAAACCTCGGAAATGCGAAGCAGTACGGGCACTGTCAGTGGGCGGACGTCGTGTTCGATCTGGTTGAGGTAGCTCGCCGAGATCTCGAGCTGACCGGCCAGCGCGACTTGGCTCATCTTGCGCTCGGACCGAAGCTGCCGCAGCCGCACGCCGACGAACGTTTTGGACATGCGCCCAGGTTACGCCTGCGAAGACAGCACTTAACAGCGTTCACCTTTCTCTCGCGAGGGTCACAATTCGGTGATGCTACGACGCCGAAGCGTTCATGACGGCGTATACCGGAATGAGAGTTGATTTCAGCCTTCGAACAAGGATTCAGCCGCGAACAAGAGGGAGTCTCCAGATGTCGGACCAATCGAACGAAGTTGTACGCGACACCATCGTCCTGATCACCGGAGTGGTACTCGTGACGTCGACCATTTGGCTTCCCGTCGACGGAAACACCGGGGTGTCCGGTGCCATCCTCATTCTCGGCATGCTGTCGGCGGGCACGGCTCTCTGGGCGATGTCCAGTGCGTCGAGATCGAGCCACTGGGCGCACGTAGTTCTGGGAGTGGCGCTCGCGTTCTCGCCGCTGATTCTCGCGTTCCCCGCTGATCTGTTGGTGACCGACATGTTCGCCATCGTCGGTGGCGTCCTCATTGCGTTACTAGGTGTACTGGGTGTGGTGTCCAGCACGCGTCGAGCCCCCGAGTCGAGCAGAGTGGTCGCATCCTCTTTCTCACAGCCGGCTGCTCGGGATCGCGTGGGAAGCTGATTTCAGGTGGGGAAAGCTCGAACCCGCCTTCGCGCTCGCTGTGATTACGATCACAGTCGTAACAGATCGGCTTCGTCACTGTTTCGATTCAGACGCCTTCGGTCAAACAGTACGAACGTCCGGTAAGGCGCTCCTGGATAGTTTCTTAAATTGCGTTCGTAGCCTGCGGTTTCGGTCTACTGGCCGGTAACCAACCTGTCCTTTCGGTGAGGGTTCGCGTTGGCTGGAACTTCGCAAACTTAGCAACGGGTGTTGAAAAGCTAGCCAAGATTGGCACTAGCAACAGGTGGACGGGCATTTTTGGGTGTGCCATTGTTTTGGAGTACACCCGAAGGGCCTGGCAACGATGTGAAGAATTCCTTTCGACGCAGGCCGAGAAGATGAGAAGAGACTGGAGCTCCGATGTCGACCACCGGCACCCCGAAGACCACCGCCGAGATCCAGCAGGATTGGGACACCAACCCTCGCTGGAAGGGCGTGACGCGTAATTTCACCGCAGAACAGGTTTCCAAGCTGCAGGGCACCGTGGTAGAGGAAGCAACACTTGCCCGCCGCGGTTCCGAGATCCTGTGGGACCTCGTCACCAACGAGGACTACATCAATTCGCTCGGTGCACTCACCGGCAACCAGGCCGTGCAGCAGGTTCGCGCCGGCCTGAAAGCCATCTACCTCTCCGGCTGGCAGGTTGCCGGCGACGCCAACCTCTCGGGGCACACGTACCCGGACCAGAGCCTCTACCCGGCCAACTCGGTGCCGACCGTCGTTCGTCGCATCAACAACGCCCTGCTGCGCGCCGACGAGATCGCCAAGGTCGAAGGTGACACCTCGGTCAGCAACTGGCTCGCGCCAGTGGTCGCCGACGCCGAAGCCGGATTCGGTGGCGCGCTGAACGCTTACGAGCTGCAGAAGGCCATGATCGCTGCCGGTGCCGCAGGTGTGCACTGGGAGGATCAGCTCGCATCGGAGAAGAAGTGCGGCCACCTCGGTGGCAAGGTGCTCATCCCGACCCAGCAGCACATCCGCACCCTGACCTCGGCTCGCCTCGCGTCCGACGTCGCCGATGTCCCCTCGGTCATCATCGCCCGCACCGACGCCGAGGCCGCAACCCTCATCACGTCCGATGTGGACGAGCGCGACGTGGAGTTCCTCGACGGAACCCGCACCGCAGAAGGCTTCTACGGCGTCAAGAACGGTATCGAGCCGTGCATCGCTCGTGCGAAGGCTTACGCACCGTACGCAGACCTCATCTGGATGGAGACCGGCGTTCCGGATCTCGAAGTTGCCAAGCGCTTCTCCGAGTCGGTTCGCAGCGAGTTCCCGGACCAGATGCTGGCCTACAACTGCTCGCCTTCGTTCAACTGGAAGGCGCACCTGGACGACGCGACCATCGCCAAGTTCCAGAAGGAACTCGGCGCGATGGGCTTCAAGTTCCAGTTCATCACCCTTGCCGGATTCCACTCGCTCAACTACGGCATGTTCGACCTGGCGCACGGCTACGCCCGCGAAGGCATGACGGCGTTCGTCGACCTGCAGGAGCGCGAGTTCAAGGCTGCCGAAGAGCGCGGTTTCACCGCCGTCAAGCATCAGCGTGAGGTCGGCGCAGGCTACTTCGACACCATCGCCACCACGGTCGACCCGAACACCTCCACCGCAGCGCTGAAGGGCTCCACCGAAGAGGGCCAGTTCCACTGATCGCCACGTCCGACTCGAACGACCAGTGAGGCCAAGGAGCTGACGTGACCAGTGAGAAAATTCAGCGAGTCGGCGTTATCGGCATCGGGCAGATGGGCGCCGGAATCGCCGAGGTGTGCGCACGCGCACACGTCGATGTGCTGGTCTACGAACAGACACGTGAGCTGACGGCCGCAGGACGCGCACGCATCCTGCGGTCGTTGGACCGCGGTGTCAGCAGCGGCAAAATCACCGAGCGAGAACGTGAGCAGGCAGCCTGGCGGTTGCGGTTCACGTCCGACTTCAGTGACTTCGCCGACCGTCAGCTCGTTGTCGAAGCAGTTCTCGAGGACGAGAAGATCAAAGCCGAAATTTTCGCCGAGCTCGATTCGGTGGTGACGGACCCGAATGCAGTACTCGCGTCCAACACGTCGTCGATCCCCATCATGAAGCTGGGGATCGCGACCACATCACCGGATCGTGTCGTCGGCATGCATTTCTTCAACCCGGTGCCGGTGCTCCCGCTCGTCGAGCTCGTCACCACTCTCAAGACAAGCCAGGCTGTCGCCGAGCGTGCGGAGAAATTCGCCAGTGAAGTACTCGGCAAACAGGTCGTCCGGTCTGCGGACCGTTCGGGTTTCGTCGTCAACGCTCTGCTGGTGCCATACCTGCTCTCGGCCATTCGAATGGTCGAGTCCGGGTTCGCCACCAAAGAAGACGTGGACAAAGCGACAGTGCTCGGCCTCGCACATCCCATGGGGCCCTTGGCATTGGCCGACCTCGTCGGACTCGACACCGTCAAGTCGATTGCCGACTCGATGTACGAAGAGTTCAAGGAACCGTTGTTCTCCGCCCCGCCGCTTCTGCTACGTATGGTCGAGGCAAGGCTGGTCGGCAAGAAGACCGGAGCAGGTTTCTACCAGTACGAGAACGGTCGTTTCGCAAAATAGGTAGGCGCTTCGCAGATGAGTGGGAATGCGTCCTCGGCAACGTATTCCCATTCGTATCTGCCGTTGCACCCTCACTGAAAGGAACCCTTTCGTGGCGAGTAGCGCAGCCGAATTCGGTTCGAGCATCCTGGGGTACCCGAGAATCGGCCCGCGGCGAGAATTGAAGCGCGCACTCGAGACCTACTGGAACGGCAAGTCGACGCCTTCCGCCCGCGCCGCACTCCAGTCCGTCGGTCGTTCCCTTCAGGAAGACACCTGGGACGAACTCCATGCAACCGGGTTGACGCAAGTCCCCGGAAACACCTTCTCGTTCTACGATCACGTCCTCGACGATGCATTGCTTTTCGGGGCGGTTCCGACGCGCTTCGCCCCGCTCGAAGGGGAGATGCATCCGCTCGATTTCTACTTCACCGTTGCTCGCGGCAAGCCGGACCTCCCGCCGCTTGAGCTGGTGCGGTATTTCGACTCCAATTACTTCTACCGCCAACCCGAGATCGACGAGTCGACGCCGTTCTCGCTGCACGCGGAGAGCCTGCTCGACGAGTTCGACCGGGCGAAGGCTCGTGGTATCGAACTGCGCCCCGTTGTGCTCGGCCCGGTATCACTGCTCTTGTTGTCCAAGGCCGGATCTTCAGCAGCGGAAGGATTCTCCCCGCTCGATCGGCTGGGGACCTGCTTGCGCAGTACAGTGCCCTCTTCGAGTTGCTTGCCCTGCGAGGTGCCACCTGCATCCAACTCGACGAGCCCGCATTCACCGCCGAGCGGACAGCCGGGGAACTGGCAGCACTCGACCGCGCGTACACCGCTCTGTCGACGACGGCGTTGCGTCCCCGACTTCTCGTGACAGGTCAGTACGGGTCTCTCGGATCTGCGCTGCCGATTCTCGCAGCCACCAAGGTGGAGGCAATCGGGCTTGACCTCGTCGCCGGCAGACTCGAGCCGGAAGAGCTCGCCGCCATTGCAGGAATGAAACGCAAACGCCTCTACGCGGGAGTCATCGACGGCCGCAGCGTTTGGCGTGCCGACCGCATCGTCGTACTCGACTACCTCGAGCGACTGAAAGAGGTGTGTCAAGAACTCGTCGTCTCGACGTCGTCGACTCTTCTGCACGTTCCGTACGACGTGCTGAGCGAGTACGACATCGACGGCAACGTCGCCGACCGTCTCGCGTTCGCGAAGCAAAAAGTCGGCGAGGTCGTTGCCTTGGCAAAGGCGCTCACCGACGGGCCGTCGGACAAATGGCGCAAGAAGCCGACCGAGGTGCACTTCAAGCAGAAGCACGCGGTGCGGCACCGAATTTACAACGTCACGCCCGACATGCGGGTTCGGCAGCCGTACTCCGAGCGGAAGATCGCGCAGCGCGAGAAGCTGAACCTTCCACTCGTGCCCGCCACCACCCTCGGTTCGTTCCCGCAAACTTCGGCAATGAGACAGGCGAGATACGAACTGGGACAAGGCCGTATCGAAACCGTCGACTATCGCGCACGCGTCGAAGAAGAGATCGAGCAGGTAATCCGGTTGCAGGAGGACATCGGGCTCGACGTTCTGGTGAACGGCGAGGTGGAACGCAACGACATGATTCAGTTCTTCGCCGAAGCGCTCGAAGGGTTCGCCACGACGACCAACGGGTGGGTCCAGACGTACGGATCACGATGCGTGCGTCCGCCCATCCTGTACGGAGACGTGGCCCGGCCGAAACCGATGAGTGTCGAGTGGACAGCGTTCGCGCAGTCGTTGACGCACAAGCCGGTCAAAGCAATCCTGACCGGCCCCGTCACGGTGCTCGCCCGTTCGTACGTGCGGAGGGACCTCCCACTGCACGAGGTGGCCGACCAAGTTGCCCTCACCGTTCGCGACGAGATCGCCGATCTCGAGAAAGCTGGGATCGGGATCATCCAGGTCGACGAACCGGCGTTGCGTGAACTGCTGCCCTCGCGTGAGAAGGGCCGAAAAGAATACCTCCGTTGGTCGGTCGAGGCGTTTCGGCTGGCGACGTCGGGTGCACAGCCCGAGACCCAGATTCATACTCATCTGGGGTACTCGACTCATGCGTCGGTGGTCGACGCGATCGAGAACCTCGATGCCGATGTCACTGCGATCGTGGCAACACGATCCATCGACTGGGTTCTCGGTGCTGTGCAGCAGAACGTCCTCAGCCATGGAGTCGGTCCCGGCGTGTACGAAAGTCGTTCGGCGCGTATCCCCGACATCGACGAACTCGACGAGCTACTGACACAGGCAGCCGCGACGATCGACATCGATCGGTTGTGGGCCAATCCCGACGGTGGCCTCAAGACACGCCAGTATTGGCAACTGGAACCGGCGTTGCGTAACTTGGTGGCAGCGGCGCGACGGGTGCGCCGACGCGCAGAACAGGGGACAGCAGAGTGAGCAAGTCGAAGAAGTCCGGCGGACTCGTTCCGAAGGTATTCGGAATTGTATTGGCAGCGACGGGTGCCGCGCATTTCGTCGTTCCCGAGGCGTTCGAAGGAATCACCAAGCGTCCTTTCCCTCGAGACACCAGGACCTGGATCAGCCGCAACGGAGCTACCGAACTAGCTGTCGGTGCTGCAATTGCGTACCCCAAGACTCGTAAGATCGGCCTGATCGGACTCGGCACGTATGTCGGCTGGCTGGGTCTCAATATCGCCCGCAACGGTTAGAGCACCGGTCCGGATTGTTGTGAATCACTCCCGCCTGCTGGGAATACCCTGCTGGCGGGAGTGTCCGCTTTGCATGCCTACCGAAGGGTAGGTAGCAATGTAGCTATGACTTCAGCTACTGCATATACCGCGACGGCCCCTGATGCTCCGCTCGAGAAGGTCACCATCGAGCGTCGTGAGCTCGGACCCAACGATGTCCTCATCGAGGTCAAGTTCGCCGGTATCTGCCATTCCGATATCCACACCGCCCGGAACGAGTGGGGCGGTACCACCTACCCCGTCGTTCCGGGACACGAAATCGCGGGCATCGTCTCCGAGGTGGGTTCCGACGTCAGTAAGCACAAGGTCGGCGACCGCGTCGGCGTCGGGTGCTTCGTGGATTCATGCGGCGAGTGCGAGGCCTGCCGTGCCGACGAAGAGCAGTACTGCAGCAAGGGTGTGACGGCCACCTACAACTCCAAGCAGGCCGACGGCACAATCACCCAGGGCGGATACTCCACGCACATCGTCGTCACCGAAGGGTTCGTTCTTTCCATTCCGGAGGGAATCGAGCTCGACGTCGCGGCGCCTCTCCTGTGCGCAGGCATCACGCTGTACTCCCCGCTCAAGCATTGGGGAGCCGGGCCCGGCACGAAGGTCGCCATCATCGGCATGGGCGGACTGGGACATGTCGGCGTCAAGATCGCCAATGCACTCGGCGCCGAGGTAACCGTGCTCAGTCAGTCGCTCAGCAAGGAAGAGGACGGCAAGCGACTCGGTGCGCACCACTACTACGCCACTTCCGACGCAGCGACGTTCAAGAAGCTTCGTGGTGAATTCGACCTGATCATCAATACCGTGTCGGCAGAGATCGACATGGACAAGCACATGTCACTGCTCGCGATGAACGGCTCGCTCGTCATCCTGGGGCTTCCGTCCGAGCCCATCAAGGTGCGCGGATTCACCCTTGCGGCCAACCGTCGTAGCCTCGCGGGTTCGATGGTCGGTGGCATTGCGCAGACGCAGGAAATGTTGAATTTCTGCGCTGAACACCACATCGGTGCCGAAATCGAGACCATCGCCGCGGACAAGATCAACGAGGCGTACGAGCGTGTGTTGAAGAGCGACGTCCGCTACCGGTTCGTGATCGACGCCAAAACATTCTGAGTTCTCGTGCGCCTTTCGTATCCGTAAATGCATGCGAAAGGCGTACCACGCGGGCGTAGCGTCGAAGTCGGGTCGGACAGTTCTCTTCGACGAAGGGACCCGAGATGAAACTCAATACGTTCACAGGCTGGGTTGGTTACGGACTGGCATTGCTTGCCGTCACCGCGATGGGCCTGTTCCTGGTCGCAGTGGGTTCTGGCTACGACGCTCTGGCAGTGTTGGCAGGCAGTGTCTGCGTGGTGGCAATTGCAGGGGCCATGGGCCTGGTGGGAGGAGTGGTCAAGCACGATCACCGACTCCACCGCACTACCCCAAGACTGCTCTGACGGTTCGGCTCTAGCTTTCAGCCAGCCGCCTCTTCTCCAGCTCGACGTCGAAATCGGCAGCGGGCCAGTCGAGTTCGAGCTGTTCGAGTGCATCGATCAGCAACTCCGTAACGGCGAGTCGGCTGTACCACTTCCGGTCGGCCGGGATGACGAACCACGGTGCGTAATCGGTATTCGTTCGATCTATGGCGCGTTGGTAGGCGATGCGATATTGCGGTAGGAATCCGCGTTCGGTCACGTCGCCGGGGTTGTACTTCCAGTGCTTGTCGGGTCGGTCCAGCCTCTCTTGCAGCCGAGCTCGCTGCTCTTCCGGCGAGACGAACAAGGCGACCTTGATGATAAGCGTGCCCTGTTCGGTGAGGTCCTTCTCGAAAGCGTTGATCTCGTCGAATCGTGGTTCCCACACCTGGCGCGGAACCAGGTCGTGGACCGCTACGACCAACACATCCTCGTAGTGCGACCGATCGAAGACCCCAATCTTCCCGCCGCGGGGTAGGGCCTTACGAATTCGCCACAAGTAATGGTGCTGCTTCTCTTCCTTCGTGGGAACCCCGAAAGAGGCGAGATCGACGCCCTGTGGATCGACCATCCCGATGACATTGCGGACCATCCCGCCTTTGCCCGCAGTGTCCATTCCCTGCAGTACCAGAAGAATCGAGCGCAGATCTCCGGCACGTCCGTTGGCGTACAACTTTTCTTGAAGGGCGGAGAGATGTTTACCGCGCTCGAGGAGGAGAGCCTGGCCTTCGGCTTTCGTGCCCTCGAATCCGGGCGTCTCATCGAAGTCGATGTCCTCGATACGTGTCGAATCGGTTGCGCGGAGGATCTTGCTGGGCGGGGTAGACCACAACGAGGGCTTCTCGTCCTTCGATTCCACGTTTTCCGGTGACGCCGACTTCTCGGATGACTTGGCCATGAACCGACCCTAGTCCGCGGTGGAGATCTACCCTGGTATTCATGGCTCCGAAACTTGCGTCAGCACAATCCGTCGACCGCTCCAAGATGCTGGACTTCGTTTCTTCTCGACACCACCTGACCCTAATCACCCATAAACGCGATGGCGGAGTGCAGGTCTCCCCGGTGACGTCCGGACTCGATTCCGAAGGCCGCATCGTCATAGCGACGTACCCGGAGCGCGCGAAGGTCTACAACATTCGTCGCAACCCGTCGGTGACCGCGCTGATGCACTCGGACGAGTGGAACGATGCGTACGTTCAAATCGACGGCACAGCCGAGATCATCGATCTCCCGGATTCGGTGGAACCGCTCGTCGAGTACTTCCGTAGCGTCGCCGGTGAACATTCCGACTGGGACGAGTATCGCGATGCGATGCGGAAGCAGGGAAAATCGTTGATACGCATCACGATCGAGAACTGGGGGCCGATCGCCGAAGGTGGCTTCCCCCCGGGGAGAGTGTGATCAGTCCCCCGGGGAGAGTGTGATCAGTCCCCCGGGGAGAGTGTGATCAGCCCTTTTGGAAGAGCGGTACCGCGTTGTCGAGGGCGTACTGGGTGCCTGCCGCTGAGGCTGAAGAGAAGGCATTGTTCAGGTTCTGGTCCTCGAGGACGACGAGTCGGCCGTCGCGAGCTGAGGGCAGAGCTTGGATGGCAGCGTCGTTGATGATCGACTCAGCGCCGGTCCCGATCGGGAACATGACGGTCAGATCGGCGTCGAGGGCAGCTGTGTTCTCGGCGGAGAGCGTGATTGCGAACTTGTTCGGCTCGGCGAGGGCCTGAATTTCGGGCTTGTTGACGAAACCGAGCCTTTTCATGAAGTCCACGCGAACGTCCCCGTCGACGTACGCGCCGAGTTGGCCGCTGTAGAGCGTACCGACGGCAACGGTCTTCTCGGCGAACTGCGGATTCGCCGCGACGGCTGCGTCGAACTTCGTGTTGGTCTCGTCGACGAGTTGGCGACCGTCCTCGGATTTGCCGAGCGCATCTGCGATCAGTTGGGTCTGTCCGTCCCACGTTGTTCCGTAGGCGATGTCGGTGCCGACGGGTGCACCGACGGTCGGGGCGATGTCGGAAAGGTCCTCGTAGACGGCCTGGTCGTTGGTACTGCGAGTCCACAGAATCAAGTCGGGCTCGAGTGCGGCCACCGATTCGACGTCGATCTCGTAGGTACCGAGGATCGTCGGCGCGGTGTCGTAGCTTTCCTCGACCCATGGTCCGAGTCCGTTACCACCGACCGCTAGCCAGTCGCTTGCACCGATGGGCTGTACCCCGAGTGCGAGCGCTGTCTCGGCGTCCGACCATCCGAGTGCGACGACGCGTTGTGGAGCGGCCGGTACGGTGACCTCGCCGAACATCGTATCGACGGTGGGGCCGTCGACCGCAGCTTCGCTGCCCGAGTCGGTGCCACAGGCAGCTGTCATGGTCACAACCGCGAGGGCCGCGATCACCGGTGCGAATGTCGAGAGTCTCCGTAAGCGCATAGGCAACGCTAACCTATGTTGCTTGGTTCGAGTACCTGCCCCCTACTCATTCTGCTCAGGGACGATCCTCGTCGACGAGGGGGTGCGGCTGCGATTTGAACTTGGCCGGCGATCCGTCGGCCTGCGCGACACCGTGGATTCCACCCCACGTCATCATGCAGAGGTAGTCGATGAGGTCCTCGGCTGACATCGACTTGTTGGAGATCCACCAGTGCGTAGCCAGTTGGACGGCGCCGACGATTGCAAACGCCCAGGGGACCGACCCGCCGGAGTCCATTTCGCGAGTACGCAGTCGTTCACCGAGGACGGTGGCCAGTAACTCGGCGATCATGCGCTCCGACTCGGCGACAACGTCACGATTGGTGCCGGCATTGTTGGCCATCACATAGAGGTAGACCTCTGGGTCGGTGGCGACAGTCTCGACGTATGCGGCGATGACAGCCCGGGTGAGTTGATATTCGTCGAGTTCTTCCGAGATGGCCGTGTAGATCCGCGGGGCCAGTGTCGTCTCGACGTAACGAGTCATCGTCGCGTTGGTCAGATCGTTCTTGTCGGTGAAGTAGCGATAGAGAACCGTCTTCGAGATCCCGATCTCCGACGCGATCTCGTCCATTCCGATCTCGCGGCCGCGCAAGCGAATTGCGGCCAACGTGCCGTCGACGAGTTCTTCACGTCGGGCGATCTTGTGATCTCGCCACCGACGTTTTCTGCCGTCAGGCTTCGCTGGCTTCGTCGCCGCCTCGGTGTCTGTTGTCTCGGTGTCGACTTCTGCTTCGAGTGTGTCGTCTTCGGTCGCTTTCGGTCTGCTCACTTTTGCCGCTGTCGTCGCATTTCTCGCCACGTGTATCCGCCGTATCCCGTCGTTTTCTTTCCCGCCTCAGCTTAGGCGTCCTGTTGTATCGATGACTGCCGCACCGAGTTGTGTGTGTGGATCTGTGCATCCGAGACGACCGCTCTCCCCGAACGCAGGCACAATGGCGAGGTGCAGCTGATGAACTTCGACGATGCGACCAAGCGTCGCGACCTTCGCAAGATGAAGGGCCTCGCAACTGGGTTCCTCGTATTCGCCACCGTGGTCTACATGTTCTGCAGATGGCAGGAGTCGCGAGGAGCAGGCGAGTGGGTCGGCTACGTCCGAGCGGCGGCCGAGGCGGGAATGGTCGGTGCGCTGGCGGACTGGTTCGCGGTGACCGCACTCTTCAAGCACCCGTTGGGTATTCCGATCCCACACACGGCCATCATCAAGAAGAAGAAAGACCAGCTCGGTGCCAGCCTCGGCTCGTTCGTCGGAAGTAATTTCCTGGCGCCCGATGTCGTGTCGGAAAAGATCGGGTCGGCACATATTCCGCTCCGCCTCGGGACCTGGTTGGCGCAGCCGGTGAACGCGGACAGGGTCGCGGCCGAATCGGCGACGGTGCTGCGCGGGGTCGTCGAAGTGCTGAACGACGACGACATCACGCAGGTGATCGACAACACCATCGTGCGTAGGCTCGCCGACCCGGAATGGGGTCCGCCGATCGGTCGGGTGTTGGGCGAACTCATCAAGGAGAATCGTCAACTACCGTTGATCGACATGCTCGCCGAGCGTGCTCACCAGTGGGCGCTGGGAAGTCAGGAGACGATCGAACGCGTCGTAAGTCGTGATTCTCCGACCTGGTCGCCGAAGTTCGTCGACACCCTGCTGGGGGAGAAGATTTACAAGGAACTCGTCGAGTTCACCTGGAAAGTGAGGTCGACGCCGGAGCACGAACTGAGGCTGGCCGCCAACAAGTTCCTCGTCGACTATGCGCACGATCTCCAGCATGATCCGGCGACGATAAAAAAGGCCGAATCGCTCAAGTCGCAGATCATGGGTCGCGCGGAGGTCACGGGGCTCGCATCCGCGACCTGGAAGGTCGCCAAGCGGCTGATCATGGAGTCGGTGGACGACCCGTCGAGCACATTGCGACGCAAGATCAGCGAGAACGCGGCCGGCTGGGGTGTGCGTCTACGTGACGATGACGAACTTCGCGGCAAGGTCGATGGCTGGCTGCTCGGCGGAGCGCGTTACCTTGCCGCGAACTACGCAGACGAGATCACCACGATCATTACCGATACCGTCGCTCGCTGGGATGCGGAGGAAGCCAGTTCGAAGATCGAGTTGCAGGTGGGTCGGGATCTCCAGTTCATCCGGATCAACGGAACCGTTGTCGGGGCGTTGGCAGGTTTGGCCATCTACTCGGTGTCGAATCTGATTTTCTGATGCGGTGAATCTGCAAATTGCGCTCCTGAGCACCAGTGCTAGCAGAGTGCTTGCAATAGCAAGCACCCTTGGGTATGGTCGTTCCTGACGCCGAGACCACAAGTTTCGATGCAGGAACGAGTAGTGAACATGACCCCCAGCAATGATGATCAGACCGACAATCAGGGGATAGTCGCCAAGGTCTCCGAAGCTACGGAGGTCGTGGCGGAGGCGAGTGATCTTGTCGCCAGTGTCGTGACCACAGCAGCATCGGACATCGGCAGTTATATCCGTTCGCAACGTGAGGCCGCACAGGTGTCCATGCGGCAACTCGCGTCGAGGGCGGGGGTGAGTAATCCGTATTTGAGTCAGATCGAACGCGGACTTCGTAAACCCTCCGCCGACGTGCTCGCGCAGATAGCCAAGGGTCTGCGCGTGTCCTCGGAAGCTCTGTACGTACGGGCCGGGTTCTTGGAAGAACGTCCACACGGTCCGGTTCGAGACACGCTGCTCGGCGACACCGAGATCACCGAACGGCAAAAACATGTGCTGATCGAAATCTACGACTCGTTTCGTCGTGAGAACGAACAAGCGCGTAAGGCGAGCGACGCAGCTTCGATCGAACCGTCGTCGCCGACCGAACCAGATGTGTCAACAGATCCAGAATCACCCACACAGGAGTCTTCTCATGACTGATCCCAAAAACTTCGATATCCAGACCCCGCTGTACGCCGCAGTAGGCGCAGGTGACGCAGTGGTCCAGGCCGTCGCGGACGTCGTAGCGCAGGTTCGTTCGCGCGCCGAGTCCCGCGGCACCGAGGTCACCGAGCGTGTCGATACCGCACGGGCCCGGATTGCCGACCTGTCCGAAGATGTGACCGAGGGCGTAGAGGGCCTTCGTGAGCGTCTCGCGAAGCTGCCCGCCGAACTGCCCGACGAAATCGCTGACCTGCGTGAGCGTTTCACCCAGGACGAGCTGCGCAAGGTGGCCGAGGCATACCTGAAGGTCGCATCGGATCTTTATACTTCTCTCGCCGAGCGCGGCGAAGAGGCCGTCGAGCGCATCCGTCGCACACCTGCTGTCGAAGAAGGCCTCGATCGTGCGAACGCCGCAGCCAACGACGTCGTCGATCTCACCGAGCAAGCTCTGGGAACCGTTGCCTCGCAGACGCGCGCCGTCGGTGAACGTGCAGCTTCACTCGCAGGTATTGCCTCGGACAAGGTCCGCGACACCGCCGACGAACTGGCCGACGATATCGACGAGGCCGGCGACAACGCCAAGGAAGCTGCCACCGACGCCTCACAGAAGGTCAGTGGAACCGCTGGGAAGGTCGAGTCCAAGACTCGCGGCAACGTGGATGCTCCCTTGAAGAAGGCGGCTCCGGCGAAGAAGGCAGAGTCTGCCTCGACACCTACGCCTGCCACCGCAGCCAAGCAGACCGCTGCACCCGCCAAGAAGGCGCCTGCAAAGAAGTCCACTAACTGATTTTCAACCTGAACGCCCCCTGCATCGAGCGGTGTGGGGGGCGTTTTGCGTAGTATGGGTCTCGTGCCAGCCGTCGACAGTCTCACTTCGTGGATCCTTCTCCTCCTTCGCCTCATCGCGCTCGGTGGTGCTGCCTACGCGGTATTTCACGCCGTCAGGCAACGGCCGGACGCCTTCACTGCGGTGGACAAGCTGACCAAGCCCGTGTGGCTAGCCATTCTGATCGTGGCGTTGCTGGTCATCTTCGTTTTCGGAGCCATCAACTTCATCGGCCTGATCGGTGTGGTCGCGGTGTGCGTCTACCTGATCGACGTACGGCCGAAGGTAGACAGCATTCAGCGCGGACCGCGCTGGTAGCTGCACTCCGGCGTTGCTGCAGCGGTTCGGGCCGTCGGCGCACGCGTGTGACCCGTACAGATTCGATGCGACGCAGCTTTTGTCTGCGTCGTATCGATCAGTCCTGTCACCGAATATCGAAGGAGTCCGGTTCGTGGTTTCACGTAAAGCTGTAGAGGGTGCGATCCTCGGCGTCGGGGGATTGGCTGCCGCGGCGGGAATCGGTGCCTATCTCGTGCGGCGACGCACTCGCACATCGATCACAAGGACCACCGACACTGCCCCGGACGCGTTACTGCGGACGCCGACATTCGTCCCCCGCATCGTCCCTGTCGTCACCGACGACGGCGCAGAACTCCACGTGCGCGTCTACGGCGACCCGGATGCCCCACCGATCGTGTTCAGTCACGGATGGACATGCTCGGCGGACTACTGGATCCCGCAGATCAACGCGTTCGCCGAAAACTACTCGGTCATCGTGTACGACCAACGTGGCCACGGTCGCAGCGACGTCGGCACCAGGTTGCTCGGACCCGACGTCCTGGCCGACGACCTCGCGGACGTCTTGGCCGCCACTGTCGCCGAGGACAACAAGGCAGTTCTGGTCGGGCACAGTATGGGCGGCATGTCGATCATGGCGTGGGCGGGCCGCTACCCGAAACAGGTCGACCGACTTGTCAGCGCGGTACTGCTCGCAAGCACTGCCACCGACAGCCTCGTTCGCGAAACAACGGTAATCCCGCTTCCGGAGCGTTTTCGTCGAGTCCCGTTGCCACTGTCACGCGCGGTACTCGGGTCTGCGGTGCCACTTCGGCCGTCACCGGTGATGCGACAGGCCATCAAGTACGTCTCGATGGCCCCCGGGGCGACACCTGCCGAGGTCGCGTTCTGCGAAAAGATCGTGCTCGAGTGCCAACCTCGGACGCGCGGGATCTGGGGAGCTGCGCTGACCGAACTCGATATTCACGAAGCTTTGGCCAACATGAGCGTGCCGACGAGTGTGCTGGTCGGTAGCGCGGATCGGCTGACTCCACCGGTGCAAGCGCGCAAACTGGCGCAGGCGTTGGAGAGCCACGATCACCTCAGCAGGCTGATCGAGATACCGCGGATCGGTCATATGAGTTCCGTCGAGGCGATCGACGAGTTCAACGAGGAAGTACTGCGCCTGCGGCTTCTCTGATCCCCCCGGCGTCAACTGAAGACGACGGTCTTCTTGCCGTGAACGAGGACTCGGTCCTCGAGGTGCCAGCGCAGTCCGCGGGACAGAACCAGTTTTTCGATGTCGCGGCCCTGTCGGACCATGTCCGCGACCTCGTCGGAGTGGTCGACGCGGATGACGTCCTGCTCCAGGATCGGGCCTGCGTCGAGTTCGGCGGTCACATAATGGCACGTTGCCCCGATCAGCTTCACGCCGCGCGCGAATGCCTGGTGATACGGACGCGCACCGACGAACGACGGCAAGAAGCTGTGATGGATGTTGAGGGCACGGCCCGACCAATGAGTGCACAGTTCCTCGGGTAGTACCTGCATGAACCGGGCTAGTACGACGGCATGTGGTTCGTAGGAGTCGACGAGGTCACGGACTTCGTCGAAGGCAGGGCCGCGCTCAGTGGGGTCCTTGGCGAATTCGACGTGGTGGAACCGAACGCCGTGCGCGGTCGCCACCGACTCGAGAGACTTGTGATTGCCGATCACTGCGGAGATCTCGGCGGGAAGTTCGCCGCCAGCGGCGCGCCCCAGCAGGTCGTGCAGGCAGTGCGCTTCCTTGCTGACCAGAATGACTACACGCTTGCGTTCGCCCGAATCATGGAGCGTCCATTCGGTTTCCGGGCCGATCTCGGCGGCGACGGCCTCAAAGCGAGCCCGTAATTCGTCGATGCTCATATCGACCGAAGACGCACGGACTGCTTGCCGAGTGAAGAACCAGTCGGTGTCGGGATCAGCGTGGTACGCGGCCTCGACGATCCAGCCACCGACGTCGGCGAGGAATGTCGAGATCTTGGCGACGATGCCCGTGCGGTCGGGGCATCCGAGTGACAGGACGTAGCGACGGTCGTCGGCGACAGCAACGGAGCTCATTTCTCGATTGTCTCAGGTGGTCCGGACGGCAGTGTCCACCAGTGCGCTCGCAGCGCACGAGTCGATGTCGAGTCTGGTCAGTGCCTTACGAAAGCCGCAGGCAGGAACTTGCGTCCCGAGCGAGTCCTCCTCGGCCGTCGGGCTGTGGTTGGCTTGCTTTCATGTCTCTCACCCGCGCCGAACTGGCCCGCATGGTCGACCACACGCTGCTCAAACCGGAAGCGACCCGCGCAGACGTGGAGGCACTGATCGTCGAGGGCCGCGCTCTCGGTGTGCTCGCGGTCTGTGTCTCGCCGTCGATGCTGCCCATCCATGCTGAAGGTTTGGTGACCGCCGTCGTGGCCGGATTTCCTTCCGGCAAGCATCATTCCCTCGTCAAGGGGGCGGAAGCGCGGCTGGCAGTCGATCAGGGTGCCCGCGAAATCGACATGGTGATCGACGTAGGCGCAGCGGTCGAAGGGGATTACAACGCGGTGCTCGCCGATATCTTGACGGTTCGTGAAGCCATCGGATCTTCGGCGATCCTGAAGGTCATCATCGAATCGGCGGCACTGACGGAGGAAGCGATCGTCGAAACCTGTGTGGCAGCGGAGAGAGCGGGCGCCGACTTCGTCAAGACGTCCACCGGCTTTCATCCCGCCGGAGGCGCAAGTGTCGAGGCGGTGAAGTTGATGGCCGCCACCGTCGGAGGCAGGCTCGGGGTGAAAGCCAGCGGCGGTATCCGAACGACCGAGGCGGCGTTGGCCATGGTCGAAGCAGGTGCAACGCGATTGGGTCTGTCCGGGACGCGAGCAGTACTGGACGGTCTCTGAGTGCTTGTTTCTCGAAACTTCGTCGAACTTAGGTAATTGTCCGGGTCTTTCGGCCTATTCTCCGAAGGTGAGTAACGAAGACGAGATCTTTTCCGCGATCGCGGAGGAGCGTCGGGCTTTGGCTGCAACGGTGTGGGAACTCAGTTCGGAGCAGTGGAAAACTCCGTCGCTGTGCAGCGAGTGGACAGTCAAAGATGTTCTCGCGCATCTTGTTGTTCCGTTGGTTACCCCGGTGTGGAAGTTCGGGTTGACGATGGTGCGAGCGCGTGGGAATTTTCACCGAGCAAATCAGCTCATGGCCAGCCGTGTCGGCCGAAAGTACTCGACACGCCTCCCCGAATTGCTTACTCGGAATGCGGCCAGTCGATTCACCCCACCGGGCAACGGTCCGCTGGCGCCCCTCACCGACATTGTCGTCCACGGTCACGACATCCGCCGCCCGCTGCACATGGCGTATCGGATTCCTGACGAACGTCAGGTAGCGGTGCTCGACTTCATTTCGAGTACGCCTTCACGCGGCATTTTCCCGGCCCCGGACGCCACACTGCACTGGAAGGCAACCGACCTCGACTGGACCTTCGGTAGTGGACCTACTGTTGAAGGCCCAGCGGCATCGCTGATGCTCGTTCTCACCGGCCGCGATTCGGCTCTTGCGGAGGTCACCGGACCAGGCGTGGAACACATTACGACGAAGCGGTAAAGGTTCAACTCAGCGCCTTGTGCGTATCGTCCGGCACAGTTCGTACCCTCCGGCACGCACAAGGCAGGCAGGTCAGGCGATCAGGGAGCAGCCCTCGGGCGTCTGCTGGGTCTGGTCCGCCGAAACCGGCGGGAGGGTGTACTGATCTCCCTGCAAGGTGAGTTCGATGCCGGAGTCGGTGACGGTGAGCGCGGTCGGCGCCATGTCGAGCGGGTACTGCTGCAGGCTGTCCGACAGAACCCCGACGATGCTGTCCACCAGGTCAGTTGGGATTCCAAGCCCCAAAATCGACGCGCCGACGGTCTGGACGTCCACGCTGCCGCCTGCGACGACCGGCTTGACGGTCAGCTCCGCGAGCCCGCCGACTGCGAAGGACAACGTGCCTGCACTTGCGTCGCTCGTCACGCCGGTGACGAGAGCGCCGATGCCCTGCGACTGCAGCGTCGACGCGATTCCTGCGGTGGACCAGTCGATATCCGCGCTCGACGAGCCGATCGTGCCGTTGCTGTCCGCGCTCTGCTGAACGTTCACGTCGTTGACCTCGGCGTGCACTGTCATGCCTTCGGCGGGCCCGAACCGTGCGTCGTCGCTGTCCAGGGTTACCGAGGAGACCTGCTTGTCGATCAGCGAGATCAGTATCGGTTTCCAGCCGAGCCCGACGTCGACCTGGCTGCCGATCTCACTTTCGAGCTGGCCCGCCAGGCAGGACTTGATCTGCTGACGGAAGAACAGTTCCCCGCCGAGCAGCGCCGCGACCACCAGGACGGCAACGAGCACCAGGACCAAGGGAGTTTTGCTTCGTGTCATTCGGAGCAGTCTTCCCGAAGAATCTGAAAGAGCTCTGTGAATCTGCCCGATGCGGCGCGTCGGGAGGGCTCGGAGGCGAAGCTCTGAATAATCCTGGCCGCAGTTTATGTGACCCGCAACACACCTTCACGTACTGTCTAGAGCATGAGCACGATCGAAGGAAGCGCCGCCGAACTCCGTCGTCTCGCGGCGAGTCAGGACGGATATTTCACCACTGAACAGGCCGAACGGCTCGGGTTCGGTCACTCGGCGCTCCACGCCAACTTCGTCGCCGGTGGCTGGATGCGAGTCGAACGCAACCTCTGTCGACTCAGCGACTGGCCGCGCAGCGACCTCGAGCAGTTCGCAATGTGGTGCGCGTGGTTCGGTGGCGATGCCGTCATCTCGCATCAGAGTGCGGCGGAACTACACGGATTCGGTCACCTGCATCCGCAGTTCGTTCACGTATCCGCGTTCACCAATCTTCGTCTCACCGACACCCGCCTCGCCGTTCATCGACTTCAGCTCGAACCCCACGATTTCGAGTCGACGGGCACTTTTCGGCTCACGACGCCGATCCGCACGGTGCTCGACCTCGCGGGAGGCGGAATCTCCCAGATAACCCTCGACGAGGTCGTCGGTGACGCTGTTGCTATCGGTCGCGTCGACGCAGGAGCGTTGTATCAGGAAGCTACTGCTGGATCCGACCGCGTCTCCGAACGCATCGAGTTGGCTCTCTCCGCCTGTATCTAGGCGCCTGAATTCAGCGTCGGCATCTAGGCGTTGGGCCGCACGAGGTCCCACGGCACAGTCAGAATGTTGTCCCGCATCCGTCGACGAGGAGGCACCGTCGGCATTCCGCTGCCGGCCAACTGTCTCAGTGCGGCGTGCCACCGCACCCGCGGGCCGAACGGTGCCAGTGGCGCTGCCGTCGACCATGCGCGGTCCGCGGCCTGTAGTAACTGGTGAATGGGCTCGCCGGGGATATTGCGGTGGATGAGCACCTTGGGTAATCGTTCGGCGATGTCCGAGGGCGCGGCCACCGTGAACGGATCCCATGCGAGGGTCAGCGAGATCGGTCCGTGAGCGTCGAGCAGGACCCATGCACAGCGTCGGCCCAGCTCGTCGCAAGTGCCGTCGACGAGCAGTCCGCCGGGGGCAAGGCCGGACAGAATGCGCGACCAGGCTTCGGGCACAGCTTCTTCGGGATACTGCCGAAGCACGTTGAATGCGCGAACGAGGTTCGGGCGGAGTCCAGCCATTTCGAAGCCGCCGCGGGCGAAGTTCACGCCCTCGACCGAGTCCACCACGCGGGCGGGGTCGATTTCGAGTCCGGTGACGCGCAGATCGGGCCGGATCGTGCGTAGCCGACGGGCCATCTCCAGAGTGGTGTCCGGCCGCGCTCCGTAGCCGAGGTCGACGACGAGCGGATCGGGTGCCTCGATGAGCGTGTGCCGCACCGCCGCGCTGTGAGTGAGCCACCGATCGCTGCGACGAAGTCGGTTGATTCCGGTAGTGCCTCTGGTGATGACGCCTTCAGGAGTGGAGCCTGCGGAGCGACCAGAGTGGGCAGGAGTGGAGCCTGCGGAGCGACCATGAAAAACAGGAGTGGAGCCTGCGGAACGGCTGTGGTGGTCAGGAGTTCTGCGCAAGCCAGTCGGCTGTCACTTCGCCTTCACCGCGCCACAGGTCGATGAGGTTGACCAGCATGAGCTGCTCGAGTTTGCTACCGATGAACGGTAGGAAGACTTTGGCTTCCGAGGAGGTCCGAAGGGTGGATCCGGCTTCGGTCGCGAACAGTGAGGTGGAACCTTTCAGACTGCCGGGGCCGGCCGGGATCGAGGCATCGTATTTGCCCGAGGTGGTCTCGCCGAATGGATCGAAGTGCACGTTTCGGGTGATGATCATGTCCTTTTTGAGGACCGTCTGCGCGATGTCCGGCAGTTCGGTCCGCGGAATGATGTGGTGCATCACGATGTCGATTCCCGCGTCTCCGACCTCGAAACTTTTCAGCTCGTTGTGGGAGTACTTCTTCATCTCCTCGATACGAGCGTCCCAGTGATCGCGGCTGGACAACGCGGCGTACACCTGCTCGGTGGAGTGGGTGAACCGGGCTGAGTAGTTCATGCGGCGAGCCATAGTGCAACAGGGTACCGGCTCCGTCGGCGGGCCTGGCCAGGGTGCCTACCCGCCGGTATGTCCGGTCAGCTCAGGTTTTCGGCGATCCATTTCGCGGTGAATCCGTGCTCGTTGTCGATGAGCGAGAGAACTTGCTCGCTGATCATGGCTTCGATCTTTCCGCCGAAGATCGGAACCTTCACCTCGGTGGTGCCGGACAACGACATGGTCGACGCTTCGGCATTTCCTTCGAGCAGCGTGGTTCCGGAGACCGTTGCGGGAGCGCCCTCGACGGTGGCACCGAATTTGCCCTCGGCGCGGTTTCCGCCGATCGGGCCCCAGGACTCGGTGCGCTCGATGACGAGCGGGCCCTTCTTGAATGCTGTGACGGCAGCGGGCAGTTCCTCTTCCGGGATGGATTGGGACATGACGACGCTGATCGTCCCGTTGATCGCATGCACGCTGACCAGGCGTGCGCTGGGGCCGCCGATCTCCTCGATACGGTCTTTCCAGTACTGCTCGGACACGAGCGCGGCGTGCACCTTGTCGACGGGTGCGGGAACGGACGCGCTGTGCGCGATGGGGCGAGGCATACGCGGAGATTACCGGGTGGCTCGGACGGCCATGTGAGACCGGTACCCTGGGTTCCCGTGTCCACCGCAATTTCCGAGCTCACCACGATGCGTGTCGGCGGCCCGGCTCGTGAGTTCGCCGTCGCCGCCAGCAGTGACGAGCTTGTCTCCCTGGTCCAGGATGCCGATGCGTCGGGGACGCCAGTGCTGCTCGTGGGCGGAGGATCGAACCTCGTTGTCGGTGATGACGGCTTCGACGGCCTGGTCGTCAAGGTCGAGACGTCGGGGACGCGGATCGACGGTGAGTCGCTCTGGGTCGCTGCGGGGACGTCGTGGGATTCGGTGGTGGCCGCCTCGCTGGACGAGGGGTTGGCCGGACTCGAAGCGCTCTCGGGGATCCCCGGGCTCTCCGGCGCGACGCCCGTGCAGAACGTCGGCGCGTACGGCACGGTGACGTCGGACGTGTTGGCGAGCTTGACCGTCTATGACCGTGAGACCGGGGAGACAGCGACCTGGACGCCGGATAGGTGTGGGTTCGGATTGCATCGCCAGTCGGTGTTCAAGCACTCGAGCAGGTATGTCATTCTCGATACCACGATGAAGCTTCGTCGGTCCGAATCCTCGGATCCGGTCCGGTACGCGGGCCTCGCCGACCGACTCGGGGTGAGCATCGGTGACACGGTCGCAGCCAAGGAAGTCCGTGAAGCAGTGCTGGATCTGCGCGGGCAGAAGGGAATGGTCCTCGACGCCGAGGACCATGACACCTGGAGCGTCGGATCGTTTTTTCTGAACCCGGTGCTGACCGAGGTACCGGCCAAGGCATCGCGCGCCCCGCAGTACCCCGACCCGTCGGGCATCAAGGTGCACGCTGCGTGGCTCATCCAGAACGCAGGCTTCGCGCACGGGTACGGCCGTGAATTCGGTGCAGGGACCGTCTCACTGTCGACCAAACACGTGCTGGCCGTCACCAACCGGGGCGGTGCACGTACAGCGGATGTCATGGCATTCGCTTCACACATTCGCGACGGAGTCGAAGCCGAGTTCGGCATCACACTCGTCCCCGAATGCGATTTGGTCGGTTGCTCGCTCAACTGACCGAATCGCTCGGCCTACCATCGAAGCAAATACATGGGAGTTCTGATCCACGGCAGCTGCGAGAGTGCAGTGCTGTGGGTACCACTCATGAAAGAGGAGTAATTCTTTGCAGGTCACAAGCGTCGGGCACGCCGGATTTCATATTCAGACCGATGCCGGCAGCATTCTGTGCGATCCGTGGGTGAACCCCGCCTACTTCACCTCGTGGTTCCCTTTCCCCGACAACTCGCAGTTGGACTGGGACGTTCTCGGCGATTGTGACTACCTCTACGTCTCGCACCTGCACAAGGATCATTTCGATCCGAAGAACCTAGCCGAGCATGTCAACAAGGACACGACCGTGCTGTTGCCGGACTACCCGGTCCCGGACCTTAGGCACGAGCTCGAGAAGCTCGGTTTCCACAAATTCTTCGAGACCACGACGTCGGTCAAGCACACGGTGTCCGGTCCCAAGGGCGACCTGGACATCATGATCATCGCGCTCCGCGCACCTGCCGACGGCCCCATCGGTGACTCGGGACTCGTAGTGTCCGACGGCAAGACCGTCGCGTTCAACATGAACGACGCGCGGCCGGTCGACCTCGATGTCCTCACCGAGCAGTTCGGGCACGTGGACGTGCACATGCTGCAGTACTCCGGTGCAATCTGGTACCCGATGGTTTACGACATGGTCGAGCGCGCGAAGCGAACGTTCGGGGAACAGAAGCGTCAGCGTCAGATGGACCGTGCGCGTCAGTACATCGAGCAGATCGACGCCACCTGGGTCATCCCGTCGGCTGGGCCGCCGTGTTTCCTCGACGACGAGTTGCGGTTCCTCAACGACGTCTACGAAGATCCGTCGAACATCTTCCCGGACCAGATGGTCTTCCTCGACCAGATGCGTCGTAACGGCCATGACAAGGGTCTGTTGATGATGCCGGGAACCACCTCGACCTTCGAAGGCAGTGAGCTGCTCGCGCACGAGCATCCGATTCCGGTCGAGGAGGTCGAGGCGATCTTCACCACCGGAAAGGCCGACTACATCGAGGAGTATGCCCAGCGTCAAGCCGGGGTCATCGCCGCGGAGAAAGCTGCGTGGGCTCCGACCGAGGGCGAGCTGTTGCTCGAGCCGCTTCGCGCATTGTTCGAACCGATCATGATTCAGTCCGATCAGATCTGCGACGGCATCGGCTACCCGGTTGCGATGATGCTCGGCGAGGAAACCGTCGTACTCGATTTTCCGAAGCGGATCGTGCGTGAGCCGATCGTGAAGGAACGGTTCCGCTACAGCTTCACGATCGCGCCCGAACTGGTTCGCACGGCCGTGCGGGACGAGGAGCCCGACTGGGTCAACTCGATCTTTCTGTCCACTCGCTTCCGTGCTCGCCGAGTCGGCGGATACAACGAGTTCCTGTACACATTCTTCAAGTGCTTGACGAACGAGCGCATTGCGTACGCGGACGGTTGGTTCGCCGAAGCACACGATGACACCGCGACCATCGTCAAGGACGGCTACGAGATCCAGCGACGTTGCCCGCATCTGAAGGCCGATCTGTCGAAGTTCGGAATCGTCGAGGGCAACAAGTTGACCTGCAATTTGCACGGGTGGGACTGGAACCTCGATACCGGGCGCTGCCTGACATCGAACGGGCACGAGCTGAGGACGAGAAAGCTCGAGTGAGGGCTCGGGCCGACATGACTTCGATGTGAATCTGCCCGCACCTGCGGATCGAGTAGGCCGGACTGCGATTGCCGCGGGTACGTTGGAAAGCGTGCATACGCAGGTAGAACGGACAAATCGAACGCGATTGCTGTGGTTGATCACGGTTTTCGCAGCATTGGCGGCATTGGTTTCGGGCTGCACCATCGGCGGTAACGACGCGGGTTCCTCCGGCAACGGAGCGCCGGCAGCCGAGGCGGCTCCGGTCGCCGAGGTGTACTCGACTCCCGCAGACGGCGCCGAGGACGTCAGTCCAGTCGCGCCGATTTCGGTATCGGTGAAGAACGGGACGCTCGGCGAGGTCACGCTCACCAACGCAGACGGCAAAGTAGTTCAGGGTGCCCTCGCGCCGGACAAGACGTCGTATGCCGTCACCGAGCCGCTCGGGTACGGCGTCACGTACAGCTGGGCGGGCACTGCGGTCGGCACCGACGGTAAGTCCGTCGCAGTCGAGGCACGCTTCACCACGGTCGAGCCAGACAGTCGTACCTCGGTCAGCACCAACATCGGTGACGGCCAAAAGGTGGGCGTCGCGGCGCCGATCATTCTGCAGTTCGATTCGGCGATCGAGAACAAGGCCGAGGTCGAGAAGGCGTTGACGGTCACTACCAACCCGCCGACACCCGGTGCCTGGGCATGGTTCCCCGATGACAACGGCTCGCGCGTGCACTGGCGTCCGACGAACTACTGGGCGCCCGGCACCGCTGTATCGGTCGACGCAAAACTGTACGGCTTGGATTACGGCGACGGCGCTTACGGCGCCGACGATGTGACTATCGACTTCACGGTCGGGCGCAGCCAGGTGGTGATAGCTGATGCCACCAGTCACCGTATGCAGGTCGTCCGTGACGGCCAGACCATCATGGACATCCCCGTCAGCTACGGCGAGGGCGACGAAGAGCGCAATGTGACGCGCAGCGGGATCCATGTCGTGACCGAGAAGCACGAGGACTTCCTCATGTCGAACCCGCCGTTCTACGAGAATGTGCGCGAACGCTGGGCAGTGCGAATTTCCAACAACGGCGAGTTCATTCACGCCAACCCGCTGACCACGGGAGTTCAGGGCGCATCCAACGTCACCAACGGCTGCATCAACCTTTCGGACGCCGATGCTCAGCAGTATTTCGCTACGGCGATGTATGGCGACCCGGTGGAGGTCACAGGTACGCGCATCGACCTGTCCGCCGCGGACGGAGACCTGTACGACTGGGCTATCGACTGGCCGACGTGGCAGTCGATGTCCGAGCTGCCCGTTGGAGCAGCGACTCCGGCGCCGGTCCCGGCAAGCTAGCGTCCCCGGCTCCGCCGCTTCCCGAGTGCGGCGGAGCCGGGCCCGGCCAGGGAAGGGCTACGTGCGCGAAAAGCGCCCCGGACCCGCCTGATCACGCGGCTTGATGATGATCTGGTCCAGATTCACGTGAGACGGACGAGACGCCACGAAGCCGATCACCTCGGCGATGTCCTGCGCAACGAGCGGTGTGATTCCCTGGTACACCGCGTCGGCCTTGGCCTCGTCACCATCGAATCGCACCAGCGAGAACTCGGTCTCGACGGCACCCGGTGCGACCTCGGTGAGGCGGACGGGTTGGCCCAGCAATTCGCCGCGCAGCGTGCGATGCAGCACTGCCTGCGCGTGCTTGGCCGAGGTGTATCCCGACCCGTTGTCGTACGTCTCGAAGGCTGCGACCGAGGTGATGGTCACCACGAGTCCGTCGCCTGATTCGATCAACTTGGGCAGTAGCGCCTTGGTGATGCGCAGGGTTCCCAGAACATTGGTCTCCCACATCCAACGCCAGTCCTCGAGATCGGCGTCGATGACAGGTGCCAGTCCTTTGGCGCCGCCGGCATTGTTGATCAGCACGTGAACCCTGGGGATGACTGCGGTGAACGCGGCCACCGAATCCTCGTCGGTCACATCGAGTTCCAGTGCGGTGCCGCCGATTTCGTCGGCAACCGCTTCCAGTCGATCGAGTCGACGTGCCCCGATGACGACGTGGTATCCCTGGCCGGCGAGCTGGCGAGCAGTGGCTTCGCCGATTCCCGAGCTTGCGCCGGTGACTACGGCGATGCGAGCGTCGGGCGAAATGTGTTCGGACAATGTCATGCATCGATTCTAGACGCCGATTTCGCCTGCATACGGGACCCGGGATTGGTGAACTGACCGTGCAGTGCTAATTTTGCGTCCATGTCCGCAAGCCTCACCCACGCGTTGCGGGTCACCTACGTGACCGTTGCCCTGGGTTCTCGGCTGCCACTTCCCCGGGAACTGTGTTGTCCCGGTCTCGGAACCTGCCGCTAGTTTCTCTGCTCGACGGGCTGAGTCGCGTCGAATCTGCGCGTCTTCTGCCTCGAGTTTCATGCACCACCTGTCTCGCGAAGACGGGTTTACTGCTGAGGACCGACAACTGTGACTATCGCCATTCTGCCTACCTCGACGCCCATTCCGTTGCGGCGCACCGCTCGATCCACTCCCACGCTCGCGCGTTCGTCGCCGCCGCCGAGGGCAGGTGTGCAGGTGGTCGTTCCGGATCTTAGGATCGCGGACAGCCCTGCTGCATCCGTCTTTCGCGTCGCTTCTACGGAAGGACCGATTTCACGTGATAGTGCGGCTCGCGCAACAGGATTGAGTATCGCAACCGTCAATCGTCAAGTATCGGCACTGCTCGGTGTCGGACTTCTTCGTGAACGAGCAGACCTCACCGCCTCCGGCGCCGTCGGACGTCCGCGGATACCGTTCGAGGTCAACCACGGGCCCTACGCCACCATCGGAATTCACATCGGCGCCGTAGTGACCAAAGTTGTCATCTGCGACTTGCGTGGTCGCATTCTCGGCGCTGTCGAGATTTCGACGCCGGCAGGATCGGCGTCGGCTGCACTCGCCTCCATCGCTCGTAGCGCAGGCGCCTTCGCAGCGCGGTGGCATCGCCGCACCCCACTCTGGGTGGGAGTTGCAGTGGGTGGTCGCGTCGATACGGCAACCGGCTCGGTCGATCATCCACGACTGGGTTGGGAAGGCGCTCAGGTCGGGACGATCATCGGTGGGGGACTCGGGCTTCCGGTGTCCGTGTCAGGGCACGTCGAAGCCATGGCCGCGTCGGAGCTGTTGCTGGCGCCGGTGCGGACCGACGAGGTCACGACCGGAACGAGCCTGTACTTCTACGCCCGTGAAACCGCCGGAATCGCGCTGACAATCGACGGACGCGTCCACACTCCGGCGACCGGCCCGGGATCGATCGCGCATGTGCCGACCGGATCGAATGCGCAGTGCTTCTGCGGCAGTCGTGGATGCCTCGAAGCCACCGTCAGCGACCGAGCCGTCGTGGCCGCGGCCGTCGAGCGAGGTGTGTTGACGGCCGAAGATCCGCGCCGGTCGGTCGCGGCGTTGCATCAGCTCGCACAGAGCGGATCACTCGGAGCGCAGGAGGTGTTGACCGAGCGAGCGCAGGCACTCGGAAAGACCGTCGGGTTGTTACGCGATCTGTTCAACCCGGATCGGGTCATGCTCGGTGGCCAGGCCTTCACTGAGTATCCCGCCGGAACCGCACATGTCGCAGCGGCATTCTCGCGATCATCGACGTTGCCGCGCAGGGATATTCGCATCACCGGCTTCGGCAGTAAGGTACAAGAGTTCGCGGCAGCAGTGGTCTCGCTCAGTTCTGTGTACTCCGATCCGCTCGCCTCCATGCGTCGGGCCGCAGCCTGATCGGGTACTGGGCCGCTGCCGAGTCGAGGCCAGGTCTCGGCGACAATGGGCGCCATGGCAACGAGCGAGGTTCGGCAGGCATCCAGCATCGACGGCACCAACATCGTCTACCGAGTTTCGGGTGATCCTGCCGCTCGGCCGTTGGTCTTGTTGCACGGCTGGGCGCAGTCCTCGGCGTGCTGGGGTGAGGGTGTGCTGAACGGGCTGGCGGATTCCTACCGGTTGATTGCCGTGGATCTGCGTGGACACGGGTACTCGGATGCGCCTGCCGACGGGTACGCGGACCCACTCAATTGGGCGGGCGACGTCCACGCAGTCCTCACCGCAGAGGCAATAGCAGCGAATGCAGTTCTACTCGGCTGGTCCTACGGCGGTCTCGTGATCTGCGACTACCTCGCCGAACACGGGAGCGCGGCGGCAGCGGGCGTCGTCCTCGTGGGCGCGATCACCGGTATCGGCCGAGGGGAAGCCGGCGGAAAAGTCGGGAGTTCGATGCGCGCGGCGATCCCCGATGCCATGTCGGAGGTACCGAGCGTCGCCATTCGTGCACTAGGTAGCTTCGGTAACGCACTCACCGGTCCGGTCGAGGGGAAGAGCGCGCAGGCGCAGCAACTCTTCGGGCTCACTCTCGCGACACCCCCTCGTGTCCGGGCTGCGTTGTTCGACCGGACGGCCTCCCACGACGATCTCCTGAGCAGCCTCGAGGTGCCGGCCCTCGTCCTGCACGGAACCGCCGATACGGTCGTCGACGTCTCGTCCGGACGGCACGCAGCGTCGTTGATCCCGCAGGTCACCGAGTCGTATTGGGAGGGTGTCGACCACGGTCCGTTCGTCACCGACCCTGCTCGTTTCGTGGCGGAGGTCGGGGCCTTCATCGAGGGTCTGTGAACATCCGTACTGTGGGGGAGTGCAAACTGGAACGGTGAGTGGTCGCCAGTTGAACCGGGTTGCGGTGCTGTCGCTGCATACCTCTCCACTGGCACAACCCGGCATGGGTGATGCCGGTGGCATGAATGTCTATGTGCTTCAGAGCGCTAAAGAGCTGGCCAAGCGCGGTGTCGAGGTGGAGATATTCACCCGGGCGACGTCTTCCGCCGACGAACCGGTCACCGAGGCAGCACCAGGTGTTCTGGTGCGCAATATCGTGGCCGGACCGTTCGAGGGCCTGGACAAGCAGGATCTACCGACGCAGTTGTGCGCATTCGCGGCAGGTGTACTTCGCGAAGAAGCGCGGCACGACGTCGGATACTACGATCTCGTTCACTCCCACTATTGGCTATCCGGACAAGTCGGTTGGCTTGCGCGTGATCGATGGGGTGTGCCGTTGGTGCACACCGCTCATACGCTCGCCGCCGTGAAGAACGCGTCGATGGCCGCGGGTGACTCACCGGAACCAGCAGCCCGGCAGATCGGTGAACAACAGGTCGTGGCCGAGGCGGATCGGTTGATCGCCAACACCTCGGGAGAGGCCCAGCAGCTCGTCGATATCTACGGGGCGTCACCGGATTCGATCGACGTCGTTGCGCCCGGCGCCGATCTGACCAGGTACCGACCAGGTGAGAAGAATGCTGCCCGCGCGGAGTTCGGAATCGACCCGACCGCGACGGTCGTCGCGTTCGTCGGCAGGATCCAACCGCTCAAAGCACCCGATGTGCTGCTCCGAGCAGCCGCTGAGCTTCTCGCACGTGACCCGAGTGTGCCGCTTCGGATTCTCGTGGTCGGCGGGCCGTCGGGCAGTGGTTTGGATCGGCCCGACAGCCTCATCGAACTTGCTGCTGCACTGGGCATTTCGGCGCGAGTGTCGTTTCTTCCGCCGCAGCGTTCGGCGAAACTCGCGCAGATCTATCGCGCCGCCGATGTGGTGGCCGTTCCGAGTTACAACGAGTCGTTCGGATTGGTCGCCATCGAAGCACAAGCATGCGGAACCCCGGTGATTGCCGCCGATGTAGGCGGTCTCGGTGTCGCGGTCCGATCGGGCGAGACCGGTGTATTGGTACAGGGGCACCGCACCGAAGATTGGGCCACTGCGTTGGGAAACATGCTGCGTGACCGTACTGCGCTCGCGCGCATGGCATCTGCCGCACCGATTCACGCCGCGGACTTCTCGTGGGAGCGCACCGCCGAAGGCCTCATGGAAAGCTACCGGGCCGCCAAGTTCCACTTCGATCGCCATGAAGCGCCGAGTGAATTCTCCCCGCGCCGATCTCGGGGCCTCTGGAAACTACGACGAACAGGAGCCGTCACGGCATGAGCGACACGATCACTCTCATCGACGAGGTGTTGACCGAGCGCGGACTCGAATATCAACGCAAGAACGACAATTCCTTCATCGTCGAGTTGCCGGGTGAGCGGAAGCTCAAAACCACGACGATGCTCACGGTCGGTCGGCACGGCGTTCGCATCGAGGCATTCGTGTGCCGCAAACCCGACGAGAACTTCGAAGGCGTCTACAAGTACCTCCTCCGGCGCAACCGCAGACTGTATGGGGTCCACTACACGATCGACAAAGTAGGCGACATCTACCTCGTCGGTGGAATGTCGTTGCACGCGGTAACCGGTGACGAGATCGACCGAGTGCTTGGCCAGGTTCTCGAGGCGGCCGACGGTGACTTCAATGTTCTCCTCGAACTCGGTTTCGCCGAATCCATCAAACGCGAATGGGCATGGCGTGTTTCGCGCGGAGAACCATTGACCAATCTCGCGGCGTTCGAGCATCTCATCGACGACTGATCGGTGTGGCCGAAAGTCGGTCTCGAACGGGTCTATCGCCCGTTGTGACGGGGTTCACTGTAGGATTTCGACCATCTGCCGTAAGCGTGTTCGAAGGAGAGCCATGAGCTTCAACAGCCCCTTTCCCGATGTCGAGATCCCAAATCTCAGTGTCTACGACTATCTGTTCGGGTCCATCGCGGAGGCTGATCTCGACAAGCCTGCGCTCGTCGATGGCAGCTCCGGAGCAGTCACCACCTACAAGGCTCTCATCGGGCAGATCAACGGCGTAGCCGGAGCCCTCGCAGCCCGTGGCCTCGAACTCGGCGACGTCGTAGCGGTGCACTCGCCGAACGTCCCCGCCTTCGCCTCGGTGCTGCACGGCATTCTGCGCGCCGGTGGTACCGCAACGACGATCAACGCGCTCTACACGGCCGAGGACATCGCCAAGCAGCTCACCGGCTCCGGCGCTAAGTTCCTGTTCACGGTCTCCCCGCTGTACCCGCAGGCCAAGGCAGCGGCCGAGAAGGTCGGTATGGCGGACGATCACATCATCGTTCTAGATGGCGCAGAGGGCCACCCCAGTCTGCGGGACCTGCTGACCGAGGGCGCGCCGGCCCCGGACGTGTCGTTCGATCCGTCGACTCATATCGCCGTGCTGCCGTACTCCTCCGGCACGACGGGCGTCCCCAAGGGCGTGATTCTCACGCATCGCAACCTCGTGGCGAACGTTGCCCAGATGGAGCCTCGCGTCGGCATCGACACCGACGACGCGATCCTCGCGCTGTTGCCGTTCTTCCACATCTACGGGCTGACGGTTCTGCTCAACATCGCGCTGAAACTGCGTGCGCGTCTGGTCACGATGCCGAAATTCGACCTCGCCGAATTCTTGCGCATCATCCAGGACAACAAGCTCACGTACCTCTTCATCGCACCCCCCGTTGCCGTGGCGTTGGCCAAGCATCCGATGGTGGACCAATACGACCTCTCCAGCGTGCACACCATCTTCTCCGGTGCTGCCCCGCTCGACGAGGAACTCGGCAAGGCCGTCGCGAAACGTCTGAACACGCGAGTTCGTCAGGGCTACGGGATGAGCGAACTCAGCCCCGTCAGTCATGCCATTCCATTCGACCGCGACGACATGCCGCTGAGCTCGGTCGGGCTGCCGCTGGCGAACACCGTCAACAAGATCATCGACCCGGGGACACTCGAAGAGATCGCTCTTCCGACCGAGGGGCTTTCGGAGCCCGGCGAACTGTGGGTCAAGGGCCCGAACGTCATGGTCGGCTACCTCAACAATCCCGAGGCGACAGCTGAAACACTCGACGCCGACGGCTATCTGCACACCGGCGACATTGCCGTCGTCGATGCCGAGGGCGTCGTGTACATCGTCGATCGCCTGAAGGAACTGATCAAGTACAAGGGTTACCAGGTGCCGCCCGCAGAGCTGGAAGCGCTACTGCTGACGCACCCGGATATCGCCGACGCGGCCGTCATCGGTGTCATCGACGAAGCAGGCGAAGAGGTTCCGAAGGCATTCGTCGTGCTGCAGGCCGATTCGAAGATCGACGCGGACGGTGTGATGGCCTTCGTCGCCGAGCGCGTCTCGCCGCACAAGAAGGTGCGCAAGGTCGAATTCATCGATATCGTGCCGAAGTCCGCGGCAGGCAAGATTCTGCGCAAAGACCTTCGCGCCGCGGAATCGGGCAAGTAGCAACAGCAGGAAAAAGACAAGCGCACCCCGTTCCGCGAGGAGCGGGGTGCGCTGTGTGTTGGTGGGGGACTTCTAGGGGGCGTCGTCATGGTGAGGGCAATCGATCCGTACACGCCTGGTGCGGCGGAGAGACCGCAGGCGTTGATCGGGCGAACCGAACAACAAGGCCTGTTCGACGCGCTGCTTACCGGGTTGGAGAGTCAGCGATCCATGCGTTCGATGCTCGTGGTCGGGCTACGCGGGGTCGGCAAGACAGCACTGTTGCGCGATTGCGTGGAGCAGGCACGTGCGCGGAACTGGGTGATCATCGACATCGAGGTGAGCAAACGCGAAGACGACGCGTTTCGCCGTCAACTCACGTTCGAATTGCGGGGAGCCCTACTCGGACTGTCACCCCGCTCACGGTGGGGCGCGGCTGCCACTCGCGCAGCCGCAGTGCTGCAGTCCTTCGGGCTCGGTGCAGACGGCTCGATGATGGCGAAGTGGGAGGTCGCAGCCGCTGACGGAATAGCGGACAGTGGTGATCTGGCCGCCGACCTGACTCAGGTTGTCTTGGCAATGGGCGAAGCCGCACTCGAGAACTCGCGGGGCGTGGTGATAGCCGTCGACGAATTCCAGCTCTTGTCGCAGACTCAGTACGCTGCGTTGGTCTCGGCATTTCACCGACCGTTCCTGCGTGAATTGCCGATTACGTTGGTGGGGGCAGGTTTACCGCGCGCGGGCCTGACTCCCGAGATCGAGCGCTACGCCAAGCGGATCTTCGAGTTCCCTGTCCTGGGTGCCTTGACGGACGCAGACGCCCGGCGTGTCCTGAGCGAACCGGCGGCTGCACTCGGAGTGGAGTTCGAGAAGGCCGCGTTGGATGCTGCCGTCGAGCTCACCGGCCGGTACCCCTACTTCCTGCAGGAACTCGGCAGTGCGGTCTGGTCCGCGAAGGTCGGAAGTGCGATCAGCGCGCAGGATGTTGCTGCAGCGTCGGCGCAGTATTACCAGACGCTCGACGACACGTTCTTCGCCAGAAAGTTCGGCCCGACAACTGATCTGGATCGTTCGTATCTGCGGGCGATGGCCGAGGCCGGTCCCGATCCGCAGCACGAAAGCGATCTCGCCCGAATGCTCGACCGCACGGTTACGCAGTGTTCGCAGACCCGCCGATCGTTGTTGGACCGAGGGCTGTTGCACGAATTCGACAGCGGCGGTGTGGCATTCACTGCTCCCCATTTCGACCGGTTCATCAAGAGGGTCATGCCCTCTCTCACCGTTCCCGCTCGGGCCGCGCGTCGGCGTCGGTTCGATCCGTAGCCGTTTCGACCAGCCGTCCTATTCTGAACTCGCCCTCTTCGGGGCTGCACGGACGTGTGCGCGTTCACCCTGCTTGCCGACGAGACTGAGAAACTCGACCGGGCCCGAGCTGGTCGCGCCGAACCAGTGTGGGGTCCGGGTGTCGAACTCCGCAGCCTCGCCGGGTTCGAGGATGAGATCGAGCTCGCCGAGGACGAGTCGTAATCTGCCGTCGAGAACGAAGGCCCAGTCGAAACCTTCGTGCGTGCGGAGAACCGGTGTTGCGTTCTCACGCCCGGCGGGGAGGACGAACTTGTAGGCCTGAATGCCTCCAGGCCGACGCGACAAAGGCACGATGATGGTGCCGTCGTCGGTGGGCAGTGGGCGCATATTGATGCGGGGGTCACCGGTGGGCGGCGCGTCGACGAGCTCGTCCAGAGTGACGCCGTAAGCGCGGGCCAGCGGCAGCAGCTGTTCGAGGGTGGGGCGCCGAAGTCCTGCTTCCAGTCGGGACAGCGTGCTGGTCGAAATGCCGGTCTCCTCGGCGAGAGCGATCAACGTGATGTCGCGGCGCTGTCGTAATTGCTTGAGCCGCGGTCCCACGGCGTCGATGGTGCGGTCCGTGGCCTTATCCATGCGGTTCGACTTTGCCATTCGGCAACAAGGTTTGCAATACCGTGCCGCTCCGGTCACTGTCGAAGAAGCCACCCAGATCGAGAAGGAGAACATACGATGACGCACTCGTTCGACAAGAACTACTGGGACCAGATCTGGCAGGGAGACCGCGCTGCGGGGATGGTTGCCAGTGAGCCGAACCCGCACCTGGTCCGGGATTTCGCAGACTCGACCCCCGGCACCGCACTCGAAGCGGGCTGCGGCGCCGGAGCCGAAGCGATCTGGCTCGCCGCACGCGGCTGGCAGGTCACCGCAGCCGACATCGCAACCGATGCTCTCGCTCACGCGGCCCAGCGAGCCACCGCCATGGGCGTCGCAGATCAGGTGCAGTGGATCGAGGCCGACCTGTCCACCTGGGAACCCGACGCGAAGTACGACCTGGTGACCACGCACTATGCGCATCCCGCGATGCCGCAGCTCGAGTTCTACGACCGCATCGCATCCTGGGTCGCCCCTGCAGGCACCTTGTTCATCGTCGGCCACCTTCATCACGAAAACCATGGCGCGGACGCCGAGCACAGGCATGGACATGGGCACGGTGACGAGAATCCGCCCGCATCTGCCTCTGCGACGGCTGCCGGCATCACGGCGCGCCTCGACCCTGCCGTCTGGGAGGTGGTCACCGCCACCGAATCACACCGAGAATCGACGGGACCCGACGGCCGCCGAACCCCGATTCACGACGTGGTCGTCAAGGCCGTCCGCCGCCCGTGAGCTTGTGGGCGACCGGCGTGTGGGCATGGTGTTCCACCAAGGTGAACCACGAGTCGGGATCCCGCCTGAAAACTGCGCAACCGGAACACCATGCCCACCTGTTCGGGTACCAATGAGGGATGGATGTCACTGTCGAGATCGCTCAGGGCCGGTTGCGCGGACAACGCGTCGACGCTGTCACTTCGTTCCTCGGGATTCCCTACGCGGAAGCGCCCTTCGGACCGAACCGCTTTGCGGCACCGACGCCTCCGCCGAGGTGGGCGGGCGTCCGGGATGCGGTTGCCTACGGCGCGACGGCGCCCAAGATCGGCTATCGGCCGCCGACCAGCACTATTCTCAGTGAGCCGGTGGTGCCGGGCGAAGAGTGCCTCAACCTCAATATCTGGACGCCGGATATTGCCGAGACCGGTTTGCCGGTCTTCGTGTGGATCCACGGTGGCGCATTCGTCAACGGCAGCAATGTAGTACCGATCTACGACGGCAGCGCCTTTGCGCGCGACGGGATCGTCGCTGTCGTCATCAACTATCGACTCGGAGCCGACGGTTTCGCACGGATCGAGGGTGCACCGGCAAACCGAGGGCTGCTCGACCAGGTCGCAGCGCTGGAGTGGGTACGCGACAACATCGGAGCGTTCGGGGGCGATCCGGGGAAAGTGACCGTCGCGGGGGAGTCCGCCGGAGCAATGAGCATCGGGACGCTGTTGTCGATGCCGCGCGCGGAAGGGTTGTTTTGTCGGGCGATCCTGCAGAGCGGCGCCGGTCATCACGTCATCTCCGAATCAACGGCAGCCAAAGTATCCACTGCGCTGGCCCACGAGGTAGGGGTGAGCGCCGATGTCGAGGGGTTCGGTTCGGTCCCCGTCGATACGCTCGTGGATGCGCAACGAGACCTCGGTGACCGCATCACTGCCGAGGCGCCTACCGGCGCGTGGGGTGAACTCGCTTTCAACGCAATGCCGTTCGAGCCCTACATCGACGGGGATATCGTTCCAGAGTTGCCGTACACGCGAATCGCGAAAGGCTCAGGTGCCGACGTCGACCTGCTCATCGGAACCACCAGTGAGGAGTTCGCGTTCTTCCTCGTTCCAGCCGGGGTGACCCAGTACGTCGACGAAGCCCGCCTGCGCCTCGCGCTCGGCGCGTATGGCGCCGACGTCGATGCCGCGGTTGCCGAGTATGCCGCGCTGTCGCCCAACGCATCACCGGGTGAGCTTCTCATCGCGGTGATGACCGACTGGTTCTTCCGATTGCCGGCGTTACGAGTCGTCGAGGCCAGAGGCGGGCAGGCATTCGTCTACGAATTCACCTGGCGGTCAACGCTGTACGACGGCAACCTCGGCGCGTGCCATGCCTTGGAGATCGGTTTCGTGTTCGACGCACTAGAGCGAAGCGAACGAATCACCGGAACCGGCCCACCGCAGAAGCTGGCCGAAAAAATGCACAGAGCCTGGGTGGATTTCGTGCGCGACGGCACTCCCGGGTGGACTCCTTATGGTAATGAGCGTTCGGTCATGATGTTCGGTGAGCAGTCCGGCGTCGTCGACGATCCCAGGGCGAGAACGCGCGAACTATGGTCGGGGGTGCGCTGATCGGCATCATGTGGCGGTCTCGCAACTGCTGAACACTGCGAAAGTCGCCGTTTCGAACAGCGTCATCGAGCTCGTCTCTCATCCGGGTCCCCTGCGACCCTCTGTGCGGGGTAGTTCGTCGCTTTCGTTGCGAACGTTTGTACTCGAGCTAGAGTGCCTTTCGGGATCACGATTGGGGGAATCGTTGAAGGTCGATACTGAAATTTTGCGCATGTTCGCTGCATATCTCAGCAGCGCAAGCGCATCGCTCGAGAGCCAGAACGTACTAGCACCGTTCGCTGAGATTGAGTGTGCTCTGCCTGGTACCGGGTTCCAAGCCACGGTTGCAGCAGCATCTGGTGCGACGGCCACCGCCGTCCTCGGGCTATCGGGACGTATGGAGACAGTGGCGCGTGTGGCCAGAGGCGTCGCCGGGACCTACGACACGACGGAAGAGGACTTCGTTCCGAAGTTGCAATCGATGGATACCGGTCGATGACGCTAACGGTTGCCGAAGTTTCGGGCTGGAGGCCGGCGTCGCTGATCAACGCCGGACGGCAGTTGAGCGGAATTGTTTCTGCCTTGGACTCTCAGCGTGCGGGTGTTCTGCAGGAGCAGAATGCACTTGCCGATACCTGGCACGGTGAAGCAGCTATTGCCGCAGCGGAGAGAGTAGTCGGCGAGTGCTCTCTGGTGAGTTCGGTAGCGGAAGTCCTTCAGTCCGTTGCCGATGAACTCACCGGGTCCGGTGGAATTGTCGACGGTGTTCGGAACCGCGTCGTTGAGGTGGTGTCTGACGCTACAACGCGATGCTTCGATGTCGAAGCTTCCGGCATGGTAAACGCAGACAAAATGATCGCACTGTGTGCAGTAATTACGGGCCCGGCCTCTGAAGATGCTGCATTGGCATTTCAGTTGGAAGCGGCCGAATTGACGCGACAGTTGCTCGAGGCTTTGCGGCAAGCAGAAGCGGCCGCGGAAGGCGTCTCGTCGAGGCTGGCAGCACACATTGCAATCGCGCAGGACCTTGCACTTCTGAGCAGCAACGGGAATGTCGTGGTGGATGTCGACGGTGGATTCTCGTGGCAGCCCGACTATCCAGCTACCTTCGCTTCAGCGACAGTTGGTGTGATGACCGACGTGACGGGGAAGGGGTTGACCAGTGCGGCGGTGAGCTCGGTCGACGATGTGGGCAAACTGATCGGGAAGGGATTTGGGCCTGCAGGGGCAGTTCTTGGAGTTATACCAGCGATTCACAATGATATCGCCGGAGGAATGAGTCCAACTGCGGCGATCGTGACGGAAGGAACCGCGGCGGCCGGTGGATATTTGGTCGGGTCGGTCGCCGGTGGAGTAGTGGGAACGTTCATCCCGATTCCTGTCGTGGGCACTGCGATCGGCGTTGGCGTTGGTGCTGCCCTGGGCGGTCTCGTTGCCTGGGGCGGTTCCAAGGTCATGCAGAATCTGTGGGATTGACATGGGTTCTGAAAGGGACTGTCCGCAACCTCGCACAGATCTTCCAGTGCTCCAGTGGATTCCACGGTGGCCACAGAGGATTCAGTGGACGGGTTTCTCGAGTGCACTGTTCATCGCGGCCTTCGCCGTACTGGTTTTCGTAGCGTTGTTCAAGGGAGTTGCCAACGGAAGTTGGCTGGCTACTGCCGGATTCGTCGGTCTGGCCATCGTGTTCGTGATCATGGCCGCGCACATGTCGGGCATAGCGGGTATTCGGTACGTGTCACTTTCCCAACGCGTGAGAAGCTGTGACCACCCCCGCTACGGGACAGGCGTCGAGATCGGACAGCAGAGACTGACCTACGCGGCCATGTTGACTGTTCTGGCTGGGGCGATGACCTACGGGTTCGCGGCAGTTTTCGCATGGGCCGTTGGCCAGGGCTCGACACTTCTACCTGTTGGTCGTGACGGTCGTACTGGTGCAATGATCGCCGGTGCAGCCGGCGTCGTTCTGTTGGCCGCATTGCTACTGCTTGTGCTCTTACGCAATGTTGTGACCATGTCGATCTTCGAAAGCGGACTTCACAGGACGGTAGCGAAATGGCGGTTCGGTCGAGTGCAAGTTGTAGACAGTTTTCTGCCTTGGGAAGACATCGACGACGTCGTTGCCGATGACTATGTCGTTCACGTCGGTAAGTCGGTCGCTAACCCGATAATTCGTCTGAGCCATCACGACGCCGTCCTTGACGACACGTGTGTCGGACAGGATCAGAAAGGAGAACTGGTCGTGCTCGCGTACTACATGGTGTCCGAGCCGAACATGTTGCTGGCGCTGGTGAACTTTATGCGTCAAAACCCTGATGAGCGAACAGCAGTGACGCGAACGGACGCCGTCGAGATGCTGCGGCCGCCCCTATTGTCTACTCGTTTTCGGCTCTCCAGCCTCTCGACGGGGACCGCATAATCGGCGTGGACGAGCACGAGTGGAGACACGTGCGTGGACACGGCGAACCCAGTTTCATCACGGCGATCTTGGATCTGACGCCGGTCCACGACGGGACCTTTCCCGCTCGTTTGCCGGCCATCGCCCCGGGACGTTCCACTGCGGCGCTCCTGGACGGTCAGCGGCCGCGCCACTGGGGTGGGCGCTTTTCGAAGAATGCGCTGATGCCCTCGCTCATGTCCTCCGAGGCGCGGAAGACCTCGATGGCCTGTTCGGTGGCCTGCCAGCCGAGGGTGTCCTCGGCTGCCGTGATCGCGCGCAACGCGCGCAGGGTCTCCCCCACAGCCATGGGGGAGGACAGGCAGATGTCCTCGGCGAGCGCGAGCGCCCGCTCGAGCGCGCAGCCCGGCTCGGCCACCTCGTTGACCAGGCCTAACTGGTATGCGCGTTCTGGTTCCAGGTGGCGGCCGGAGATGAGTAGCTCCCGCGCGATGTTCGGCGGCAGCGCCCGGGCGGCGCGGAAGAGCGCGCCCGAGGTGGCGACGAGTCCGCGTCGGGTCTCGGGAAGACCGAAACGCGCTGTGCGGGAGGCGATGATTGCGTCGCAGGCGAGTGCGATCTCGAATCCGCCGCCGAGCGCGAGTCCTTCGACCGCGGCGATCAGCGGCGTGCGGCGCTCGCGCCGGATGACCCCGTACTCCCCGCCCCGCTCGGTCCGCAGGCTCACGCCCGCGCTGAGGTCGGTGCCCGCGCTGAACACCTGAGCGGTCCCGGTGATGACGCCGGCCCACAACTCCGGATCGTCCTCGAGCCGGTTCAGCGCCGCGTCGATGCCCTCCGCGGTGGCCCGGTCGATGGCGTTGCGTTTGGCCTCCCGCTCGAGGCGGATGACCAGGACTCGGCCACGGAGCTCTTCGACGACGCTCATGCCCGCACCCAGGTCGCGGCTGTGCCGATGTCGGCCCGCGGGGTGCGGAAGGAGTTGGCAGGGTGTTCTTCGTCGGCGTAGCCGAACGAGATGGAACAGACCACCTTCCGGTCCTCGGGCAGGCCGAAGAAGTCGCGCATGTAAGGCGCGCTGCCCGCGAGCGCGGCCTGCGGGATCGCGGCCACGCCGAGACTGTGCGCGGCGAGCAGGAAGGTGTTGACGTACAGGCCGCAGTCGACGGCTCCATAGGTCCCGAGGGCCTCGTCCGAGGTGATGACGGCTACATGGGGCGCACCGAACAGCTCGAAGTTCTTCATCGTCTGCGCCGACGAGGCCTGGCGGTCGCCTGCCGCGATGCCCACGCTGGCGTACAGCTGCATCGCGCAGTCCTTGCGGCGGGTGCCGTAGTCACCCTGATACGCGGTGGGGAAGGGGAAGTCCGGCGCCTGCGGAGAGGACCGCACGTACTCGCCGAGCCCCTTCCGGAACCGTTCGGTGCCCTCGCACTCGGTGATGGACACCTGCCAGGGCTGGGTGTTGCACCAGGACGGTGTGCGTTGCGCCATTTCGAGGATCTGCTCGATCGTGCCGCGGGGCACGGGGTCTGGGTGGAACGCGCGGCAGCTGCTGCGCGTGTCGAGCAGTGCTTTCAGCTCGGAGTGGCGGCTGGGGGCCGGCGCATCTCTCACGACGGGACTCTCCTGATTCGATTGCTGGACAAGGGGATAGCGCGTTGGGGCTAGTCGACGCCGATGGGCGTGTCGCCGACGATCGAGATTCGCTCCATGACGCGACGCGCCGGGAAGTAGTCGCTCGAGGCGTAGTGCTGGCTGGCGCGGTTGTCCCAGAAGGCGATGGTGTTCGGTTGCCAGCGCAGCCGAACTTGCAGCTCTGGGCGCATGGCGTGCCGGTAGAGCATGCGCAGCAGCTCGTTCGACTCGTCCGCTGAAACGCCGAGGATGCGCTGGGTGAAGGCGACGTTGACGAACAGCACGCGGCGGCCGGTCTCGGGGATGACCCGCACCACCGGGTGCGTGACCGGCGGGAACTGGGGTCGCAGCATGTCGATCGCGTCCTGCGGCATCCCGGACCCGAACGAACGTAGCCAGTCGTGCTCGGCCTCGAGGTGGTCGATCCGCATCTTGATGTCTTCTGGCAGTAGATCGTATGCCGCGCCCATGTCTGCCCACAGCGTGTCCCCGCCGACTGGTGGGATCTCGACCGCGCGCAGGACTGCCGCGAACGAGGGAGTCCGATGCCAGGTGACGTCGTTGTGCCAGATGTTCTCGGCGCCGACGGCGGTCGCGTCCTTGGCCAGCGTCGCGACGTCGATGTCGCCCTGCCCGGGCTGGGTGTACTTGTAGAACGGATGCTGCTCGAGCTCTCCCCACCGCGCGGCGAACGCGCGGTGCTCAGCCCGCGTGATGTCCTGGTCGCGGAAGAACAGCACCTTCCACTCGAGCAGCGCCCGGCGCAGTTCCGCCAAGACCTCGTCGGCGAGGTCCCCGCCGAGTCGGATGCCGGAGATCTCGGCGCCGATGGTGGGGGTCTGCGGGTTCAGCGTGAACAGCTCGTAGGGCCGGTCGTCCGCGGCCGCCGCTAGACGGGGGGCGATGATCGGCCCGAAGTATGCCAGCGGGTCGGTAGGGGTGGGTGCCGCAGTGCTGGGAAGCGCGTAGGTCATGGTGTGGCTCCTAGAGATAGGGGGCGGCTAGAAATACGGAGTGGGGGTAGAGACCGGGGCTTCGATCATGGCGGTGAGAGTGTCGACGAGATTGGAGACGATCGCAGTGGTCTCGGCGGCGGTCCGTTCCGACCCTTCCCTCGTTGCGAGGGCCGTCATGCTGAACATGACGGCGTTGTTGGTGCGCCAGGTCGCGACCTCTCCTGGCGCGGGGCAGAGCGCGACCATTAGCTGGTGGACGCGACGGTAGCTGTCCGCCTGCAGGTGTTTCTGGGTCACCTCGGCGAGTGCGGGGTCGATCACCGCCTGCACGAGAAAGCGCGCGTAGCGGCTGCCGGGCCTGCCGAGGGTCTCGGCGGCGAGAGGATGTACGAGGGCCTCTACTGCCTGTCGGACGGGTGTCGGATCGCCAGACCTCTCGATCTTCTCGAGCAGTTCTGTTCTGCGGGCGTTGACGGGACCCATACGCGCCGCGACCAGGGCTTCGATGAGTCCTTCGCGGGACCCGAAGTGGTACTTGGCCGCAGACTTGTTGGACTGGTTCGCCGCCAATTGGACGTCTTTGAGCGTGAGCGCGGGCAGCCCTCGTTCGGCGATGATCTGCTCGGCGGCGTCGATCATCGCGATCTGTGGCGTGAGTGGGGTCACAAGATGTAGGTTAAGGTCGTAACCTTAAGCTGTCAAACGTCGACCGAGCTGGTGGCGGCGTCGAAGTCTGGTAAGCCCCGAACAAGGAAAGAGAGCGATATGGCATTGCGTGCACTATCCCGAAGCAGCCGCGTGTTGGCCGCGTTCACCGCAGTGGGGCTACTCCTCGTGGGTTGCTCGAGCGGCGAATCCGCCTCATCGGCGAGTTCGGACGGCGTGGCCAACGGGCTCATCGGGGTCCAGTCAGATGATGATCCGAGGCCGGGCGGGACCATTTCTTACGCCGGCTACTCCGCAGTGAGCAGCTTGGACCCGGCCGCCCGCCAGGACGGCGGCTCCACCGGCGGTACCGAAATGGCCGCGCTCTACGACCTGCTGCTGCGCTATGACCAGGATTCCGGCGAGTACGTCCCCCAGCTCGCGGAGTCGATTGCCGCGAACGATGACAACACCGTATGGACCGTGCAGCTCCGCGACGGCGCCACCTTCAGCGACGGCACGCCCGTCGACGCGGCAGCAGTGACCTGGAGTATCGAGCGCTACCTGGGGAAGAAGGGCACCCACACGCAGGTGTGGGCGGCCTCGGTCGAGAAAATGCAGGCGACCGACGACTCGACGGTCACGTTCACTCTCCAGCGTCCGTGGCGGGAGTTCCCGGCGCTGCTGACCAGCGGGCCGGGCATGGTCGTCGCGCCGTCGTCGATGGCAGGCGGCGAGTTCGCTCCCATCGGGGCGGGCCCGTTCACGCTGGAGCGGTTCGCCTCGCAGGAGGAGTTGGTACTGACGGCGCGTGAGGACTACTGGGGCGGCAAGCCGTACCTGGACTCCGTGCGCTTCCCCGCGATCGTCAACGAGACCACCCGGCTGGAGTCGGTGCAGTCCGGCAACGTGCAGATCGGCTATCTGCGCAACCCCGAGAACGTGCACAAGGCTGAAGAGGCGGGTCTGCCCGGCGCGGTGTACACAGCCAACATGGGCGGCACGGTGATCATCAACAACCGCGAGGGTCGCCCGGGTGCGGACGAGCGGGTCCGCCGGGCGTTGGTCGCCGCGTACGACCCCGAACTGTTCAACCAGCGCGTGCAAAGCGACAGCGGAGTGGCGAGCAGCGACATGTTCGCGTCACAGTCGCGTTGGCACTCCGACGTCTCGGGCGCAGGCTATGACCCAGACACGGCCCGCGGCTTGCTCGCCGAGGCCAAGGCCGATGGCTACGACGGAAAGATCGTCTACGTGGGTACCAACGACCCCGAGACCCAGCGCAGCGCCCTCGCGATTCAGGCGATGCTCCAGGACGTGGGCTTCGAGGTCCAGATCAACTACGCCAGCTCGATCAACGACCTGGTCAAGATGCTGTACGCGCAGCACGACTACGACGTCTCCTACGCCGGCTTCAACGTGCTCGACGAGGTGCCGTTCATTCGGATGTACGGCAACCTCCACAGCGCGTCCGCGTCCAACGTGCTCGGCTACGCCGACCCCGCAATGGACGAACTGCTGGGCCGGCTTCAGACTGCTCGCGAGGACGACGACCAGCGCCAGACCTTGGCGGAGATCCAGACTCTGGTGAACGAGACTGCGCCGATGGCGGTGACCGGGCCCTATCGATTATTCATGCCGTTCGCGGACAACGTGCGCGGAGTGCAATTGAGCTCGGACGGCATCTTGCTGTTCGACAAGGCGTGGACCACCGACTGATCATGTCTTCCGGGGAGAGCGACGCGATGCTGCGGCAACTGACCGAGCCCGGACGATCATCAGTTTTGTAGAGACGAAACAGTCCCGGCTCCGTGCCGATGAAACCAATCGACCAACACTGGAGGACTCGATGTACCCCGCACTGCACGCCCGCACCCATCCCGACCGCGTCGCCGTCCGGATGAGCGATGGCCCCGGCGTCACCTACGCCGAGCTCGACGAGCGCTCCATCCGGCTGGCGCGTGAACTGCGGGGGCGGGGTCTGCGGGTGGGCGACGGCATCGCGATCCTCGCCGAGAACCACGTCCGGTTCTTCGAGAGCTATTGGGCTGCAGTGCGTTCCGGTCTCTACATCACTGCGATCAACCGGCACAGCACCCCAGAAGAGGCCGCGTACATCATCGCGGACTCCGGTGCGAAGGTGCTGATCTGCTCGCACGGCCTGCAGGAGACCACCACCGGGCTGCTGCCGCTGCTCGACCCCGCCGTGCACCGCATGATGTTCGACGGCGTGATCGATGGCGTCGAATCCTACGAGGACCTGCTTGCGCGGCAGTCGGCGGAGCCGCTCGACGACGAGCCCCGCGGTCAGCTGATGCTCTACTCCTCCGGCACGACGGGCCGGCCCAAGGGCGTCAAGCGCGCGCTGACCGGCCTGCGGGTCGATGATCCGGCCGCACCCCGGAGCTCCGGCCTGGCCCGCAAGATCACCACGATCGACGAGGAGTCGGTGTACCTCGTGCCCGCGCCGCTCTATCACGCGGCGGCATTCAACTGGTCGATCGCGGTGCAGGAGATCGGCGGCACCGTCGTGGTGATGCCGAAATGGGATCCCGAGGAGTTCCTCGCGCAGATCGAGCGGCACCGCGTCACCCACACCCAGGTCGTCCCCACGATGATGGTGCGGTTGCTCAAGCTCGACCCGGAGATCCGCACTCGCCACGACCTGTCCTCGCTGCAGGGTCTACTGCACTCGGCCGCGCCGTGCCCTGTCGAGGTCAAGCGGGAGATGCTGGACTGGCTGGGCCCGATCGTCGACGAGTACTACACCGGCACCGAGGGTATCGGCGTCACGTTCATCGCGGCGCGGGACTGGGGGGATCGGCCGGGCACCGTCGGCCGGTCGGTGACGGGCGTGATCCACATCTGCGACGACGACGGTGCGGAAGTGGCCACGGGGGAGGTGGGGACCGTGTACTTCGCGCGGGATGACATACCCTTCAATTATCACAACGACGACGCGAAGACCGCAGGCGCGATGCACCCGGACCGGCCGACGTGGTGGACGATCGGCGACATGGGCCGCGTCGACGCCGACGGCTACCTGTACCTGACCGACCGCAAGGCGTTCATGATTATCTCCGGCGGCGTCAACATCTACCCCGCCGAGATCGAGGGGCACATGATCATGCACCCGGCGGTCGCCGACGTCGCCGTATTCGGCTTGCCCGACGCGGACATGGGCGAGTATGTGCATGCCGTCGTGCAACCGGCGGAGGGCATCGTTCATGGCCCGGAGCTGGCGGCTGAACTCTTGGAGTTCGCGCGCGAGGGGCTCTCGCGGTTCAAGGTGCCGCGGGTCCTCGACTTCCTGGACGAGCTGCCCCGGATGGAGTCCGGCAAACTCCGCAAGGACGTCCTGCGTGCGGACTACCTTCCCGTGTGAGCTGAGAGGCCGGACGTAGCGGTGCTGGGGGATGGAGTTTTCTTTGTCCTCCTGGCACTCGTTGAGTGTGAAACCCGAAAGTTGACCAGCTCCAATATGATTCGATTCACCTCGACGGCGGCGACCTGCGAGCGGAGTTCGCCGGCCGCCGCAGCTTCGCCGTTGGGCTTTGCTTGTCGATGAAAACTCTGGACGCTGCGGTCAGTCGTTCTCCGCCCCCACGATCTCGAGTGCAGCAGACGTCACCGGGTCGAGGGTGTCGTCGAAGTCGTGGTGCTTCTCGACGTAAGCGGCGACGTACGAGCACACCGGGACGATGCGCTTTCCGTCGGCTTGCGTGCGGCTCAATGCAGCCGATATCAATTTTGCGGCGAGGCCTTGTCCGGAATGCTGATCGTCTATTTCGGTGTGATGGAAAATCCGCTGGTTGTCGGCGTCGATGTAGGCCGCGAACCCGGCGCGCTGCCCGTCTACATGGATTTCATAACGGTGGTGATCGGGAGCATCGACTATTGTCGGCTCGTGGCCGTCGTTATCTTGGTCTCCATTGGTCATGATTCCACTATGCCCCAGGACACCGGGCTGTCGTGCGTATCGGCATCCTGGATGCTATCGAGATGAGGGTCGGTTGTGAGTAACCTCGAAGCCTCGCCGCAGGAATTGTCGTGTGATTCGCGTCCTGATCGCGTAGTGCACGTTCTCGAGGCTCGGGAAGTCCCGTTGGGTGGTCCTCGCGCAATGACCGTCCGGCGCACTCTGCCGCAGCGCGCTCGATCATTGATCGGGGCATGGTGTTTCGTCGACCACTACGGGCCCGACGACGTCGCTGCCGGTGTTGGCATGCGGGTTCCGGGTCACCCGCATACCGGGTTGCAGACCGTGTCGTGGCTTTTCAACGGTGAAATCGAGCATCGTGACACCACCGGAACCCACGCGGTGGTTCGTCCCGGTGAATTGAATGTGATGACTGCGGGCACGGGAATTGCCCACTCGGAATTTTCGACACCGGACACTTCCGTCCTGCACGGTGTGCAGTTGTGGATCGCATTGCCGGCCGAGCACCGGTTCACAGATCCGGCGTTTCACCACCACGTTCCGCCGATAGTCGTGCACGACGGGGTGCGTGCAGCGGTCTTTCTGGGATCGTTGTTCGGCCAGACGTCGCCCGTCGAGATGTTCAGTCCCTTGGTGGGAGCCGAGATAATCGTGCCAGCGGGGAGTACTGCGCGTCTCGATGTCGATATCACGTTCGAACATGGCGTCCTCGTCGACACGGGTGAGGTCACCGTGTCCGGCGTAGCAGCCACCCCAGGGCAATTGATCTATCACGAGCCCGGGGTCGAGACGATTACCGTGCACGCATCCACGGATGTCGAGGCGCGAGTTCTGATCCTCGGCGGCGAACCGCTGAACGAACGAATCATCATGTGGTGGAACCTCATCGGCCGCAGCCACGAGGAGATAGTCCAGTTCCGCACGGAGTGGGAGCAGGCACGTCGGGACAATGCTCCCGCAACGCACTACGGGGCATTTCCAGCGGAATGGGAAAGCACATTGCCTGCATCGGAATTGCCGAACACCCGGTTGCAACCGCGCGAATGAGATGCACTCGGCAGACCGAACACCGTTTTTGTAAACCGCACACACGTGCTCGGACCTGAACTTGGCGCGCAGGTTAGCAAAAACGGTGTTCGGTCCACGTCCGCCGACTGTTGCGCGGTTCATGAGAAACTGACCCCATGAGTATCGGAACCTTGATTTTGCTTCGCCACGGCGAGAGCGAATGGAATTTCTCCAACCAGTTCACCGGGTGGGTCGACGTCCGCTTGACCGACAAGGGAGAGGCCGAAGGCAAGCGTGCCGGCGAGCTCCTTGTCGACGCAGACCTGCTGCCCGATGTGCTGTACACCTCCCTTCTGCGCCGAGCGATCAGCACGGCGAACCTCGCGCTCGACGCGGCGGACCGGCATTGGATCCCCGTTGTTCGTGACTGGCGCCTCAACGAGCGTCACTACGGTGCGCTGCAGGGATTGAACAAGGCGGAGACCAAGGACAAGTACGGCGACGAGCAGTTCATGCTGTGGCGTCGTAGCTACGACACGCCGCCGCCGGCCATCGAAGCAGGCAGCAAATACAGCCAGGACGCGGACCCGCGCTACGCAGATCTGCCGACCGTGCCGCTGACCGAATGCCTGAAGGACGTCGTCGACCGGCTCATCCCGTACTTCGAGGACACGATCGTCGCCGAGCTGAAAGCAGGCAAGAACGTTCTGGTCGCGGCGCACGGCAACTCGCTGCGGGCGCTGGTGAAGTATCTCGACGAGATTTCCGACGCCGATATCGCGGCACTTAACATTCCCACCGGCATCCCGCTGCGCTACGACTTCGAAGCGGGCGAGGGCAAGCTGGTACCGAGCAACCCGGGCGGAACATACCTGGACCCCGAAGCAGCGGCAGCGGGTGCGGCAGCCGTCGCCAATCAGGGCGGAAGATAGGGCCTTCGGCGGTTCGGCGCCTTCCTTCGGTGGCCGATACCCCGAACTCCAGATGAACGGTCGAAGAACACTGTCGGCGAGGCCGGTTGCCACCAGGGGAATGCCTGCGCCCTGCGTATACGAGCTCCACATCGAACGTACGATTCCGGTGTGAGTGTTGCATCGGCTGTGCTGCTGGCTATCGCAGCGGCCTTCGTTGGGTACCTAGTCGGCGGTGTTCTGATCCCGTACCTCGCGACTCGGCATTCGGCGCGGAAACGCGCGGCATCGGGATTGACGATGCCGCAGGTGCTGGACCTGATCATTCTCGCTTCGGAGAGCGGCATCGCCGTCGTCGACAGGTTCCACGACGTCGTCCTGTCGAATCCGAGGGCAGAGGAACTCGGTCTGGTGCGCAATCGACTCATCGACGGTCGCGCATGGGAAGCCGCACAAAAGGTCCTCGGTGACGGGAATCCCATCGAGGTCGACATCAGTTCGAAGGAAGCAAGGACGACGACGAGCCGGGACCGGATGGCGGTGCGGTGTGTGGCTCGGCTACTGAGCAAAAAGGACCAACGTTTCGTTGTCCTGTTCGCCGACGACGACTCCGAGCAGGCCCGGATGGAAGCAACGCGTCGGGACTTCGTCGCCAACGTCAGTCACGAATTGAAGACACCCGTCGGTGCGATGAGCCTGCTGGCCGAAGCACTACTCGAATCCGCGGACGACCCCGACTCGGTCCGCCATTTCGGCGGCAAGGTCGTCACCGAATCCAAGAGGTTGGGCAACATGGTGAGCGAGCTGATCGCACTCTCGCGCCTGCAGGGGGCCGAGAGGCTCCCCGACCTCGACGTCGTGGATGTCGATACCGTCGTCAACGAAGCCCTCGATCGGTCGAAGCTCGCGTCGGAGAACGCCGGAATCAGCGTCACCACGGACCACCCGAGCGGCCTCGAAGTGCTGGGGGACCAGGCGCTACTCGTGACGGCCCTCGCCAACCTGATTCAGAACGCGATCGCATACTCGCCCGATGGTTCACCGGTTTCGGTGAGTCGAGGTCTTCGTGGCTCGAATGTTGCGTTCGCGGTTACGGATCGGGGAATCGGCATCGCCAAGGAAGACCAGGAGCGGGTCTTCGAGCGATTCTTCCGCGTCGACAAAGCGCGTTCGAGAGCCACCGGCGGCACCGGCCTCGGTCTGGCGATCGCCAAACACGTCGCAGCCAACCACAACGGCAGTCTTTCGTTGTGGAGCAAGCTCGGCACCGGATCCACCTTCACCCTGCAGATCCCGGCGTACTTCGAAGAAGACGACCCTGCGTCGACAGAAAGAGAGACACAGTGACCAACGTGCTTATCGTCGAGGACGAGGAATCGTTGGCCGAACCTTTGGCCTTCATCCTCCGGAAGGAGGGTTTCGAGGTCACCGTCGCCGTAGACGGCCCTTCGGCGCTCGCAGAATTCGATCGGGCAGGCGCGGACATCGTGCTCCTCGATCTGATGCTTCCCGGCATGAGCGGAACGGACGTCTGCAAGCAACTGCGTTCGCGCTCAGGTGTTCCCGTCATCATGGTGACGGCGCGTGACAGTGAGATCGACAAGGTGGTCGGGCTCGAACTCGGCGCGGACGACTACGTCACCAAGCCTTACTCCGCCAGAGAGTTGATCGCACGTATCCGCGCGGTATTGCGTCGGGGCAACGATGCCGAGCTCGACGGCATCGTCGACACCGGTGTGCTCGAGGCCGGGCCGGTCCGCATGGACGTCGAACGACACGTCGTGCTGGTGAACACCGAGCAGATCACGTTGCCGCTCAAGGAATTCGACTTGCTCGAATATTTGCTGCGCAACTCCGGGCGGGTACTCACCCGCGGTCAGTTGATCGATCGGGTGTGGGGTGCGGACTATGTCGGAGACACCAAAACTCTCGATGTGCACGTGAAACGGCTGCGATCGAAGATCGAGCAGGATCCGGCCAAACCCGAACGTCTCGTCACCGTACGCGGGTTGGGCTACAAGCTCGAGGGGTAGGCGACCGCATCGCAGGGGAGTGGAAGTGCTTGTCCACGAAGCATTTCCACTCGCCTGAAACTATTTGGTCCGCTGCGCCTCGCGGGTTGCCGGGTGGACCGCTATGAGGCCCAATCCGCGACGGCGTTTGCACAGCGACGCCAACTCGTCGTACGCGGGCTTTCCGAGCATCTCGGTCAGTTCGGGCTTGTACGACTCGAAAACCTGCTTCTCTCCGACGTGCGCGTCGGGAGAGCCGGAGCAGTACCAGGAAAGGTCGTGACCGCCCTCGCCCCATCCGCGACGGTCGTACTCGCCGATGGTCGTCTTGAGGATCTCGGTGCCGTCGGGCCGGGTGATCCAATCCTGCGTGCGGCGGATAGGCAGTTGCCAGCACACGTCGGGTTTGACCTCGAGCGGCTCGATGCCTTTGCGTAGGGCCATCGAGTGCAGCGCGCAGCCGATGCCGCCGGCGAATCCGGGGCGGTTCTGGAAAATGCAAGCACCCTTGTACCGACGTGTGCGCAGCGATTGTTCGTCGTCGAGGTCGTCGAGTTCGACGTACCCCTTCTTTCCGAGCCCCTTGTCCATCAGTTGCCAGTCTTCCGGCGTGAGTAGCTTCACTGACTCGTCGAGCTTGCGCTTGTCGTCGTCGTCGGACAGGAAGGCTCCATGTGAGCAACAACCGTCGTCCGGGCGACCGGCAACCGTGCCCTGGCAGGCCGGAGTGCCGAATACACACGTCCAATTGGACAGAAGCCATGTCAGATCGGCCGCAATGATGTGCTCGGCGTTGTCGGGATCGGGAAATTCCACCCATTCGCGAGGGAAATCCAGATCTACTTCTGCAGCAAAAGTCTGCTGCCTACTACCTGGTGTCACAAGAGAGGACGGTAGACCCAGTACCGTGGCCATGTGCGATTAGGGGTGCTCGACGTCGGAAGCAACACCACACATCCATCTGTGATGGATGCGTTTGTTCGTGGCCGCCTCGACTCCGAACTTCCCGCGAACGAACGCTTCGCCGCTTCACAGGATTGGTCCGAATCGGAACTGCCGGTGAATTTACCTGCTGTTGGCGAGCCGGACCGTACGGTGGGAACGTCGAGGACGTTTCGATCGTTGGTCCGAAGGCCGGGCGCGCACCGTGCAGGATGGGAACGCGTCGGTGTCGATCGGTCACCACAGTCGGTGTCAGAAGCTTTGGTAGCGGAGGCGAGCATGCGAGCACTGTCGATCGACCCGATCGAAATCCGTCCGAGGGCGCTGAGGGAAGGTTTGATTGTGCGGAAGCTGGACACCGAAACGACAGGCGATCCGGTAGTGAGTTCGACATGACGAGCAACAACGCCGACCCGGAGGACGCCGGGCAGATCTCCGTTGCCGAGTTACTCGCGCGCAACGGTCAGAAGTCGAACCTCAATTCGGGCGGACGCCGCCGTCGAGGCGTCAAGGGTGGCATCTCCGTCGCCGAGCTGACCGGGGAAATACCCGTCGTGCGCGACGAGCCCGTGTCCGCCGAAGCGCCGGTCGTCGAACCGGCGCGTGCCGCGCCTGCGCCGCCGTCGCCTCAGCCGTCGTCCAAGCCCCAGTTTCAGCAATCGACTCGTAGACAGCAGGAGCCGGAGTTGTTGTCGGGATCGACGACAGCGGCAGCCGATCTGCTGAATCAGGCACACGACGAAAACGAACGTCGGCCTTATGGGTCGGCAGCGACGCAGCGCCCGGTGCCGGTCCGTTCGCGTCAGGACACAGTCTCCCGTCATGACACAGTCTCCCGTCATGACACAGTCGCCCGTCAGGAAACAGTTTCGCGTCAAGACACAGCGGGGAAGCCGAGCCAGGAAGCGAAACCGGTCGAGCGCAGTTCCCGCGCGTCCGGCTTCGTTCAACGCAGCCGGTTCTCACGCACCGAAGCAGATGCTGTGCCGAAGGCCGATGTGGTCGACAAGCCTTCGCAGGTGCGGCCGCGTGCGGCCGATCAACCCAGTACTGCCGCGATGCCCGCCCAGTCGCGACCGCAACCCTCCGACCCGGTCCGGCCCAGGACGCCACTCGATTCGGCAGCGGCAGCTGAAAAGAAGACAGCTGCTGCCGAAAATGAGACAGCGAAAGCCGAAAAGAAGAGACCGGCGTCGCCTATAGCACCGACACCGGATACGAAGCCGAAGCCGAAGCTCGAGAAAACGTTCGAGCGCCGTACAGCATCGAAGCCCGACGACGCCGTGACCGAGGTGACCGATGCCGTCAAGGTCGGACCGGTCGACAAGAAGGACGAGAAAGACCAGTTGGTCGCCGAGGACGATCTCGCGACGGAGGCCGCGGACGCCTCGAAGGAACGATCAGACAAGAAGAACGCTGCCAAGCAATGGCTCGCACTCGCAGGCCAGGGCGCCGTCGCAATCGTGGTGGGCGCACTCTTGTTCAAGGGATTCGAGAAGCTCTGGGACATGCTGCCGTGGGTTGCCTTGGTGTTGGCAGTCATCGTCATCGTCGGGTTGGTGGCGGTGGTGCGAATTCTGCGTCGAACGGATGATTTGCTCAGCATGGTGATAGCCATTGCGGTCGGGGTGTTCGTGACGCTGGGACCGCTGGCCTTCCAATTGAGTACGGGCTGAGTTGACGGCTGTGCCGAAAGGTTTGGTAGCGGTCGGATTGTCGACAGCTTCGGTGTATCCGCAGAACACCGAAGCGGCGTTTCGTTATGCTGCAGAGCTCGGCTATGACGGCATCGAGCTGATGGTGTGGGCCGAATCGGTGAGCCAGGAAGTGGAAGCCGTTGCTTCGCTCTCTCGTAAGTATTCGATGCCGGTGCAGGCCATCCATGCCCCTTGCCTGCTGATTTCGCAACGAGTCTGGGGCGCCGACCCGGCCGCAAAACTCGAACGTTCGGTGCAGGCCGCAGAGAAGTTGGGTGCGTCGACAGTCGTGGTGCATCCGCCGTTTCGGTGGCAGCGTAAGTACGCCGACGGATTCGCCGATCAGGTGGCGGATCTCGAGATGGGCTCGGACGTCGTGGTCGCCGTGGAGAACATGTTCCCGATGCGGGCTGATCGGTTGTTCGGGCGCAAGGAAGGATCTGCCGCGAGGCTTCGCAAGCGTGGCGGCCCGGGTGCTGCACTCTCCGCGTTCGCGCCGTCCTACGACCCGACCGATTCCGGGCACGCGCACTACACACTGGATCTGTCACATACGGCGACTGCCGGGACCGATGCGTTCGAGATGATGGATCGCATGGGTGCGGGCCTGGCGCATCTTCATCTGGCCGACGGTAGGGGCGCGTCGGTCGACGAGCATCTCATCCCCGGGCACGGCGAACAACCGTGCGCCGAGGTGTGCACGGAGTTGGTTCGTCGGGGTTTTCGCGGGCAGGCCGTCATCGAGATCAATACGCAGAACGCGCGCACCCTGCCCGAGCGGGCGTCGATGCTCGGGCAGGCCTTGGCATTCGCACGGCGGTATCTCGGGTAGTTCGGCTCCCGCGACACCGGGCTCATTTTCGGACTCCCACGGTGGGGGACGCCGAGACCGATTTGGCGATGATGCCGGTGGAATCCTGCCCTGCGCCCGACTCGCGCATCGACGTCCAGCGCACACGATCTTCACCCACCAAGACTTCACCCCCCACGAAAGGCCCGATCGATGACCGAACCCAGCCCCTTCCGTTCGGCTACCGCATTGACGACCCTCGCCCGCACCGACGTCGAGGGATCCTTCGCAGCAGTGATCGACTCCGTCTGGACCATCGGCCCCAAGGTGCACGGTGGCACGATGCTCGCCGTCTGTGCGGCGGCAGCGAAGGCTCAGCTCGACGACGCCGAAGCGCAACCTCTCGCCGTCAGCGTCAGCTACCTGAATGCGCCCGACCCCGGTCGAGTGGATCTGACGACGATCGTCCGCAAGCGAGGCAAGCAAGTATCGAGTGTCGACGTGGAAATGTCCCAGGCCGGCCGTGTGGCGGTGCGGGCCGTCGTCACTCTGGGGCGCCCGGACACCGATTCGCCGCGACACGAAGTTTCCTCGGCGCTCGCGTCGATGCCGATCGAACCCCCTGCGGATGCCGACGCGGTCGGCGGGGAACATCCGATGGCGTCGGTAGTGCACCTGGCGCAGGGGTGCGATATGCGAATCGACCCGACGTCGGCACACTTTCTTACCGGAAAACAGGGCGAATCGAAGATTCGGATGTGGGTCCGGCCCCGTCCGGGCGACGAAGCCGATGCCGACACCGCCGTCTTGTTCGCCCACATGACCGGCGACATCTGCGCGCCCGTGACGATGAACCGCGGACTGTTCGGCTGGGCTCCGACCGTGCAGTTGACGTCCTACCTTCGTCGTCGACCCGCTCCAGGCTGGTTGCGGGTAGCTGCAAGCAGCACTGTGATCGGCGCTACGTGGTTCGAAGAAGATCACCTGGTGTTGGACTCGACCGGAGCTGTGGTGGTGCAGAGCAGGCAGCTGGCGATGGTCCCGCGATAGGCACGTCGAGGTCGCCTCTAGGGTTGGGGCCATGACGAGAATTGCGGTAATCGGCGGTGGCCGGATCGGTGAGGCACTGATCGCGGGCCTGCTGGAGTCCGGACACCCCGTACGGGACCTGGTGGTAGCGGAGAAGTTCGAGGCCCGAGCCCGTGAGCTGGCCTCGGCGTTCGGGATCCTGACGACGTCGATCGGGGAGGCATCGGAGAACGCCGACGTAATCGTGCTGGCGGTCAAGCCCGGCGATGTGGATGCCGCGCTCACCGAGGTTGCCAAGATCGACTTGGACGGCGAACGCGAACAACTGATCGTCTCACTCGTGGCTGGGGTGCCGACTTCGAAGTTCGAATCCAAGCTTCCAGCAGGCTTCCCGGTCGTTCGGGTGATGCCGAATACGCCGATGCTCGTGGGCGAAGGCATGAGCGTGCTGGCCCCGGGTCGACATGCGAAGGCCGAGCACCTCGAACTCGTACGCACCATTCTGTCCTCGGTCGGCAAGGTGGTGACGGTGAAAGAGTCTCAGCTCGACGCCGTCACAGCTGTTTCGGGGTCCGGGCCCGCGTACTTCTTCCTCGTCGCCGAAGCGATGATCGACGCGGGTGTCGACCTCGGATTGGCCCGGGATGTGGCAACTTCTCTCGTCGTACAGACGATGGTGGGGTCCGCGGCGATGCTCGATCGGTCCGAGGAGTCCGCAGCGGACCTTCGTTATGCGGTAACTTCTCCCGGCGGAACGACGGCTGCAGCAGTGCGTGAATTGGAAACAAATGGCCTCCGAGCAGCATTTTTCGATGCTTTGGGGGCAGCGAAGCGCAGATCTACTGAGATGGGCATCACAGCTGTTTAGAGATTCGATTGCTTACACCCGTCGCAGTAACCCCATTGGTCCCGCTAAGCTCATCGGTAGCACGTGCGTGTCTGTTCGGCAGGAGGGGAAGCCTGCCGCGCGAGACGTGCCGGAGGTAAGTGGATCAATGACGCCTATAAGCAAGCCGTCCAAGGGTTCGTCCCCGGATGGACAACCAGCTTTTGCTGGAACACAGTTCCTCACAGTCGCCGAAGTGGCGTCACTGATGAGGGTGTCCAAAATGACTGTGTACCGACTGGTACACGGCGGAGAACTGCCTGCTGTACGGGTGGGTCGATCGTTTCGTGTTCATGCGAAAGCTGTGCACGATTACCTCGAGACCTCGTACTTCGATGCAGGCTGAGTAGCGCTCGCGCTCTCGGGTGAAGTCGGGCCGGTTTCGCAGATGAATGTCTGCACCGGTAAGATCTACACTCGTCGTGCCAGTCGCTGTTGTTGCATCGGGCTCTGGCTTCTGCAGCGCCCGAGCGCCAGCTTGGGGATCGACAACTCCGTCAGGGGTTCGAGGATGCCAGGTAGGCGTACGCAACTTCGCGTGCGCGAAAACGTAGACAAGAACGTGAGGAACACCCGCCATGGGTTCAGTGATCAAGAAGCGTCGCAAGCGCATGTCGAAGAAGAAGCACCGCAAGTTGCTTCGTCGTACCCGAGTTCAGCGCAGGAAACTCGGTAAATAGAGTTCCTCGAAAGAGGCCCGTCACCTTATGGTGTCGGGCCTTTTTCGTTCGGTGAGGCACCCAGTTTTCGACGTCGGGAGTCCTGAAAAGCCCTCTTGTCCGGATCCGTATTCTTCCTGCACAGGGTGCCATTTCTCGTACTCTCACATCTTCGCGGGATTCCAGTAGGCTGCTTGTTGCGGCACGAATCCTGGGGGTGTGTGTGAACTCGAACGATCGAGGCGTCGCGGCGCCGAAAGTGGTCCTAGTGACCGGTGCAAGCCGATTTCTCGGGGGGTACCTCGTCACCCGGCTCGCGCAGAATCCATCGATCGAACGTGTCATCGCTGTCGATACGCAATCACCGAGCAAAGATCTGCTGCGCAAGATGGGACGCGCCGAGTTCGTGCGCGCCGACATCCGCAATCCGCTCATCGGCAAGGTCGTCCGCAGCGCGGGCGTCGACACCGTCGTACATGCCGCCACCATTGGTAAACCGCCCAGTTCCGGCGGTCGAGCGACCATGAAAGATCTCAACGTCATCGGGGCGATGCAACTTTTCGCCGTCTGCCAGAACTCACCGACGGTGCAGAAGGTAGTGCTGCGGTCTTCGTCGTCCGTCTATGGATGCAGTGCCAAGGACCCGGTCAATTTTACCGAGGAGATGAGTGCCCGGCGTCCGCCGCAGGGCGCCTACGCTCGGGACACCATCGACATCGAGGGTTACGCCCGCGGGCTCGGCCGTCGCCGTCCGGACGTCGCTGTGTCGATTTTGAGGATGGCACCGCTGATCGGACCACGGCTCAACGGGACCATCTCGCGGTACATGACGTCGCCGATCATCCCGAGTATTCTCGGCCGCGATGCACGCATGCAATTGCTGCACGAAGAAGACGCCTTGGCTGCGCTCGAGCGAGCCACGATCGGCGGACCGGCAGGCACGTTCAACGTCGGAGCCGACGGAACGATCATGTTCTCTCAGGCTATCCGGCGGGCGGGTCGTATCGAAGCGCCCGTGCCGTTCGCGTTGTTCAAGAGCGTAGGTCGAGCACTGATGGGTGGCATGATGCGCGAGTTCACCACCGAACAACTCGACTATTTCCATTTCGGCTGCGGGCTCGACACGACCCGTATGAGATCCGACCTCGGTTTCGAACCGCGGTGGACAACCGTGCAGGCATTCGACGACTTCGTTCGCGGCGCAGCGCTGCGTCCGGTCCTCAAAACCGAGTGGGTCGATGCCGCAGAGAAACACTTGTTGTCGATCGTCGATGCCGGTACAGCAGTGTCGACGAAGGTACTGACCGTCGCGAGTCCGGGACGAAGGAGGTGAGCGACGTGGCGAAGGTAATTCCGCTGCACGGCGGTGGGTCCGGTAGAACGGCGTCCGCGAGAAACACAGACCAGAGCCGGGTGGATCGAAGTCGCAGCCGCCACCCGTCCTCGTACACCGAGGTCCGGCCGCCCACGCCACTCATCACTCCGACTCTCGCCACACCGCCGGTGACAGCCGCACCGCCGGTGACGACAGCTCCGATGTCCGTGCCCATCGACGCGATCAGAGAAAAATTGGTCGACCAGATTGCCGGAACCGCCGAGTTCCTGCGACGTCGGCTCGCCGGGGACTACCAGATCGACGAATTCGGGTACGACCCTCACTTCGCCGATGCCGTATGGCTTCCGCTGCTGCGGCCATTGTTCGACAAATGGTTCCGCGTCGAGGTCAAGGGAATCGAGAATATTCCGAACGACGGCGGTGCACTCGTTGTCGCCAATCACGCCGGCGTCATCCCGATCGATGCGTTGATGACATCCGTCGCGGTCCGCGATCACCATCCTGCGCACCGACCGCTGCGAATGTTGGCAGCCGACATGGCATTCGAGATGCCCGGGGTCGGATCGATCGCACGCAAAGCGGGACACACGCTCGCCTGCAACCCCGATGCCGAGCGACTGCTACGCATGGGGGAGGTAGCGGCGGTCTTCCCCGAGGGCTTCAAGGGAATCGGCAAGCCGTTCAGTGAGCGCTACAAATTGCAACGGTTCGGCCGCGGCGGTTTCGTATCGGCCGCTTTGCGTACGGGAGCCCCGATCATCCCGTGCTCGATCGTGGGGTCGGAAGAGATCTACCCGAAAATCGGCGACCTCACCACCCTCGCTCGGCTGATGGGAATGCCGTACTTTCCGGTCACGCCACTCTTTCCGCACTTCGGCCCACTCGGTCTCATCCCACTGCCGTCGAAGTGGTACATCGAGTTCGGTAAGCCCATCTACACCGACTCCTACGAAGCCCAAGCTTCGGACGATCCGATGGTGCTCTTCGAGTTGACCGACCACGTTCGCGAAACGATCCAGCACACGCTCTATCGACTTCTCGCCAAGCGGCGCAACGTCTTCCTCGGGTAGCTCTGTAAAGTCCTGGCGGTGCTGATTCGTGACACCATCACCGAAGACCTGCCGTCGATACTCGCCATTCACAACGACGCCATCGCCACCACGACGGCGATCTGGGACGAGACCGAAGTGGGACTCGACGAAAGAATCACCTGGTTCGACGGCCGACTTCGAGCTGGATTTCCTGTCCTGACGGCGGTAGTCGACGGTTCTATCGCGGGGTATGCGTCGTACGGGCAGTGGCGTCCGAAAAGTGGGTACCGGCTGACGGTCGAGCACTCGGTCTACGTGGACAGAAACTTTCACCGCCTAGGCATTGCCAGCGCACTGCTAGCGGAGTTGATCGCGCGCGCCCGTGCCACAGGAATCCACGCAATGATCGCGGTTATCGAAAGTGGCAACATCACCTCTATCGCGTTGCACGACAAATTCGGCTTCGTCACTGTCGGGCAGCTCCCCGAAGTGGGGGTCAAATTCGACCGATGGCTCGACCTGACACTGATGCAACTGAGTCTGTGACGTCTTTCGTCGGGGTCAGGCAGCCCGACGGCGACCGAGCACGGCAGCGAGTCCGCCGCCGACGGCACCGATGGCAAGGGCGGTCGGGACCCCGATCCTCGCGGCCTTACGCCCCGTCCGGAAATCGCGGATCTCCCAGCCGCGGTTCTTGGCCACTTCCCGCAGGTCCGCGTCTGGATTGACGGCGACGGCCGTGCCGACCAGTGACAGCATGGGGACGTCATTGTGGCTGTCGGAATAGGCGGTGCACCGTTTGAGGTTCAGGCCCTCGCGGACGGCGAGTGTACGAACGGCGTGAGCCTTGCCGAGGCCGTGCAGAATATCTCCGACCAACAGGCCGGTGAAGATTCCGTCCTTGCTTTCGGCGACGGTTCCGAGTGCACCGGTAAGGCCGAGTCGTTTGGCGATGATCTGAGCCAGCTCCAGTGGCGTAGCGGTGACCAGCCAGACCTGCTGACCCGCATCCAGGTGCATCTGTGCAAGTGCGGCGGTGCCCGGCCAAATCTTGTCGGCGATCATCTCGTCGTAGATTTCCTCGCCCAAACGGGTCAGTTCGGCGGTCGATCTTCCGGTGATGAAGGACAAGGCTTTTTCTCGGCCACTGGCTACATCGTCACTGTTCTCTTTGCCGCTGACTCTGAATTTCACTTGCTGCCAAGCGAACTGGGCCAGATCGCCGCTGGTGAAGTACTTTCGCGAGGCCAGGCCGCGTGCGAAGTGAATGATCGACGCGCCCTGCACCATCGTGTTGTCGACGTCGAAGAACGCTGCGGCGGTCAGGTCGAGTGGCACCGAGCCATCGCTGTCGAGCTGGAGCGCCAGTGCCGCGTCGGCGCTCGCCTCTCCCGCGACGTTGGCGCGGACCTCCGCGTCGGTAGGGCCGAGTGGATTGCGGAACCGACGTTTGCGGCGCTTGTCGGCCGAGGGCTGCCGGGTGTCGACCATGACCGCGTCCGGCACCTCCGATATCGGCAGGTCCGGCACTACCTCGTCCTCGTGTACTACCTCGGCCCTGTCTACCTCGGCCCTGTCTACCTCGGCCTTTGCTACTACCTCGGGCTCGTGCGCTGCCGAATCGTGTGAATCCGACACCTGTGTGTGTGAATCGCCAGAATCTTCGCTGCTGATGTCAGGCGTTTTCGGGTTCTCGTCGTTCATCTTCTTGCGCACCTCCCTGCTCGAGCACTGCCACAACCCTAGTCCGTGTCACTGTGCTACTCCGTGTCACTGTGCTACTCCGTGTCACTGTGGGTGAGCGTGTACGCGCGGGCTCGATCCACACCCGTGAGGCCCCGGTGCGCCTGTGAGCTTCGTCTCTGCACTCGGCGGTGAGACAGTAGGGGGATGAGCTCCAATGAATCTTCCGTGGTTCTTCTCACCCGCGCCGGTTGTCACACTTGTGTCCTCGCGTTCGAGAAGTTGACAGCGGTGTGTGCTGATTTCGGAATTGTTCCCTCGGCGGTCGATGTGGATCAGGCAGCGGCCACCGACCCTGACCTGCGAGCGGAGTACGGAGACCGTGTTCCCGTGGTGCTGCTCGACGGGCGCGAACACAGCTACTGGGAGGTCGACGAGCCACGATTGCGAGCGGATCTGGCGGTCACCAGGGCACCCTAAGAACGTGCGATTGCTCTCGCTTTGCAGGTGAGGGCACCTCTAGCACGGATCCAGCGACTTTGTTCATTCGTTCACAAGCGGTTACCGTGGGGCGAACAATATCAATGCTCGAAAGAGTCGTGATCTGGATGTATCAGGATCAGCGTGAGGACCGGCATCGCTGCCGTTCGGACGAGGAGCCATGAACGTGACCGAAGAGCGCCCGGCTGTACCGGCGACCGTTGAACGGTCTGCTGGGGTCGAACGCGTTATTCCACAGGCTACGGTGACGCGTTTGGCGGCCTACTTGCGGGTCCTCGGAATTCTTGCCGACGACGGAGTGCTCATCGTATCGAGCGAAGAACTGGCCAACGCCGCGGGTGTCGGCTCGGCGAAACTGCGTAAGGATCTCTCCTTTCTCGGCCCGAACGGCGTGCGTGGAGTCGGTTACGACGTCATGCGCCTGCGGGCCAAGATCGAGAGCGCACTCGGTCTCGATCGCGGACACAAGGTCGTCCTCGTCGGTGTCGGGAACCTCGGTGAGGCACTCGCGCGATACGGAGGCTTCGGCCGTCGCGGATTCACGATGGTCGGACTCTTCGATCGGGACGCGAAGAGAGTCGGCACCGACATCGATGGAATCGAAGTCCGACACGTGGACCTGTTGGAACAGTCGTGTCGCGAACTCGAAGCCACCATCGGTGTGATCGCCACCCCCGACGCGGCCGCTCAGAGTGTTGCCTCCGCGTTCGTCGCGGGCGGCGTGGAGTGCATCCTCAGCTTTTCCCCGGTGATGCTCGACGTGCCGGACAGTGTCGAGGTGCGTCGAGTCGATCTGGCAGTGGAGATGCAGGTTCTGTCTTTCAACAGTTCGCGGAACGAGGCAGCTCATGGATCACCGAGTCTGTCCGGAAATCCGCGCCTCGGACGTAGCCGAGGACCACGAGTGACGCCCGGCTCACTGACCGGAGCCATCAGCCCTAGCAGTTCGACAAGAAATGGATCGGTGATTGCACCGTGAGTGTCCTTCTCGTCGGGATTTCGCACCGTAGCGCTCCCGTCGCAGTTCTCGAACGTGTCGCTGTCACCGACACGGATCGGCCGAAACTTACCGACAAACTCATGGCTACCGGAAGCATCTCCGAAGTGATGGTGGTCTCGACGTGCAACCGCGTCGAGGTCTACGCCGTGGTCGATGCTTTCCACGGCGCTCTGACCGCAGTCGGCGAAGTACTTGCCGAGCACTCCGGACTGGAAGTGCAAGAACTGACCCAGCACGCCTACGTTCGATACAGCGAAGCAGCCGTCGAGCATCTTTTCGCCGTCGCCAGTGGCCTCGATTCGATGGTCATCGGCGAGCAACAGATTCTGGGACAGATTCGCGCTGCGTACGCGGCCTCGGATAACCAGCAGGCGTCCGGTCGAGTGCTCCACGAACTCGCGCAGCAGGCGTTGCGTGTCGGCAAGCGCGTTCACTCCGAGACCGGAATCGATTCCGCTGGTGCGTCGGTCGTTTCGGTGGCGATCGACCGCGCAGCGACGATGTTCGGTGGAAGCCTCGAAGGAAAGACCGCCGTCGTGGTGGGCGCCGGCGCGATGGGCGGACTGTCCGTGGCGCATCTCGGACGTGCCGGAATCGGTCGCCTGATCGTCGTCAACCGCACCCGGGAACGCGCCGAGCACCTCGCCCAAACCGCATTGTCCGCCGGTGTGTCCGCGTCGGCGATGGATTTAGACGAACTCCCCGCTGCGCTGGCCGACGGCGACGTGCTCGTCACCTGTACGGGCGCGGTCGGTGCTGTCGTCTCCCTCGCGGATGCACACCTCGCGCTTGCGCAGCGAGATCCAGGGCGACTTCTCGCCATCTGCGACCTCGGACTGCCCCGCGACGTCGATCCCACTGTTGCAGGGCTACCCGGCGTCAGCGTGTTCGACATGGAGTCCCTGCAACGGGACCCGGCCGCAGGCGCGGCATCTTCCGACGCTGCGGCGGCGCGCGAAATCGTCTCCGCCGAGCTCTCCGGATACCTCGCCGGTCAACGGCTCGCCGAGGTGACGCCGACCGTGACGGCACTACGCCAGCGCGCAGCCGAGGTCGTCGAAGCAGAACTCATGCGACTCGATTCGCGACTGCCCAGCCTGGACTCGCCGCAGCGCGACGAGGTTGCCCGGACGGTGCGACGCGTCGTGGACAAGCTCCTGCATTCACCCACTGTCCGAGTCAAGCAACTAGCCACCACCCCTGGCGGCGATTCCTATGCAGCAGCGCTGCGGGAGTTGTTCGAACTGAGCCCGGGAACGGTCGACGCTGTCGCCAGCCCGATCGAGATCAATGGAATGGAACTCGTGGACGATTTCACTGCCAGCCGGATCGACGGCAAGAAGGGACCACAGCGGTGACCGTCGTAAGAATCGGAACACGAGGAAGCCTGCTCGCAACGACCCAAGCCGATACAGTCCGGCGTGGGCTGATCGCAGCAGGTCTCGATGCAGAACTCGTGATCATCAAAACTGCCGGTGATATGTCGGCCGCTCCGGTGCAGACCATCGGAGTCGGCGTGTTCACTGCGGCGTTGCGTGAGGCTCTCACCGACGGCAAGGTCGACATCGCCGTGCACTCCTACAAGGACCTGCCGACCGCTCCCGACGAAAGATTCGTCATTGCTGCGATCCCCGTGCGGGAAGATCCACGCGACGCGCTGGTTGCTCGTGACGGTCTGGTACTCGGCGAGCTACCTGTCGGAGCAACCGTCGGGACCTCTGCGCCGCGTCGTGCCGCGCAGTTGCGTGCACTTGGTCAGGGTCTCGATGTCAGGCCACTACGGGGCAACCTCGACACTCGTATCGGGAAGGTGGCGTCCGGTGAGCTCGACGCCGTCGTCGTGGCGCGAGCCGGACTCTCTCGGATCGGCAGGCTCGACGTCATCACCGAAGCACTCGATCCGGTGCAGATGATCTCTGCACCCGCGCAGGGTGCCTTGGCTGTCGAATGCAGGATCGCCGACACCGACCTCATCGAGGCGATTCGCACGCTCGACGACGAGAACACCCGCACCTGTGTTGCCGCCGAGCGTGGTCTGCTGGCCGAACTCGAAGCAGGATGTTCGGCTCCGGTCGGCGCCATCGCCGACATAGTGGAGTCCATCGACGAGAGCGGCCACGTATTCGAAGAGCTGTCACTGCGTGCCTGCGTTGCAGCCCTCGACGGTAGCGATTCCATTCGCGCGTCGATCGTCGGTGCCACCGACAATGCAGAGGAGCTGGGCCGTGACCTGGCCCGCGAGATGCTCGATCTCGGCGCCCGAAGACTGGTCGACATAACCGAGCCGGCAGCTACAACTTCTGCACCCTCCGGGGGAACATCCCATGTCTAGGTCGATCACCACGCCGGTTCGCGGACGCGCCAAACGCAGGGCCTCTCGCCCCCCGGTCCGCGGCGAATACATCGCCACTGCACGGCTGATCCCGAAGCGGGGCCCCGCAACCTCGATCGAACTGCAGCACCCACACAAGAAAGCACTGGAGAACAACCGATGAGCCCAGTCCGCAAGAATGCCAACGGACGGATCCTTTTCGTGGGATCGGGGCCGGGTGACCCAGCTCTGCTGACGGTCCGAGCCCGCGAAGTACTCGGCTCTGCCGAACTCGCGTTTACCGATCCAGATGTCGACAAGGGCGTTATCGCGCTCGTCGGTCACGATCTTCCGCGCGACCCTGAAACAGGCGAGACCGGAGTCGATGTCCGACCGGCCCTCGGTGAGCCTGCCGAGGTCGCCAAAACCCTTTTGGCCGAGGCGAAGAACGGCCACGATGTCGTGCGCCTGGTGTCCGGGGATCCGCTGACCACCGACTCGGTCATAGCCGAGGTCAACGCCGTTGCACGCACACATGTTCAGTTCGAGGTTCTTCCCGGACTGCCGTCGGGTTCAGCGGTGCCGAGCTACGCCGGAATGGCGTTGGGTTCCGGACACACCGAGGCCGACGTCCGAGGCGAGGTCGACTGGGCGGCGCTTGCTGCCGCACCCGGGCCGCTCGTACTGCACGCGACGTCGGGGCATCTGGCCGAGACGGCCAGTGCACTCGTCGAACACGGTCTCGCGCCACAGACACCCGCGGCCATCACGGTCCGGGGCACGACACGTCAGCAGCGCACCGTAGAGGCCACCCTCGCCACGCTGAACGATGCAGGCAGTGAGCTCGTCGGTTCGCTCGTCGTCACCGTCGGCAAGGTCGTTTCCGGGCGAAACAAGATGTCCTGGTGGGAGTCTCGCGCACTGTACGGCTGGACCGTTCTGGTGCCACGTACCAAGGACCAGGCAGGGGAGATGAGCGATCGTCTCGTGACGCACGGCGCCATCCCGATCGAGGTTCCGACCATAGCCGTCGAACCTCCACGTAGCCCGGCTCAGATGGAGCGCTCGGTCAAGGGCCTGGTCGACGGCAGATACCAGTGGGTCGTCTTCACCTCGACCAATGCAGTACGCGCCGTGTGGGAGAAGTTCGAAGAGTTCGGTCTCGATGCCCGTGCATTTTCGGGTGTGAAGATCGCGTGTGTCGGCGAAGCGACGGCGGAGAAGGTTCGGTCGTTCGGAATCAACCCCGAACTGCTGCCCTCGGGCGAGCAGTCCTCCCTCGGTCTTCTCGAGGACTTCCCGCCGTACGACGAGGTGTTCGACCCGGTCAATCGGGTTCTGTTGCCGCGTGCCGATATCGCTACCGAAACGGTGGCCGAAGGACTTCGTGAGCGCGGGTGGGAGATCGACGATGTCACTGCCTACCGAACCGTGCGCGCTGCGCCGCCTGCCGCCGAGACCCGCGAGATGATCAAGACCGGAGGGTTCGACGCGGTGTGCTTCACGTCGAGTTCGACTGTTCGAAATCTCGTCGGTATCGCTGGGAAGCCGCACGCACGCACCCTCGTTGCGTGCATCGGTCCGAAGACGGCAGAGACTGCTGTCGAGTTCGGTCTTCGGGTCGACGTGCAGCCGGAGACCGCACAGGTCGGTCCACTCATCGAGGCTCTGGCCGAGCATGCTGCTCGTCTGCGCGCCGAAGGTGCATTGCCGCCCCCGCGTAAGAAGAGTCGCAGGCGCTGACGCCCAAGCTGCGTGGCAATAGCTCCGGTAGAGCTGTTTCCACGCAGCTGCCCGACGAAGGAGGGCCCGTACAGTTGTTTCCCGTAGACCGCCCACGCCGACTGCGCCGGACTCCGGCGTTGCGTCGGTTGGTGGCTGAAACGTCTTTGCAAGCGCGGCATCTGGTGCTGCCTATGTTCGTGGCGGACGGGCTGAGTGAGCCGCGCGAGATTTCCTCGATGCCCGGTGTCTTTCAGCACACGCTCGACTCGCTGAGCGTTGCCGCAGAAGAGGCAGTGGCGGCGGGCGTAGGTGGTTTGATGCTGTTCGGTGTGCCGCGCCCCGAGGACAAGGACGCCGACGGGTCCGGAGCAAGTGACCCCGGCGGAATCCTCAATCGTGGGCTTCGGCGTCTGAAAGCCGATCTCGGCGACTCGACCGTGATCATGGCGGACACGTGCCTGGACGAATTCACCGATCACGGACATTGCGGCGTACTGACCGCCGACGGCGTCGTGGACAACGATGCGACGCTGGCACGGTACGTCGAGATGGCACTCTCGCAGGCAGATGCCGGCGCGCATCTACTGGGGCCGAGCGGAATGATGGACGGGCAGGTAGCTGCGATCCGGGAAGGCCTGGACGCGGCAGGCCACGACGCCGTCGGACAGCTCGCTTATTCGGCCAAATACGCCTCGGCCTTCTACGGACCTTTCCGGGAGGCGGTAGGGTCTTCGCTGCAGGGCGATCGGCGTACCTACCAACAGGATTCGGCGAATCGCCGCGAAGCTGCCCACGAAGTCGAGCTCGACTTGGCGGAGGGGGCGGACATGGTGATGGTCAAACCAGCTATGTCGTATCTGGATATTTTGCGAGACATCGCCAATATTTCCCCGGTTCCCGTTGCCGCATATCAGATTTCAGGTGAGTACTCGATGATCACCGCGGCCGCGCAGAACGGTTGGATCGATCGCGACGCGGCAATAGTGGAGTCCCTGACCAGTATTCGAAGGGCCGGCGCCGATGTGGTGTTGACCTATTGGGCCACGGAAGCAGCTGGGTGGCTATGACCGAGCACGGTGAGAGATGACCGATCCATCGCAGCCCGAAGGCGATAGTCCCCGACCACCGCCGGACTGGGAGCGCTGGGAGGCCGAACACGGCCCGCCGTCGCTGAAGATTCCGTCGTTCGATTCACTGCCGCTCGAGTCCGTCCAACGACCGGCGCCGGTAGACGTCGAGACTTCGCGCCATCTGTGGTGGGGTGTAGCGCTCCTGGGAATGCTCGAGTTGCTGATGACGCTCGTTGTCGTCTACGGCGACAAGTCGATCTTCGCGCAGCAACTCGTCGACGATGTGGCTCTCCAGCAACCGTCCATGCCGCTGACGGCGGAGTCGGCAGAGAGTTACCTGACCGCAGCGCTCGTCTTGATGGTCTTCCTCGGAGTGGGTTTCGGAGCGTTGTTCTTGTTCTGGGTGAACAAGATGCGGCTCGGCCGGATGTGGGCGCGGATGGTCCTGACGATGATCGGGACGGTGACAGTGGTTCTTGCCTTGCCTCAGCTGTTCGGACTCGGTTCCGCCGACGGTGCATTGTCGCTGTCGATGGCGGTTGCGGGCGTCGCGCAGGGTGTACTCGCAGCGGGTGCGATTTATCTGATGCACCGCAAGGAATCCAACGAGTATTTTCTCGCTTCACGCAAGAAGTGAGTCTCGGCGTGTCTCTTGCGCCACCCGCAGTTCATGTGAATAGCATCACTCGGTACCATCCTCGAGTGATCGGATCCCACATGACGCAACCGGTAGTCCGCGAGGGCGAGCAGGAGTGCGGTAAGCCCTGGGCGCTTCTCGGTTTGCTGCTGGCAGTATCCGTTGCGGTATTCATCATGGCGCTCGGATTCAGCGCCGGATGACCTGTGGTTTTGTCTTCTACGACCTCCTGAGCTAGCGTGACAGCCATCACAATCAGCGGTCAGAGGAGTCGTATGCAGGTTCGGACCGAGGCCAGGCAAACACCCCATGTCGATCGCACCGAGCGTGTCGATCACAGCATGCGGATGGAGTTGCTGTTGATCGGCCTCGTAGTGACCATGGGCATCCTCGCGGCGATCGCGATCGTCCTGCCCGCTGTCGTCAGTAGCTGACGCTCCGACCCGGGGCGCGTGCGCAGTGACCAATGGATTCGAGTCCGGTTCGCCGTTGCCGGATATGGAATTGCTGTTCGGCGAGGAAGGCGCTCGCTGGCGGGCACTGTTGTGGGGGCCGCTGTTCTGTGTGCTGGTGTTGGTGATCGAACTCCTGACCGGCCCTGTTGTTCATTGGTTCGCGCTGGCTCTGTTCGCGTTCATCCTGGTCGGGTTCACCTACCTGCAGGTCAGTGCCGCGCGCAGGCATGTCAGCGTCGCGGTGACGCCCCAGCGCTTGCGGCAGGGTACCGAGACCCTCGACATCTCGGACATAGACGAGGTGTTGCCTCCGATCGACTACTCCGATGGCGACTACGAACCGAAGAAGTGGGAGACGGCGCGAGTGCTCGGCGAATTGCATTCGGTGCCGCGTCGACGCACCGCACTAGGTCTTCGGATGAAGGACGGGACGCTCGTGCAGGCATGGGCGAAGGACGACGACGCACTGCGGGCAGCGCTCGAGCATGCACTGATCGAGTACTCGTGATCCGAGGACTCGCAATCGTAGAGATCGTCTCCGCGGTGACAGTCGTGGCTCTCGCGGTCTTGTGTTGGAACACCGGTGTGACCGACACGGTGTTCGCGGTGGCAGGCAACGGTGGGCCCGAGTATGTTTCCACCCGCTACGCCGGGCCATGGATCGCGTTGGGTGCGGTGGGTGTCGTCATCGCAGGGTTGTTGCTGATCGACGCCGTTGGGAGACTCCTCCAGCCACCTGCGCATACCCGGTAGGGGTATGATAGGGCTATGAGCAGCTATGCCACTGAACAAGACGACCTGCTGAAGAGGCTCAGGCGTATCGAGGGACAGGTTGCAGGCATCTCGCGGATGGTGACGGAGGATCGCTACTGCATCGACGTACTCACTCAGGTGTCTGCGGCGACGAAAGCGTTGCAGTCGGTTTCGCTGAAACTGCTCGACGCGCACCTCGCCGGATGCGTAGTCGAGGCGGCACGCAAAGGTGGCCCCGAGGCAGACGCCAAGGTCAAAGAAGCGTCCGACGCGATCGCTCGACTCGTCCGATCCTGATTCCCCACCCGGAAAGGTGAACACATGCAGAACAAGTACATCGTCGAAGGAATGACCTGCCAGCATTGTGCCGCATCGGTCTCCGAGGAGATATCCGAACTTGGAGGCGTGAGCGGCGTGGACGTCGACTTCGCCAGCGGTGAAGTTGTCGTCACCAGTGATCGAGACATCGACGCGGCTGCTATCGCTGCCGCGGTCACCGAAGCCGGATATACACTCGCGTCCTGATGAGCGAACGGCACCCGATCGGTTACCTGAGAATGAGTCGGCTACGCGGGCGGACCATCGGGCACAGTGGGATGAACAAGCTGCTGTCCGGTTCCGGAATTCTTGTGTCGATCATGACGATGACGCTGGCCTGTTCGTCCGGATCGGTTGCCCGAGAGGACAGCGTGGCACCTGCGCTGGATGTGACGACCGAACTGGACGGGCTGAGCAGGCCGTGGGATGTGGTGGCGGCACCGGACGGCGCAATCCTGACCGGCGAACGGTCGGGTCGATTTATCGTCAAGCGTGCGGACGGATCGGTGGCAGACCTCGAGGCCGATCTCGGCGATCTCTATGCCGAGGGTGAAACCGGTTTGATGGGAATCGAACTGGCACAGGATTTTTCCTCATCCAGAACGTTGTACACCTGCCAAGGCGTCCTCGGCGAGGACACTGGAATGGACAGTTCGGGCGGCGCCGAGGGGAACCGCATCGCCGTCGTCAGCTGGTCCGTGGACGTGGCCTGGACGGAATTGACGCGGGTCGCGACCGTGCTCGACGATATTCCGGTCGCCGAGAACGGCCGTCATGGCGGTTGCCGAATCCTGGCTGCCGAAGACGGTTCGCTGTTCGTCGGAACCGGGGATACCGCGAGCCCGACTGTTCCGCAGGACCGAACTTCGCTCGGCGGCAAAGTGCTTCACATCGAAGCCGACGGCTCGCCCGCCGCGGACGCACCCGGCCGCGTGTACACACTCGGACATCGCAACGTGCAGGGCCTGGCATTCGCACCCGGCACCGACACCCTGTACGAGGTGGAGCAGGGCACGAGCCGAGACGACGAACTGAACCTTGTGGTTCCCGGCGGAAACTACGGATACAAGCCGGATCGCGAGCCGGGAATCTACGACGAGTCGGTGGAGATGACCGACCCCGATCGCGTGCCGGGTGCACGCGCTGCGGTCTGGAGTTCGGGATCACCGACGATTGCGACGCCGGGGCTGACATTCGCCGATGGCGCAGCGTGGGGCGAGTGGAACGGCGCAGCTGTCCTCCCCAGTCAACAGGGCCGGAAGCTAGTTTTTCTGAAGCTGACGGACGACGGTACCGGGGTCGCTCAGCATGCCGTTGCGCTCGAGAACGAGTACGGCAGGCTCCGCTCGGCCACGAGCCTGCCCGACGGTTCGATTCTGCTCACCACCGACAACGGCTCGGAAGACAAGGTGCTGCGCATCTCTCCCCGGTGACGCCCATCTCTCCCCGCTGACACACAGGGGGACCACCGCGCACCCGGCGATGGTCCCCACTCACGGTGGCGTCAGTCCGCGTGAGCCTTGCTCGGATGATCTGCAGACTCCTCGTCGCTCCCCGCGCCCGGATGACCGAGCATGGCGGCACCGAGGAGTTCTTCCGGAACACCGAAGCCCTCGACCAGTTCGAGTGCATGCGGACGCAGCGAGCGGCACCGCTCGTTGATCCCGCGGGTGACGGCCTTCGAACGCTCTGTCGAGAGATAGCGGTGCTCGACGAACCAGGCTTTGTCCTCCTCGATGACGGAGAGTGCATAGAGATCGCATACCTGCTCGAGAATCTTCTTGGCTGCCTCGTCCTCACACGAGTCGATGCCGGCGCAGAACGCTTCGAGAACGATCCGATCGATGTGCGCGTGCGCCGCGTGCAACACATGGTCCTGGACGGAGTTGAAGGCGTCGAACGCGCTCATTTCCTTCGAGTTCTTCTGCAGGCGCCGTGCGACGGTCGACAGTAGATAGTTCTCGCGATCCTCGAACATGCCTACCTGCGTGCCGCGATTGAACAGCGATCCCTCTTCCTCGTTGTCCTGGCGGGAGTCGAGGATGGTTTGGATGATCGTCTGTGCTGCAGTGCGTTTGATTACGCGGTCGCCGGCGAACTCCGCGGCGAAGCGAACCCACTCGACCGGGCTCATGCTCTTCACGTCGTCGGCGTAGGCAGTGAGCAACTCCTTCGCGACGAGCTGCGTCAACACGTGGTTGTCACCCTCGAACGTGGTGAACACATCGGTGTCCGCTTTGAGTGAGATGAGCCGATTCTCGGCGAGATAGCCTGCGCCACCGCAGGCTTCGCGCGCTTGCTGAATCGCGGTGGTCGCGTGCCAGGTGTTCGCCGCCTTCAACCCTGCTGCGCGGGACTCCAGCTCGCGCTGCTCCTCCGGATCCGGGTCGTCGCTCGACTGAAGCTCGTGCATCTTTGCCACGAGTTCGTTCTGAGCGAATTGCAACGCATAGGACTTTGCGATCAGTGGGAACAGTCGACGTTGGTGCACCAGGTAGTCCATGATGAGGACTTCTTCTTCGGAATCCGGCGCCGTGAACTGCCTGCGCTGCAGTGCATATTGCGTCGCGATATCCAGTGCGACGCGCGCGGCGGCGGCCGCGCTCCCACCGACCGTGACGCGACCACGGATCAACGTGCCGAGCATCGTGAAGAAGCGTCTACTCGAATTCTCGATAGGAGAAGAGTACGTGCCGTCGGCGGCGACGTCGGCGTACTTGTTGAGCAGGTTGTCGCGCGGAATGCGGACGTGGTCGAACATGATGCGTCCGTTGTCGACTCCGGGGAGACCGCCTTTGTACTGGCAGTCGCTCGTCGTAACTCCGGGGAGGTCCGCGCCGTCCTCGTCGCGCAACGGAACGAAGAAGCAGTGGACTCCGTGTCCTTCCGGCTCCTCGCCAGGTCCTGCGGTGATCAACTGCGCGAATACTGCTGCAACGGTGGCAGTTTCGGCTGCGCCGCCGATGTAGTCCTTGCGTGAGGACGGCGTGGGGGAGTGTACGACGAATTCGCCGGCCTCGGCGTTGTACGTCGCGGTGGTCTCGAGGGCCTGCACGTCGCTGCCGTGGCCGGTCTCCGTCATCGCAAAGCAGCCGAGCAGATCGAGGTCGATGAGACGCCGCACGTAGGCCTCGTGATGGCGTTCGGTGCCGAGGTTTTCGATGGCTCCGCCGAACAGTCCCCATTGCACTCCGGCTTTGACCATCAGTGACAGGTCCGACGTGGCGAGCATTTCGATCATCGTCACTGCTCCGCCGACGTCGCCACCGCCGCCGTGTTCCTTCTTGAAACCGTCTTCGGCTACGCCGTTTCGAGCAAGCAGCTTCATTTGTTCCAAAGCTTTGGTTCGAGCGATCACGGTGTTCGGGGTGTAATGCGGACGGAACTCGTCTCGAACGAGTTGCTTGCGGGCCTCGTTCTTCACATCACGCCAGCGGCCGTCCAAGGTGTTGCGAAGGTGCTCAGAAGTGGTTGCCATACTCGACGGTAACCTTTCGGTCGCCGAGCCGGGAGTGAAGGGTCAGGAAGGCCACAGATAATTTCGGCCAAAAGCTCGCAGTTGCGAGAGGAATCCGCTGCGCGCATACGGGCCGTCATTAAACAGGGACGCACCGTTGTCCGCGAGTGCACGAGTGACAAGTGGGCTGAAGCCGTCGAATTCACTGATGAGGTGCTCGCGCCAGCCGTCCGGCCATGCGCACCGGGCGGGTTCGTGTTGTGCTTCCACCCATATCACTGTAATGCAGCGGTAACATCGCCGTAACATGTTCTGCGGTTCGACTACCCCGCACCGCAGAACCTCCCGTATCCATCGATCCTTTAGTGTCGGCGCATCGATACCTCACAGATTCTGCGAACCGATGCCGCGCACGTCTGGCACCCGTACGGCGGCTTTCCAGCCTCGACCGCACCACTCGTCGTGGAGAGTGCCGCCGGCGTCCGGTTGCGACTGAGCGACGGCCACGAGCTGGTCGACGGCATGAGCTCGTGGTGGGCGGCCGTGCACGGATATCGCCATCCGGTGCTCGACGCGGCGGTGCGGGACCAGCTGGGCAAGATGAGTCACGTCATGTTCGGTGGGCTTACCCACGAACCGGCCGCTCGGCTCGCGGAACTTCTGGTGTCGATCACCCCGGATGGCCTCGACAAGGTGTTCTTCGCCGATTCCGGGTCGGTCTCGGTCGAGGTCGCGGTCAAGATGTGTATTCAGTTCTGGCGCAGCCGCGGTCTGCCACGCAAGAGCCGATTGTTGACCTGGCGTGGCGGTTATCACGGGGACACTTTCGCGCCGATGAGCATTTGCGATCCCGACGGCGGGATGCACACGCTGTGGACCGACGTGCTCAATGCCCAGATCTTCGCTCCCGTACCGCCGAGCGAATTCGATCCTGGCTACGTCGAACTGTTCGAGAAGATTCTCGCGAGCAACGCAGACGAGATCGCAGCGATCGTCGTCGAACCGGTAGTGCAGGGTGCAGGCGGGATGAGGTTCCATGATCCGCGCTACCTCGCCGAGTTGCGGTGGATGGCCGACGACCACGATGTTTTGCTGGTGTTCGACGAGATCGCCACTGGTTTCGGTCGAACCGGTGCGCTCTTCGCGGCCGAACATGCAGGTGTTGCCCCGGACGTCATGTGCGTCGGGAAAGCTTTGACCGGCGGGTACATGACTCTGGCAGCCACCCTGTGCACTTCGGAGGTCGCGGAGGTCATCAGTGCAGGCGAGGCCGGTGGCTTGATGCACGGCCCGACGTTCATGGCGAATCCGTTGGCGTGTGCGGTCGCGGTTGCTGCCGTCGAGCTACTACTCACCCGAGACTGGCGTACGGAGGTTGCCGCACTCGAATCTGGTCTGCGCTCGGGTTTGGCGCCGGCGCAGGCACTGACCGGAGTTGCGGATGTCCGAGTGCGAGGCGGGATCGGGGTGATCGAGATGAGAGAACCCGTCGACATGCAGCGAGCGACGGATATAGCTGTGGCTCATGGTGTTTGGCTTCGTCCGTTCGGTAGGCTGGTCTATGCCATGCCGCCGTACGTGTGCGAGAAGCAGGACGTCGAGCGCATCGCGACGGCAATGGTGGCTATCGCCTCAACAACTTGAACACTGTTCAAGTATGGTCTCTCGGGTGAGGACACTCGACTGGCTGACCGAAGCGGCGAACACCCGCCGAACGCTCGGGTTACATCGGACGCCTGATGCGCGCCGTCAGGACGACTCGGTCATCGATCTCGCGTCGAACGACTACCTCGGCCTGGTCCGACACCCCGAAGTTGTCGACGCATCCTGCGCTGCCGTGCGTGACTGGGGAACCGGCTCGACCGGATCGAGACTTGTCACCGGTACGACGACGCTGCACTGTGAGCTCGAATCCGAACTCGCAGCCTTCGTCGGCGCGCAATCGGGGCTGGTGTTCTCCTCGGGATACACCGCGAATCTCGCTGTGGTGTCGGCACTTTCGGGCCGTGGCGCACTCGTGATGTCCGACTCGGCCTCCCACGCTTCGCTCGTCGATGCGTGCAGGCTCTCGCGCGCTCGAATCGAGGTATTCGACCGAGCGGACCTCGGCGCCGTGGAGCGGACGCTGCAGACCAGGCAGGAAGAGCGAGCACTCCTCGTCACCGACTCGGTGTTCAGCGCCGACGGCGACCTCGCGCCGCTGACCGAACTGCATGCACTCTGCCGCAAGTACTCCGCTCTGATGATCGTCGACGAAGCACACGGCCTCGGTGTCCGGGGAGACGGCGGACGTGGGCTGGTGCAGGAACTCGGTCTTCACGGCCGGCCGGATTTGGTCATTACGGCCACGCTGTCCAAGGCGCTCGCCTCCCAGGGCGGGGTGGTTCTGGGCCCGCCCGCAGTGCGGGAGCACCTCATCGACGTCGCCAGGCCATTCATCTTCGACACCGCACTCGCACCGGCGGCCGTCGCGGCAGCTCGAGCCGCTCTCGCTGTGCTCCTCCGCGAACCTATGCGCGCAGTCGCAGTGCGTGAGCGGGCGCAGGATTTGGCCGACATCGTAGGAGTGGCGGAACCGGAATCGGCCGTCGTGTCGGTCGTGCTCGGGGATGCGATCGAAGCCTATGAGGCCTCGCAGTACGCCCGCCGCCAAGGCGTGCACGTCGGCTGCTTTCGTCCACCGTCGGTCCCCGAGGGCACCTCGCGGTTGCGTCTCACCGCACGGGCCACGCTGACCGAGGACGATCTCACTGTCGTTCGCGAAGTCCTGGGATCCGTGCTGAACCGATCACTACTGTGAGCGTTCTCTTGGTCACCGGAACGTCCACCGACGTCGGCAAGACCGTCGTCACCGCGGCGCTGGCGGCGACAGTACGAGCATCGGGAGGGTCTGTCGCGGTGTGTAAACCCGCACAGACCGGTGTCGCACCCGGCGACCCTGGCGACCTCGAGGAAATTTCTCGACTCACCGGTGTCGACAATCTATTGGAACTGGCCCGCTACCCCGAACCCCTGGCACCCGACGTCGCGGCTCGTCGCAGCTCGATGCCGCTACTGGGACTCGACGACGTCTGCGGTGCCGTGAGCGCCCTCGACGCCGACGTGGTGCTCGTCGAGGGCGCAGGTGGGCTCCTTGTACGCCTGGGAATCGGCGGATTCACGCTTGTCGACGTCGCCCGCAGAGTAGGTGCCCCGGTCCTGGTCGTCTGCGGAGCCGGGTTGGGAACGCTCAACCATTCCGCTCTCACGGTGGCTGCGCTCGAAACAGCCGGTGTGTGGTGCGCGGGCCTGGTGATCGGTTCATGGCCGTGCACGCCCGATGCAGCGGCTGTCACGAACCTCGACGAACTACCCGAGGTGACGTCGACCGCATTGCTGGGCCGCCTACCGGAAGGCGCGGGCACGCTCAGTGCGCCCGAATTCACCGCAGCAGCGCCGTCATGGTTCGACGGAATCGAAGACATTCTGTTTCGGTGACGGGTGCGACTACTGCGCTGCTGGTGGAAGCCGAGAACGGGGAGAAAAACCGGACTTTTCGTTTATTGCCGTCGGCGTCGGGTACTCAAGGGGCCACACCTACAGTTGGGGGCTAGAAATGAACACTGCAGTATGGATAGTGATTGCTGTTGTAGTAGTGCTGCTCATCGTCGCGATTGCTTTGGCGCTCGCCCGGAAGCAAAAATCCGGTCGACGCGTGGAAGCCGAGCGTATTCGTGAGAAGGCCGCCGAAAAGTCCGTGCAGGTCGAGGAGCGCCAGGCGATTGCCGACGAGAGCGCCGCGAAAGCCCGCCGCTCGCAGGCCGATGCCGAGGCCAAGGCGGCCGAAGCTCGCCGTCTGTCGTTGCAGGCCGAAACCCACCTGGGTGATGCTGCAAGCTCCCGCGACGAATTGGATGCAGAGTACGCCCGCGCCAATAAGATCGATCCGGACGTGAACACCAAGACCGGCACCAACAAGTCGGGCAGTGTCGACAAGGCGTCCGCCGAGAAGATGGTCGCACCGAACGCCACTCATGCCGGACAGCATGACGCCGGCCATCACGAAACCGGTCGCCATGAGGGTGCAGTTCATGACGGCACGGCTCGTGAGAGCACAGTTCGCGACGGGGGAGTCCGCGACGGCAACGTGCGCCCGGACGGCGCCGTAGGCAACGAAGACAGTGTTGTTCGTGGTGACAGCGCTGTTCGTGATGACAAGGTCGTTCGCGGTGAAGAGGTTGTTCGTGGTGACGAGCACCTGCCGAACGACCCGCGTGGTGGCGAGCACCGCGCACCGTAGAACTCAGCTGTAGCTCTCCACTGCCCGTCCGCCGAAGCTTCTTCTCCCCGACCGGGAGCGGAACTTCGGCGGGCGGGTTTTGTCGTTGCTACACAGCGCGTAGCGCGGTCAGCCGCTAGAATATCTCCGCAAACGGCAGGAGAAGTCGATGCACGATTTCGTCTTGATTCCAGGTGCGGGCGGCGACGGTTGGTACTGGCATCTAGTGGAAGCGGAGTTGGTACGACGAGGCTACGACGTCGTCGCGGTGACCCTTCCGGCCGGCGACCCGGACGCAGGCCTGCTCGAGTACACCGACACAGTCCTTACCGCGATGGGTGGCGTAGGTACCGACGTTCTCGTTGCGCAATCGCTCGGTGGCTTCACCGCACCCCTCGTCGCGGGGAGAACAGAAGTCTCGATGATCGTCCTGCTCAATGCGATGACGCCGAAGTCCGGTGAGTCACCGGGTCAGTGGTGGGAGTCGACGGGGTCGCAGCAAGCGCGTGCCGAACAGGCGCAGCGCGAGGGCCGCTCGTTCGACACCGAGGATCTGGTTGCCGACGTCTTCTTTCACGACGTTCCACCTGAGGTCACTGCCGAGGCCATGCGGCGTGGTGCTCCCGAACAATCCGACGGCCCGTTCGTCCTTCCATACCCGACGACGCAGTGGCCCGATGTCCCGACGCGTTTCCTGCAAGGTGCGGAGGACCGTTTCTTTCCGATCGAGTTCCAGCGAAGAGTTGTCACCGAACGGCTCGGAATAGAACTCGACGAGATGCCCGGTGGGCACTTGGCCGCACTGTCGCAGCCCATTCTGCTCGCCGACAGACTCCAAGCGTATCGAGCCGAACTCGGTGGCGATCGGTGAATTATTACGCCCTGTAGTTGGCGAAACGGGTAAACCTGGGACACTGGAGTTCGTGACTGTTCCGACCGGCGACGATGCCCCTGTTTCGGCCCGACTTTTCGAGCGCGCGAGCGCAGTGATTCCTGGTGGAGTGAACTCCCCGGTTCGCGCCTTCCAATCGGTAGGTGGAACCCCGCGGTTCATCGCCGAGGCCAGCGGATACACGATGATCGACGCCGACGGTAAGTCCTATGTCGACCTGATCTCCTCGTGGGGCCCGATGATCCACGGACACGCCCATCCGGTCGTGGTCGAAGCGGTCCAGAAGGCAGCAGCGACGGGCCTGTCGTTCGGTGCGCCGACCGAGCGGGAAATAGAACTCGCGGAGGAAATCATCGGCCGGGTAGGCCCGGTGGAGCAGGTTCGGCTTGTGAATTCCGGCACAGAGGCCACGATGAGCGCGGTCCGCCTCGCACGCGGTTTCACCGGGCGCACCAAGATCCTCAAGTTCTCCGGCTGCTATCACGGCCATGTCGATGCGCTGCTCGCCGATGCAGGCTCGGGTCTCGCGACACTCGGGCTGCCGACATCGCCAGGAGTGACGGGTGCGCAGGCCGGCGACACGATCGTGGTTCCGTACAACGACCTCGCCGCCGTCGAGGCCGCGTTCGCGGAGAATCCAGGCGAGTTCGCCTGCATCATCACCGAGGCGGCCGCAGGCAACATGGGCGCAGTCCCGCCGGTCACCGGCTTCAACGAGGGCCTGCGTCGTATTGCCACCGACAACGGTGCGCTGCTGATAATGGACGAAGTGATGACGGGATTCCGCGTCAGCGCCGCCGGTTGGTACGGCATCGACGGCGTCGCAGGCGATCTCTACACCTTCGGCAAGGTCATGAGCGGCGGGCTCCCCGCAGCTGCGTTCGGTGGTCGCGCCGACATCATGGCCTACCTCGCCCCAGCCGGCCCGGTCTACCAAGCGGGCACATTGTCCGGTAACCCGGTTGCCGTCGCAGCCGGACTGGCCAGCCTGCGACTGGCCGACGCAGCGGTCTACGAGAAGCTCGAGAACAACTCCAAGCAGCTCGGTGGACTCCTCGGCGATGCCCTCAGTGCGGCAGGCGTTCGTCATCATGTGCAGTTCGCGGGCACTATGGTGAGCGTGTTCTTCTCCGACGGACCGGTCACCGACTATGCAGGTGCCAAAGCAGCTGAGACCTGGCGTTACCCGGCCTTCTTCCACGGCCTGCTTTCCCGCGGCGTCTATCCGCCGCCGAGCGCATTCGAAGCCTGGTTCGTCTCCGCAGCCCTCGATGACAACGCCTTTTCGATCATTGCCGACGCACTACCCGCCGCCGCTCGTGCAGCAGCCCAAGCAGAAGCTGGAACCTCCAAGTGACCGACGCGCCCACCACGAACGACGCCACGCATCCGCACCAGGCCAGCAGGACCATCGTCCATGTCCTGCGTCATGGTGAAGTGCACAATCCGAAGGGCATTCTGTACGGACGCCTTCCCGGATTCCGGCTGTCGGTCACAGGCCAGACCCAAGCCAAAGCCGTCGCCGATGCTCTTGCCGGACACGACATAGCGCTCGTGGTCGCATCGCCGCTCCGACGCGCACAGGAAACTGCCACACCGATCGCGGCGGCGCACGGCCTCACGGTGGGGGAGGACGAGAACCTCATCGAAGCAGGAAACGACTTCGAAGGCCTGCGCGTCGCAGTCGGTGACGGCGCACTGAGCCGTCCGCGCCACTGGTGGAAGCTGCGTAACCCGTTCACCCCGTCGTGGGGGGAGCCGTACCTACAGATCGCGCACCGCATGCTCGCCGCGGTCGGAGCCGCCCGTGTCGCCGCTGTGGGCCACGAAGCCGTCGTCGTCAGCCATCAGTTGCCGGTCTGGACACTGCGGCGATTCCTGCAGGGAGAACGCCTCTGGCACGATCCGCGGCACCGTCAGTGCGGCCTCGCCTCGCTCACCTCGCTCGTCTACGAGGGCGACACCCTCGTGGACATCGTCTACTCCGAGCCCGGCGGTGCCAGCGATCCCAGGATCACCGGTGCGTAGATTTCTCGCTGCCGCATCTGCCGGCATCTCCGTCGTGGTACTGCTCGGCGCCTGCGCGAGCGGCACCGACGCGGTCGCCACCGGCGGCACCTTCGGCTTCGTCTCGCCCGGTGGCCAGACCGAGATCTTCTACGACCCGCCGTCCGAGCGCGGAACGGTCGGCACGTTGTCCGGGCCCGACCTGATGACCGAAGGCGACACGACGTCGTTGTCCGATTACGAAGGTAAGGCCGTCGTGATCAATGTCTGGGGGCAGTGGTGCGGCCCGTGTCGTGGTGAGGCCGACGACCTCGAAGAGGTCTACGAGAACACCAAGGATCTCGGCGTCCAATTCCTCGGCATCAACGTTCGCGACAACGCCCAGGACAAGGCACAGGACTTCGTCATCGACAACAACGTCACCTACCCGTCGATCTACGACCCCCCGATGCGCACCCTCACCGCTCTCGGCGGCATACCGACTTCGGTGGTTCCCACCACGATCGTGCTCGACAAGAAGCACCGCGTCGCCGCGGTCTTCCTACGTGAACTGCTCGCCGAGGACCTGCAACCCGTCGTCGAACGGGTCGCAGGTGAGGGGCCCGAGCAACAGTGAGTAACACGGTCCACTTGGCGGGCATCGGTGAGACGTTTCAGACGACGGCGTCGACGGGTCCACTCGTCCTCGCTTTCGGTGTGTGCGTCCTCGCCGGTCTCGTCTCGTTCGCGTCGCCGTGTGTGGTTCCACTGGTGCCCGGATATCTGTCGTATCTTGCCGGGGTCGTCGGGGCCGACGCTCCGGCCGTGACCGCGACGGAAGCTGCAACGACGAAGGTGCGGACTCGGACTCGAATGCGAGTCGCAGGTGCGGCAGGGCTGTTCGTCCTCGGCTTCACCGTGGTGTTCGTGCTGGCGACGGCCACGGTCTTCGGCGCGATCTCGGTACTGGCAGTCAATCGGGAACTGCTGATGCGAATAGGTGGCGTCGTCACCATCGCAATGGGGTTGGTGTTCGTCGGGCTGGTGCCTGCCCTGCAGCGAGACGTCCGATTCGAGCCGCGCCGAGTCGGCAGTCTCGTCGGCGCACCACTGCTCGGTGGCGTGTTCGCATTGGGATGGACCCCGTGCCTCGGACCGACCCTCGCGGGCGTCATCTCGCTCGCCGCGGGTACCGAAGGGGCGACGGCGGCACGAGGAGTAATACTCATCGTCGCGTACTGCCTCGGACTCGGATTGCCGTTCGTCATTCTCGCCTTTGGATCGGTCAGCGCACTTCGCGGAGTCGGCTGGCTTCGTACCCATTCACGACAGATACAGGTATTCGGCGGAATCATGTTGATAGCAGTAGGAATTGCCCTCGTGACAGGCGCGTGGGACGTGTTCGTCGGTTGGGTCCGTGACGCCTTCGTATCGGACGTGGTGTTGCCGATATGACCGATCTCGACACCCGGCCGGAGCAGGCGCCCCGACGCCAATCCCCGCCGCGACGCGTCCTCGCAGGCGCCCGCAACACCTGGCGCGGCCTGACGAGCATGCGTACGGCGCTCGTACTGCTCTTCCTGCTGGCCTTCGCGGCGATTCCCGGTGCACTGGTTCCCCAACGCAGCCTCAACGCCGGCAAGGTCGACGAGTACATCGCCGCCCGCCCGACGCTCGGCCCGCTGATGGACAAGCTGGAACTGTTCGACGTATTCAGTAGCTTCTGGTTCACCGCCATCTACGTGCTGCTGTTCGTCTCTCTCATCGGCTGCATTCTTCCGCGCTGCATAGAGCACGGAAAAGCCTTGCGTACCAGGCCTGTTCGGGCTCCTCGGAACCTGTCGCGACTTCCGCACCATCGCCGGTACGTCGCCGACGGGTCACCCGAGGACACTGCAGCAATCGTGCAGGCACAATTGCGCGGCTGGCGCGTGGAGAAGCGTGAAAGCAACGGCGAGGTGACGCTGTCTGCGGAGAAGGGGTACCTCCGAGAGTTCGGCAACCTCGTCTTCCATATCTCTCTGGTCCTTCTGCTCGCTGCAATCGCGCTGGGCAAGCTGTTCGGATACGAAGGCAACGTCGTGGTCATCGCCAACGACGGGCCAGGGATCTGCAGCACCTCACCGGCAATTTACGACAGTTTCCGCGCAGGCAACCTCGTCGACGGCACCGGACTCGAACCACTGTGCGTCAGGGTCGAGGACTTCAAAGCCGACTATCTGGAGAACGGTCAGGCCGAGCAGTTCACGTCCAACATCGAGTACCAGGCAGGGGACGACCTCGCGAACAATGTCTGGAAGTCCGATGTCCTGCAGGTCAACCATCCGCTACGGGTGGCAGGGGACCGTGTGTACCTGCAAGGCCACGGATACGCACCGACATTCACGGTGACCTTCCCGAACGGCGAAACCCGCACCGAGACCATCCAGTGGCAACCGACCGACGCCACGACCTTCCTCTCCAGCGGCGTGATGCGCATCGACCCACCGGGAGGGCTCTACCCCGACGCAGAGGACCGTCGCAAGAACCAGATCGCAATCGAGGGCCTGTTCGCACCGACTGCGTTCTTCCACGACAAGCTGCTCTCCTCCAGCTTCCCGGCGATGACCGACCCCGCCGTCGCCATCGACATCTACAAGGGTGACACCGGACTCGATACCGGACTTCCGCAGTCACTGTTCACGCTGAACCAGGAGATGATCAACCAAGGCAGGCTCGTCAAGCAGGACCGAATCAACCTGAAGCCAGGTGAGGCATCGACACTGTCCGACGGCACGACGGTCCGATTCGACGGTGCCGAAGAGTTCGTCAATCTGCAGGTGTCGCACGATCCGGCGCAGACCTGGGTGCTCGTTTTCGCGCTGACGATGATGAGCGGACTGCTGGTCTCGCTGGTGATCAAGAGGCGCCGAGTGTGGGTCCGACTCCTCGCGGATGGTGACCCACGACGTACTGTAGTAGAACTTGGCGGGTTGGCTCGTACCGATCAGGCCGGGTGGGGTGAGGAGTTCGACAACCTCTGCGAGCGTCTGATTGCCGACGTGAAAACTGTGGACGCAAACTCTGCGAACACGAAGAACGACCAGGAGAACTGACCGATGCCGATCAACGAGACGCTCTCGCAGTACAGCGACTGGTCTTTCGAGTCCTCATTCACGATCTACGTACTCGCATTCATCCTGCTCATTGCGCAGTACGCCTCGGTGAAGGCCTCGGCCGTCCACTCCAAGGAGCTGGTCGGCTCCGGTGCGCCCATCGCTACGGCCACCGGCCCGGGGCGCATTGCCGACGCACCGAAGCGTCCGCTGTCCGAGCGTCTGGCCGGCATGGGATACGCGCTGCTGATCCTCGCACTCGTGCTGCATGTGGCAGCGGTCGTCCTGCGCGGGTTCGCAACGCATAGGTTCCCGCTGGGCAATATGTACGAGTTCGTCACCATGGCCACGGCCGCTGCGACCCTGACCTCGATCGTGTTGCTGCGGAAGCGTGCGATGCGCCCGATGCTCGTGTTCGTCCTGGCACCGATCATCATTCTGATGTTCCTTGCCGCCACGAAGCTCTACGCGGACGCAGCACCCGTCGTGCCGGCGCTGCGCTCCTACTGGCTGCCTATCCACGTCACCATCGTCAGTGTCGGCAGTGGAATTCTGCTCGTCTCCGGCGTCGCGAGCTTGCTGTTTCTGCTGCGCATCAAGCAGCCCGCCGGCGAGGAGAAGAGCACCGCACTCGGCAGATTCGCCGCCAAGCTGCCCGACGCTCAATCGCTCGACCGGCTCGCGTACAAGACGACGATCATTGCGTTCCCACTGTTCGGTGCAGGCGTCATCCTCGGTGCGATCTGGGCAGAGGCAGCGTGGGGCCGCTTCTGGGGCTGGGACCCCAAGGAAACGATGTCCTTCATCACCTGGGTCATCTACGCCGCATACCTGCACGCACGGGCAACGTCCGGGTGGCGGAATACACGCGCAGCCTGGATCAACGTCGGTGGTTTCGTCACCATGTTGTTCAACCTCTTCATCATCAACATGGTGGTCTCCGGTTTGCACTCCTATGCCGGTCTGAACTAGCTGGTAACGTCCGCCTGAAATTATTGGCAGGACCGGGGTGGCGTGCTGGGGAGCGCGTCACCCGTTTCGGTAACGGTGGGGGGACAAGTTCATGGCCGATTGGCAGATGAGTTCGTGGCAGGCGGTGCGGCCAGAAGAGCCGGACGAGGACCGGCCTTCGTCGATCACTGCACCTCCAGAAGTTACGCCTCCAGCGGTCACACCTGCAGCGGTCACACCTGCAGAAGTCACGGCCCCGACAGCCACACCCCCGGGCGCGACGGCCTCGGCCATCGTGCCGGTGGAGGAGCCGTCCCCTCGGACCGAGCCCGAGGCTGCAGTGGTGCATGACGCCGAGCAGCCTGTCGTCGCAGCACCAGAGGCTCTTGTCGACCCACCTGAGGCACTGGTCGAAACAGCGCCCGATTCTGGCTTCCGGTCGACGCCGGTACCGATGCCGGCCGAGGACCAGCATCCGCGGACGGCGCCGCAGGCTTTGCTGCCTCCCCAGGTAATCGCTTCGTCCGCACTCGATTTGACCAATGCATTGCTGGTGAAGCAGGTCAGTCCCGCTCCACTGTCAGGTTGGCGTCGGTGGCTGTATTCCGCGTCGGGCAAGCGGATGAATCTGGGCAACAGTCCGCGTGACGAAAAACAGTTGCGCCTCGTTCGGCAGGTCGACCGCCAACTGGTCGGCTGCTATCGAGTGTCGGTGCTCAGCCTCAAGGGAGGCGTGGGAAAGACCACGACCACGGCGACTCTCGGGTCCATGTTCGCGAGCATCAGAGGCGACCGTGTCATAGCGGTCGACGCCAATCCCGATCGAGGGACCCTGAGTCAGAAAGTGCCCATCGAAACGCCGGCGACAGTGCGAAACATGCTGCGCGACATCGACAGTTTGGATCGCTACAGCGATGTGCGCGGATACACCTCGCAGAACGAGTTCAGGCTCGAGGTGCTCGCCTCGGACTCCGACCCCGCAGTGTCGGAAGCATTCAGCGGCCGCGACTACGATCGCGCCGTAGATCTGCTCGAGAAGTTCTACAGCATCGTCCTGACCGATTGCGGTACCGGTTTGATGCACTCCGCCATGGACAGCATCCTCTCCGGTTCCGATGCACTGGTAGTGGTCAGTTCCAGCTCGGTCGACGGGGCTCGGAGTGCGTCGGCGACCCTCGATTGGCTCGACGCGCACGGACACCGAGATCTCGTTCGATCCTCGGTAGCCGTCGTCAATGCAGTGCGGCCGCGAGCGGGAAAAGTCGATCTTGCGAAGGTTGTAGAGCACTTTGCGCAAAGGTGCAGGCAAGTCGTGCTCGTGCCCTTCGACCCGCACCTCGAGGAGGGAGCGGAGATCGACCTCGGGCGACTCAAACCCAAGACTCGGTTCGCTCTACTGGAATTGGCGGCTGCCGTAGCCGCAGACTTCCCCAGCACTCGACCGGATGCAACGCGCACGCGAAATCGGACAAGAACAGCCCGCTCCTGAGGAGCGGGCTGCAGGCAGAGGCGCGAAGACGGTTCACCCGTCTCGCTGGTTACTCTGGTTGATCTTGTTTTCCCGAATCCTGACCATCGGTGCCCGAGCGTCGAGTATCGCGATTCATCTTCCACAGGAATTCTGGGTCGTCGTCAGGCCCGATCACCTTGCCTACAGGTTCCTGCACCGTCGGGCCGAACGCCTTCCAGAACAGGACGATCACTGCTACCAAACCGATCATCGCCAAAAGATAGATCATGTCGCACCTCCTCATAAGAGGGTAGCCGCGTGGGGATGCCATGTGCACCCCACGCGGCTAGCAGTTTCCTGAGAATCGCCTCTCCAGTGTGAGCGGTGAGCTACCTGTGCCCGGCCTCCGTGGTCAGTGAGGTCAGCAAAGCCATGACCTCGGACTCGCGGAACCGGCGGTGGCCGCCGGGCGTCCGAAGTGATCCGAGCCGTCCTGCGTGCGCCCATCGGGTCACGGTCTTCGGATCGACATGAAAGAGCGCCGCTACCTGCCCCGGTGTGAGCAGTGAATCCTGAGCATTGTGCAGAGTTGGTGCGCTCATCTTCTCGTGTCCTCCTGCGTGCTGTCTCGCGTGTGATCGATCGCTGATGTGTCCGGTACTGCTGGTGTTCCTCACCCTGACGGGGTCCTCGGTGAAGCAAGACCCGCCCCCGTGGGGTGTGAATCCCGAATCGGGATCCGCCCGCGTGGACCTGCGTTCTCATCCGATCGGTCGAGAACGCGTGGTGTACGAGACCCATGGTTACATCCGGACCCCTAGGTACTCGACTGACCTAAAGTTGGTAAAGGGGAGGTAATGGACAAATCGGATAAGTCAGGCGGCATCGAGACGGGTTGTTCCGAGCGGTAGCCTGGGATCGTGACCGAAAGCAACACGCCCCCCGCGCCCACCGCAACAAAGGGCGAACTGTTCCGTGACATAGCCCTTTACACCGGAGCACGCTTGTTGCTCGTCATCGTCATCGCCGCCGCCATCTTCGGAATCGGCCTCATCTTCGGCGTCGAGGTACCCATACTCGTCGCCGCGGTATTCGGAGTACTGATCGCACTGCCGCTGTCGCTGGTGCTGTTCAAGTCACTCCGCATCCGAGTCAACGTGTCGATCGCCGGAGTGGACGAGGGGCGCAGACAAGCGCGTGCAGATCTGCAATCGAAGCTCCGCGGAGAAGACGGCCGCTGATGACCCGCGTAGTCGATCACTCGGCGTCGCGTGAATGGGTCGACAACGCAGTCCGGCTGATCGACGCCGACGCCCAGCGCAGCGCCGACACCCATCTCCTGCGCTACCCGTTGCCTGCCGCCTGGAACGTCCAGCTCTACCTCAAAGACGAGTCCACACACATCACCGGAAGCCTCAAGCACCGGCTCGCCCGCTCACTGTTCCTCTACGCCATCTGCAACGGTTGGGTCACCGAGAACACCACCGTCGTCGAAGCATCTTCCGGATCGACAGCAGTCAGCGAGGCCTACTTCGCGCGCCTACTCGGCCTGCGCTTCGTCGCCGTCATGCCGCGCAGCACCAGCCCCGCCAAAGTCGCACTCATCGAAACCCACGGCGGAAAATGTCACTTCGTCGACGACCCGGCCGCGATGTACACCGAAGCGCACCGACTCACCGCCGAACCCGACACGCACTACATGGATCAGTTCACCCACGCCGAACGCGCAACCGACTGGCGCGGAAACAACAACATTGCCGAATCCATCTTCGACCAACTCACCCGCGAAGAGTCACCCATACCTACCTGGGTCGTCGTAGGAGCAGGGACCGGCGGCACCAGCGCCACCATCGGTCGCTACATCCGGTACCGACGCCACGCCACACGATTGGCCGTCGTGGACCCGGAGAACTCCGCCTTCATCGGAGGCTACGAAAGCGGAAGGGCCGACTACGAGACCGACAAACCATCTCGGATCGAAGGGATCGGACGTACACGAATCGAACCATCCTTCGTCGGACAGGTCATCGATCGTATGATCGCCGTACCCGACGCAGCATCCGTCGCCGCCACCAGACACGCATCCACAGTTCTCGGAAAGCGAGTCGGCGGATCGACCGGGACCAACATCTGGGGAGCCTTCGGACTGATCTCCGACATGATCTCCGCAGGCAACCACGGAAGCGTCGTGACACTGCTCTGCGACGGCGGCGAACGCTACGCCGACACCTACTTCGACGACAGCTGGGTCGCCGACCAGGGAATGGACCTCACCGGCCCGACAACGGTCCTGGAAAACTTCCTCAGAACCGGAGAATTCGTACCCTGAACTCCCAGTTCCGCAGGCTCTACTCTCGCATCTCTGGGTCGTTCCGCAGGCTCTACTCCCGCCTCCCTGGGTCGTTCCGCAGGCTCTACTCCCGCATCAACACGACCGACGCCGCTGCCGTCGCCGCCGCCACCGAACCCACCGCAGGCCAGGCGCCGATCTTCTTCGCCAGCGGGTGCGAGGCCCCGAAACCCACGAGATAGGTCGCCAGGAGCGCGCCGGCAACCTTCGGGCCCGAGGACGCATTCCACGAGACGGTGCACGCGACACCTGCAGCCGCGAGGACAGCACCTCCGAGTTGCCGGTTCTCCGTCTTCCGTGCCACCGCGAAACCGCCGAGGAGTCCACCGGCCGCGAGCGCCGACGTTGCAATCGTGTTCAAAGCCATGCCATTGGAAGTCATACCGCCGACAGTAGTGCCGAGATGCGTCTCACGTCGCCTGCAAGGTCGGTCAGGACTCCGTTGCCGCACGCACTCGAATCTCGCGCGCGAGGTGGTCTCGCTGTTCGATGACGAGCCTGCGAAGCGCCCCAGGCGCCCACTCGTGAGCAGCGAGCCACGCATCGGCATCCTCGGTGCTCTGCTGCTGCGGGAACAATCCGATGACGAGCCTCCTGGCGATCTCGATACTTCGCCCGGCCCAAAGTTCCGCGATCACCTCGAAATAGCGGGAGTCGAAGGACGCCAACATGTCCCGTCGCCCACCGGCACGGAAGCCGGACACCGTCGCGTCGACTGCGTCGTTGGACAAGTCGTCGGAGTCCATCAATGCCGACCACGCAGTCGACTTCGCTTCGGCCGTCGGTCGGGCCGAAATCGCTGCGCGATACGAATTGCGACTGGAAGCCGATGCGTCCAAGGTTAATTCGGCATCGATCGCGTCCTTGTCGGCACGGCCGGATGCACTCAGAGCCCGCATCAGCAACCACCGCTGCTGTGGATCGAGATCGAGGCCCTCGAGGGGCAGGCGGCCGTCGAGCAGTCCGAAGATGTCCTCGGCTCTGGAATCGGAATTCTGGGCCGCCGCGCCGACCGCGCGTAGCCACACCACTTGCGCATCGCTTCCGGTATCTGCCGACATCAGTCGAGACCAACACGTGTCCAGCCAGAGTCGGGCAGCATCCTGACCGTCCGAATAGTAGTGATCGATCGCGTACTGGGCATTGGTGAGAACAGCCTCCAGAATGCCCACCTTGCTCTCCGAAGGCGCGAACCGCGTGACGAGGTCCAAGAACTTGGTCGGCGCAAATTCCGCGTCACGTGTCGCGTTCCACAGTGCCGACCAGATCAATCCCCGAGTCAAGGGGTCGACGATTCGATCCAGCGAACTGGCGATAGTGGCAAGGGATTTCTCGTCGAATCGAATCTTGGCGTAGGTCAGGTCGTCATCGTTGAGGAGAATCAATGCGGCACTGCGTAATTCGACGGGGGTGCTCGCGTCGACGATATCGATCTCGCGACGCTCCGTACGAACGAGATTGCCGTCGGCATCCGCGTCGTACAGTCCGATGGCCAGGCGATGCGGGCGTGGGTCGGTCTGCTCGACGCTGCTGCCGGTGTAGGAGAGTGTCGAGACGCCGCTTGTCTTCAGCCAGGCGGTAGCCCAGCTGTCCAGATTCCTCCCGGACGCGGCGGAGGCATGAGTAAGCAGATCTGCGAGTGTCGTGTTGCCGAAAGCGAACTCGGCGAAATACCTTCGGGAGGCCTCGAAGAAGGCCTTGTCTCCGACGTATGCTGCCAGTTGTTTGAGTACGCTGGCGCCCTTGGCATAGGTGATGCCGTCGAAGTTCAGTTTGGCAGCTTCGAGATCGATGATGTCGGCGACGATGGGGTGGGTCGTCGGGAGTTGGTCCTGCAGATACGCCCAGGCCTTACGCCTGTTCGCGAAACTGACCCAGGCATCGGTGAAGCGCGTTGCGTCGGCGGAGGCGAATGCGCCCATGAAGTCGGCGAAGGATTCTTTCAGCCACAGGTCATCCCACCACTCCATAGTCACGAGATCGCCGAACCACATGTGCGCCATCTCATGCAGGATCGTATTGGCGCGAGCTTCGTACTGGGCATCTGTTGCAGCGGAACGGAATACGTACGACTCGGTGAACGTGACCAAGCCTGGATTCTCCATTGCGCCGAGGTTGTACTCCGGAACGAAGATCTGATCGTATTTGCCGAACGGATACGGGTATCGGAATTTGTCGTGGAAGAAGTCGAGCCCCCGACGAGTGATATCGAAGATGTCCTCGGGATCGAAGTACTCGGAGAGAGAAGCTCTGCACAGTGCGCCGAGCTCCACGGTGAGATCGTCTCGAGTCCAAGATGATTCGGATCGCTGATAGGGACCTGCGGCGACGGCGGTGATATACGTCGAGATGGGCAGGGTAGGGGCGAAGGTCACGGTATCTCCCGTGCGGATTCCAGTCCGGTTGGAGAGAACTTCCCAGCCAGACGGCGCGGTGATCACAAAGGTGAACGGCGCCTTGATATCGGGCTGTTCGAAATTCGCGAAGACGCGTCGAGCGTCGGCCGGTTCGAATTGGGTGTAGAGATAGACCTCGTCGTCGACGGGGTCGACGAAACGGTGAAGACCCTCACCTGACCGGCTGTAACGAGCCAACGCGTCGACGACGACCGTGTTTCTCGAGGCCAAGCCGACGAGCTGAATGCGGGCGCCGTCGTAGACCACGGGAATCTCGACGTCGTTGAGCCTGATCGAATGTACGTCCGCGCCGATGAAGTCGATCCATGTCGCCGGTGTGGACGCGTCGAACGAAATGGTGGTGCGAGAGGTGAACGTGTCGATGTCGGCGTCGGTCGCCGCGAGTAGGTCCAGCTCGATCCGATACGAGACTTCGGTGATGTGTCGCGAGCGACGGCGTGTCTCGGTACGGGTGAGGTTCGCAGTGTTCACGTGTCGAGCGTAAGCCGCTCGGCAGCGCCGCGGGTGGGCACACCCTTCGGCGCAGCGCCGCATAGTCTTGGGCGCATGACATTTCTCGTACGGCTCGTTATCAACGCTCTTGCGATCTGGTTGGCTGCGCAGTGGGTCGGCGGCATCGAACTCGCGAGCTCGGGTCGTGGGACAGGATGGGATTTGATCGTCCTGGCCGGCATTGCAGCGGTCTTCACCATCGTCAATGCGTTCATCAAGCCGATGGTGAAACTGCTGTCGCTTCCCCTGGTCATTCTGACGCTCGGACTGTTCACCCTTGTCATCAACGCTTTGATGCTGCTCCTCACCGCCTGGATTTCCTCGGTGACCGATTACGGCTTGGCGATTGCAGGCTTCGGTGCAGCATTCTGGGGCGCACTCATCATCTCCATCGTCAACTTCCTGCTCGGCGCGTTCGTGCCCGAGAACCGCTGACGGTCTACGCCAATGCCAGCGCGGCTCCGGTCGTCAAGCCCCACACCAGCATCGCCAGACCGGAGTCGCGAAGCGCCGGAATGAGTGCGAATCCCGTCGCACCCGTACGCACCGGCGTGTTTGCGCGTGCTGCCAGAGGCAACGCGATCAGCGCGATCAGCGCCCACGGTGTACGCGCGACGAGCGCGACCGTCACCGCGAACGGAACGATCATCAGTGCAAGGTGGAGCAGGCGGGTGCGGGAGTCGCCCAGTCGCACAGCGAGTGTGTGCTTTCCGGAGTCCGGATCGGTATCGATGTCACGAAGATTGTTTGCGACGAGTACAGCGCTCGAGAACGATCCGACTGCGACGGCCGCGACCGCTCCGACCCAGTCGACCCGACCCGCCTGCACGAACTGGGTACCGAGAACCGCGACGAGGCCGAAGAACACGAAGACCGCTACCTCACCCAGGCCGCTGTATCCGTAGGGCTTCTTGCCGCCGGTGTAGTACCACGCACCCGCGATGCAGACAGCGCCGACGAGGATGAGCCACCATGCACTGGTCACCGCCAACGTGATCCCGGCAACTCCGCCGACTACGAAACATCCGACGGCAGCAGCCTTGACGGAACCGGGCGAGGCAACCTTCGACCCGACGAGCCGGAGGGGGCCGACGCGTTCGTCGTCGGTGCCTCGGATGCCGTCGGAGTAGTCGTTGGCGTAGTTGACACCGATGATGAGCGCGAGCGACACGAGGAGCGCGAGCAGCGCCTTCCACCAGACGGCGTCACCGAGTGACGCCGCAGCACCTGTTCCGACGAGAACGGGCGCAATAGCGTTGGGCAACGTGCGGGGGCGTGCGCCTTCGATCCATTGAGCAGTGGTGGCCATGCTGTAGATCTTTGCGCATCGCCGTCGTAGATGCCCTCGGAGGGCCCGAGTAACAGAGCCCGAATCAGGGAAGAGGTAGACGAGGCAAGTCGGGTAGCTGAAATGTGGGGAGCTGAAGCGGCGGCAGCTGGAACGGTCGCGGAGCGGGCGCAGTGGGTGGGGCTTCGGTGTTCTCATCGGTGCTGCGCTCTGGCACGTACTGACTTTCGGTCGTCGAAGAAACGGGCGGCGCAGTGGTCGTAACGGGCGGCGCATCCGACGTCGGGATCAGGACCGTGGTGGTTACCACTGCCTTCGGCAACGGCGTCGTGGTGGACACGGCCTCGGCGGTAGGTTTCTCGACCGCTGTGTCCTGGGTTCCGGTCAGCGACGGTTCCTCCCCGGCGCCGGGCCACAGCATCCAGGTGAAAAAGCCCAATACGGCCAGGGTGGGAAGTCCGAAACGTACGAGTGGGATCAACAGTGATGTGACGCTCCAGCGTGAGGCCCCGGATCCGGCTGTCTGCTGCTGGTCCACCCGCGCCGCGTACAGCGCTGCACCGCGAGCACTGATCAGCTCCGGATCGCCGGGTACGACAACGGGAATCCGGAGATATCGCTCGAGTACCTCTTTCAGCAGGGGAATTCTCGCGCCACCACCGACCGCGACCACCACCTCGGGCGGAATCTCGGACATCTCGGCGAGATCGCGGAGGGCGATCGCCGAGTGCTCGGCCGCTCGCATGATCTGCAGTTCGAACATGTGACGATCCAGCAGTCGGAATGCGCCGTCCGAAGTCTGTGTCGCCTCGTGCGTGGACAGTGCTTCCTTGACTTCACAACTGAATTCCAACAGCGCGTGTTCTTCGGCTTCGGTGCGTGGTATCGCAAGAATGTCGAGGGTGAGGAGATGATCTCGCACAGCGCGGTCGAGTACTTCGCCGCTCATCTCGGATGTTCGAGTCGCGGCGTAAACGGTTCCGCTGTCGATGTCCGCGACGGTCATCTCGAGACCGGTCGCCCCGAGGTCGTAGAGTGCGACGGTGCGATACCGGAATTCGGGGTCCGCCCTCAGCTGTTCGAGAGTGCCCGCAACCTCGGAGATCACGCGTACCTCCGACACGTACTCCTCGACCAACGCGGCCTTCAACGCGGCACTGTAGCCAGGGTCGGGGAAGGCGACGCCGAGAGAATGCGGAGCGTCCGGCCGGTCGACGACGACTCGGATGGCGTGCGCTACGTCCTCGGCATCGGGGCTCGGACCGGCAGTTGGGAACCATTCGGCGGAGAACGACCGGCCGTCGACGGTGCGCACTGCTCGAATGCCACTGACACCCATCGATATGCCGACTGCTGAATCCATTGCTCTCGTGGCTTCCCTTCCCTTGTCGGCGGCGGAACACCTGTGGAACTTCCGCGTCAGCCTACCGTGTAAGGGTCGGTTTTCCGATCGATAACAGACCAGAAGGTGCTTTTCGGTGAACGAAGTTTCCGTTCACACATCGGGGTCCATACGCCGCCGAACGCTGAGCTACGTGTCCAATCCCCAGCCTTGCACCACCTCGACGGACTCGCCCAAGGGCCGGGTCATGGACCAGAGTGGGACCGCACGGCAATACGAAATCTTCCATTCGCCGGCTTCGACAACGTATTTGTCCTCGTACTCCATCGACGACACGGTTTCGGTGCGCGCGGTCATGTCCAGTTGGCGAAACGCGAGTGTCCACTTGCCTTCGGCATGGTCATCGTCGGTGAGCTTGATTTCCGGGTGAAATGCGTGGTGCATGTCGAGAACGACGTAGCTTCCCGATTCTTTCCTCAGCGCAACTTTGCGGAAGATTTCGACGACTGGATCCGCATCTTCGTATTTTCCCAGTCGGCCGTAGTCCATGATCGCGCCGCGTTCGATGAAGCATGCGCGAAACATGTTGGCGTCCTTGGCATCACACGCCCTCAGATAGCGATGTTTGAGAGACTTGATTGCCTCGATCTTCTCGAGGGCGGACATTCTTTGCTCGATCGATGGAATGCTCACGTCAGAATCCTTTCGTAGGGAACATACGGATGACTAAGAGCTTCACTCGATTACCGCAGCACTGAACTGCGGTGGATCGCCCAGCATCGATCGATGCGAAGGGGGCCGATTTCCGTCGACGTCGACCACACCGAGTTCGGCTGCGAGCTCTGCACCTACGAGAACGTTTCCGGTGCGCTGCATCAGGTGCGGATCATGCGCCAACGCTGCGATGATCCTGCCGGTGAATTCCGGTGTTTCCGCAGTAGCAGCCAACGATGCGTACGCGTCCGGATTGGCAGCAAAGCTCGCGAGTGTGCGCTCGGTCTTGAGCAAGCCCATCCAGATCGAGATCACTGCAACCCCGAACGGCCGGAAGTCGTGAGCCATGTCGTGAGCCATCTTGTCCACCGCTGCTTTTCCTGCACCGTAAGCGGGTCCGTGCATGTAGCACGTGCCGCCGAAGCTCGAAGTGTTCACCACGAGGCCGCTTCCACCTTCGATCAGCAATGGCGCCGCGAAATGCGTGGCGACATAGGTCGATCGCATCCCGACATCGAGCAAATCGAGCAACGACAGCGGCTTCTCCCAGAACGGACCCTTCATGGTCAGTGCATCGGGAACGGCGAGCGCGTTGTTGACAAGAATGTCCAGGCGACCTTGCTCTTTGCGAACTTGCTCGAAGAGATTCTCGACCTCGCCGTCCACCGAGTGATCGGTGATCACGGGGATGCCGGTTCCACCGCGGCGAGTTATTTCCTCGGCCGTCGCGAAGACGGTGCCTGGAAGGGGCGAATCCCCTGGCGAGGCAGTACGACCCGTGACATACACGGTGGCCCCCGTATCGCCGAGTGCCAACGCTATTCCCTTTCCGGCCCCGCGGCTTGCGCCTGTCACTACGGCGACGCGCTCTGATTCCGAACTCAACACGAACTCCTTCGTCGATTCTTCCGTCACGGAATTGCCGGAACGGTACGCATCCGATTTTCAAGTGCAGCAAACAATGTAGAAAAACGGCTCACCGAAGGATCCCCTTCGGTGAGCCTTGTGAGTCGGTGAAGCGGGGCAGGCTCGCCTGTGTGAATTTTTGACACTCGGCCTGAACCGTAGCCGCGATCAAGGGAAGTGCGGCAATTAGTCCAGTCAGATCATCGCTCGCAGCGGCCCCTCCGGCACTTCGCCCATGGTGGTGAGAGCTGTTGAATGGTAAAGGGTTCCCGGAACGTGAATCGCATGCTGCAAGCCGACGTGCGCGTCACGCCAGTAGCGCTGCACGACGTTGGTACGTCGCACCGCATTGCCGCCCGAGCGCGCGAAGATTTCGTCGACCGCATGTACAGCCCGCCAGGCCGAGCGCACCTGATTCCGCCGGACCAGCGAACGGTCCTCGAACGAGATCGTCTGTCCGGCGTCCGCGAGATCGTAGACGCGTGAAATTCCGTCGAGCAGTTGTGTTCGTGACGCGGCGATCTCCGCAGCGGCATCGGAGATCGCGTACATCACGTAGGGGTCATCTTTGATTCTGGTCCCGATGGCAGAGACGCGTTCCCGCTGGTAGTCGAGATGCGCGGCCAATGCACCCTCGGCGATACCGATGACGGCAGCGGTGATTCCGAGCGGAAACATCGTCCAGAACGGCAGCTTGTATACGGTTTCGGTCCGGCCGACGCGCTCTGCAACTCCTTCCCCCGCCTGCACTTCCTCGTAATCCATTGTCCGATAGGACGGCACGAAGGCCCCATCTACGACGACGTCTTTGCTGCCGGTTCCTTGCAGCCCGATGACATCCCAAGTGTCGTCGATAATCGTGTAGTCCTTACGTGGCAGAACCACGTGGATGATCGTGGGCGGCATCACGGCGTTTCCCTCGGCATCGCCGACCATCGCTCCCAGAAAGATCCAGTCGCAGTGATCTGTGCCTGAGGAGAAGTTCCAGTGGCCGTGCAAAATGTATCCGCCGTCGGTAGGCGTCGCCACGCCTTGCGCGGCGTAGGGAGATGCGATCCAGGTGTCCGGATCCTCGCCCCAGACTTCTTCCTGAAGTTTGCGGTCCATCAGGGCCATCTCCCAGGGGTGGACTCCGCCCACGCCACACACCCATCCGGTGGAACCGCAATGCTTGGCGACGGCCATGACGGACTCGGCGAAGTCCCGAGGATGGGCTGCGTATCCGCCGAAGTCGGTGGGCTGCAGCATGCGCATCACCCCGGCTTGTCGGACCAGTTTCACGCTCTGGTCCGAGAGCTTGCCGAGATCCTCGGTCTCCTGAGCCGCTCCAGCCAACTGAGCGGCAATTTCCTCGACTTTGAGAACCACTTCATGCGTCATCGTGTACCTCCGTGTGATGTCGGGCGACTCACCCTGTAGCTGAGTCCTTGATCACAGTAGGTTCCGGCGGCCCTCCGAAAGAACGGGAGCTCCCGCTCATCGGAAGCGCAGTGTTGCTCCGACTACGTCGAAGGCGGCAATCATGCTCGCGGTGATCGCCTGCAGTGGCTCGAATCGTCCGATCTCATGACATCCGGACGTCCTCAGGTGACCAATATGCTTTCGTCGAGGTGATATGTCCTTCGAGATCGAACGTCATCACATCGAACGGCTCGATTGTGACAACTCCGTCCGCCGTGTAGGTGCGTACCCGAAAGTGGAAAGCTGCTGAATCGCCGCTGTGGCGGAAATTGAGCAGTTCGGTCTCTCGTCGGGTCTGAATCAACGGCGTGAAGAAGGCCGCAATCGCTTTCCTGCCACAGATCGGATCTGACCCGACCGGATCCTGCACTGTTGCTCCTTCGGCGTACAGGATTGCGATTTGCTCCGTCGAGGTCGCATCAGCGATCGCGGTCAGGTACTGGTTGACGGTGGAGAGAGCCTTCTCTCTGGTGACTTCGGTAGGGGTCATGTGAAGAAAATACGGCCGTCCACAGTCTTGAACGCCGCTACTCCTACTGAGCGGACTGGTCGGTGGAGCTTCTCGCGCCGCATGATGCCACTCCATTGTTCCGGCCGGCTTCCCGATGAGCGGAAGGGCTCACTTCGATAGTCGAACAGACGCAATACGTTGTTGTCGGTTGTCGGTTGTCGGTCTTCGGGCAGAGCGAGTTTCGACTGCACAGCGAAGAGGCGCTGCAGTCACAGCAATGTCGTTCTCTCCCCAAACTTTTGAACGGGAAACGAGGAATCATGAGTGAAGTCAAGGGTCTCGGATATGTGACCATCGAGGCAACAGATATCGATCGGTGGCGCGAGCTGGCGTTCGATGTACTGGGTTTCGACGAGGGGTCCGGCCCGGATCAAGAAACCCTGTATCTGCGAATGGACGAGCGCGCCTCACGGCTGACCGTGGTCCCGAGTTCGCACGATCGAGTGACAGCAGTCGGATGGGAAGTGCGCGATCAGTTGGCCTTGGCTCACCTTCGAGCACGGCTGGAAGAGGCAGGTTACGTCGTCGAGCCGATGTCGCAGGAGGCAACCGACGCTCGACGGGTCGAGGAAGGGTTTGCCATGACGGACCCGGGCGGCACTCCTCTCGAGTTCTTTCACGGACCGGTTCTCGACCACAGTCCGGTGCTCACCAAGCATGCCCAGAAGTTCGTCACGGGCGATCAGGGGTTGGGGCATGTGGTCGTCCCATCGACGAACTTCGATGAAACCTATCGTTTCTACACCGAGACACTGGGATTCCTACCGCGCGGAGCTATGCGGATGCCCGTGCCTGCGGAGTTCGGCGTACAGCGGATCAGATTTCTCGGCGTGAATCAGCGTCACCACAGCCTCGCCCTGATGCCGGTCCCCGAAGGCAAAGATCCTGGACTGGTGCACATCATGGTCGAAGTCGACCAACTGGACGCGGTCGGACGGGCGCTCGACGAGGTGATGAAACGGCGGTTCCCGGTATCGTCGACCCTCGGTCGGCACACCAACGACAAGATGATCTCGTTCTATGTCCAGTCACCCGGTGGATGGGACATCGAGTACGGAACCGAAGGCTCGCTCGTCGACGAGGCTTTCTACACTTCCGAAGAAATTACGCAGGACAGCTACTGGGGCCATGACTGGGCTTGGGCACGGGAACTGGCGGAAGCTCGAGACGCGGCCGACAACGCTTGAATGAAAAGAAGTGCGGTCACGTAACGGCGTAGCGCTGATGTGACTCAGGCCGGACCGCACGCAAGACCGCAGGTTTGCGAGCGTTCGATCATGCTGCACTGCAGCATGATCGAACGCTCGCTGCGTAGGTGGTGGCCGCACTGCGGCGCCGGCACACGCCTTGCGTCCCTGGTTGCTACATATCCCGAATTTCGCCAGAACCTGTGATGCTCATGCCTTGGACATCGGATTGACTCCCACAGAACGAGAAATCTCGCGCGACGCGGAGCGTACCGCGCTGACCATTCGAGAATCGATGTGATCGAGTGGACCGCAGATGGAAATGGCGGCCACGGTATGACGGCCGTCGCTCGACATGGCCTGGCCTGCGCTGACAGCGCTTGCCACACAGCCGATATCGACGAGTCCTTCCCCGCGGTCGAAGGCTATGTCATCTCTGCGTACGTTCCCGACCTCCCGCGAAAGTTCCTCTCGGGTAACGATCGTTCTGGGTGTGCCGGGTTTCATGCGGTCGAACACTGGAGAGTGTAGGTATTCTTCCGGCTCGGCGGCCAGCAGCGCTTTACCCAGTGCTGTGCGGTGCGCTGGCTGATGGCCCCCGATGCGCGTGGGTATATGTGCACCGAATTCGCCATCGAGCTTTTCCCAATACACAACGTCTCCGCCGTCGAGGTAGGCGAGGTGCACAACTAGCTTTGTGCGTTGCTGCAGTTCGAACAGATGAGGACGGGCCAGCCGATAGAACCAGTGGGTGCGCACGCCTTCTGAGCCGAGTTCGAACATCCGAACGCCGATTTCATATACATCACCGACACGTAACAGCCACCGGAGTCGGACCATGCGTTCGAGTAGACGGTGCGCCGACGAGCGCGGGATCCCGGTGGCATGAACCATTTGCGTCAGTGTCAGAAAGCCCTCTGTCTGTAATGTCTCGAGCATGAGCTCGGCCCTGCTGAGCTGGTCCGAGGGCGGGTCGACATGTACATGCATCGGTCACCAACCTCCCGCGCTTTCGGTAGGGACGACGGCCCCACTGTGATCTGGTCCACAGTATCTCACTCTGCCTCCGACCAGCGATTTCGGAGCGTAGATCCCTCTGGGCGGGAGACGGCCTGATCAAACCGGCACGCTTGTCCCACAGTGTGATGCAGAACACGAACGGGCCCCGGAATGCATCTCGAGGGCCGCAGGCCACAGACGGGAAAAGGAGTCACGCGATGACGATCACCAACGAACACCTACCTCACGTCGAGGACGAGGTGCGTTCGATCGATGCCGGCAGCAATCCGACACGGTTCGCTCGGGGCTGGCATTGTCTCGGCCTCGCCAAGAACTTTCGTGACGGTACTCCTCACTCGATCAACGCGTTCGGTCACAAGCTCGTGGTGTGGGCAGACCGTAAAGACGAACTGAAGGTACTCGATGCATATTGCCGCCACATGGGTGGCGACCTATCCAAGGGCACGATCAAGGGCGAGGAGATCGCCTGCCCGTTCCACGACTGGCGGTGGGGCGGGGATGGCAAGTGCAAGCAAATCCCGTATGCCAGACGTGTTCCGCCGCTGGCTCGCACCCAGACCTGGTCGACGCTCGAGCGGAACGGCCAGCTTTTCGTGTGGAACGACCCCGAGGGCTCCAAGCCGACCGACGAGGTGACCATCCCCGAGATCGAGGGCTACGGTAGCGATCAGTGGACTGATTGGGAATGGAACAGTGTCGTCGTAGAGGGCTCACATTGTCGAGAAATCGTCGACAATGTGGTCGATATGGCCCACTTCTTTTACGTACATCTCAATCTGCCGCAGTCGTTCCGGAACATCTTCGAGGGGCACGTCGCCACGCAGGAGATGTCGTTTCTGCCGCGTGGGGATATGCGCGGGCGTGATTTCGTGAACTTCGGGGATGAAATTTTGACGCAGTCCTACGCTTCGTATTTCGGCCCGTCCTACATGATCAACCGCCTGGTTGCCGATACCGGAGACCATCCGGTAGAAGCAGTGTTGATCAACTGCCACTACCCGATATCTCCAGACTCGTTCGTTCTGCAGTACGGGGTCATGGTGAAAAAGCCTGCGGGAATCTCGAATGAGGCGGCACAGGATATGGCTGCGGAATACGGGCAAGCCACGTTGGCGACATTCGAGCAGGACATCGCGATCTGGAAAACGAAATCGAGGATCGACAACCCGCTACTGTGCGAGGAAGACGGTCCCGTTTACCAGTTGCGCCGCTGGTACAAGCAGTTCTGCGTGGACACCGCGGATATCTCACAAGACATGACCACGCGTTTCGAGTTCGAGATCGACATCTCCAAGCCCACCGAGTACTGGGATGAGGAGATCGAACGCAACTTGGCCAACCGAGATGAGCAGGCGGCCGCGGGTAGCGTCGCTACCGGTCAGGGGTGAAGATGCAACCGATCGAATGCAGCCTGTGCGGTACGACCGTGCTCGTGGAGAAGTACAGCCCCCGCCATACCAGTGTGCAGTGGCTCGCCGACACGACGACTTCGTGTCGCCGGTTTGCCGACTATGGCGATACTGCGCCGAATGCGACACAGGCGCACGACGCTACGAACATGCGCTGCCCCGCGTTGCACAGCACCATCGAGCAGGCCGTGCTCGATGGGAGGGTCGGCGTCACCAGGCGCATTGAACCAGTTCCTGGGAACATCACGGACGGTCACGGAACGACGCTCGAGTCGGCACCACAGCACCATTGAGCGGGCAAGCGTCGACTGGTCGATCGCCTTTGCGGGTCCTGTGTTCGAGGGCGCCCCAAGAAATGCTGAAACGGACGAACCCGACGTACCCTGTGCACTATGTCCGATGGAAGTGAACTCGAGAATGCCCGTGGTGCTGCACAAACGAGGCTGGAACGAGCAGTCGGTGAGGGGAGATTGACGCTTGCGCAATACTCCGACCATGCGGCCGTGGTGTGGGCGCCGACGGTAGAGCAGAACGAACTCGATGCGATAGCGCCCAACACGATGGAACCCGTCCCGGCACGTGCACGATCTCAGTCGAAAATCCTGTGCCTGTTGAGTGATGTGAAGCGCGCCGGCCGATGGGCTTTGGCAAAGTCGACAGTCGCGATGCTGATCATGGGTGACCTCACCTTGGATCTACGGTCTGCGATCATCGGCTCCAACGAATCGACCATTACCATCGTCTCGCTCTTCGGCGACACCGAGCTCGTCGTGCCCGACGGCGTGAACGTCGAGATCGGAGGATTCGACATCCTCGGCGATCGCGACATCGATACGGGGTCGGTGGACCCGGGCCCGTATGCGCCCACCATCAAGATTCGATCGTTCTCGATGTTCGGTGACCTGAAAGTGCAGTCCGCACACTGACGGTCACAGCGGCAATGCGGTCTCCGTCGGACCAGACTCTGCGCCGACGCGTCGGAACCATTCGCGGCCGAATGCCGCTGTGAGCATGTCGAGCGGCATATCCAGGAACGGTCCGAAGTCGCCGACCTGAGTCTCGTGCGCGTGCATCGCTGCCCGCTTGGCGTCCATCGCGGCGCTGACGTCGACGATCGTGGTGATCTCCGCTTCCGGGAGCCCGAACGAATCGAGGTCGGGCGGAGAGTTCTCCTCGGACCAATTCGGGTTCGCCATCACGAGGGCCTTCATATGGTCGCGATTCGTCGTTGCCTCGTAGACGTTGGCGATGCCTGCTAGTTCGGCTGCACGCATACCCACGACATGCACCTTTATGTGATCGGGGTGCCCGTAACCACCGTTGGGGTCGTAGATCGTGACGACATCGGCTTGTTCTTCTTCGAGTACGTCGGCCAGCTTGCGCGCCGCGGCATCCACGTCGGCATTGCAGAACGCGTCGGGATTGTCGTTCTCGACGGTTCCTGCCATCCCCGAGTCCGCATAATGCAGCATCACCACACGATCGGCGCCGAGCACTGACGCCGAGCTCTCCAGTTCGAACTTGCGTCGCTCGACGAGGGTTTCGCCGGCGCGGAGGATGCCGTCGGGGAACTCGCCGAGTGCACCATCGGTTGCGGTGACCAGAACGACGCGGTGACCGGCGTCGGCGGCGAGACGCATGATCCCGCCGGTGGTGAAGACCTCGTCGTCGGGATGGGCGTGAAAGCAGACCAGAGTGCTCATGCCCGAAATGTTTGCACGAACGCTCCGACAGTTCCTACTCGGTCGAGGCGGAGCATCCCGAGCGCACACCCTTTTTGCCAACCGCACCCCCGTCCTCGGACGTCGAAATGGCGTTTCGGTTTACAAAAACGGTGCGCGCTCACCCAAGCAGCGAGACCTACGACGGCGTAAGCCCAGCCAGCCTGAGACGCAGCGCCGCCCGATCGAGTTTGCCGGGGCCACGGGTGGGAAGGGAGTCGAGCAGGTACAGCTCGCGGGGTGCGGCGGTGACGTCCAAGGTGCTTCCGACGTGTTCGCGTAATGCCGCCAATGTCACTGGACCGCCGACGACAGCGACCACGACGCGGTGCCCGAGGCGCTCGTCGTCGAGGCCGACCACCGCGCACTCGCGCACGGCCGGATGCGTCGAGAGTGCGGCTTCCACCACTTGCGGTACGACGGTGAGCCCACCGGTCGTAATGGCCTCGTCGAGGCGGCCCTGTATCGACAGCACGCCATCGAGGAGAACTCCGGCGTCGTCGGTGCGGAACCACCCCGGCTCGGCGAAGGCAGGGTGAGCAGGGGTGCCGCGGTAGCCGAACGCGAGGGTGGCCCCACCGAGTACGACTCTGCCGTTGTCGATCCGGACCAGGGCGCCATCGAGCGGCATACCGTCGTACACGCAGCCGCCGGCGGTCTCGCTCATCCCATAGGTACCGACAAGGGTAATTCCGGCTTCGGCCGCCCGTTCGCGGAGGGGGACAGGTGCGGCCGCGCCACCGAGCAGTACCGCATCCAACGATGCGAGTGCCTCGACGGCCGCAGGGTGGTCCAGCGCTTTGACGAGCTGGGTTGGAACGAGCGAGGTGTATCGACGCGGGCCGGCGAGCGCGCCGACGGCAGCAGGCAGCGCCGACGGGTCGAAGCCGGTGGAGACGTCGAGTATCACCGGTTCGGTGCCGGCGAGAACACTGCGTAGCAAGACCTGTAGTCCGGCGATGTGATGGGCCGGTAGCGCCAACAGCCATGAGCCGGGGCCGCCGATGCGCTCGTACGTTGCCGTGCCACTTGCCCTCAACGCGGCCGCGGAGAGCATCGCACCCTTCGGGGTTCCCGTGGTGCCGGAGGTGGCCACGACGAGGGCTGCGGCGGACTCGATCGGCGTGCCTGGGGCCAGCGCGTCGCGCAACCGGGCGCTCTCGCGAGCGTCGGACGCTGGGACCGGAAGTACCGCAGGGCAATTCCCGTCGAGTATGTCGCTCAGCCCCGGCAACAGAGCGGCAGCGGCTGGTCCGGCCGGGATAGGTAGTTCTTCGAGCAGGTCCACATCGGCGAGCCTAATCGGATGCTCCCAGTGTGAACGGATCGGCGAGAGGCCATCCGCCCGTCGCGAGATTCGACCGAACCCGATCGATGTCCTCTTCACGTGGCATCTCGTTGGTGACCTTTGTGATGGACACCGCGATACCCGCCTTGTCCGCGGGAAGTTGTCCGTCGGCGATGAGCGCGTCCCTGACGGAATGAACCTCGTCGTCGGACAGTCGGCGGGCCAGCAATGCCAGCAACGGGATGTAGTCCGCGTCGGGTACGCCTTCGGGATACCCGACGCGGAACCAATCGAGGATCGCGGTGAGGAACGAAGGAACCGCCATCTACTTCAGCGATACCGGATCTGCGAGGGGCCATCCACCTGCAGCGAGTCGGGCCGAGACCCGAGCAATGTCTTCGGGGGTCGGCTCGGTGTCGATCAATTCCTTGATGAATTCCGAGATCTCGTCGTTCGAGATCGCCCCGTCACTCAGTGCACCACCGATAGGAGCGACGAGGCTGAGCACGACCTCGTGTACTTGAGCGTCGCTCAGTTCGGCGCGACGCAGCAGAGCCACGAGGGGGAAGCGATCCTTCGGAGGTATGCCCTCCGGGTAGCCGGCACGCAACCATTGGAGGACGGATGCGGGAAACGTGGTTTTGGGGTCGGTCATGATGCTTGTCCTTCCTGGTCGAATAGCGAAGTGGATCAGAAGACGGAAATTCCGAATGTGTTGTCGAGGAAGTCCTTCATGATGAAGAGAATCCCAGCGGCGATGGCGAGTACGACAACGGCGAAGCAGAGCGCCGCTACGGCGGTGGCTGCGGCCGGGCGGGTAGTGCGGAGCTGGGTGGTGCCGGTCGCATCGTCCGGTGTCTCGCCGACGGCGAGGGCTCTGAGGCCTAGAGCGAAGATTGCCGGCAGGCCTGCTCCGAGAAGCAGTCCGACGAGTACAACTTTCCACAGCGAGTCCAGCGTGTGCGTGAGAGTTTCCATTGCCGTTCTTCCTAAACCGTTGTGGGGGACTTTTCGTCGGCCGGAAGGAGGCCACCGTCCCACTCGTCGTTGACGTTGCTCGGGTCGATCGGCTGGCGACGCGACCGCAGGTACATGAAGGCTGCCAAGGCGATGAGAATGGCGAAGACGACCAGCACGCCGGGCAATCCGCCCACGAAGTCGGCAAGGTGCCAGCATGCCGCGCCGACGACACCTGCGAGGGGCAGGGTGATGACCCACGCGACTGCCATGCGTCCCGCGACGTTCCAGCGGACCTGTGCGCCCGGTTTGCCCACGCCCGAGCCGAGAATGGATCCGGTCGCGACCTGCGTCGTCGACAACGGAAGCCCCAGGTGGCTGGAGGTCAGGATAATTGCGGCGGAGGAAGATTCCGCTGCCATTCCCTGGGGGGACGCGATTTCGACGAGTCCCTTGCCGAGTGTGCGGATGACTCGCCACCCACCGAGGTATGTGCCCAGGGCGATCGCGAGTGCGCAGGTGAACTTGACCCACAACGGCATCTCGGCTTCGGGACCGACCGTGCCGTACGCGACGAGAGCCAGAAAGATGACGCCCATAGTCTTCTGTGCGTCGTTGGTGCCGTGGGCGAGCGAGACCAATGATGCGGAGCCGATCTGGCCCCAGCGGAAGCCGCGCTCCCTCGACTTCTCCGGCACCGCATTGGTGATGCGGTAGATCAGCCGGGTGCCGACGGTGGCAACGAGACCTGCGACGACGGGTGCGAGCACGGCGGGGAGCACGATTTTGCTCCAAACGCCGTCCCAGACGACCCCCGACGTGCCGAGACCCGCGATTGTCGCGCCGATGAGCCCGCCGAACAGTGCATGTGACGAGCTGGACGGTATGCCGAGCAGCCACGTTGCGAGATTCCACAGGATCCCGCCGACGAGACCGGCGAAAATGATGGTCAGCAGCGCTTGGCCACCGGTATCGCCGAGGTTGACGATGCCTTTGGCGACCGTCGCTGCCACCTCCACGGACAGGAATGCGCCGACGAGATTCAAGACGGCGGACAGGGTGACTGCAACCTTGGGTTTCAGTGCCCCTGTTGCGATCGACGTCGCCATGGCGTTGGCGGTGTCATGGAAACCGTTGGTGAAGTCGAACGCCAAAGCGGTCACGACGACAACCAGAAGTACGACGAATTCTGCGCTCACACTACAAAGTGTGACGCCTGGACACCTCGATCCGTTAACTTCCCCCGAAGTGTTCTTCTTCGGTCCCCGCCCGACGTTACCTGTTCACCTTCCGTTCACTCGAGGGTCCTATATGTCCGATTCGTAAGAGGTCTGCGTCACGTCGTACCGACAGAGCCTTCGGAGACGGCTGTGGGACAGTGGAGCCCGTGGAATTCGACGATGGAATCGGCGGTGAGCTCGGTGGGCGGGACGACTCTGTGGCCGCCGCGCTGTCGTACCTCGACTCCGTCGATCCAGCATCCGGGGCGGACGCTCGCATCGGCTGGGACGGACTGCAGGATGTGTCTCCGGATTCCGGTCCCACTCAGACCTCGGTGCAAACATTTCTGTGGATGCATCTACGCCTTCTCGGCGAGGATCGGGATCGTTCGTGGGAAGTAGCGCGGGCACTCGCCGATCTGCTCGATCGTCTCGGCCACGCCAGGTACGCCGACATAGCGCGAAGTGAACAGACACGAACTCTGCTCTCGGCGGTAGACGACGCAACCTGGCAAGAGCAGTACCTCACCGCCGTCGCCGAATCCGGAATCGGGCCGGCGGACACCGAATTGGTCACCTGGCAACAGACCCCGGAAGGTACCGAACGAGCCATCGTCGACCTGATCGGAGAGACCCTCGAAGTAGCCACGGTTGCAGGTGAGTTCACGCCGTCCAGGCCTCACGCACCGCCGCTGAAGGCGAGTGCGCTGGCCGCCCGTCGGCGCGGAATGACCGATGCGGTTCTGCGCACCGATCGGCTCGGTGGCGTGCTCCTGGAACAGCTACTCGACCACCGGATCGCGATCTGGTCTGCCTACAGCACCCCGCGGGCCGAGCTCTATCGCGGACTGACCGAAGAGCTGCACAGTGCGAACGAACCCGCTTTCGGATGCGTCCGTCGACTCGAAGGCATCCTCGACCTCGTTGGCGACGGCATCACCCTGACCGACACCGGTTTTCTTCCCGACTCGGTCGTGGAGCGTGCTATCGGCACCTTGTGGTCGCCGAGGGAATGGCCGTTTCCTGCCGGCTCCGAACGCGAGACAGCACCGGTGCTGACCGTTCGGCGCCTCTTGCTGCGGCTCGGGTTGGTTCGCAAACACCACGGTCGGCTGGTGCCGACGGCCCGGGCTCGTGGAATGAGTGCCGACGGGATGTGGCGCACCCTCGTCTCCCGACTGGTCGGGACCCAGTACCACCCGGAAACGATTGCCGCCGAAGTGGTGCTCGGCGAGGTCGCCCGAGGACGTAGGCCCGTCGAGACCACGGGACTCACCTCGGCGCTGCTGGCCGCCGAAGGGTGGACGCACAGCGGTGAATCTCCTGGCGTCGCCGACATCGAGCCACTCGCCGACGTCGTGACCGCCGAACTGACGGCTTTGGGCGCGTTTTCGTTCCCTGATTCGCGGTCCGGACAGTTCTCGGAAACCCCGTCGCCCGACGGCGTTCGACTCGCAGCGGCCCTGCTCCGACACCGCCTTTTGCACACGAGGCTTCCGACTATCTGATCTAGTCGAGGGCGCGCACCGTTAAGCTGGACGAATACGTAGTCGGTCGGACCGCGCAGAGAGCAGGGAGACGCCGGTGGACCACGATCCCACGTCGCCCAATCTTCGGCCGCGGGCGCGAAGGCAGAGCGACTCGGCACGGCGTTACCTCGATGTCGAGGCAACCACTCCGGCCCTTCGGAACACCGTGGAACTGGCCGCGAAGAGCGTCGGATTTGCCATTGCGCAGTTGAACGTACTCGATGAACAAACCCTGTACACCCTGGTCAATATAGGTTTGCCGCCGATGTCGACCATGGATCGCTCCATCACGCTGTGCGACGACGTCGTCCGCAGTGGTAAGCCGGCAGTAGTGTCCCGCAATCGCGTCGACGCGACTGTTCGGCAACGCGACATTCTCGATCAGGTCGGGCTGGAGTCGTATGCGTCGGTTCCGCTTCGTGGTCGGGAAGGCCTGGTGATCGGGACACTGTGTCTACTCGACCTGATGCCGCGTGAGGTCAGTGACGGCCAATTACAGGAACTGGAGCAATTCGCGTCCGTTCTCGAGGAGCAACTGGACCTGCATCGACGCGTCGGGTCCACCACCGCCAAGCTCGACAGTGATATCGATCTGGCCGGCGCATTGCGTGGCGGTCAGATCGTGCCGTGGTTCCAATCGATCGTCGACCTCCGTACCGAGGAGATCGTCGGCTTCGAGGCGTTGGCGAGATGGCATCACCCGATCAACGGTCTGGTCTCGCCGGCGGACTTCGTCCCCCTGGCCGAGTCGAGCGAACTGATCATCGACGTCGACCTGGAAGTTCTGCGGCAGGCCGTCCGCGCGGCGGAGACATGGCAGAAACTTCGCCCGGGGGTGCGACTCAGCGTCAACCTGTCCGGGCGTCATCTGGCACATCCGGACGCCGTGGCCCAGCTGCAGTGCGCAGTGGCGGAGGCCGATGTCGATCCGCGCTCGATCTCGCTCGAGCTCACCGAAACGTCCGCGGTGACCGACGGTCCGCTGATTCGACGACACATCGACGACGTACACGCCCTCGGGTTTCGAGTACTGCTCGATGATTTCGGCTCGGGCTGGTCATCCCTGGAACGGCTCGTCACCCTCGAACCCGACGGAATCAAGATCGACGGTCGGTTGTCTCGGCTGGTGGATACTCCTCGCGGCAAAGCTCTGCTCGGCGCCATCTCGAAAGTCACGCGGGAACTCGGCCTGTCGATGATCATCGAAGGTATCGAGACCCGTGAACAGGCCGATATCGCCCTCGAACTCGGATGCACACTGGCCCAAGGTTTCCTCTGGTCACACCCGCAGTCGGCCGGCGCGGTCCTCCGCCTTCTGAGTGGTGATCAGTCGCCGCGCACATCGCGGCGTAGCGGGTGATCGGGCGGGATCTGGACCAACACGATATCGACCCCGTCCGGGTCGCGTAACCACATCTCGATCAAACCCCAGAATTCCGTTTTCGCTGCTCGTTCGATGCGAACCCCGCGAGCACGCAGTTCGGTCGCGGCGGACTCGATATCGCGAACCTGCAGCCACAGCGCGCCATCGAACGACGTCGGTCCGCTCGCTCCGCCGTGTGCGGCGATCTCGATGAGGCTCTGGCCGGCGAAGAACACGGTGCCGGCGCTGTATTCGCGATGTATGGCCAGACCGAGGCCGTCCCGGTAGAACTCGAGGGTGCGCTGGTAGTCGGTAGGGCGCAAAATTGTTCGACTACTCAAGATCTCCACACCACATCGATATCACATATGCGTCGACCCGTCGGTCGCCGTCATGGAGTCGCCTCGTGGCCGAGGGCGTCGTGAGTTCTGCGCGACTCCTTCATCTCGGCCTCGAATACATGCCGCTTTCCCTCCTGCAGTTCGGCACGTACCTGTTGCTCGTGGCGTCGGAAATGAGACCAGTACAGATCGTCGAATTCCTCGACGATCTGGAACGACCACCGTCCGTCGATCGCATTGCGTCCGACCATCTCGGTTTCGAGCCTGTCCGCCTGCGCGAGATGCCCGGCCTCGCGCAGCACAGAGACTGCCTCACCGAGTTGGAGATCGGCGTGACCCATCAGTTGGTGGAACGAATAGAGGTGGCCGCGGGCCCGTTCGATGGTTTCGAGGGCTTCGGAGACCTTGCCGATCGCCGCGACAGTGTCATCGGAAGTGTTCGCCGGCCGTACATGCTCGGGCTCGGGGTTCTGGCGATCGTTGCTCATGACGCAGGCATGCCCCCACCGGCTGGATCCGAACCTGGTTCCTCAGATCAGGGTTGTCACCACTCGGTTGCCACCGGCTGCTTTGGCCTCGTACATCATCGAATCCGCGACGCGAGTCGCGGTGCCGACGGGATCGGCGCTATCGGTCCACAGATCCGATTCGGCGTAGAGAATGGCGGCTCCAATGCTGGCAGTCACCGGTATAGCGTCGTTCGCGCCATGGAGTGCACGCCTGACGCCGTGAATCAAAGCGTCGATGTGCAGCCGCGAGGTGACGACGGCAGCCAGATACTCCTCGCCACCGGTACGGCCGACGACCCCGTATCTGGACACATGGGCGGTCAGACGTTCCGCGACTCGGCAGATGACCGCGTCGCCCTCGTCATGACCGTAGATGTCGTTGACCGACTTGAAATTGTCGATGTCGACGACCACCACCGCGGCGCACCATCCGTGCCGTTGTCCCCGGGGCAGCAGGTCCTCGATCGCTGTCGTCAGTCCTCTGCGGTTGAGTAGTCCGGTCAGCGGATCGAGGACCGAGCTCCGAGCATCTGCCGACAATGTGGTCAGGAAGATGTGGGAGGTGATCGGCACACTCATGATGGCGAGGAGTACCACGTTGGTTTGGACCAGCAGGTTCAGTGTGTCCGTCCGGCCCTGCAGGTACAAGGCCCCCGCGATGCCGAGTACGACGGCGGATGCGAAGACCAGGTGCAGAACGACCCATCGCGGGCTCATGAAGAACGTGACGAACGCACCGATCACCGCGAACAGGACGCAACCGAGTAGAGCGTTCCCAAGTTCGAACAACACCAACGTGGATGCGATGCCGAGATCTGCGTACAAGGCGAACAGGACAACCCCGAGCCGTCCAGGAAATGACAGCAGTATCCACAGTGCCGCAACGATCAGGTTGGTAGTGCACAGTGTCAACGTCCAGATCGTCGCGGCAGGACCGCTCGGGCCGCCGGCGGCGTACAACGACAGAAACGACATAAGACTGATATTGATCATCGACAGCGCGATGAGCAGCCTGATGACCTTGCCCGAACGATGCGAGTTCTGGAACTCTCGCATCCATTCGTAGTCGTGAGCTGCCGTGAACCACTCGACGACAGCCGTCCGCGCGCCGACGGCCGGTGGCCGACGACTGGGTAGGGCTTCGCGCGAGAGGGACATGAGGGGGTGTCGACTCTTTTAGAAGTAACGGGGGAACGGAGACCAGTCGGGGTCGCGCTTCTCGAGGAACGAATCACGGCCTTCGACGGCTTCATCGGTCATGTATGCCAACCGTGTCGCCTCGCCCGCGAACAGCTGCTGACCGACGAGGCCGTCATCCTGCAGGTTGAAGGCATACTTGAGCATCCGTTGCGCCTGCGGAGACTTGGCGTTGATCTTCGCGGCCCACTCGATGGCCACGTTTTCGAGTTCGTCGTGATCGACGACGCGATTGACGGCACCCATGCGATGCATGTCCTCGGCCGTGTATGTATCGCCGAGGAAGAAGATCTCGCGAGCGAACTTCTGTCCCACCATCTTGGCGAGATATGCGCTGCCGTAGCCGCCGTCGAAGCTGCCGACGTCGGCATCGGTTTGCTTGAACCGGGCATGTTCGCGACTGGCGAGGGTCAGGTCGCATACGACGTGCAAGCTGTGGCCACCCCCCGCTGCCCAGCCGTTGACGAGGCAGATGACGACTTTCGGCATGAAGCGGATCAGTCGCTGCACTTCGAGGATATGTAGTCGGCCTGCGCGTGCTCGGTCCACCGTCTCGGCAGTCTCGCCGTCGGCGTACTGATAACCGCTTCTGCCTCGGATTCTCTGGTCACCGCCGGAACAGAACGACCACACGCCGTCTTTCGAGCTCGGTCCGTTACCGGTCAGCAGCACTGTGCCGACGTCGGAGCTCATCCGAGCGTGCTCGAGTGCGCGGTACAGCTCGTCGACGGTGTGGGGACGGAATGCGTTCCTGATGTCGGGTCGATCGAACGCGACGCGAACGGTGTCGTCACGTACGTGGCGGTGGTAGGTGATATCGGTGAGGTTTTCGAAGCCGGGAACGGTTTGCCACAGGGAAGGAGTGAAGGTCACCTGGTCACGATAGAGCGCCACGATCGGTACGTCGCGAATACCCGGTTCCTGACTACGGGTTACGGTGCTGGAATGAGCGAACAGGCAGGCCAGGACCAGTACGAGCGCCACGGCGGGTTTCCGAAGTACCGACAAGCCGACGTCGGGCCTGAATACGGCAGGCTCGTGGCGGGGCTGCGAACGCTTCAGGATCTGGCGGTGAGCGCGGCGCCGACGCCGGAGGCGACTGTCGAGGCCGCCGAACGGGTCGAAGCATTGATCGATCTGCTGACCCCGTTCCAGGTGCCGGAGGGACAGGCGCCCGCCGGCCGTGTGATGACCCTTCCCGGTCGCGGCTCGCTACTGATGCTGCCTTGGACCATCGAGAAGTTCGACGCCGAAGGAGTCCGTAGCCGTGGCGTGTTCCGCCGCTATCACCTCGGTGGAAACGGTGCTGCGCACGGCGGCACGCTTCCGTTGCTGTTCGACGACATGTTGGGGATGATTCAGCATGCCTACGGCAGGCCGATCAGCCGGACCGCATTCCTGCACGTCAATTACCGCAAGATCACTCCACTGGACACCGAACTCGTCGTCGAGGGCAGTGTCGAGCGCGTCGAAGGCCGTAAGACGTTCATCAACGCCGTACTACGCGATCTGGAGGGCAATGTTCTCGCCGACTGCAATGCGCTGATGCTGCAGCTTCTGGAGGGGCAGCAGTGAACCCAGCGTCCGTCGAGGAGTTTCTCGATGGATCCCACGTTCTCTCGATTCCGTTGCACACCAAGTTTCGCGGCATCACCACCCGCGAAGTCATGCTGGTCCGAGGACCGGCAGGGTGGGGCGAATTCTCGCCGTTCATCGAGTACGACGACCAGGAATCCTCCGCGTGGCTGCGCTCTGCCATCGAAGCTGGATGGGAGGGGCCGCCTGCGCCGTACCGCGAGCGGGTCCGCGTCAACGCGACAGTGCCCGCTGTGTCCGCGGCCGAGGTCCCCGCAATTCTGGATCGGTTTCCCGGCGTCGACACCGCGAAAGTGAAGGTAGCCGAAAAGGGTCAGAGCGTCGCCGACGACGTCGAACGCGTGCGTGCCGTGCGCGCACTCGTTCCGCGGGTTCGCGTCGACGCGAACGGAGGCTGGACCGTCGATCAAGCCGTGGAGGTGCTGTCGAGGTTGCTCGACGACGGCGAACTCGAATATGCCGAACAGCCGTGTGCGACGGTGCCGGAACTCGTCGAGGTTCGTCGACGTCTGCCGACCGTTCGGATCGCAGCCGACGAAAGTATCAGGCGCGCCGAGGACCCACTTCGAGTCGTTCGAGCTGGGGGAGCCGACATCGCCGTACTCAAAGTGGCGCCGCTCGGCGGGATGCGCGCGTTGCTGGAGCTGGCAGGCGAACTGGGCGAATACGGGGTCCCCGTGGTGGTCTCCAGCGCCTTGGACTCCGCTGTCGGTATGGCATCCGGACTTGCTGCCGCGGCGGCAATTCCGAAACTCGAGTTCGCCTGCGGCCTCGGCACCGGAAATCTGTTCGAATCCGATGTCGTTGCCGCGCAGGAACTTCTCGACGGCACTGTGCGCGCCGAGCCTGTCGAGCCCGATCCGGAGCGGTTGACGTCGCTGGCGGCACCGGAGGATCGGGTGCGGTGGTGGCGTGAGCGGGTGCGGCGGTGTTGGGCGGGAGCGCAGCCTGCGGAGTGACCAGGGAAGCGGGAGCGCAGCCTGCGGAGTGACCAGGGAAGCGGGAGCGCAGCCTGCGGAGTGCCCAGGAAACAATCCTGCGGTACTCTTTCCCACGTCGTTCGCCGAACGTGAAGATCTGGGAGGAATTTCGAAGTGGTTGCTGCACTGAAGGAATCGTTGCTCGACGAGTCCAAGCGCGATGTTCTGTTGCGTGATGTCTTGGCTTTGATCGATGCGGAGGTGTCGGACAAGAAGGGCGCGAGCGGCTTGGCCGTCAAGGGCGGTTACGGGGCGGTCAAGAAGGTCGGCCCGTCGTACATCGAGCGGGCCGTCGAACAGCTGTGGCCGGAGTTCGTGGACAAGTTGGAGCCGCTGTGGCAGTCGTACAATGCTGCTCCGGTGGGGTCGTTCTCGGACTATCTCGTTGCCAACTCCGATCAGGCATCCGACGCGCTGCTGGCGGTCACGGACGAGCGGATCGATGAGACGGACAAGAGCGTGGTGAAGAAGTTCTACGGGAGCCTTCGTGGCTCGGCGAAGAAGAATGTTGCCGAGGCGTTGCCGCGCGTCGGTGACCTGGTCACCAAGTACGCAGGCTAGGCGACTTCGTCTCGGGTGAAGGGGATACGTTCGCAAGGACGTATCCCCTTCATCTGGTTGCGAGGCGACCGTTCTTGATTGCCTGCAGTAGCAGCGCATGATCAGCTTCGGTCTGATCGGCGTACAGCCGCGCGAATCGGGAAAGCGCCACGTCGAGAACGTCGGATGTGCCTACGTAGCCGGCGATCATCGAGGCCCCGCTGGTTCGGGCGTGACCTTTCGCCAGCAATCTGCCGACGACACCTGCATAGTCGACGAGGGCGGGGGCGTCGATCGAGGACAGGTCGATGGTGCCCTTCATGTTGCGGAACTGTCGCACGTAGTACTGGCGCCCGTCGATGGTCGTCCACCCCAGCAGTGGGTCGCTCACGGTCTGCAGATCCTGCTGGTATTCCACGACGCGTTGGCCTTGGTGCGCATGCCACGCGGACTCACCGTGGACATAGGGGGCCAGGACCGAGCGTCGTGCCTGCTTGAGTTGGAGGAACACGACGTCGTCGGGACTGCTGCCTTCCAGGAGCGCCACGTAGGCGCGTAGGCCGACACTGCCGACGCCGACGACGCGGTGCGCGACGTCGATCAACGTGTAGCCGCCGAGTACGCGGCGCCAATGCGGGGACAAAGTGGCCAGGTACTCGTCGAGTCCTTGGGCGAGAAGTTCTTCGTCACGGGCCGGGATGCGTGTGGTGATCGGCGGTTCCTCGACCAGGCGGCGCTGCCCCTCGTGTTCGACGGTGAATCTGGGGAGCGCACGGTCGCTGGTACTTCGCCGAGCCTTCTTCGATGCCCGTTTGATTTCCTTACGCAACGACCCTTCGGTGACGTCTGCCTCCAGTTTCTCGGCGGTCAGGCGTTGGAAGGACCGCGACATCAGTGGTTCGTCGGCCAGTCTCGACACTTCGAGTCGGTAGGCGCGGACGCAGGCAGCTACCGCTTCCTCGCATTGGGATTCGCTGCGGCCGTTCTGCCGCCCTGCCACCCAGATGCTCGCGGCGAGGCGTCGTAGATCCCACTCCCAGCCGCCTGGATGTGCCTCGTCGAAATCGTTGAGATCGATCACCAGGTCACGTTCGGGGGAAGCGTAGAATCCGAAATTGCCCAGGTGCGAGTCCCCGCTGATGATCGGAGTGATTCCCGTGGACGGCAACAGTGCGACATCTCGTGCCATGACGATCGCAGTCCCGCGGAGGAACCCGTACGGAGACTCGGCCATCCGCTCCACGCGCACAGGTATCAGCCAGTCGATGCGACCGTCGTGGGAGAACTCGATCTGCCGGATCGGATCCGGTCGGTCGGGGGGCGCGGACCAGTCGCCCATCGATTCGCGGGAGACCTTCTCGCGCAGGCTGCGACCGAGCTCGTATCGCTCCGCCCTCGGCGTCGGACGAACCCGCAGCGTCGCGAAAGACCGTTTGTCGTCCTCACCGATGCTGGTGACGACGGCGTGGCCATGGGGAGCGTTGGGCATAGGTGAACTGTAGAACCTGGCGGTCTCGCAAGTGGGTCAGGTCCTGCAGCGGGCGGCACCGTCAGGGGCGGGTGGGGCGATCGATCGAGCGCACCCGAGGTGGGAGCCCCCATTCGGTTCGGCCGAGCCTGGTGAGTGGGGCGATGTCGGCGAACGACGGTAGGCCGTCTTCGGCGAGGACTTCCGGGCGCACCGCGACGGCGACGACGTTGCCCATGAGGACGAAGGAGTCGCCGACTTCGATGATCCGATGCAGGGTCGCCTCGATGGCTATCGGTGATTCGGCGACGCGCGGGGGCGAGACCTTCTCGCTGGGCTCGTGCGAGATGCCGAGTTCGTCCAGTTCGCTGACGCCGTGTTCGTAGTCGGCGGACGACGCATTCACCTGTTCCATGAGGGGTTCGGTGGCGAGATTGATCACGAACTCGCCCGTTGCCTCGATGTTCCGCAGGCTGTCTTTTCGTCCTACGGAGGTGAATTGCACGACCGGCGGGTTGGCCGAGGACACCGAAAAGAAGCTGTAGGGAGCGAGGTTCGCCACACCTTCCGATGACAGTGTCGACACCCAGGCGATGGGTCGCGGCACGACCGAGGCGGTGAGCAGGCGATAGAAGCCGCTCGGGGGCATTTCGGACGGATGGAAGACGGTGCGCATCGGTTCATAGTGTCAAAGTCCTCGGCCAACCCGCCGGTAGTGCAACGGACTTTCAAGCAGTCGGTATCGGTTATTCGAAAGACCGGCCTGGGATTCGAAGATCGACCTGAAGTTCGAAGCCTAGGCCGAATACGCCTCGGCGCGTCCAATCTGACAACCTTGGAGATGTGAATCCGTCCAGTGCTCAGGCCACCGCTGTCGTCGATGAGCTGGTTCGGGGTGGTGTTCGTGAGGTCGTGCTGTGCCCGGGCTCGCGCAATGCTCCGCTCGCGTTCGCACTACAGGAAGCCGACGCTGCAGGCGTGCTGCGGCTGCACATGCGGATCGACGAGAGAACCGCGGGGTTCCTTGCGATCGGATTGATTCTGGCCGGGGGTCGTCCAGTTCCGGTGGTCATGACTTCCGGAACCGCGGTCGCCAATCTGGGGCCCGCCGTTCTCGAAGCGAACTATGCACGGATGCCGCTGATCGTGCTGAGTGCGAACCGGCCTTACGAGATGCTCGGCACCGGCGCCAATCAGACCATAGAGCAGTTGGGGCTGTTCGGCAGTCAGGTGCGAGCGACGATCAGCCTCGGGCTGGCCGAGGACGGGTCAGGCCAGAACAGTCAGTGGCGCAGCGCGGTGTGCAGGGTGCTGGCGGCAGCGCGCGGAACTCGATCGGGCAACGCCGGTCCGGTGCATTTCGATATTCCGCTACGTGAACCTTTGGTACCCGACATCGGCGACCGTGAGCCTGCCGCTCTCGGTCGTCCCGACGGCGCAGCCTGGACGACGACCCAGCAGGCAACCCTCGACGTGCCGGTCGACGTCGATCTCACCGTGGACACGATCGTCGTATCCGGTCACGGCGCAGCCTTGAGGCCCGAATTGGCAGGTTTGCCGACCGTAGCGGAACCGACGGCCCCCGTGCATGGCGTTCCACTGCATCCGATGGCCCTGTCGCAACTGAAGCCGCGTCAGGTGATCATCACCGGGCGTCCGACACTGCATCGAACCGTCTCGAAGGTGCTGGCCGATCCCGCAGTCGACGTCTTCGCCTTGACGACGGGTCCGCGGTGGCCCGACGTGTCCGGCAACGTCCTTGCCACCGGCACCCGTGCGCTGGTGGCGGGGACGCCGAGGGCGGCCTGGTTGGAGCGCTGCGCGACGCTGTCCGCGAAGGCGGACCACGCCGTCCGCGATCAGCTCGATGCGCATCCCAAGCCGACGGGACTCCACGTCGCGGCAACGGTGATGTCCTCGCTACGCGTCGGCGATCGGTTGCTGTTGGGAGCGTCGAACCCGGTTCGCGACGCGGCCTTGGTGAGCTATCCGAGCGAAGGCGTTTCCGTGTTGTCCAACCGTGGGGTTGCGGGAATCGACGGCACCGTCTCGACGGCCGTCGGTGCGGCGCTGGCTGGAGGAGGTCGCACGATTGCGCTACTCGGCGACCTGACTTTTCTCCACGACGCGTCCGGCCTGCTCATCGGTACGGGGGAGCCGAGGCCGAGTGATCTGACGATCGTCGTCGCCAACGACGACGGCGGCGGCATTTTCGAACTTCTGGAGCAGGGGGATCCGCAGTACGCCGGTGCTTTCGAGCGAGTGTTCGGAACTCCTCACGGCATGGATCTGGCGGCGCTGTGCGCGGCGTACCGCATCCCGCATCGCAGCGTCGACACGGCGGAGCTTGCCGTTCTGCTGGAGGGCAATGCCGATGGTATTCGAGTCCTCGAGGTCACCACCGAGCGTTCGGGGCTACGGGAGTTGCACGCGGGGATTCGGTCACGCCTCTAGAGAGTTTCGTTCGGATCCTGTTGTGCGGCAACCCAATCGATGGTTTCCTGGGTTTCGGTATCGATGATGCCCTTGATCATGTCGTTGACGAGCGACTCGATCTTCCCGCCGATGAGTGGAATCTTGACCGTCGAGCTGCCTCTGACCGTCAGCACAGCCCCGGTGCCCTCGGGTCGGAGTGCAAACGTGCCTGCGACCTTGGCGGGGAGCGAGGATGATCCGCCCGTCAAGGTGCCGTCCGCATGGTCACCCTGCAGCGGGCCCCAATGGTCGGACCTGGTGATCAGCAGGGTGCCCTTGATGACCTTCTTGACCAATGCCGGCAGCTCCGTCACCCCGACTTCCTCCGAGATGTCCACCGTCAGACCGCCGTCTTCGTGACTGGTCAGCTTGTAACCCTCGGTCTTCTCGGCTTTGGCGAATCTGGTCATCCACTGTTCCTCGCTGGTCAGTGCCAGGTAGACCTGGGTGGGAGTGTGTTCGGAGGAAATGGTGAATTCGAAATCGCGCGACATGTCAGCAGAGGCTACCGTCAGGCGCTCACCTGTGCGCCGAACTCGGGAAGTAACCTCTATCGACGTGGATGCCCCCGACAGTGCCGACGGACCGAACAAGGGGTTGGCTCGTACGCGGATTTCGGTTCTTGTCGTCGCAATCGGAATTTCCGTGCTGGCGATTCTCCTTGTCGTCGCGGCGTGGCAGAACGATCGAACTATCACTTCCGACGAGGGAACGGCGACGGCAGAGGTCCTCTCGGCAGGAAGACTCCGCTCTGCGGTCAGCTTCATCACTCCCGACGGGGTCACCCACAATCCACAACTGGGTGTGCTGTATCCGACCAATCTGGTTGCCGGACAACGAATCGACGTCGAATACAACAAGGCCGACCCTGATCTCGTTCGCGTATCCGGCCGCGATGCGAGCGTTGCGATCATCCCGGCCGCGTCGGTCATCGTCGTGACCTGGCTGATTGCAGTTCCGACGCAACTGCTTCTTCGTCGGCGTGAAGAAGCCGATCGGTAACCGTTCGCATGAACTTCGCTCGCCCGTAACGTCGACGCTCCCTGGTAGCCGAAGATGTTGCCCACACTGACAAACGTGCGAGTAGCCATCGTTGCGGAATCGTTCCTACCCAACATGAACGGCGTCACCAACTCGGTGCTCAGAGTGCTAGAGCATCTCGAACGAACCGGCCACGACGCCATGGTTTTCGCGCCGGACAACCCGTCGGGCAGCCCGCGGGCTCCCACCCTGCACGGGCGAATCCCGATCCACCGGGTGCCGGCCGTGATGTTGCCCAGGGTGAGCTCGCTCCCCGTCGGGGTGCCCGGGCCTTCCCTGACGGCGGCTCTGCGCGGGTTCGGCCCCGACATCGTGCATCTCGCATCGCCGTTCCTTCTCGGTGCCGGCGGCGTAGTAGCCGCCAAACGGCTCGGAGTTCCCTCGGTCGCGGTCTACCAGACCGATGTCGCAGGCTTCGCCGAAAGCTACGGGCTCGGCCTGACATCGAAAGCTGTGTGGCGGTGGACGCGTCGGGTTCACTGCGGTGCGGCGCGGACGCTTGCGCCGTCCTCGTCCGCGGTTCAAGCGCTGGAGCAACACGGCGTTCCACGGGTCCATCGTTGGGCGCGAGGCGTCGACGCTGTCCGGTTCGCACCTTCCGCCCGCCGAGAAGCATTGCGCAGACAGTGGGCGCCGAGCGGCAAGCTCATCGTCGGGTTCGTCGGACGGCTTGCACCCGAAAAGCACCTCGAGCGGCTTGCCTCGCTGAGCGAGTCCACCCAACTCGTGATCGTCGGTGACGGTCCGGAGCGGGGTGCGCTCGAGAAGCTGATGCCCTCGGCGATCTTCACCGGTCAGCTCGGCGGCGAGGAACTCTCCCAGGCGTACGCGAGCTTCGACATCTTCGTTCACCCCGGCGAACACGAGACGTTCTGTCAGGCCGTCCAGGAAGCCCTCGCCAGTGGAATTCCCGTCATCGGACCTGATGCAGGTGGCCCCCGAGACCTGATCACGCACTGCCGCAACGGGTATCTGCTGCCGGTGGATCGGTTCGCAGAACTCCTCCCGAGCGCAGTGTCGGCACTCGCGTCGACGAAGATGCGCGCCCGGTTCGGTGAGGCAGCGCGGAGGTCCGTGCTGCACCGCACGTGGCCCGTGATCTGCGAAGAACTTCTCGGGCACTACTGCGAAGTCCTCGGTTGGGAAAACCGCGCCGCGCTCAGAACGGCATGACCCGTAAGCTCGAGACGTGCCTACAAGTTCGCGTGCAACGCTCGAAAAGGACCCACACGAGGTCGCATCGATGTTCGACGGCGTCGCCCGTCGATACGACATCACCAACACCGTGCTGTCTTTCGGCCAGGACCGCAGCTGGCGGAAGTCCACGCGTGCCGCGCTGAACCTGAAAGCGGGTGAGAAAGTTCTCGACCTCGCCGCCGGGACCGGGGTGTCGACGGTCGAACTCGCTCGAAGTGGCGCGTGGTGCGTTGCCACCGACTTCTCGAAGGGGATGCTGCAGGCAGGTTCCGGTCGTCCGGTTCCGATGGTTGCGGGCGACGCGATGCACCTGCCGTACGCCGACGCGAGCTTCGACGCCGCAACCATTTCCTTCGGGCTGCGCAATGTCTCGGATTTCGAGGCCGGACTACGTGAGATCGCCCGCGTCACCAAGCCCGGCGGGAGGCTTGTCGTCTGCGAATTCTCGACGCCGGTCTTTCGGCCGTTCCGCACGGTCTACATGGAATACCTGATGAAAGCGCTTCCCGCAGTCGCTCGGGCGGTTTCGAGCAACCCTGACGCGTACGTGTACCTGGCCGAGTCGATCCGGGCATGGCCCACACAGGATGAACTCGCGACGCGCATCGCCGACGGTGGCTGGTCGAACGTGCAGTGGCGGAACCTGACCGGTGGGGTCGTGGCTCTGCATCGTGCCGTTCGCTGATCACCTCAGCTGAACGGCGGTCGGGAATCGGCTTTCAGTGACGCGCTGCCCGATGCACGCCACGCTCGTGCAACGAGGTCCGAATCGGCTTCGGTGACGAGGTTTCCCATCACTCGCACCGCGATCTTCATCAGTGCTGTCGAACGCATGCCGATAGGTCCCGTTGCGGGTAGGAACCGGGGGACCGTGAGTAGGCCTGCGAGTCGGCGGGCTATGGAAAATGCCTGCCCGTAATGCTCGCGCAGCAGCGCGGGCCACGCCTCGCTCAGGTCGTTCTCGTCGAGCATGTCCGCGATCAAGCGTCCACCTTCGAGCCCGTAGTCGATTCCTTCACCGTTGAGCGGATTCACACAGGCCGCCGCGTCGCCGATGATCGCCCAGTTCTTTCCTGCGACGTTGGACACCGCACCACCCATCGGCAGCAGGGCCGACGCCACAGCCCGAAGGTCGCCGGTCAGTCCCCAGTCTGCGCGACGCTGCTCGGTGTAGAGATCCAGCAGCGGACGCAGGGCGCCCGGCCCAGGCCGCTTGGCCGTCGCCAGCGTGCCGACACCGATGTTCACCTCGCCGGTGCCGAGCGGGAAGATCCAGCCATAGCCCGGTTGCAGCACTCCCTCGCCGTCGCGCAGCTCGAGATGTGAGGAAATCCACGGGTCTTCGCTACGGCCGGAGGATATGTAGGCACGAGCGGCGACCCCGAACGTGGTGTCCCGATGCCACTCGCGGCCTAGCTTCCTACCGAGGGACGACCGGACGCCGTCAGCGATGATCAGCGTTTTGCACGTGAGAGTGCGTTCCATGCCGCCGTGCTCGAAGGTGACCGACTCGACACCTCGCTCGTTCCGGGCTACCGACACAGCCTTGGCGCCTTCGAACATCCGAGCGCCGGACCCCAAGGCAGTGCGACGGATTCTGTCGTCGAGCTCCGAGCGGGGGACCGCGCTGCCTACCGTCGGAAGTGAACCGCCTGGCCACTCGAGCTGCAATTCCTGCCCGAACCCGGACAGTCGCAGACCACGGTTCTCGACGCGTCCGCGGACCCACTCGCCGAGGCCGAGGCGATCGAGCTCGGCGATGGCACGTGGGGTCAGGCCGTCGCCGCACGTCTTGTCACGTGGGAACGTCGCAGCGTCGGCGAGAACTACCTGCCGACCGGCGCGCGCCGCCCAGGCAGCTGCCGCCGAACCAGCGGGGCCTGCGCCGATTACCAGCACTTCGGCTTCGGTGGGAAACTCCGCAGTAGTGGACACAGATCCAGTATGCAGTGGACCGCGGCGCTTCCCACCGCGCCCGGACGTGGGGTGAAGCACCTTCCGGGTACGGCGCGCACTAGATTCACTACGGTAGTAGCGGGTATCCGGGGGCGCCGACAGCAGACGAGATTTCAGATCCGATCAAGACACCGAGGACAGGACCAACAAACGTGAGCACAGACGACACGGCCGGATCGACGGTCGTTGCCGGGGTGGATCTGGTCGATCCAGAGCTTGCACGAACCGTGGCCGCAGGTTTGGTCAGCGTCGAGAATCTGATGATCTCGGAACTGTCCGACGGTGAGGACTTCCTCACCGAGGCCGCGTTGCATCTCGCACGGGCCGGTGGAAAGCGTTTCCGCCCGTTGTTCACCGTGCTGACCGCCCAGCTGGGACCCAATCCGACCGATGATGCAGTGGTGACCGCGGCGACGGTCGTCGAACTCGTCCACTTGGCCACGCTCTACCACGACGACGTCATGGACGAGGCCTCGATGCGACGTGGTGCCGAGAGCGCCAATGCGCGATGGGGAAACAGTATCGCGATCCTGGCAGGGGACTACCTGTTCGCGCACGCGTCGCGGCTGGTCTCCACGCTCGGTCCCGAAGCAGTTCGAATCATCGCCGAGACATTCGCGGAGCTGGTCACCGGGCAGATGCGCGAGACGATCGGTGTCAAAGCGGACCAGGATCCCGTCGCGCACTACCTCAAGGTCGTGTGGGAGAAGACCGGGTCCTTGATCGCCGCGTGCGGAAGGTTCGGCGGGACGTTCTCGGGCGGGGACAGCGACCATGTCGCCGGCCTCGAACGGCTGGGCGATGCCGTAGGCACGGCGTTCCAGATATCCGACGACATCATCGACATCTCTTCGGAGGCCGAGCAGTCCGGTAAGACTCCCGGCACCGATCTGCGCGAAGGTGTCCACACTCTGCCTGTGCTCTACGCACTCGCCGAGCAGGGCGTCGACGGCGACCGCCTCCGAGTACTGCTGGACGGACCGGTCACCGATGACGCCGAATTGGCGGAAGCACTCCAACTGTTGGAACGCTCCCCAGGAATGGCGAAGGCCAAAGCCACACTCGAAGAGTTCGCCGACAAGGCCTACGCCGAGCTGGCAAAGCTCCCACAGGGTGCCGCGAACGACGCGCTGGGACGCCTGGTCCACTACACCGTCGAGCGAGTGGGCTGACCGCAGGGAACCTTGTCGAGTGTCGGGGACGTTCTCACAGTGAACAACCACGACACTCGAGGAAGAGGCACCATTGCGCTTCGCAAACGGGGCAAAGACGTTCGGGCTGCTGGTCGCGATGTCTGCGCTGATCGTATTCATCGGTGCACTGTTTCGGAGCCCGGTCATCCTCTTCGGCTCGGTCGTATTTGCCGTCGGAATGAACGGCTACGTCTATTTCAACAGTGCAAAGCTCGCGCTGCGGTCGATGCATGCCCAGCCGGTGACTCAGCTCGAGGCGCCCGCCATGTACAAGATTGTGCTCGAGCTGGCCACCACCGCGCATCAGCCCATGCCGGCGCTGTACATCAGTCCCACCAACAGTCCCAATGCGTTCGCCACGGGTCGCAACCCGAGGAACGCGGCTGTGTGCTGCACCACGGGCATCCTGGCGATTCTCGACGAACGTGAACTCCGAGCCGTTCTGGGACATGAGCTTTCTCACGTCTACAACCGGGACATACTGATCTCCTCCGTCGCAGGGGCGATGGCGGCAGTGGTCAGCGGTCTCGCGAACTTTGCGCTGTACGCGTCCATGTTCGGTGGCCGCGGAAACGGGGGCGCCAATCCGATCGCGCTCATACTCGTTTCGTTGCTGGGACCTATCGCGGCAACCGTCGTCAAGCTCGCGGTGTCGCGGTCGCGTGAATATCAGGCCGATCAGTCGGGCGCCGAGCTCACCGGTGATCCGTTGGCGTTGGCGTCGGCGCTGCGCAAGTTGGAGCGCGGCATTGCGGCTGCCCCATTGCCGCCTGAGCCGCGGATCGCCGCGGAGTCGCACCTGATGATCGCGAACCCGTTCAGAGCGGGAGAGAAGGTCGGACGGCTCTTCTCGACTCACCCGCCGATGGCGGACCGAATCGAGCGACTCGAGCGAATGGCCAGGGGTGGTTGACGACGTAGGTGGGAAGCCGAGCTCACGTAGCTCCCACCCACGTCGTTCCAACCTGAGTCGGTCACCTACCGATAGTTGACGAACTGCAATGCGATGCCGAAGTCCTCGCCCTTGAGCATCGACTGTATGGCTTGCAGATCGTCACGCTTCTTGCTGCTGACGCGTAGTTCGTCCCCTTGAATCTGCGCTTTGACGCCCTTGGGGCCGTCGTCGCGAATCTTCTTGGTGATCTTCTTGGCGTTCTCGGTGGTGATGCCCTGTACCAGCTTGCCGGTGACCTTGTAGATCTTGCCGGATGGCGACGGATCGTTGGCCTCGAATGCCTTGAGCGAGACGTCACGACGGATCAACTTTTCCTTGAACACGTCGAGCGCTGCCTTGACCTTTTCTTCACTCTCGGACGTGATGACGATCACCTCTGATTCGCCGCTGCCCGACCACTCGATCGTCGTGTCGGAGCCGCGAAAATCGAAGCGTGTCGACAGCTCCTTCGCCGCCTGTCCTACTGCGTTGTCGACCTCCTGACGGTCGACCTTGCTCACCACATCGAAGGACGAATCTGCCACTTGACTACTCCTGTGTCGAATCGAATTGCGTAAGGCACTTACCCCGACGTTAGCCCGTTTGCACGGCCTCTATGCACCCGGTTTGCGTTCGGGGGGCACGTTCGTTGTATTCTTCAAACCGCATCGAGGAGAGCGAATCTCTTCGGTGCAAGCACGGCAGATTGCCCGAGCGGCCAATGGGAGCGGACTGTAAATCCGTCGGCTTATGCCTACGTAGGTTCGAATCCTACATCTGCCACCCAGGAGCCCCGGCGAGTTTCGACTCGCTGGGGTTTCTACTTGAAGAGTTACGTTTCACCGGCGCTGAGCATGCAATTTGGTACTCGACGCTAGGAATGTGTAACCTCTTGAAGGCTTCAGTGCACGGCTTGCCGTGCTCGAAGCAACGCCCCCTTAGCTCAGTCGGTAGAGCGTTTCCATGGTAAGGAAAAGGTCAACGGTTCGATTCCGTTAGGGGGCTCGCTGGGTTGGATGGTTCGCGTCGGCACCCTTACTTTCGGTTACATACTCGAAAGTGAGAAGGTGTAGGGGTGAGCACCTGAGGCGGTGTAGCTCAGTTGGTAGAGCAAACGACTCATAATCGTTGCGTCGCCGGTTCAAGTCCGGTCACCGCTACACAAGAAGACCAGATACACGCAGCACCAGAAGTACGCACAGTCCTGATTAACCGGATCAGATTTACCCGAAAGTAGGCGTCCAGTGGCCTCCTCCACCGATGTGCGGCCCAAGGTCACCTTGGCCTGCGAGGTTTGCAAGCACCGCAACTACATCACGAAGAAGAACCGTCGTAACGATCCCGATCGCCTCGAGCTGAAGAAATTCTGCCCGAACTGCGGCACGCACCGCTCTCACCGCGAATCTCGTTAGGAAGCGGCCGGTTCGCCGGCCGCTCTTCTTCGTTCGGAGTCGATGCCACGCGTTGGGCTTACTCTTCGAACCCTAACGTCTGCGGCGTCCTGGGTAGAAAAGGTTCTATACCGCGTGACTGAGTCAGTTCAAGATCCCGCCGCGCACGCTGCCGGTATGGTCGGCCACCACTACCGGGTGGACCACCCGTACGAGGTTGGTCGCGAAAAGGTGCGGGAGTATGCACGCGCCGTGCAGGATCTGCATCCGGCGCATCATGATGAGGACGCCGCCAAGGCACTCGGCTACGACGGCCTGCTTGCGCCGCTGACCTTCATCTCACTCGTCGGCATCATCGCGCAGTCGAAGATGTTCAGAGAGATCATCACCGGTTACGATCCGAGTCAGATTCTTCAGACCGATCAGCGTCTGCAGTTTCACAAGGCAATCCAGGTCGGCGACGAGCTCACGTGCGATGTGCACCTCGAATCTTTCCGTCAGATGAGTGGTAGCGACATCATCACGACGAAGAACATCGTCACGGATCAACACGGCGAACTCGTGCAGACCACTTGGACGACCCTGGTGGCCCGTACGGGCGGCGAAGTCGACGAGAACATCGCCCACGCAGTGAAGGACGTGATCATGCATGGCGCTTCGTAGTTTCGCTGATGTCACGGTCGGTGAGGAACTTCCCGACCGGATCGTCAAGCTCACTCGTGGTGACTTGGTCAACTACGCCGGGGTGTCCGGAGATCCGAACCCGATTCACTGGAGCGACGAGGTCGTCAAGCTCGCCGGGTTGGACAACGTGATCGCGCACGGCATGTTGACGATGGGTCTAGGGGCGGGTTTTCTGACGGCATGGCTCGGCGATCCAGGTGCGGTCACCGAGTACAACGTTCGGTTCACCAGTTCGGTGTACGTTCCGGCAGATTCGGCTGCGTCCGTGGAATACACCGGCAAGGTCAAATCGGTCGATACGGAGTCCAAGTCGGCAGTCATCGCGATCACCGCGAAGTTCGAGGGCAAGAAGATCTTCGGACGGGCTACTGCGACCGTCCGTCTGGCATAAACGGCCTGTAGATCCATTGATCCCGCGCAGGGATTTCAGGGTTTCCACGCCGTGCAGTACACTGAGATTTCTGGGGTTACTCAGCGCTGCGCGCTGCCATGGCTATCGTTTCGAAAGTCCAGGGTCGGCGCGTATGTTGTGTGACGCAATGTTGTGTAATTCCAGGACGGTTCCACCCGCGTGCGGGTAGTACCGAAGGGGCGTAGCTCAATTGGTAGAGCAACGGTCTCCAAAACCGTAGGTTGCAGGTTCAAGTCCTGTCGCCCCTGCCCATGTTGCTCATCTCCCGCCGTCGGCGGGGGCTGCAACGGTGTCAGCTACTGAGAGGAACGACGGTGAGCGAGGAGCGCGGAAAGCGCGACGACCAGTCCGAGGACTCGTCGACGCCCGACGACGCCGCCCGCACCGCCGACCGAGCTGGCACCGAGGGTGCAGCCGATTCGACAGCAGCGGTTCGGCCGACCGGTAAGCGAACAACTCGTCGGACGCGCACCGCGTCGGACGCAGAGTCTTCCGTTGGAGCATCTTCCGGCAAGGTCTCCGTCACCAAGTCGTCGACAGCCAAGATCTCGACTCGTGCTGACAGAACTCGTCAGCCGAAGCGCATGAATATCTTCAAGCGCTTGCGTAAGTTTCTCCGTGAGGTCATCGCCGAGCTGCGTAAGGTCATCTGGCCGAACCGCAAGCAAATGGTCACCTACACCTCGGTGGTGCTCGCGTTCGTGGTGTTCATGGTTGCGTTCATCAGCGGCGCGGATCTGGCGTTCATCAAGGGTATCGGCTGGCTGTTCGGCTGAAATATCACGACCAAATACTGCGACGACCAGGTCGACGACCGCCGACACGCACGAAACGAAAGAAAGGGTGCTGCTGTGAGCACGCCGCATAACGACGCCACCGAAGTGGCCGCATTCGACGCCGATGTCGAGGCGACCAAGCAGGGCCTCGAAGCGGAGCAGGCCGCTCAGGACCGCGAGACCGACGAAGCCATCAAGGCCGACGTCGCGGCAGCCGCCGGTGAGGACGTTCCGACCGAAGGGGACGACGTCGATTCAAGCGTCGATGCCGATATATCTGCCGAACCCGAGGATCCAGTTGCGGAGATGAAGGCTGCGTTGCGGCGTGCCCCCGGTGACTGGTACGTCATCCACTCGTACGCAGGCTACGAGAACAAGGTCAAGGCCAACCTCGAAACCCGAGTTCAGAACCTCGACGTCGGCGACTACATCTTCCAGGTCGAGGTTCCGATCGAAGAGGTCACCGAGATCAAGAACGGCCAGCGCAAGCAGGTCAACCGCAAGGTTCTGCCGGGTTACATCTTGGTCCGCATGGAACTGAACGACGAGTCCTGGGGCGCGGTGCGCAACACCCCCGGTGTGACCGGATTCGTCGGCGCGACCTCGCGCCCTTCCCCGTTGACCATCAACGAGGTCGTCAAGTTCCTCATGCCGCAGGAAGGCTCGAAGAAGGACGCCAAGGATTCGAAGACGTCCGGCGATCAGGGCGAGTCTTCTTCGAAGCCGACCATCGAGGTCGACTTCGAGGTCGGCGAGTCGGTCACCGTCATGGACGGCCCGTTCGCGACCCTTCCTGCCAGTATCAGCGAGGTCAACGCCGAGCAGCAGAAGCTCAAGGTTCTGGTGTCGATCTTCGGTCGAGAGACTCCGGTCGAACTCGGCTTCACCCAGGTCGCCAAGATCTAGCCGGCCTCCTCACAACTTGCAGTAGCAACCGCAAGAAACCCGAGCGAATACAAGGAAAAAGAAATGCCCCCGAAGAAGAAGAAGAAGCTAGCCGGGATTATCAAGCTCCAGATTCAGGCAGGAATGGCCAACCCGGCCCCTCCCGTCGGTCCCGCGCTGGGTCAGCACGGCGTCAATATCATGGAGTTCTGCAAGGCGTACAACGCAGCGACGGAGTCGCAGCGCGGAAACGTCGTGCCGGTCGAGATCTCGGTCTACGAAGACCGCACGTTCGACTTCAAGCTCAAGACTCCGCCGGCAGCCAAACTGCTCCTCAAAGCAGCAGGCGTAGCCAAGGGTTCAGGCGAGCCGCACAAGACCAAGGTCGCCAAGGTGACCATGGATCAGGTGCGCGAGATCGCCAAGACCAAGGCAGAAGACTTGAACGCCAACGACATCGATCAGGCCGCGAAGATCATCGCAGGCACTGCTCGCTCGATGGGTATCACCGTAGAGGGATGACCTCCTCGGTCAGCTCCTACCAGGAGTTGACCACCGTACGACGTGGTAGGGCCGGCCAGGCCCGTCAACCACTTCTGAACCAACGATTGGACAGTAAACATGGCAAAGCGAAGTAAGGCGTACCTCGAGCAGGCAGCGAAGATCGACGCTGACAACCTGTACTCGCCGCTCGAAGCAGCACAGTTGGCCAAGGACACGGCGTCGACCAAGTTCGATCCGACCGTCGAGGTTGCTGTTCGTCTCGGTGTCGACCCTCGCAAGGCCGATCAGATGGTGCGCGGCACCGTCAACCTTCCCCACGGCACTGGCAAGACCGCTCGGGTTATTGTTTTTGCCGCTGGCGAGAAGGCCATCGAGGCTGAAGCAGCAGGAGCCGACGTTGTCGGCGCCGAGGATCTGATCGAGCGCATTCAGGGCGGATTCCTGGACTTCGACGCAGCGATCGCAACACCCGACCAGATGGCCAAGGTCGGCCGCATCGCTCGCGTCCTCGGACCGCGTGGCCTGATGCCGAACCCGAAGACGGGCACAGTCACCAACGATGTGACCAAGGCCGTCAACGACATCAAGGGCGGCAAGATCAACTTCCGTGTCGACAAGCAGGCCAACCTGCACTTCGTCATCGGCAAGGCGTCGTTCGATCAGACCAAGCTGGTGGAGAACTACGGCGCTGCACTGGACGAGATCCTGCGCGCAAAGCCGTCGTCCGCCAAGGGCCGCTACGTCAAGAAGATCACCGTATCGACCACGACGGGCCCCGGCATTCAGGTCGACCCGACCCGCACGCGCAACCTTCTCGAGAACGATGTGACCGCGTAGTCACACCGCAACGACAAGAAAAAGGCCGGCCCCCTCGATGGGGCCGGCCTTTTTCTATCAGTTGGTTGCGGCCCTCGCGAAGTTGGTGGACAGCTCGCCGAGGATTTCGTCCCAGAGCGGTTTAGGGAGGTCGTGCCCCATGCCGTCGATCAGATGCAGTTTCGATCCTTCGATTGCACGCGCGACCGCCTTCCCGCCTGCCGGCCGCATCAGTCTGTCGGCGCGCCCGTGGATGACGACGGCAGGTGAGGTGATCGAGGCGGCAATGCGCCGTAGACTGCCGGTACCGGTAACGGCCGCCATGTGGCGGAGTGCGCCCGCGGGATAGTAGTTGCGGTCGTACATCTCACCGGCTGTCACGAGTAGTTCGGTGAGAGGTGTCGGGTAGGCAGGGCTGCCGATGACCCGACGGGTATTGGCCGAGTGCGCGATGATCTCCTCGCGCGTTGCATCCGGTCCTGGGCCCTTCATGAGCGGGAGCAACGCCCGTGGATCAGGTGGCGGCAGGAAGGCCTCGTTCGTACTGGAGAAGATGATTGCGGTGCTCGATACTCGGTCCGGATACAGGCCGGAGAAGACCTGCGCGATCATTCCGCCCATCGATGCGCCGATGACGTGCACGCGAGGAATCTCGAGGTAGTCGAGCAGTCCGAGCGCGTCGAGTGCCATGTCCTTCAACGTGTACGGAACATTGCTGGATGCACCGAGTTCGGTACGTAACAACCGCAGCAGTATAGAACCTTCGATACGGTGGCCGTCCATTTTGGTGGACAGTCCGATATCGCGGTTGTCGAATCGGATCACTCGAAAGCCCTGGTGGACAATCCGTTCGCAGAACTCACGCGGCCACAACGTCATCTGGGCGCTCAGACCCATGATCATCAGCACCACAGGGTCGTTCGGGTTGCCCATGTCCTCATAGGCGATCTCGATCGAGTTCGACGTCGCGAAACCCGTTGTGGAGTGCATGATTTTCCTTACCAGCCAGGCTCGCCGAGTAGCGGAACCACGAGAAAACTTGGGTGCTCGGGGTCGAGGATCAGGTCTTGTCTTCGCCCCCGGGTACGGAGAAGATCCGGAAGAATAGGCATGAATCGTGGTGCGTCGGTGGGGAAGACGTCGACTCGGAGACGATGTCCCGCTGCGATCATCGCTTCGGTGGTCAGTAGATCGATATCGAGGGTCAACGGCCGACCGATCGGAACCGGCAGGAGCGTGGCCGACGTGAGGGGGTGATGTGGGCGGGTGTAGTCACCGTTGGGTGCGTAGAGAGACAACTCGTCGTCCACCGCGCGACGGGTGGTCAATAGCGCGCCGTTGGTCAGGACGGTGGATCGCCCGTGGGGATCGACGTCGCAGAGCATGATCGCCCACAGTGCTTCCGGGGCATGACATACCACTCGGAGGTGGAGATTCGTCGGCCCCGAAATGACGGTGTCGGAATGGGCGACGGGTGTCGTGAAGGTCAGTGCCCCGCGCTCGGCGGTTCTGTTGTCATAGGTGAATCCGCCACCGAGAATTGCGGGGATGCCGGCGAGAACCTGAGTGGTGTCGCGCGAGATGACCGACCACAACGACGGCCGCACTGTGAATTCACCCCTCGTCCCGTCGGGTGAGCTCCCGAGGCTTCCATCGTCCACCGCATGTGACGCCGTCCCCGACGTCGCAGCCGAGAGATACAGCCGCGTGGGTTGCGCCTGCGGTGCGGGGAACCTGCCGTGCGCGGTCCACTGTCCGCCTTGCTGCCGAAGGGTGACGGGTCCGTAGTGCTCGATTCCGTTGTCCTCGTCGCGAAGCCACTTGTCGAACCAGGCGCGCTCGAGCACATCGAGTCGTGGTGGAAATCCGGGTTCGCCGAATCCGATACCCGGGTTCCCGTGGTAGCCGTCACCGACGAGAAGTTGCTTGTCTCCGCGCGGTAGTGACAACCGGTTGTAGATATCAGGTGCCGATCCGCCGAAGATGTCGTGCCAGCAGCCGTAAAGAAATGTCGGGGCGGTGATCTCCTCGATCGTTGCGTTGATCGTGTCGTAGTAGTCGACGTCGTAGATTCGTGGATCGCCACCTGTGACGAAGCCTCTGGCCAAGTCCAGGAGATCGGTTGCGGGCGAACGCAATCGGTCCCGTAGCCAGTGCGAGTACTCGAGATCGCCGAGGGACGGTACCCACTTGAGCGCATTGACTGCGGTGAGCCACAAGGGAATGAACAGCGACGGCGCGCCACCGGTCGCGAAGATTTCCCGAACTATGTCCACGGACCCTTCCACGGCGAACACTGCCTCGAGTCCGGCGGGGCGTTTCGAAGCAGACTGAAGCGCGTTGATAGCGGAATACGAAATTCCTGCCATGCCGATTCGGCCGTTGCACCATCCCTGGGCCCTTGCCCATTCGATGATCTCGAGCGAATCGAGTTGCTCACGGGTGCCGAGAACATCCCACGTACCCGTCGATGACCCGGTTCCGCGAACGTCGACGATGATCTGCACGTATCCACTGCGAACCAAATGGCGATTGACCGACATAAGGTCGGCGGCTCCACCTGCGACGACCCGAGTCATCTCGGTGATGCCGTCGAATGGGGTTCCCCTCAGGTCGAACGATGCAGAGAACTTTCTGATCAGGGGGCCGAGCACCGGCGTGTCGAGGACCGAGTCGATCCCCTTGATCAGCAGTTTGTTGTAGGGCGTGATGTTGAGGACGGTAGGAAACTCGGCGTGCACAGCACGTCCAGATGCATCGGCAGGGCGAAAGACGTAGGCGCGCAACACAGCGCCGTCGCTCATCGGTATTCGTACGTTCTTCGAGATCGCGATCTTCGGGTGGAGAGGGTGCTCATCGATCAGTGCACGCCACCGCTGAGCTGCGGTACCCCCGCTGGGGTCGCGCTCGCTTCCCGACCCGGGGGCGCGACCGGGGCGAAGCAGTGGACGTAGTTGTGCTGCCGTCATGTATCCGATTGAACAGTCATCGACGCCGTTTGTCTTACAACACGGCAATATTGTCCCAACTGACAGTGCGTTCGGCGAGTAGTTGGTGTGCAATCACAGGAAGCCGACCATGCCCCGCATGCAGCTCTTTCCAGAAGCCAGGCGGGCCGGTCTCCGCTCGTTTGGAGTTGGCGCCCTGGCTGAGGTAGCCTGGGCGACGGTTCTGATCACGGTGACCTTCGAGTGACCGCGGGATGATCCGCCCAAATCAAGTTCTACCCAAGACCGTTGGTCACCGCCTTTCTCGAGGGCTTGTTCTGATTTCAGAACGTCCTGAGAGGTATGCGGTTGAAGGTCCGAGCATGTTCGGACGACCCACGCAGGAGAACGAGGTCAGGGACCTGCTGCACGGCCTCCGAGCCGTATGTATGTCTACGCCCCGTGTGCTTCTTGCGCCGGGGCGTTCGTCGTTTTCCGGCCCTCTCGCGATCGACAAAACCTCAACGAGAGGAGGCGAAGTATGGCAAAGCCCGAAAAGATCTCAGCAGTATCGGAGATCACCGAACAGTTCAAGGGATCGACGGCTGCTGTCGTCACGGAATACCGCGGTTTGTCGGTTTCCGGTCTGACGCAGCTCCGACGTGCACTTGGCGATGGTGCCACGTACTCCGTCGCCAAGAACACCCTGGTCAAGCGTGCAGCTGCCGAGGCCGGTATTACCGGGCTCGACCAATTGTTCGTCGGACCGACCGCCATTGCATTCATCAAGGGCGAGCCGGTCGACGCTGCGAAGGCCATCAAGGCCTTCGCTAAGGACAACAAGGCCTTGGTCATCAAGGGCGGCTACATGGACGGCGCAACGCTGTCCGTGGACGAGATCAACAAGATCGCCGACCTCGAGTCGCGCGAAATCCTGTTGGCAAAGCTCGCAGGTGCCATGAAGGGCAACTTGTCGAAGGCTGCAGGCCTGTTCAACGCTCCCGCATCGCAGTTCGCCCGCTTGGCGTTCGCATTGCAGGAGAAGAAGGCAGCAGGAGAACCCGCAGCTGCCGAGGCTCCTGTAGAAGCAGAAGCCCCGGCGGAAGCTCCCGCCGAAAGCTGATCCGCGCACCAGCGAACAGCTCAACCCGAAACACTTTTGTCGCGGATCAGCGACTGGAGTACTTATCAGGAAGGACCCGCCACCATGGCGAAGCTCAGCACCGAAGAATTGCTCGGCCAGTTCAAGGAGCTCACCCTCCTCGAGCTCAGTGAGTTCGTAAAGGCATTCGAGGAGACCTTCGAGGTCACCGCAGCCGCTCCCGTCGCAGTTGCCGCTGCAGGCGCAGCCGGCGCTCCGGCCGAGGCTGCAGAAGAGCAGGACGAGTTCGACGTCGTGCTCGAGTCGGCTGGCGACAAGAAGATCCAGGTCATCAAGGTCGTCCGTGAGGTCGTGTCCGGCCTCGGCCTGAAGGAAGCCAAGGATCTCGTCGAGAGCGCTCCGAAGGCCATCCTGGAGAAGGTCGCCAAGGATGCTGCCGAGGCAGCCAAGGAGAAGCTCGAAGCAGCAGGCGCGAAGATCTCCATCAAGTAATTCTTGATGGGCCGTCTTGTCGGTCTGTTCTGCTACTACGAAAGGGCCATCCCCACACCGGGGATGGCCCTTTCGTGCTCTCTGGAGAGATTTCTTTCGGAGCGTGCCTTCTGCTTTATGCGCCGAATGGTGACCGGATGGTCGATCGACCCGCCGAAAACAGTGTTCGGCGACATACCGGCGCTCGTTCACAGCGCCGACACTCGGAGCTGAGCGCAAATTCGGCGAGTTGCCCGCGTGCCGCGCTGTGATGGGTCACACTGACTACAGGATTCGGGCCCGGGTCCGAGGATGTTGTTACTCGGCAGTAGGCTCCAATGTCGGTGCGGACACTTACATGCGATAGAGTGACGCAACCCACATGAGGGTCGATGTCAATGAACTGTGGAGGTCAGCGTGGGAGTCGAGGTTTCGGTCGAGGGATTGACCAAGTCTTTCGGTGTACAGAAGATTTGGCAGGACGTCTCTTTGACGTTGCCGTCGGGCGAAGTCAGTGCGCTGCTGGGGCCGTCGGGTACGGGCAAGTCGGTGTTCCTGAAGTCGTTGATCGGTTTGCTCCGTCCTGAGCACGGCAAGATTTTCATCGACGGCACGGATATCTTGCAGTGCTCCTCACGTGAGCTCTACGAGATCCGCAAGTTGTTCGGGGTCCTGTTCCAGGACGGCGCATTATTCGGCTCGATGAATCTTTACGACAATGTCGCGTTCCCGCTTCGTGAGCACACGAAGAAGTCCGAGTCGGACGTCCGCAAGATCGTCATGGAGAAGCTGGAGCTGACGGGTCTGATCGGCGCGGAGGAGAAGCTTCCCGGTGAGATTTCCGGCGGTATGCGCAAGCGAGCCGGCCTGGCTCGTGCTCTGGTACTCGACCCGGAAATTATCCTCGTCGACGAGCCGGACTCCGGTTTGGACCCCGTGCGCACGACCTACATCTCGCAGACCTTGATCGACATCAACGCCGAGATCGATGCGACCATTCTGATCGTCTCGCACAACATCAACCTGGCGCGGACGGTCCCGGACAACATCGGGATGCTCTTCCGTCGTCAGCTGGTGATGTTCGGTCCCCGTGAGGTGCTCTTGACCTCCGACGAGCCGGTGGTGAAGCAGTTCTTGAACGGCACGATGATCGGACCGATCGGAATGTCGGAGGAGAAGGACGAAGCGCAGATGGCGCAGGAGCAGGCGATGGTCGATGCCGGGCACCATGCCGGCGGCGTCGAGGACGTCGAAGGCATTGTCCCGCAGATGAAGGCCACCCCAGGCACCCCGGTGCGCAAGGCGGTCGGGCGTCGTCAGGAACGAGTACGCCAGATCATGCACACGCTCCCGCACAGCGCACAGGTCGCCATTCAGGAAAGCCTCGACACCACCGACCCGGGTGACCACATTCCGGCATACAGTGGCGCGGGCTCATACGAAGATGGCACTTACGCCGAATCAGGTCAGGGCCAGGTCAACGACAACGCTGCCTACGGAAACCAGGGTTACGGCAACGCTGCTTACGGCAACGCTGCTTACGGCAACGCTGCTTACGGCAACGCTGCTTATGACAACGCTGCCTATGACAACTCCGGTTACAGCAACCCGGGTCAGGACAACTCCGGGTACGACAACTCTGGTTACGAGGCGGGGCACAGCGATCCGGGCCACAACCCATCGCAGGGGCGGGGACAGTAAGGGCTATGGGCAGTTCCAAGAAATCCGTTTTCGCTCCGGCGGAAGCCGCAATTGCGCAAGCCGGAAACATTGTCGAACTGCTCGTAGACGTCGCACGGAACACGTTCAGAAGGCCTTTTCAATTCCGTGAGTTCATCGAGCAGGCCTGGTTCATCGCCAGCGTCACGATATTGCCGACGGCTCTGGTTGCTATTCCGTTCGGCGCGGTCGTCTCGCTTCAGACCGGTTCGCTGATCAAGCAGCTCGGTGCAGAGTCCTTCACCGGCGCCGCGAGTGTTCTGGCCGTCATTCAGCAGGGAAGTCCGATCGTCACGGCACTGCTCATTGCCGGCGCTGCTGGTTCTGCAGTGACCGCCGACCTCGGTTCGCGGACAATCCGCGAAGAGATCGACGCAATGCGCGTGTTGGGGATCGATCCGGTGCATCGACTGGTGGTTCCTCGAGTCCTCGCGATGATCCTAATCGCGTTGCTGCTCAACGGCCTCGTATCGGTCGTCGGCATCACCGGTGGTTACTTCTTCAATGTCGTTCTCCAAGGTGGAACTCCGGGCGCCTATCTCTCGTCGTTCTCGGCGCTCGCCCAGCTTCCGGATCTCTACGTTGCGGAATTGAAGGCGGCCATCTTCGGCCTCATCGCCGGAATCATCGCGTCCTACAAGGGCCTCAACCCGAACCCGGGTCCGAAGGGCGTGGGTGAGGCAGTGAATCAGACGGTGGTCATCACCTTCCTGTTGTTGTTCTTCGCCAACCTCATTCTCACCCTGGTTTACCTCCAGGTCGTTCCGGCGAAGGGAAGCTGACCCGCAATGACCATCTCGAAAGGTCGGGGCGACCGTACCCTCATGCGCGTCAAACGCGTTGCGAGTGCACCGCTGAACGTGCTCGACAAAGCCGGCGAGCAAATGTCCTTCTACGCCCGTGCCATCGGGTGGATACCTCGGACTCTGATTCATTACAAGAAGGAAGTTCTGCGTCTTCTTGCAGAGGTCACCTTCGGTAGTGGTGCGCTCGCCGTCATCGGTGGCACTATCGGTGTCATCGTGATGCTCTCCGGCGCAACGGGCGTCGTCGTCGGACTGCAGGGCTATGCCGCACTGGAGCAGCTCGGCAGTTCCGTCCTCACCGGCTTCTTGTCCGCATACGTCAATACCCGCGAAATCGCCCCCATCGTCGCCGGTCTCGCACTGTCCGCGACGGTAGGAGCCGGCTTCACAGCGCAACTCGGAGCGATGCGCATCTCGGAGGAGATCGACGCGCTGGAGGTCATGGCGGTCCCCAGCGTGCCGTTCTTGGTCACGACCCGCATGATTGCAGGGTTCGTCGCCGTCATTCCCTTGTACATCGTAGGTCTGCTCGCGTCGTATATCGCTTCGCGTGGGATCAGCACGATCTTCAACGGTCAGTCCGGCGGATCGTACGACCACTACTTCAACCTCTTCCTGCCGCCGGAAGACGTTCTGTATTCGTTCCTGAAGGTATTGATCTTCGCCTTCGTGTTGATCATGATCCATTGCTACTACGGATTCCATGCTTCGGGCGGTCCGGCGGGCGTGGGTGTCGCCGTGGGACGCGCTGTTCGAACCGCCATCGTGACGATTGCTGTTCTGGACTTCTTCCTCAGTCTCGCTATCTGGGGAACCACCACCACAGTGAGGGTTGCCGGATGATCGACTCGCCATCGCGATTGAGGCGACTTCTGCTCGGGCTTGCATTCTTCTTGATTCTCATCCTGTTCGTCGGGTGGTCGATCACCTCGTACAACAAGACCTTCAAGAAGGTCGTGAGTATCGATCTCGTGACCGATTCGGTAGGCAACGCCTTGCCGTCCAACGCAGACGTCAAGGTCCGCGGCCTCATCGTCGGTGAGGTGCGCTCGGCGTCTACCCAAGACGGAGTGGTCACTGCACATCTGGCAATCGATCCGGACAAGGCGGAGTTGATCCCGTCGAACACCACGGCTCGGCTGCTGCCGAAGACGTTGTTCGGTGAGCGGTACGTATCGCTGATAGTCCCACCGGGTGATACGGCGTCGCCGATTACCAACGGCACTGTGTTGAAGCAGGACACCAGCGGCAATGCGATCGAGGTCGGTCAATTGCTCGACAATCTGCTGCCGTTGCTCGAAGCGATTCCGCCGCAGGACCTGGCGAGTACGCTCGGTGCGCTGGCGCAGGGGCTGAGCGGGCGCGGTGAACAGCTCGGCTTCACGATCGACCGGTTGGAAAATATCTTCAAAGGCTTGAACACCGAACTCCCGAATATTCAGCAGGGTCTGCGTGGCCTTGCCGACTTCTCCGAGACGTATTCCGATGCGGCTCCGCAGCTGATCGATGCTCTCGACAATCTCAGCGTCACCGGAAACACGTTGGTAGAACAGCGTCCTGCGGTGGATACGTTAATTACCTCGTTGACGTCGACCAGTTCGAGTACAGCCGATTTCCTCCAGGCCAACTCGTCGAATCTGATCGCTATCGCTGCCGATTCGAGGGAGGCGCTGGAGTTGCTGGCACAGTATTCGCCGTCGTTCGGATGCACATTTGCACAGTTCGCCCCCATTGTGGCGCGCGCGCAAGAGGTCGTCGGCGTTGGTGACGAGTATCGAGGTATCAACGTCTCGGCCTCATTCGTCAACCCCAAGGGGCGGTATTTGCCCAATCAGGATGAGCCGCGCTTGTTCGACGATCGCGGACCGCGCTGCTACACCCCGGCGGACACTGCTGCAGGCGAGTTCTTTCCCCAGTATCCCGGTGGTTCGGCGAACGACGGCTCCTACCAGGTTCCATCCAGAAACCCAGGCCCGCAAGATATTCCGGAGCTGCCGGTCCCTCAGTACTCGACAGTTCCCCGGGCGGCGACAACCGGTGACGGTGCTCCGGCAAGCTACGAGGGTTCCGATTACGAGCGCGACACCCTGGCCGTGATCTACGGCCAGGCAGGGGGAGTGACCCCGGACGAGATTCCCTCGTGGACGACGACTTTGGGCGCGCCGGCACTGAGAGGAGCGGAGGTGACCATCAAATGAGGGGACTTATTGCTCCACTCGTCAAGTTGATCGCGTTCGCAGTGGTGACGATCTTGGCCACCGCGACGCTCGCATTCTCGATTGCCAACATCAGTGGTGGCGGTGGCGAGACATACAGCGCTGTGTTCAGCGATGTGGCGTCGCTGAACAAGGGCGACGAGGTCCGCATCGCCGGCGTCCGCGTCGGTGACGTCAAAGACATCAAGATCGTCAACGAGCGCGAGGCGGAAGTCGAGTTCTCGGTGTCGGGTCGAGACTGGCTGCCGGCCACCGTAACTGCGAATCTGCGGTACCGGAACCTGGTAGGCCAGCGTTACATCGCCCTCGAGCAGGGTGCCGGTGAGCAGGGCCGCAAGATCAACCCGGGCGAGACGATTCCGTTGGCGCAGACGAAACCCGCGGTGAATCTGACGACGTTGTTCGACGGCTTCCGTCCGTTGTTCACCACACTCAACGCCGACGACGTGAACAAGCTGTCGTACCAGATCATCCAGGTTTTCCAGGGTGAGTCGGGGACGATCTCGGAGTTGGTACGCAGCACCGCGAGCCTCACGAACACCGTTGCAGACAAGGACCAGGTGATCGGTGCCGTGATCACCAATCTCAATACGGTGCTGCAAACGGTCAATCAGCATGACAAGGAACTCGATTCGTTGATCGTCAATACCCAGCAACTTGTGTCGGGACTTTCCGCCGACCGTGAGGTAGTCGGTTCGGCCGTCACCTCGCTCGCCGGGCTGACCGATGCGACGGCTGGCTTGCTCGAACCGACACGTCCGGCGATTCAGGGTTCGATCGCTTCGCTCAACACGTTGGCGACGACGTTGAACAACAGAGAAGGTGACCTGACGAAGGTGATCCAGACGTTGCCGAAGAAGCTCGACAAGTTGGTTCGTACCGCACAGCAGGGATCGTGGTTCACCTTCTATCTGTGTGGTCTCGACATCAAGGCCGGGCCGGGTTCTTCACCCAATCTGAATTTGCCGACCGGACTTCCGACTGTGAATCAGCCGCTGTACACGAACTCGGCTTCGCGTTGCAAAGCTGGGGGGATTCAAGGATGACAAAGCGAAGCCCGCTGGTACTAGGCGCGCTCGGCATTTCGATCGTGCTGCTTGCGACAATTTCGGTCTTCTTTCTCGACAAGCTTCCCATTCTCGGAGCCGGCTCTACGTTCAGCGCCGAGTTCTCGGAAGCTGCAGGCCTGAAGCCCGGCAACGAAGTTCGCATCGCCGGGGTCAAGGTCGGCAAGGTCGACTCCGTGGAACTCGCGGGCGACCGCGTCGTCGTCGACTTCCGAGTCCAGGACGCATGGGTCGGCAACAACTCGTCCGCGTCCATCCAGATCAAGACCGTGCTGGGTCAGAAGTACCTTGCCATCGATCCCCGCGGAGACGCGGTGCTCAAACCCAAGGACCCGATCCCGTTGGAGCGCACCACGTCCCCGTACGACGTAATCGACGCGTTCTCCGACGCGGCATCGACCATCACCGACATCGACACCCCACAGCTGGCATCGAGCTTCGAGGCGCTATCGCAAGCGTTCTCCGAAACCCCGGCCGACGTTCGGGCGTCGCTGGACGGGGTGAGCCGGTTGTCGGAGACCATCGCCAGCCGTGACACGGATCTGAAAAAGCTCTTCGAGGCGACGGGCAAGACGTCGAAGGTTCTCGCCGACCGAAACGAAGAGTTCAACCGCCTCATCACCGACGCCGGCCCATTGTTGGCCGAACTCAACAACCGGCAGCAGTCGATCTCGCAGCTCCTGACCGGCGTTCAGCGCCTGTCGACGCAGCTCACCGGGCTGGTTCGTGACAACGAAGAGCAGATCAACCCGATGCTCCAGCAGTTGAACGGAGTGATCGACATTCTCAACGAGAACAACGACGCGCTCTCCCGTGGACTGGAGCTCTACGCACCCTTCGTGCGGCTCTACGCCAACGTCGTCGGTAACGGACGCTGGCTCGACATCACGTTGGCCAACCTCACGCCTCCTGGCCTGCCGCTGATCCCGGGCTACCGTCAGCCTGCGCAAGACCTGGGGGGCAACTGATGAGTGACACCGGAGAATCCGTGAAGAAGGCCGGCGGGGGCCGTGTGCTCATCATCGGCGTCGTCATCGTCGCCCTGGTCGTCGCAGTCGGCGGCTGGTGGCTGCTCACCCGCGCTGGTTCGACGAACATCACCGCCTATTTCGACAAGTCGGTCGGAATCTATTCCGGTTCCGATGTGCGCGTGCTGGGGGTAGAGGTTGGGAAAGTGACCTCCGTGGTGCCACAGGGGGACCAAGTCGAGGTGAAGATGCGCGTCCAGCGTGGTGTCGACATTCCCGCAGATGCCAAGGCCGCTCAGATCACACCATCGTTGGTGTCCGACCGATACGTTCAGCTTGCCCCCGCTTACACCGGCGGCGACACGATGGCCGACGGCGCGGTGATTCCGCGCGAACGCACTGCCACCCCGGTCGAGGTCGATCAGCTCTACGCCAGTATCGAGGAGCTCTCCAGTGCTCTCGGGCCGGACGGGGCGAACAAGAACGGTGCTCTCACCGATCTCGTCAACACCGGCGCAGCCAACCTCGAAGGTAACGGAGAAGCTTTGGGGGACACGATCACTCAGCTGTCCGAGGCATCGCGAACTCTCAGCGACTCACGTGGAGACTTGTTCGACACGGTGAAGAACCTGCAGACCTTCGTGTCGGCGCTTGCTGCAAACGATCAGCAGGTTCGGGAGTTCAACAATCAGCTCGCAGACCTGACTGGCTTCCTCAATGGAGAGCGCGATGACCTGGGCGCTGCATTGAATCAACTGTCCATCTCCCTCGGTGACGTCGCTGTGTTCGTCGCAGACAACCGTGAACAGCTCGTCACAGCGGCCAACGGATTGGTGCAGCCGACGCAGACGCTTTCGGATCACAAGGAGTCGCTGGTCGAAACGCTGACGATTCTGCCGCTTGCGATCAGTAATCTGGTCAACTCGTACGACGCGGAGTCCGGAACTCTTGCTTCCCGTGCCAACTTGCAAGGTGAGACTCAAGATCCGCTGGGAACCGTATGCAGGCTGATCGACCTCGGCAAGCTCGTGCCGGGCGACCCGCGATTCGAACAACTGGGTGCCCAGATTCAGCCGATCATCGACCGGTGCGGTGAGTTCACCAAGCTGATCCAGGGACCAGTCCTCGACAATCCGGATCTCATCCTTCCGTTCGGATTGCTCAGCGGTGAAAAGGAACAAAGAAATGCGGTTCCGGGTACTGTGCCGGGAACGGTCTCACCGCGTCTGAGCAGCGGAACCCCATTGCCCGGAATCGAGCAGTCGCTTGGAGGGGGACAGTGAGCACGTCGAAAATGGGTAGGCGCCCACTTGTCGCGATCGTCGGAGCTGCAATCGTCGTATTGTCGGCTAGTGCATGCTCGCAAGGGGTCTACTCGATTCCGCTGCCCGGTGGCGCGGACACCGGCAGTGATCCGATGCACCTCACGATCCAGTTCGAGGACGTCCTCGATCTGGTTCCGCAATCGACGGTCAAGGTCGACGGCGTCGAGGTTGGACGCGTCGACTCGATCACAGTCGCGGACGGGGAATGGACGGCCAATGTAGGTGTCGTCGTCAACAACTCGGTAGATCTGCCTGCCAATGCCTTTGCCGCCGTGGACCAGACGTCGATCCTTGGTGAGAAATTCATTCAGCTGACGGTGCCCGAGGGCGATGCGGATCCGCAGAAGCTGTCCGACGGTGACACGATTCCGCTGGATCGGACTCGTGCCACCACCAATATCGAGCAGGTGTTCGGCGCGTTGTCGTTGCTGCTCAACGGCGGTGGTGTCGGTCAGCTAGCCCCGATCGTCAAGGAGCTCAACGCGGCCTTTTCCGGTCGAGAAGGGACGACCCGGAGTTTGCTCGAGCAGGCGAACACGCTGATCGGCGGGTTGGATGAGCAGCGCAACGACATCACCAGAGCGTTGGACGGACTCGATGTTCTGACGACCGAGGTCAGTGGTCAAACGGAGAAGATCGACAGGGTGTTGCAGGACCTGCCGATCGCTACGGCGACGTTGGAGCAGCAGCGTCCGCAGCTCACCCAGATGCTGTCTCAGCTCGATCGTCTCGGCACCGTCGGTACCGATGTCATCGAGCAGTCGAAGGACGATCTCATCGCCGATCTACGTGCGCTTCGGCCGACGCTGCAGGCGCTCGCGGGCGCGGCCGACGACATCGTCACCTCGGCGCCTCTTGTCCCGACGCTTCCGTTCCCCGACGGTATCGAAGAGGTGACTCAGGGGAACTCGGCCAATCTCTTCCTCTCACTCGATCTGTCGATCGGAACTACTCTGCGTAATCTCGGTGTCGGGGAGGGCGATCCGGTCTACATCCCGCCGAAGTTCGGTGACACATTGCCGTTGGTCGACCCGACGAACCCGTACTACAACGGTAACGGGCCACGTCCAGGCTGGCCCACAGTCTCGTTGCTGCCGTTGCCGCCAATCACTCCTGCCCCTACACCGGCGCCCGGTGTGCCGGTGGCACCAGGCACCGAGCCGGTGTCGGCAGTTGTGAACGGTGATGCGGAACCGACCCCGTTCGGTCCGCTCAATGATCTGATCGAGCAATTCGGAGGTGGACAGTGAGGTCGAGGCTGGTCAAATTTCAGCTCATCGCGTTCGTCCTCGTCGCCGTGCTCGGAGTTCTTTACGTCGGCGGAAAGTACGTTCGTCTCGACAACCTGCTCGGTTTCGGGCAGTACAGCGTCAACGCTCAGTTCGCGGACTCCGGGGGCATCTTCAAGAATGCCGAAGTGACCTACCGCGGTGTGCCGGTGGGAACGGTCGGCGCTTTGTCGCTGACCTCGGATGGCATCAACGTGGAGTTGCTGTTGAACGATGGTGGACCGAGCATTCCGTCTTCGGCGAAGGCCGTGGTTGCCAACAGATCCGCGATCGGAGAGCAGTATGTCGATCTGCAGCCGACAGGCGACGAGGGACCGTATCTGGAAGATGGTTCGATCATCACCGAGGCGAACACGGCGACTCCTGTCCCGGTGGAAAAGGTGCTCGCCAGCACCGATCGGCTGGTGAGTTCGATTCCGACAAAGAATCTGACCACCGTAGTGAAGGAACTCGGAGCCGCATTCAATGGCAAGGGCGACGACCTGCAGTTACTGATCGATTCGCTTGGAACGCTGACGGAGACCGGTAACGAGGCACTACCCCAGACGCTCGCGCTCGTTCGTGACACCCGAACGGTTCTGGACACGCAATCCGAACAGTCCTCGTCGATTCGGCAATTCAGCAACGATCTGAACAACGTGACAGCCCAGCTCCGAAGCAACGATCCGGATATCCGACGGCTGATCAATACCGGGACAGCGGCAAGCGATCAGGTGGGCGCGTTGATTGCGGAAGCCGGTCCGGCTCTGACGACGGATCTGACGAACATCAATTCGGTGACCTCGCTTGCCGCGCCGCGAACGCTTGCGCTGAAACCGTTGCTGATCTTCCTGCCGGCCTTAGCAGCGGGCGCGAGCACGATCACGCCAGGGGACGGCACCGTCCACCAGGGGTTATTGCTGGAAGCGAACAATCCACCACCCTGCACAATCGGCTACGAGGGTTCGCAGGCGATCCTGGACGAGGAGAAGGCGAAGAACCCCAACTTCGATCCGACCCAGGAAAACTATCCCTTGAACTTGCAAGCGAATTGTGCGACGCCACAGGGCAGTATCACCGGTGTGCGTAGCTCGAATCGTATCGTTTTCGCAGACCCGGCGACCCCCCAACCATGGGATCTGAAGCCGAAGGTCGATCCGGACAAGCTCAACCTGAATCCGATCGCCACTCAGCTAGCGCCCCTGGTAGGAGCGTCGCCGAAGTAAGCGTCGGTAGCGTGGCCGGTGGCTGTGTTCCTACCGATGGAACGATAGAAGACAGGGAACGAAGTTACTGAGTAGTAGGGTTGTGAGTGTGACGTCAAACACCGACGCCCAGGAGGCCACACCGTCGTCTCCTGGGTCGAAGAACAAAGCAAGGCCGGTCCTGATCGGCGTATCCCTCGTTGCCGTCGCAGCGCTCGTCGCTGCAGTGTGGTTCGGAATTGGCTGGGGGCGAGCTCTCTTCGTCGACAAGCCCATCGCCGACACCCGTGATTCCGCCCTGACCGGTGCGCAGCAGGTGGCGATCAATCTCAACACCGTCGATGCAGCCAATATCGACCAGTCGTTCGAGGACATGAAGTCCTCTATCACCGGCGACTCGATGTTGAACGACCTGACTTCCACTCAGTCGACCATTTCCGACGAGGTACGCAACTCGGGCGCCAAGGGTTCAGCCGAACTGCTTCACGGCACCCTCACCGAACTCAGTGCCGACGAGGGAACCGCAACGGCGCTCGTGGTCATCGCCACGACCACGACCTGGCCGGATCGCCCCGCAGTCAAAAGCAAGCTGACCTTGCGTCTGTTCATGGAAGACGTCGACGGCACGTGGAAGGCCAGCAAGGTCGACCCCGTAGGGACCGGAATCGCCCTCGACAACGGTGCTGTCGATCCGAATGCAGTCCCGGCGGACCCGAATGCCGTGCCGGTTGATCCAGGTGCGGCGCCGTCCACAGTCGAAGGTCCCGCGCCAGTACCCGACGCGACCGGTGGACCATAAGTCCATCCCGATGGTTCGTCGAACCACGTATGCGTCGGTCGAAGAACGTATCTCACAAGGAGTTGTCCGAAGTGCCTCCTCAGCGCCGGAAAATAGTTCCCCCCAACACCACCAGCAAGGCTCGCAAGAAGGTCGCCGGATCGAACCGACCTCCACACGAAGAACCTGCACAGCTGCAGGATTCTGTCGCCCCCGAAGGGTCTCCAGAAGCGGCCGACACGACGTTCCCTGGGAGCACGGTCGAGCCAACCTCACAGTCCAACAGTGCTACAGCGCAAGCGAAGCCGAAGGTGTCCACTACGAAGGCCGAGAAAGCAGACACGACAGAGCCCGTCGAAGCTCCGAAAGCAGGCGCTGTCACTGCTTCGAATCGAACGAACTGGAAACCGGTCGTTGCGGTCGGCGCTGTCGCCGTCGTCCTGGCGGCCTTTGCAGTGGTTGCGGCGTTTCGGCCTGGCGCAACGATCGACAACCAGGCATGGGTAGATCAGGGCGCAACATCCGAGGCCACTCGTGCTGCTACGGATGCCGTCGTAACGTTGTACTCGTACAAGGATACGACCATCGACGAGGATTTCGACAAAGCACGGTCGTACCTGAATCCGCAGATGCTGTCCGATTTCGACAAGGCAGCCGAGACGACCAAGTCGGCGGTTCAGCAGACTCAGACGGCGACAGAGGCAAGCTTGACCGACATCGGTGTCGCGATCCTCGAGGACGACAAAGCCGAACTGGTGGCGAACCTGAATGTCAGTGCGACGCAGGCCGGTGTCGCGCAGGGCAATGCCGAAGGACCGATCACCATCAACCTCGAGAAGGTCGACGGGAAGTGGCTGTTGTCGGCGCTGTCGGATAAGTAGTGCTGTTCTCGTTTCGCATTCCATGAGTGGTTGAAAGGTGCTGTTTCGTCGGTCGGATGCGCCCTTGTGACTGGATTCACGGGCGGGGTGAACACTGTCGGCGGTTAACATCGCGACTGCGTCCTGCAGTGGGGCGAGCTCTGGTTGCTCGAGGTCGCCGCGGGGGTGCGCGGGCGGCCAGGGGCGGGTTTCGCGAGATGACGGAGCATTCATGACCGACACGACAATTGCACGAGTTTCAACGCAGTCCACCGGGAGGGTCGGATTTTCGGAGCGGGTGAACCCCGAGCTGATGCGGCTGTTGAGCGCCGTCGACCTGGACACGGAGTATGTACGGGGCGACGGCACAGTCTTGTTCGACGCCGAAGGTCGAAGCTATCTCGATTTTGCGGGCGCATACGGAGCCTTGCCGTTCGGGCACAATCCTCCACGTGTGTGGCAGGCGATGGACGCCGTACGCAACAGTGGTGAGGCCGTCTTCGTGCAACCGGCGGTGCTCTCTGCGGCGGGGGATCTTGCGTCGAGTTTGGTCGCGGTCGCGCCTGCGGGCTTGGGGCGTGTCACGTTTGTCAACAGTGGCGCCGAGGCGGTGGAGGTCGCCATCAAGATCGCAAGATCAGCGACAGGGCGACTGGGAGTTCTCAGCACCGACAACAGCTTTCACGGAAAAACCCTCGGCGCACTGTCGGCAACCGGGAATGCCAAGTATCAGGCGGGCTTCGGCGCTCCGGCCCCCGGGTTTGCCACTATTGCGTTCGGTGACAGTGACGCGCTCGACGCGGCGCTCACCGACAATCCAGATCAGTACGCGGTGTTCATGGTCGAACCCATTCAGGGGGAGGGTGGGGTGATCACGCCACCGGAGGGATACCTGCGTCGCGTACGTGAAATCTGCTCTGCACATGGAGTTCTCATGGCAGTGGACGAAGTACAGACCGGGCTGGGGCGAACTGGAAGGATGTTCGCCTGCGAGCACGAATCGGTAGTCCCGGACATCTTGACGCTTGCCAAGGCTCTGGGCGGCGGTGTTCTCCCCAGTGGCGCAGTGCTGTGCAAGCCGGAGTTGGTTGGTGAAAGCTTCTCTCTCCGTCACACTTCGACGTTCGCCGGAAATGCATTGACCGCTCGCGTCGGAGTGGCCGTGGTGAATGAATTGATTGCCGACAGTCAAGCGTTGGTCCGACGAGTCCGTGACTGCGGTGAGGTGTTGAAGCGTGAATTGGAAAGGGTCGCACAGAAGTATCCGTCGGTCGTCACCGATGTTCGTGGGCGTGGACTTCTCCTCGGTGTCGAGCTGACGGGCGACATCAATTTCGTGGGTGTGCAGTCGCTCCTCGGCTCCATCGCGCATCAGGAGAACCTTGCGGTGATGATCTCCTCCTATCTGTCACGGGTCGAAGGAATACGTCTCGCGCCGACCCTGTTCGGGGCGCGGGTGCTTCGTGTCGAGCCACCGCTGACGGTGTCCGACTCCGAATGTCGTCAGTTCGTGGCGGCTTTGGATCGTGCCCTCTCCTTCGTGGCAGAGGGTGATCTGGGCGGCTTGATCGGCCACCTCGTCGGACGGCCGGCCAAAGCGGAGCCGACGGTATATCCGACTGGAGCTCGGCGGATCCCGCACCTACCGGCGCAGGAGAGCGACCACCGATTCGGCTTCATCGCGCACCCTCTGAACTTGGAGGTGTTCGGTGCGTTCGACCCGACTCTTGTCGAATTCACACATGCGGAGCGAGCGGAACTGTTGAATCGATTCGCCTCGGCAACCTCGGAATTGAATCCGTCTCCCTTCGTCATCGGCAGTGGCCGAGTGGTTCCGACATCAGGGGCTGCGGCACACGGGTACCTGATCGGCCTGCCGTATACCTCGGCGGCACTGCTGAAGCTGCCGCCCGAAGTAGCTGTGGCGTCGGTGTCGGCGGCAGTGGAGTTGGCGTTCGACGCGGGAGCCGAAGTTGTGGGTCTGGGTGGGTACTCCTCAGTGGTCACCGCGAACGGTCTGGCGCTCGGTGAGATGTCGGGCGTCGTGACGACGGGTAACTCGTTCACCGCAGCAGCCAGTATCCGAGCGGTGCGACGTGTTTGCGCTGAGCGTGGGCTCGACCTTGCAGATCTTCGTGTGACCATCCTCGGTGCCGCGGGTGCGATCGGTCGGACGATTGCGCGAGCACTGGCGCCCGACGTCGGCACCGTCACTTTGGTGGGCCGTCCCGGTGAACGAGGACAGATTGCCCCGAAACTGTGGGATGCAGCAATCGAAATCGCAGCTGCCGCGCGTGGGGGGAGAGGTGCGCTGGCCGATGCGGCAGAGCGGGCAGGGGGCTCGGTCGACGACTTGATCGGATCGGGGCATCTGGAATTCTTCGACGACCCGGCAGCGGGCGTTGCGCGCGCACATATCGTGATCGCGGCGACGTCGGCCCCACACGCGTTGATCGAAGCAGCCGACCTGGCTCCGAACGCGATTGTGTGTGACGTCGCTCAGCCGCCGAACATTCCTTACGACGTCGGCCTCGTCCGCCCCGACGTGACCGTGTTCGACGGTGGGATCGTGCGTCTGCCCGAGGGTTCGGATTTCGGTCTTACTTTCGGCCTCGCACCTGGCCTGACTTACGCATGCTTCGCCGAGACGATGTTGTTGTCGCTGTCGCGGCAATTCGAACTTCGTAGCCTCGGTACCGCTCTGGACGGTGCGAATGTCGAACGGCTCGGGGAGCTGGCCGACCGCTACGGTTTCGAGCTGGCAGAGGCGACCCGCTGGCGCGAGAAGAAGTAGAACGAGCCGGCAACGGTGGTGACGGGTGGGCGTGGTCGGGTGCCTACGGCCCGCCCGGCACGTCGCCCGCTCGAGATGAACAAGCGATATCGACGATCGGAAAGTGAGCGGAACAGCGTTCCGATGTCGACAACAAGCGTCCCGGTCGCATGAATGGCGCACCCAAGTCATCTGATCGTATGAGTGGCCCATTGAAGCGATGGTGGGGTGGGTGCGGGCCTCGGTTGGGCGAAACCTGAGTAGAACGCGCATGGAAAGCGCAGGGAATGCGGACTCGCCGCCCGGCCCTCTTGACGCGCGGGCGCGCAGGGTCCAGTCTTGTCGTCAGTAAGCACCCCCGCGGTGAACGACCGGAGTGTTCGGTCGGAACGCACGGTCTGCGACACGCCGTTCTGAAGGCCTCGCAGGTTCGAATCCCGGGTGCTACTTTTGATGCCCCTGTTGCGCTGTGCGCACGTATGGGGTACCTTTGGGCGTTGCGCTGGGTGCCTCCTGTCCACCTCTCGATTGCTGTGCCGCGAAGTGGTTACTTCGTCGGTGTTGTGATGGGGATTCGTTCGGGTTGTGACCAGCGAATTCGCCCCACATTAAGCAAGCAGATACAGCGGCGGTCGCACTGCACGAGCGGCCCGCGTGAGGTGCTGGAAGGACGCATCTTGGCAGTCTCTAGCCAGACCAAGGCAGTTGTCGGAACACCGGGAGCCCCGAGGAGGGTTTCGTTCGCGAATATTCGCGAGCCGTTGGAGGTACCCGGTCTCCTAGATGTACAGACGGACTCTTTCGAATGGCTGGTAGGTGCGCAGAGTTGGCGCGACCGTGCCGCCGCGCGCGGAGACAGTGGTGTCTCCGGCGGTCTCGAGGACATCCTGACCGAGCTGTCCCCGATCGAGGACTTCTCGGGCTCTATGTCCCTTTCCTTCTCTGATCCACGGTTCGACGAGGTCAAGGCCTCGATGGACGAGTGCAAAGACAAGGACATGACGTACGCGGCGCCATTGTTCGTGACGGCCGAGTTCATCAACAACAACACCGGTGAGATCAAGAGCCAGACGGTCTTCATGGGTGATTTCCCCATGATGACCGGCAAGGGCACATTCATCATCAACGGCACCGAGCGCGTCGTCGTTTCCCAGCTCGTTCGCTCTCCAGGCGTCTACTTCGATCATTCGGTCGACAAGACGACGGAGAAGGACCTGCACAGCGTCAAGGTTATTCCTGGTCGCGGTGCCTGGTTGGAGTTCGACGTCGACAAGCGCGACACCGTCGGTGTTCGTATCGACCGCAAGCGTCGTCAGCCCGTCACGGTGCTGCTGAAGGCTCTCGGCTGGTCCACGGAGCAGATCACGGAGCGCTTCGGCTTCTCCGAGATCCTCATGGCCACGCTGGAGAAGGACAACACAGCCGGTACCGACGAGGCGCTTCTCGACATCTACCGCAAGTTGCGTCCGGGCGAGCCGCCCACGAAGGAAAGCGCGCAGACGCTCCTGGAGAACTTGTTCTTCAAGGACAAGCGCTACGACCTCGCTCGCGTGGGTCGTTACAAGATCAACAAGAAGCTCGGCCTCAATGCAGGTCAGCCGATTGTCGCTTCGACGCTCACTGAAGAAGACATCGTCGCCACCATCGAGTACCTCGTGCGTTTGCACGCAGGTGACACCTCGATGACGGCGCCGGATGGTGTCGAGGTTCCTGTCGAGGTCGACGATATCGACCACTTCGGTAACCGTCGTCTCCGTACCGTCGGTGAGCTGATTCAGAACCAGATCCGAGTGGGGCTTTCCCGCATGGAGCGCGTCGTTCGCGAACGTATGACGACTCAGGATGTCGAGGCCATCACGCCGCAGACCCTGATCAACATCCGTCCCGTCGTCGCCGCGATCAAGGAGTTCTTCGGAACCTCCCAGCTGTCGCAGTTCATGGACCAGAACAACCCGCTGTCGGGTCTGACGCACAAGCGTCGCCTGTCGGCTCTCGGACCGGGTGGTCTCTCCCGTGAGCGCGCCGGCCTCGAGGTTCGTGACGTTCACCCGTCGCACTACGGCCGTATGTGCCCCATCGAGACCCCTGAAGGCCCGAACATCGGCCTGATCGGCTCGCTGTCGGTATACGCACGGGTCAACCCGTTCGGCTTCATCGAGACCCCGTACCGCAAGGTCGTCGACGGCCAGGTCACCGACGATGTCGATTACCTGACGGCCGATGAAGAGGATCGCCACACGCTCGCACAGGCCAACGCGCCTCTGGACGACAGCGACCATTTCATCGAGGACAAGATTCTTGTTCGCCGTAAGGGTGGCGAGGTCGAGTTCGTGTCGTCCTCGGACATCGACTACATGGACGTTTCACCGCGCCAGATGGTCTCGGTCGCAACCGCGATGATTCCGTTCCTCGAGCACGACGACGCAAACCGTGCCCTCATGGGTGCGAACATGCAGCGTCAGGCCGTTCCGCTGGTACGCAGCGAATCGCCGATCGTCGGTACCGGCATGGAGCTGCGCGCCGCAGTCGATGCAGGTGACGTCGTGATCAGCGAAATGACCGGTGTTGTGGAAGAGGTCTCCGCCGACTACGTCACGGTCATGGCCGACGACGGTAGCCGCAAGACCTACCGGATGCGTAAGTTTGCGCGTTCCAACCAGGGCACGTGTGCCAACCAGCGTCCGATCGTGGACGAGGGTCAGCGCGTCGAGTCCGGCCAGGTCCTCGCCGACGGCCCATGCACCGAAGACGGTGAAATGGCGCTCGGTAAGAACCTGCTCGTGGCGATCATGCCGTGGGAAGGCCACAACTACGAGGACGCGATCATCCTTTCGCAGCGTCTCGTGGAAGAGGACGTTCTCACCTCGATTCACATCGAGGAGCACGAGATCGATGCTCGCGACACCAAGCTCGGTGCCGAGGAGATCACTCGTGACATTCCGAACGTCTCCGACGAGGTCCTCGCTGACCTCGACGAGCGCGGCATCATCCGTATCGGTGCCGAGGTTCGTGACGGCGACGTGCTGGTCGGAAAGGTCACGCCGAAGGGCGAGACCGAGCTGACCCCGGAAGAGCGTCTCCTGCGTGCCATCTTCGGTGAGAAGGCTCGCGAGGTTCGCGATACTTCGCTCAAGGTTCCGCACGGCGAGAACGGAAAGGTCATCGGCATTCGCGTGTTCTCACGCGACGACGATGACGATCTGCCTCCCGGCGTCAACGAGTTGGTCCGCGTCTACGTCGCCCAGAAGCGCAAGATTCAGGACGGCGACAAGCTCGCAGGCCGCCACGGTAACAAGGGCGTCATCGGCAAGATCCTCCCGCAGGAGGACATGCCGTTCCTGTCCGACGGCACCCCGATCGACATAATCCTCAACACCCACGGCGTTCCGCGTCGTATGAACATCGGTCAGATCTTGGAGACCCACCTCGGGTGGATCGGCAAGACCGGCTGGAATGTTCAAGTGGCCACGGACGGCACCCGGCCCGATTGGGCCGAGCGTCTTCCGGAGGAGATGCTCTCGGCACCTGCGGACAGCAATATCGCTACCCCGGTGTTCGACGGCGCCAAGGAGAATCAGCTGACCGGCCTGCTGGCCAGCACGATTCCCAACCGTGACGGCGAGCAGATGGTCGGATCCGACGGAAAGGCCACCTTGTTCGACGGCCGTTCCGGCGAGCCGTTCCCATACCCGGTGTCCGTGGGCTACATGTACATCATCAAGCTGCACCACTTGGTCGACGACAAGATCCACGCTCGTTCGACCGGGCCGTACTCGATGATCACTCAGCAGCCCCTCGGCGGTAAAGCGCAGTTCGGTGGACAGCGCTTCGGTGAGATGGAGTGCTGGGCCATGCAGGCCTACGGCGCTGCGTACACGCTGCAGGAGCTTCTCACCATCAAGTCGGACGACGTTGTCGGCCGCGTGAAGGTGTACGAAGCAATCGTCAAGGGCGAGAACATTCCCGAGCCCGGTATCCCCGAGTCCTTCAAGGTGCTCCTCAAGGAGCTCCAGTCACTGTGCCTCAACGTGGAGGTGCTGTCCTCGGACGGCGCTGCCATCACGATGGCCGACGGTGACGACGAGGACCTCGAGCGTGCCGCAGCCAACCTGGGAATCAACCTCTCCCGCAACGAAGCTGCAACGGTCGACGACCTCGCTCAGTAGTTCTACGGTCCTCGGGCCTGCGGTTATCGCAGGCCCGAGGGCGCTCTTTCTCATATGACTGTTCTCAATGGCAGTTTGGTACAACACCCATAACGGGGAAAGGAAGTTACGTGCTCGACGTCAACTTCTTCGATGAACTTCGCATTGGCCTCGCCACTGCGGACGACATCCGTCAGTGGTCCTACGGTGAGGTCAAAAAGCCGGAGACCATCAACTACCGCACGCTCAAGCCCGAGAAGGACGGCCTCTTCTGCGAGAAGATCTTCGGCCCCACTCGGGACTGGGAGTGCTACTGCGGTAAGTACAAGCGTGTCCGGTTCAAGGGCATCATCTGTGAGCGTTGTGGCGTCGAGGTCACTCGCGCCAAGGTGCGTCGTGAGCGCATGGGTCACATCGAACTGGCTGCTCCCGTCACGCACATCTGGTACTTCAAGGGTGTCCCGTCACGTCTGGGCTACCTGCTCGACCTGGCTCCGAAGGATCTCGAAAAGATCATCTACTTCGCTGCCTACGTCATCACGACGGTCGACGACGAGCTCCGTCACAACGAGCTGTCGACTCTCGAGGCCGAGATGGAGGTCGAGAAGAAGTCGGTCGCTGATCAGCGTGACGCCGACCTCGAAGCTCGTGCGCAGAAGCTCGAGGCCGACATCGCCGAGCTCGAAGCCGAGGGTGCCAAGTCGGACGTACGTCGCAAGGTGAAGGACGGCGGCGAGCGCGAAATGCGTCAGCTGCGCGACCGTTCGCAGCGCGAGCTGGATCGTCTGGAAGAGATCTGGACTACGTTCACGAAGCTGACCCCGAAGCAGCTCATCGTCGACGAGCTCATCTACCGCGAACTCATCGACAGGTACGGCGAGTACTTCACCGGCGCCATGGGTGCCGAGTCGATCCAGAAGCTCATGCAGACCTTCGACATCGATGCCGAGGCAGAGTCGCTGCGCGAAACCATTCGTAGCGGCAAGGGCCAGAAGAAGCTTCGCGCGCTCAAGCGTCTGAAGGTCGTCGCGGCCTTCCAGAACAACCGCAACTCGCCGATGGGCATGGTTCTCGACGCTGTTCCGGTCATCCCACCGGAGCTTCGCCCGATGGTTCAGCTCGACGGTGGACGTTTCGCAACGTCCGACCTCAACGACCTGTACCGCCGTGTCATCAACCGCAACAACCGCCTCAAGCGTCTGATCGATCTCGGTGCTCCCGAGATCATCGTCAACAACGAGAAGCGGATGCTGCAGGAGTCGGTCGACGCACTGTTCGACAACGGCCGTCGTGGACGTCCGGTCACCGGACCGGGTAACCGTCCGCTCAAGTCGCTTTCCGACTTGCTCAAGGGCAAGCAGGGTCGCTTCCGTCAGAACCTTCTCGGTAAGCGCGTCGACTACTCGGGTCGTTCCGTGATCGTCGTCGGTCCTCAGCTCAAGCTGCACCAGTGTGGTCTGCCGAAGCTGATGGCACTCGAGCTGTTCAAGCCGTTCGTGATGAAGCGTCTGGTGGATCTGAACCACGCGCAGAACATCAAGTCAGCCAAGCGCATGGTCGAGCGTCAGCGCCCGCAGGTATGGGATGTCCTCGAAGAGGTCATTGCCGAGCACCCGGTACTGCTGAACCGTGCACCTACCCTGCACAGGTTGGGCATCCAGGCGTTCGAGCCACAGCTCGTCGAGGGCAAGGCAATCCAGCTGCACCCGCTCGTGTGTGAGGCGTTCAACGCCGACTTCGACGGTGACCAGATGGCTGTCCACCTGCCGCTGTCCGCAGAGGCTCAGGCCGAGGCACGCATCTTGATGCTGTCCTCGAACAACATCCTCTCGCCTGCGTCGGGTCGTCCGCTCGCCATGCCGCGTCTGGACATGGTCACGGGTCTGTTCCACCTGACTCGTCTCGACGACGGTGCCATCGGTGAACGTGCCGACGCCAAGACGGACCATGCCGAGTTCGGTGCGTACTCCAGCCCGGCCGAGGCCCAGATGGCGGTCGACCGCGGTTCGCTCACCGTGCAGTCGCAGATCAAGGTTCGGTTGACGCTGCAGCGTCCGCCGCGCGACATCGAGACCGAGCGTTTCCCCGACGGTTGGCGTCGTGGAGAGTCTTGGATCGCGGAAACGACATTGGGACGCGTTCTCTTCAACGAGCTGCTCCCGGCGGACTACCCGTTCGTCAACGAGCAGATGCCGAAGAAGCGTCAGGCGACGATCATCAACGATCTCGCCGAGCGTTACCCGATGATCGTCGTTGCGCAGACCGTGGACAAGCTGAAGGACACTGGCTTCTACTGGGCCACGCGTTCGGGTGTCACGATCTCCATCTCCGACGTCCTCGTGCCGCCGGAGAAGCCGGCGATCATGGAGACCTTCGAGGCGCAGGCCGATCAGATCGAGAAGAAGTACCAGCGAGGCGCACTCGACAAGATCGAGCGCAACTCTGCCTTGGTCAAGATCTGGCAGGACGCGACCGAGCAGGTCGGTAAGGCCATGGAGGCGCACTTCCCCGACGACAACCCCATCCCGATGATCGTGAAGTCCGGCGCAGCCGGAAACATGACTCAGGTGCGGTCGCTCGCCGGCATGAAGGGCCTGGTGACCAACCCGAAGGGTGAGTTCATCCCGCGTCCGATCAAGTCTTCCTTCAAGGAAGGCCTGACGGTCCTCGAGTACTTCATCAACACGCACGGTGCTCGTAAGGGTCTGGCGGATACGGCACTTCGTACCGCCGACTCGGGCTACCTGACCCGTCGTCTCGTCGACGTCTCGCAGGATGTCATCGTTCGGGAAACCGACTGTGGCACCGAGCGTGGCATCAACACGATCATCGCCGAGAAGCTCGCCGATGGCACGATGATCCGCGACGCTCACGTCGAGACCAGCACGTACGCCCGCACCTTGGCGAGCGATGCTGTCGACGCGAACGGCACGGTCATCGTCTCTCGTGGACACGACCTCGGCGATCCGGCCATCGACGCGTTGCTCGAAGCGGGCGTCACGTCGGTCAAGGTTCGTTCGGTCCTGACCTGCACCACCGGTACCGGCGTCTGCGCCACGTGCTACGGCCGTTCGATGGCCACCGGCAAGTTGGTCGACATCGGTGAGGCTGTCGGTATCGTCGCCGCACAGTCGATCGGTGAGCCCGGTACTCAGCTGACCATGCGTACCTTCCACCAGGGTGGTGTCGCCGGAGATGACATCACCGGTGGTCTGCCTCGCGTTCAGGAGCTGTTCGAGGCACGGGTGCCGAAGGGCAAGGCTCCGATCGCGGACGTGTCGGGTCGAATCCAGCTCGAGGACGGCGATCGTTTCTACAAGATCACCATTGTTCCGGACGACGGCGGTGAGGAGGTTGTCTACGACAAGCTCTCCAAGCGTCAGCGTCTGCGTGCCTTCAAGCACGACGACGGTACCGAGCGACTCCTGTCGGACGGTGACCACGTCGAGGTCGGCCAGCAGCTCATGGAAGGTGCTGCCGATCCCCACGAGGTTCTGCGCGTGATGGGTCCTCGCCAGGTTCAGATCCACCTGGTCAACGAGGTCCAGGAGGTGTATCGGTCGCAGGGTGTGTCGATTCACGACAAGCACATCGAGACGATCGTGCGCCAGATGCTCCGTCGTGTCACGATCATCGACTCCGGCTCCACCGAATTCCTGCCCGGTTCACTTACCGAGCGCAGCGAATTCGAGGCGTCGAACCGTCGCGTCGTGTCCGAAGGTGGCGAGCCCGCAGCCGGTCGTCCGGTCCTGATGGGTATCACCAAGGCCTCGCTGGCAACCGATTCGTGGCTGTCTGCAGCGTCCTTCCAGGAGACCACTCGTGTGCTTACCGATGCGGCTATCAACTGCCGTAGCGACAAGCTCATAGGTCTGAAGGAGAACGTCATCATCGGAAAGCTCATCCCGGCTGGTACCGGCATCAACCGGTACCGGAACATCCAGGTGCAGCCGACCGAAGAGGCGCGTGCCGCAGCATACGCGGTGCCGTCGTACGACGATCAGTACTACAGCCCGGATGGCTTCGGAGCCAACACCGGCGCAGCAGTGCCGCTCGACGACTACGGCTTCTCCAACGAGTACCGCTAGCCAATAACGCAAAAGCCCCGCACTCCGACTTCGGTCGGGTGGCGGGGCTTTTTCGTGCGGTAACGAATCAAGCCCCGCACTCCGACTTCGGTCGGGTGGCGGGGCTTGATTCGTGCGCGGGTGTGGCCGAGCTCGAACCGGGCTACCGCCCGTCGGCAATCACTTTCGCGATGTTCCGTTCGGCCAGGGCGGTGATGGTGAGCGATGGGTTGGCTGCGCCCGTACTTCCGGGGATCAGGGCGCCGTCGACGACGTAGAGTCCGTCGTGCCCTTTGACGCGTCCGTACGAGTCGGTGGCGTCGCCCAGTACTGCACCACCGAGTGGGTGGGCGGTGAAGGTGTCGTCGACGTCGCGAGTGAACGGCTCCGCGGAGACCACGGTGCCGCCGGCCTGAGCCATCTTGTTCTGTACTGCGCGAAGTGCTTCGACGGTGTCACGGCTGCCGCCCTTCGGCCAGTTCAGTGTCATCCCGTCGGTGGCGGCGTTGTAATGGAAATCGGCCCGGAGTGGGTCGATCGTCATGCCGAGCGAGCCGATGAAGCCGAGATCGATGGGTACACCGGGGACATACCAGTTCTCGACGGTGAGGGGGAGTCCGGAGTCGTCGACGATTCGGGATGCGCACGGTGCGCCCTGCGGTACGCCGGCAGCAGGTCCGAGCGATCGCGTCATCGAGGCGTCGCCGTTGGTGCCCCAGCCGCGACCGACGAACTCGTTCAGATTGCCCAAGGTGCCGGTGGCTTGCGCGCGCACGAGAAGCTCTGTGGTGCCGATGGATCCGGCTCCGAGGACGAGTTTGTCGCACGTGAGCGTCCGAGTTTCGAGAACGTTGCCTTCGGGGTCTAGGCGTCGCACCTCGACGCGGTAGCGGCCACCGGATTCACTGCCGATCGAGGCGACTTCGTGGCTGTGGCAAACGGTTGCTCGTCCGGTGTTCTCGGCCTGGGGGATGTAGTTCTGGGTCAGGTCGTGCTTGGCGCCGTTCGAGTTTCCGAAGGTGCTTGCTCCGACGGTTGCGGAAGGACGGGACCGTCCGGTCATTTCGTCGCGCAGGACGTTCCAGTTCCAGTTGCCGTCGATTCGTTCGGGTTGGTAGCCGGCGCGTCGGGCGTGGTCGTCCCAGGTTCGAGAGTGCGCGAAATTTGGGCTGTTGTAGATGTCGTCGGGCATCTGCGACGGCATCAGCATCGATCGGGCCTTGGGGTACCAGGTTCCGGCCATGTCGTCGTAGCTGAGCCGTCCGCCGAAGGAGAGGTCGAAGAATCGGCGTTCCGGGGCGATCGTGACGCCGGTGTAGACGATGGATCCTCCGCCGACAGCGGCACCGCGCCAGACGGAGAGGTTCTCGAAACGCGTGGTGTCGAGGACGCCGCCGAACAGGTCCACGGGCCCGACCGGTAGGCCGGTGATGTTGGTGAACGAATCTTGTCGCCACAGGCCACGGCCGTCGGCGGTCATGTCGGCGGTGAAGATCTCGCGCCATGGGTCTCGCGGCCAGCGCAGACCGCGTTCGAGGACGGTGACCTGACTACCGGCCCGCGCGAGGCGCAACGCGGCCGCGCTGGCACCGAAGCCGGAACCGATGACGATGACCGACGAGTGCTCCGGCGGTCGTGGCGGTTCGGCGAAAATTTCTGGGACGAGTGACCGGATGGAGCCGACGCCGATCGGGATCGCGTGTGCTCGTGTTCCGGAAAGAAGTGGAGGTGCGGTAAGTCCAAGCAGACCTGCTGCTGCCAGTTGAAGAAGTTGCCTGCGTTTCACGTGTGTTCTGTCCCCTGACGTCGATCGCGGCTCGTCGGCCATTGTTCCTCATTGCGCAGCAGAAAAGCGACTGGTCTTTCGGATTACGTGAGATTTCCCAGGAGCGGAGCTTGCGGAGTGACCGGGTTTGTCAGGAGCGGAGCTTGCGGAGTGACCGGGTTTGTCAGACGCAGCCCCCGGGTGACCAGGTTTTGCCAGCTCTTGCACAGGTGTAACTGGGACACTGGCGCGAATGATCATCGTTCTGGGGGCCGTATTCGTTGCGGTGGCGTTGCTGGGCATTGCCGCGCATCTTGTGGATTCGACGGGTCAGTTCATGCTCGTTGCGGCCGCGCTTGCGCGACTTCTCATGGTGGCGGCCGTTCCGGGTGCTGTTCTTCTCGGTGTGGGTGCCGGGTGGTGGGGCGTCGTAGCAGGTTCTTTGGTTGTCGCAGTTGCGGTCTCGACTCAGTTCCCTCTGGTTCGGGCGCGGCTTCGTAAGCGCAGCGTTCAGGGCACGCCGTTCGGTGTGATGAGTGCCAACATCCTGCTCGGTGAGGCTGATCCGGGTGCTGTTGTGGCTGCAGTGGATGCTCACGCGCCCGATGTGCTGACCGTGGTCGAGTTGACTCGTTCGGCGCACGAGGGGCTCGTTGCGGCGGGGATTCTCGAACGCCTTCCGTACACGTTCGTCAGCGCGGCGTCGGGTGGAAACGGAACCGGCATCTATTCGCGGTATCCAATCGGTGACGAGACTCGGCACGATGGCTACATCACCGAATTGCTGTCAGCGCGTGTGCAGGTGCCTGATGGTCCGTGGCCGCTGGTGTTTGCGGTGCACCCGGTGCCGCCGTGGCCACGGCACCCATCGGCGTGGGTGCGCGAACTTGCCGCGCTCAGGCAGTTGATGGACAAGATCCCGCTAGACGAGGGCCCGGTGGTGGTGTCGGGGGATTTCAATGCGACGTTCGACCACAAGCGGTACCGAGACTTGCTGAGCGATCGTTACCGTGACGCCGCGATGGAGGTCGGCGCTGGTCACTTGGCTACGTATTCTGCCGACGCGTGGTACCCGCCGTTGATAGCGATCGACCATATTCTCGTCAGCGACGCCGCCGTGATCGATGTGGGAGTCGTCGAGCTTCCTGGCTCCGATCACCGCGGCATCCGCGCAGACTTGCTGCTACGCGAGCCCTGAGGCGGTCAGTCTTTGGGGGCGTAGTCCGGGAGTTCTTGGACGGCCCATTTGTTTCCGTCGGGATCGGCGAAGAACACGAACTTGCCCCATCCCAAGTCGACGACGGGGTCGACGTCGAGGCCTGCTGCGATGAGGTGCTTGCGCGCCTGTTCGGCGCTGACGACGACGACCTGCATGCCCTCGACGCTTCCCGGTGCCGCGGTGGTGATGCCTTCGCCGATGGCGATGGAGCAGGCGGATCCGGGCGGGGTCAGTTGGACGTAGCGGATCCCGTCCATGGGCCGCTCGTCGTGGTCTGCGTTGAACCCGATTTTGACGTAGAAGTCCTTGGCTCGGTCTACGTCGCTCACCGGGATCATGACGAGTTCGAGTTTGATGTCCATGTTTCGTTCGCTCCCTTTCGTTGTGGTGACAGCAAGCCTGCCAAGTATTGCGGACAGTTTCGGTCCGCGATCCGAATTTTCGTTAGGTGAACACTGCTGGCCGGAGAAATATGCACGACCGATCGACTGTTGACGCTGGTGTGCTTCTGTCCATACTCGATCGCTCCCGCACGAGGACAGGTTTCGACGACGCTTCCGCTTTGGCCGGTTCGATCGAGCGGGCTGTCCACGCCGAACAGCTTGATTACCATCGGTTCTGGGTGGCAGAGCATCACGGGGTTCCCGGTATTGCCAGTGGCGCCCCGCCGGTGTTGCTTGCGGCAATCGGTGCCCACACCTCGCGGATCCGGCTCGGTTCCGGTGGTGTCATGTTGCCGAACCATCAGCCGTTCGTCGTCGCCGAGCAGTTCGCGATGCTCGCCGCTCTCTATCCGGGGCGTGTGGACGTGGGTCTCGGACGCTCGCTCGGCTTCACCGAACCTGTCCGCCGCGCGCTCCGAACCGGTCGTGATGAAGCGGAGACGTTCGCCGACGATCTCGCCGAACTCTCGGGATTTCTCGACGGGACGGGCCCGGTGACGGCAAGGCCTGCGGTGCCTGCCCTGCCGATGTACGTCCTGGCAACAGGGAAGGGGTTGGCGATAGCAGCGAAAGCGGGATTGCCCGTGGTGGTCGGCGGCCCGATTCTCTGGGGCGACGGTGCCGAGATCGCAGCCTATCGACGTCAGTTCCGTCCCACCGAGCTCACGCCGAACCCCCGCGTCATCGTCTCGCTCGACGTCATGATCGCGGACTCGGCAGCCCTTGCTCGCGAGTTGATGCTGCCCGAGGCCTGGGCTATGGCTCGATCGCGGACCACCGGAGAGTTTCCACCGCTCGTTCCGACCCGAGAAATCGATTTCGACGCAGCGCCCACTCGAACGAGGGAGCGGGTGGAACGGTCGATCGACTCGTCGGTGCACGGCACGGCTCACGAGGTTGGCCTTCGGCTCGAGGAGTTGGTCGAGCGCACCGACGCCGACGAGATTCTGGCGTCGACGTCGACGTACGACCGAACCGCGCTGGCAGTCGCCGACGCCGAATTGCGGCAGCTGTTTGCTCCTTCGCTGTCGCGCTGAGCCATCGCCGCGTGCGGTCGTTGCGCAGTACAGTGATGAAAGAGACGAATCAGTTACCGGAGAGGTCGTCATGGCAGGCAAGAAGCTGGACAGAGTTCATGCACAATCCGCGCTCGAAACAGTGCGTGAGAACCCGCTTATCGCGGTGATCGCAGCGGCGCCTGCCCTGGTCGTTTTCGGTCTCGTATGGTGGCTCGCCGGATTCGGAACCGCTGTGGTTCTACTACTGGCGATCGGCGTCGTGGGCCTGGTCGTCGCCAAGTTGCGCAGTTAGTCCGACGTTTCCCGGGGGACATGGAACTGCGTGAGCGAGCCCATACCCGGCCCCAGTTCTGCCCATGATGCGGTGATGGTCAGTACGGCGATGGCTGACGTCGGGAACTTCATGGTGATGGCATCGATTGCCGAAGACTCGTTTTCCGACGCCAGTTCCAGTGCAGTCCAGGGAATTCCGGGGGCGTGTCCAACGATGAGCAGCGTCGAAGTGGCGGGTTCGGTCAGTGTGGCCTCCTCGAAAATTTCTTCGGGAGAGCCGCCGTAGATCCGTTGTTCGAATCGCACCGGCGCTTCGATACCGGTCGCGATCAAGGTTTCGCGGGTGCGAGTGGCAGTGGAGCATATGACGGCGTCGATGTTGCCGACGTTCTCGGCGATCCAACGGCCTGCGAGTGCTGCTTCGCGCCGGCCGCGTTCCGCGAGGGGGCGATCGTGATCCGGCGTCCCTTCCGGGTAGCCGGATTTACCGTGTCGCATGAGTACGAGGGTGCGCAGTTCGGCCATCGATCCACCGTATCGGGCCGGGGCCAGCACTTCCATATGCTGGGGCGGTGGAGGTCGCGATGCAGACCGCAGGGTGCGCACCTGCTATCTTGAACGCCGTTCAAGTTTGCGCTCACAAGGAGTCGTCATGGCAGGTCTCGAAGGTGCACAGAGCTCGGCAGCGTCCAGTTCCGAAGCAGCGTCCGGTTCCAAGGTAAGGATTTCGGCACGGGACATGGCGCAGATAGCCGTCTTCGCCGCGCTGCTGGCCGCCCTGGGACTCCCCGGCGCAATCACGGTGGGTTTCAGTGGCGTGCCCATCACGCTCCAAACCCTCGGCGTCATTCTCGCCGGCGCGATCCTCGGTGCCCGCAAAGGCACGGCCGCCGTCGTGGTGTTCATCGCACTGACCCTCATCGGGCTGCCTCTGCTGTCCGGTGGCCGCACCGGCCTGACAGCACTCGCGGGCCCCAGCGCCGGATATCTCATCGGGTGGATCCCGGCGGCGTTCGTCATCGGCCTGCTGACGGCTCGCATCCTTCCGAAATATCCGATAGCGCTCGGTTTGGCGATCAATGCCCTTGGCGCAATCGTGATCATCTACATTTTCGGCACGATCGGCCTGTTGCTGCGCACCGACATCGGCGTGTGGGGCGCGATCTCCACCAACTTCGCATTCATCCCTGGTGACCTGGTCAAGGTCGTCATCGGCGCCGTCGTCGCCAAAAGCGTGCACCGAGCGTATCCCGGTTTGATTCGTTCGTGAGTCTGTTCCTGGGCGGGCGCGGGTCACGGCTCGCGATCGACTGGAACGGGCGAGCCCTCGACTACCAACAGTTCGACGCCGCCGTCGACCGATGGCCCGAGTCCCGTATGCACGACGCGTCGGAGTTGGATCTTGCAGATGCCCTGATCTGTGTGTTCGCCGCAGCGCGTCAGGGTGCAGCTGTGCGAGTGGAGAACCCGGCCGCCAGGCCGGTCCGGGGGGACGTGGATCCCGACGCTTTCCTGCTCGTCGCGACGTCGGGTTCGACCGGCAGGCCGCGTGCATTGGCTCGCACTGCTGCGTCGTGGACCGACAGCTTCGCCGAGTTCTCTTCGATCACCGGCATCACCGCTGCTGATCGAGTATTGGTCACCGGACCTTTGCACGCCACGATGCACTTGTTCGCGTCCGTTCATGCTCTGTGGATCGGTGCCTGTGTCACGGACGACCGCACGAGTGCGACCGTGGCCCATGCTGTCCCTGCGGTCCTTCGCGATCTTCTCGATCGAGCACCGGCGCTCCGCCTCGCCGTCGTGGCAGGTACGGCCCTGGATGCGGGAGCACAGGAACGCGCACACGGCATCGACCTCGTCGAGTACTACGGTGCCGCAGAGCTGTCCCTGGTCGCTGCGCGTCGGGTGCCGGAACCGTTGACTTTGCTGGCGGGCCTCGAAGCGGAGGTTCGCGAGGGGCTTCTGTTCGTGCGCTCGCCGTATCGGGTCCTCGGAGGTCCGGAGTGGTTCGGCGTCGGAGACCTTGCCGAGCTCGGGCCGAATCGGCAGCTCGTCGTGCGCGGACGCGGTGATGCCGCGGTCAACGTGGGCGGAACTACGGTGATCGCGGAGGACGTCGAGCTGGTGTTGGATTCGATCGATGGTGTCCGGGCTTCGGCTGTCGTCGGAACGCCGCATTCGGTGCTCGGTGCGACGGTGACTGCCGTTGTGGAGCTTCACGACGGGGCGGATGTGGATTCCGTCAAGGCCGAGGCTCGTGGACGCTTGTTCCGTGAGGCCGTGCCCAGGCGCTGGATAGTCGTCCCGGCTCTACCGCGCACCGGTAGCGGCAAGATCGCCCGTGCGAGGGTGACAGACTCGATCTCATGACCTCCGCTCCAGTTCTCGTCGCTCCGTGGCGGACCCCGATCGGTACAGCCGGTCACGGATTTGCCGATCTGGCGACGACCGACCTCGCTGCTCCGGTGCTGCGGGCGGTGTTGGCGTCGTTGCGTGAATCGGGGTGCGAGGACGCAGTGGACGACGTGGTTCTCGGCAATTGTCTGGGGCCCGGTGGCGATCCGGCCCGTATTGCTGCACTGAGCGCCGGACTTGGCGTCGAGGTGCCGGGGGTGACGGTCGATCGGCAGTGCGGTTCGGGGCTCGACGCGGTGATGCAGGCCGCGATGCGGGTGCGCAGCGGGGACGAGAGCTTGATCCTTGCGGGCGGAGTCGAGTCGGCGAGTACCGCACCGTGGCGATTCTGGCCACCGCAGGCAGGGGCGGAACCAGTTCGCTACACCCGTGCGCCCTTTGCACCCGGCGACTTCGATGACCCGGACATGGGCGTCGCTGCCGACGATCTTGCACAACGTCGAGGTATCGACCGTGTTCGCCTGGACGCGTATGCCGCACGGTCACACCGGCTTGCCGCCGAATCGAATTTCACGTCCGAGATCGTGCCGATCGCCGGGATCGAGCGAGATCAACGCATCAGAGCGAATATGACCGTCGAACGGCTGGCGCGGCTTCGACCGAGTTTCTCGCCGTCGGGTACCGGTACGGCCGGCAACTCGTGCGGAATCTCCGACGGCGCAGCGGCGCTCGCGATCACCACCGAATCGCGCGCCAAAGGCCTTCCAGCGCTGCGTGTTCTGGGCGCGGCCGTTGCCGGCTCGGATCCGGCATTGCCCGGCCTCGGGCCGGTTCCCGCTATCGAGAAGGTGTTGCGTCGAACGGGCGTCGCCCTGTCCGATGTGGGAGTTGTGGAGATCACCGAGGCTTTCGCGGCGGTGGTACTCGCGGTGTCGGACGAACTGGGGCTCGACGAAAACCTGCTGTGCCCGCAGGGTGGAGCCATTGCGATGGGTCACCCGTGGGGGGCTTCGGGCGCGATCCTGTTGGTGCGCTTGGCCTCTCAGATGCTGGCTGACGGTGGCCCCCAGTTGGGGTTGGCTGCGTGCGCCATCGGCGGCGGACAAGGGATTGCGATGATTGTGGAGCGTGCATGGTGAGTGAAGTGGTGTTCGAGGGTGTCAAGCATGCGTTCGGTGATCGTGAGGTGTTGCGCGGCATCGACCTTCGGTTCAGTGAGCGGCGTGTGGGGATCATCGGTTCCAACGGTTCGGGTAAGTCCACACTGGCTCGGATGATCAACGGTTTGTTGGCGCCGACGTCGGGGACCGTGACCGTCGACGGTGTGGACGCATCCAAGAAGGGCGCGCAGGTCCGTAAGAAGGTCGGCTTCGTCTTCACCGATCCCGATACGCAGATCGTCATGCCTACAGTCTCGGAGGATCTCGCGTTCTCGCTGCGCCGTTCGGGACTGAGCAAGGCCGAGATCGCCGAACGTGTGCACGAGATCCTGGTGCGATTCCGCCTCGACCACCACGCAGAGCATCCGTCCCATCTGTTGTCCGGCGGGCAGAAGCAGCTCCTGGCGATCGGAGCCGTCCTCATCCGGCGCCCCGAGGTCGTCATTGCCGACGAGCCGACGACGCTCCTCGATCTGCGCAATGCCCGCGTCGTCGCCGAGGCACTCGATTCGATGGATCAGCAAGTGATCGTCGTGACGCATCATCTAGCGCTGCTGGACAGCTTCGAGCGCGTCATCGTCATCGACGACGGGCTCGTCGCGTTCGACGGCGCCCCGAAAGATGCGGTTCCGGCTTATCGGGAACTCGTCGAATGATCGGCCTGTATCGGCCGGGGACGTCGTTCCTGCATCGATTGCCTGCGGGGGTGAAGCTGCTCCTGCTCATCACCTCGATCGTGACCGCTACCGTCGTGGTCCGAACACCGATTCAGGTCGGGATCGTCGCTGCGCTGGTCGTGGCACTGTTCCTTCTCGCTCGTATACCTGTGAAAGTTGCTCTCGCCCAACTACGCCCGATCATCTGGATGCTGCTGATCATCGGCGTCTTTCAAGTGATAATCACCTCTCCCGCTCGTGCTGTCGTGGTGTGCGGCGTTCTGCTGATCTCGGTGGCATTGGCCGCGCTGGTCACGCTCACCACACGCGTGACCGACATGCTCGACACAGTCACCCGTGCTCTGGGGCCGCTGCGCAGATTCGGCGTCGACCCCGACCGGATCGGCCTCATGCTCGCCCTGGCGATCAGATGCATACCTATTCTCGCGACGATCGTGCACGAGGTCGCCGAGGCACGGAAAGCGCGAGGCCTGCAATGGTCCATGACCGCACTCGTGACGCCCGTGCTGGTCCGTGCGCTGCGAACCGCGGACGCGATGGGCGATGCCCTTGTCGCGAGGGGTGTCGACGATGACTGAGGTTCTCCAGTGAGCGAACTGCTGACCGATCGGATCGCGCGGCATATCCGCGACAAGCCTTCCTCTCTTGCCGTCGTCGACCGGCGAAGCGCAGTGACGTACGGCGAGTTGGGTGAGCTGGTCACTGCCACGGCGGCAGGCATGTCGGGAATGCGAAGAGTGGCCGTGCTGCCGACGTCGGACATCGGGTCGCTCGTAGCCGTGACAGCGGCGATGGCGTCGGGAATTGGTGTGGTACTTCTGCATCGTCACTTGCTGCCCGAGCAGTTCGCCCGCGTGCTGTCTCTGACGCAACCCGATGTTGTTCTGGCAGCACCGAATCAGCACGCGCGGTTGCGGAGGATGGGCGCCGCGTCCCCGACTTCTGTCGACAGCATCCAGGTGACGGGTGTTCGGGCACAGTGCGCTGCCGACGAAGACAGTGAACTTCTCATCGGAATCACCTCGGGCACCACGGGGGAACCCAAACTGTTCGTCCGTGATCAACGCTCCTGGGCCCGAACCCTCGACCGTTCCGATTCGACGTTCGACATCCGCGCGGGCGACCGCGTGGCGACGCCGGGGGTGCTCGATCACACGCACTTCCTCTACGGTGCGCTGCACGGACTCACCCGAGGCGCGATCGTCGACCTCCGGCCCGTGAACAGTTCGCTTCCCAGCGGCGCGACCCACCTGTATTCGGTTCCGACTATTGCCTGGGATGTGGTCCGGTCCGGGATCGGACCGGTGCCGAGCGTGCGCGAAGTGCTCTCCAGCGCAGCGCGTTGGCCGTCCTCCGGCAGATCGGCGCTGCAGGAGGCACTCCCGAATGCCTCGATCGTGCACTTCTACGGAGCGTCGGAGTTGAGTTTCGTCTCCTTCGACCGCGGCATCGACCCGGGGCCGGGGACATTGTTCGACGGCGTCGACGTCGAGATCAGGGACTCGATCGTGCATGTGCGCAGTGACATGCTGTTCGACGGCTACCTCACCGAGGACGGTGTGGCCGGCGGCCCCGTCGACGGATGGATGACCGTGGGGGACCGGGGAAGACTCGGAAGCGGTGAAAATCTGGACGGCGGTGAAAATCTGGAGCGCTGTCAAAGTCTCGAGGGCCGCACGGGCAGTCTCGGGAGCAGGCAGTTGACGTTACTCGGCAGGGACACCGACATTCTGATTCGGGCGGGTCTGAATGTGGAGTTGGCTCCCATCGAGTCCGCGCTCACCGCGATTCCTGGCATTGTGGAGGCAGTGTGCGTCGGAGTCCCGGACGTTCGTATGGGGGAAGTCCCCGCGGTGGTGATCGTGGAAGGGGCGAACCCGCCGTCCACCGCCGAGATCTGGCGGCATCTGCGTCGAGAGCTACCGAGCCCTAGTGTTCCGGTACAGATTCTGACGCTCGAACAGTTGCCGCGGACGCCGCGGGGAAAGGTCGATCGTCAGGAGATCGGGGCAATTTTCGCGACCGTCCGGACTGCGCCGTCGACGACGAACCAGACTGTCAGCGAACCACTTTCGTAGCGGTGCCGGATACCGACTTGTTCTTTGCCGAGAACCGGGTACAGGTACTCGATGACGGCCCGGTGCGGTCCGGCGACGAGATCCGGGTAATCGACCAGGAACTCCTCGACGGCATGCCAGTATGCCGCATTGTTGACGTGATCGAACGAGTCGATGTCGGTGGCACGCAATGGAAACTTGATATCGGTGTCCGACTCGGGCGGCACCGGCTCGGTGAGCCATGCCTTCCATTTGAGTCGATGCTGATCGGTGGTGCGTGCAAGCATGTCGAGGGCATCGTCGCTGATCCGTGTCGGCATACCGGTCTTCGCGCTGATGCTTATCCAGAAGCCCTCGGTTTCGATGGAACCGCCCTTGCCGGTCGACATCGAGACCCGCATGTTGGACCAACGAGTGGACATCGACGAACACCAGCGCCGCAGATGAATGTGGTCGGGAAACTGTACGGGTTCGTGGACGTCGATGACCGTACGTCGAACGATCCAGAAAGGATCGGTGAGACCGAGAGGTGTCGCTGCAAGATTGTCCGACCCGATGTCCTGCAGGTAGCGCGCGATCCCGTCGAAGCGCAAGCGGCCGGCTGGGGCGACATCACCGGTACGTATCGGCCAATCGGTTTCGAACCCTTCGCCTTCGGCAGGTAGTGGTGCCAGGGCGTCGTCGAAGCCCGCTGGCTCTACGGTTCCGGCATTGTCCACGTGTCGCTCCTTGTTACCGGTGGGTTCGTGCTCGAACCGAACCTACCCGGTGCGGGTCAGAGAACTCGACGAGCCTTCATTCCGTCGAAGACCGGACCGACGCGGACGACGTCACCGGTGGTGGGGGCGTGGACCATCTGACCGTTGCCCATGTAGATGGCCACGTGCCCCGGCCCACCGGATTGCCAGTTCCCGAACAGTAGATCCCCGGGCTGAGCCATTGACATCGGAATCTCGGTGCCGACGCCCCATTGGGTCTCGGAGGTCCGGGGGAGTGTCACCGTGCCACCGGAGGCCTTGAACACCGCGTAGGACGTCAACCCCGAGCAGTCGAACCCACCACCGGAAGGCCCGTTGATGTTGCCGCCGCCCCACACGTACGGCAGGCCGAGGTAGTCCATTGCGAGCTGCACTGCTCGTCCACCGATACCGGAAATATCGATGCCGGCGAACGGCGTCAGGATTGCAGCGAACTGCATTTCCGTCGCGCGAATCTTGGCCACGTACGGCTTCGTTTGATTTTCGTAATCGGGTGTTCCCGACGGCATTCCGCCGGATCTGAGGACCGCGCCTGCACCTGCGTTGTATCCGGCGATGGTCAGGTCGAGACTGTCGCCCTTGACCAATCCGGCCGACTTCCACTTCTCGACTTGACTGTTGATGTCGCAGAGCAGGTTTCCGGACGCCATGACCGAGTCGGCGATGCCGTTGATGTCGGCTACGCCGTCGCCGTCGGCATCTTTGCCGTAGGTGCGCCAGGTGGCGGGCATGAACTGGCCGGGCCCGCGGGCACCGGACACCGATACCGGTGAGGTCGGTCCGTGCCGGAATCCGTTCTCCGCTGCGTACAATGCGGCGATCGTCGGTGCTTTGACTCCGCCACAGATCGATCCTGCGCGGGTCAGCCAGGGAACGAACGCGGTGATCGCGCCTATCGGTGACAGCGAGACCCCGGTGAACGTCGCAGGTAGACCGGGGAACAGCGCTCGCCTGAGTGCTTCGGCTGCAGGCATGAATGCGGTCTGGTTGGTGATCTGCCCGAGCGAGTACGTCAATCCGCCGAACTGGACCGATCCTGCGTTGGTGGGAAACACCGAGGGCGCAAAGGCGCTTGGTGTAGTGGTCGTATCGCTTGTCGTCGACATCACGGCGGCAACAGACGCCGGAACGTCGGCGGCGGGTGCAGTTTCCGGCTGGGGGGGTTCTGCTGGTTTCGGGGGCAACATCGGTTCGGCTGCATCTTCGACGGCCGTCGCTGCGTTGTCGAGGGCAGTGCCCGCGACATCTGCTGCCGGCGTGGGCAAAGTACCGAGCAGGTCATCGAGTTGCTTCTGCAACGTTGGACCGGTGTCCTCCGCGGCCGCCGCGACGCTGTGGGCGCCGTCTTTGACCTGTGGGGGAAGGTCTGTCGCCGCCACCGCTCCTGCAGCGGACACGATTACGGCAACGATGACTGCGATTGGATCGCCTGCCATGTAACAACTCCTGGTGCTCGAGCTCTCCCCGACGTTCCATGTCAACCCATCCATGTGAGGTGACTCACACATCATGCACTGTGGAATCGATTTGCGGAGCGAAATAGAACACGTTCTAGTGTTTGTCGACAAAAGAATCACCCCTGACCCAAACGTCGCACCGTCCCGAGCTGGTGTTCCGCGTAGGTTGGCGGTGAGAAATCACTACCGAAAATTCCGAATAGGGGAGCGAAGATCATCGACAAATACGTCCTGACGCCCGAGACCGTGTGGGACCCCGGTGCACAGCTACTGTCGCAGTGCGTCGTCGTGGAGAACGCCGACCGCACGCTGTATCTGTCCGGCCAGACATCGATCACCGCCGACGGACAGTTCGCGGGCATCGGGGACGTCTCAGCTCAGATCCGGCTGGCGTTCGAGAACATTCGGCTCATTCTCGACGCGGCCGGCGGCACCTTGGCCAACGTCGTCAAACTGACCGTGTACTTCACCGACCTCGGTGACTTGGACACGTACACCGGCATTTTGGGCGAGCTGTTCGTCGAGAGCAGGCCTGCGCAGACCGTTGTCGAAATCAGCAGGCTCGCGATGGACGAGTTGCTGATCGAGATCGATGCGATCGCGGTGCTCTAGACGAGCGTCGACCAGTAGTCGGAGAACTCGATTCCGATCGCGGCGATGACGATTGCGTACCAGACGGCCAAGATGGTCCAGCGCCATTCGAGGAGAGCTCGGGTGACGGTGCCTGCGCGTTCGCGGTCGACGAGTTGGGACAGCGAGACGATGAAGATCGGTATCGTCACTGCCCACACGACCATGCAGTACGGGCACAGCGCATGGATCTCGTAGAGGCTCTGGTAGATCAGCCAGTGCACGAACACCACACCGAGTGCGGTGCCGGTGCTGAGACCCAGCCAATACCAGTGCGGCAGTTCGATTCGGCCGAACGTCAGAATCCCCGTCATCAGCACCACGGTGAAGGCCACGATTCCGATGATCGGATTGGGGAACCCGAACAAGGCAGCCTGCTCGGTCGTCATGACCGAACCGCAGGACAGCACCGGATTGAGATTGCAGGACGGCACGTACGCACTGTCTTCGAGCAACTTGATTCGCTCGATGGTCAGGGTCAGCGCCCCGAGGAGACCGAGAAAACCGCCGATCGTGAGGACCCAGGCGGTGGCTCTACTCGCTCTCACTCCGCACCTGTCCTCTCACATCGCTCCTGTCACTGTGCAGCGGTGATCGCGGCGCGCAGAGCGTCCGGAGTCGGGTTCGACACGACCGTTCCGTTGACGGAGACAGTCGGTGTGCTCGAGATGCCCTCGTCGAGCGCGGCCTTGGTCTGGCTCGTCACGTAGTCGGTGTAGGTGCCGTCGGTGATGCAGCTCGACAGTTCAGGGCTCTCGATCTGCGCCAGTGTGGTGATGGCCACGAGATCGTCGTCGCTGAGGCCTGCAGCGCCCTCGGCGGGCTGCTGATCGAACATCGCCTTGTGCCAGACCGGCCACGCCGAGACATCGGCTTCGGCGACGCACAGGCTCGCGTTCGCGGCGCGCGTGGAGTAATTGGTCGAGGACATGCGATCGAGGATCGCGATCGGGCGGTAGTCGACGGCAATGGTGTTGTCCGCGACCAGTTCGGCGAGGGTGTCTCCGCTTATCGTTTCGAACTGCTTGCACGCCGGGCACTGGAAGTCCTCGACGACGCTGACGACGACGGCTGCATTTGGATCACCGATTCTGATCGCCCCGTTGTCCTGAGTCGACGAGGGGGCTGCAGCAGGTGCGTCGGAGTCGGAGTTCTTCGACGCGATGGAGAATCCGATCGCGGCGATCAAGGCGACGAGGACGACGGCAATTCCAAGCTGGATCAGCGTGCGTCGCTTCTTGTCTTTTCCTTGCATGCCTGCTGCGGCAGCCTGTGCTTTCTTCTTGCTCTCGTTGCTCACTGCAGATCCCTTGCTCGCCCGACCAATGAAGTCCGGGACAATCATAGGCGGGTGAACCTGAGGTCAGGCTGAGCACTCGACTGTCAGGTCAGGCTGATGATTCGTTCGACGGCGAATCCGTATCCCGCCACTCCGAGGCCCGCGATGACGCCGCTGGCGATGGCGGAAACGAACGAGTGGTGACGGAAGTCCTCGCGAGCGTGCACATTGCTGATGTGCACCTCGATGATAGGTACTTCGGGGATGACGAGTGCGTCGCGCAATGCCACGGAGGTGTGCGTCAGACCGCCGGGATTGATCACGATTCCCGATGCGGTACCGCGTGCTTGGTGTATCCAGTCGATGAGCTGTCCCTCGTGATTGGACTGCTCGGCGCGGATGGTTCGGCCGTGCGCAGCGGCGGTCTTCACGCACAGTGCGACGACGTCGGCGAGGGTGTCATGGCCGTACACCTCGGGTTGGCGAGTGCCGAGCATGTTCAGGTTCGGTCCGTTGAGCACGAGGATGTGTCCTCGGGCTGCGCTCGAGTCGCCGACCATGTGATTGCTCACTTTCATTCAGGGCGCGTACTACTGAAGGAGATCATTTCACAGGTCGTTGGCACACTGTCCTAGTGAAAGCTGTGTGGCTGGTCTGGGGTGTAGGCGTCTTCGCGTACATCGTCGCCGTCCTGCACCGCACCGCGTTCGGAGTGGCGGGCCTGAACGCGGCCGATCGGTTCTCGGTCAGCCCGTCGCTGCTGTCTTCGTTCGTCGTTCTTCAGGTCGTCGTTTACGCCGCGATGCAGATTCCTGCCGGTGTGGTGCTGGATCGCGTCGGTTCACGCAAGATGATCGCGCTCGGTGCTCTGCTGATGACGATCGCGCAGATCACGCTCGCGCTGACGGAGTCGCTACCGGTGGCGGTCGCCGCACGGGCGCTCGTCGGGGTGGGCGACGCGCTGACATTCATCTCGGTGCTGCGGCTCGTCCCGCGGTGGTTCGCTCCGCGCCAGGTTCCTATCGTTTCGCAGCTGACCGGTTTGCTAGGTCAGACCGGTCAGATTCTGTCGGCGGTGCCGTTCTTGATGTTGCTCGGCGGGGCGGGCTGGACGTGTGCGTTCGGCAGTGCCGCATCGCTCGGTTTCCTTGCGTTCGTCCTGGCATTGGCGCTGATCCGTGATGTGCCGCCTGGATCAGAGGTCGTCGAGCCGTCGACCTCGATGCGCGAGACTCTCGCCACGATCGGGCAGGTGTGGCGCCGCCCGGGCACTCGTCTCGGTTTCTTCAGCCACATGGGGACGCAGTTCTCCATCACCGTTTTCGCCTTGTTGTGGGGGATTCCCTACTTGACTTCGGGACAGGGTCTGTCTGCATCGACCGCAGGTGTGTTGCTGTCCATCTCGGTGTTCTCGGCCGTCGTCTCCGGTTTGCTTCTCGGATTTCTGACGGGCCGATATCCGATGCGGCGGTCGTGGCTGGTGCTGGCCATCATGATCAGCAATGCTGTGATGTGGACGATCGTTCTCGCGCTGCCGGGCCCGGCGCCACTGTGGTTGCTGGTGATGCTCGTCGTCGTGATCTCGGTCGGGGGACCGGGGTCGGTCATCGGATTCGACTACGCCCGCACGTTCAATCCGAGCGCCAATCTGGGCACTGCCCAGGGAATGGTGAACATCGGTGGGTTCCTGGCTTCGCTGCTCGTGATCGCGTCCATCGGGGCGATTCTGCAAGCGAACGGCGGGTACACCTTCGAGGGGTTCCGGTTGGCGTTTCTCGCGCAGTATCCGGTGTGGGTGGTTGCGATCACCGGAGTCTTGCTGACGCGTCGCAAGACTCGACGGCAGTTGGCAGCGGAAGGGATCCGTCCGCGCACGATCCGGGAGATTGTCGAGTCGCGTCGAAAATCGTAATTGGACGCTGCGGTGGCAGGGCTGCGTGTCTGAAATATCGGATTGCAATCTCGAGTTTCCGAGAGCATGCTGGTGTTCCCAATTTACTTGTGTGTTGCAAGCAAACATATCGTAAAGGTGTGACCAAGCGGTGGTAACCGAACAAGAAGTGACGCAGCCTGCGTCCGGCGAACTCTCGCACCGGCAGATCATGACGATCCTGTCGGGGCTGATGATGGGCATGTTCCTCGCAGCACTCGATCAGACGATCGTGTCGACGTCGGTCCGCACGATCGCCGACGACCTCAACGGATTCTCGGTACTCGCATGGGTCACCACGGCGTACCTGATCACCTCGACGATATCGACGCCGCTGTACGGAAAGCTCTCCGACCTCTACGGCCGTAAACCGTTCTTCATGACGGCGATTTCGATCTTCGTCATCGGCTCGATGCTGTGCGGTATCTCGACGTCGATGTACGAGCTCGCGGCATTCCGGGCGGTGCAGGGCCTCGGCGCCGGTGGGTTGATGTCGATGGCGCTCGCCATTATCGGGGACATCGTTCCGCCGCGTGAGCGCGCGAAGTATCAGGGCTACTTTCTTGCTGTGTTCGGTACTTCGAGTGTGCTCGGTCCGGTCATCGGCGGTCTGCTCGCCGGCCAGTCCACGATTCTCGGCATCACGGGTTGGCGGTGGGTGTTCTACATCAACGTCCCGCTCGGAATTATCGCGATTGTCGTCGTGTGGCGCGTGCTGAACCTTCCGGTGTTCCGACGCGAGGCACGCGTCGACTGGTGGGGCGCGCTCCTGTTGTCGGTCGGTCTTGTCCCTTTGCTCATCATCGCCGAACAAGGCCGGGTGTGGGGCTGGACTTCGCCGCTCGCGTTGACGTGTTTTGCGATCGGTGTCGTGGGTGTCCTCGCATTCGTTTTCGTGGAAATAAAGATGGGCGACGAGGCCCTGATCCCGATGCGCTTCTTCCGTAATCGACTGTTCGCGTTGTGTATCGCGGTCAGTGTCATCGCTGGTGCGGCAATGTTCGGTGGCATTTCGTTGCTGCCGCAGTATTTGCAGGTCGTCAAGGGATCTTCGCCGACACTCGCCGGCTATCAGACACTTCCGATGGTGGGGGCCCTCATGATTTCGTCGATCGTGTCGGGTCGCATGATCTCGAAAACTGGCCGCTACAAGATTTTTCCAGTAGTTGGCACAGCGCTGATGGCGATCGCGATGTTCCTCTTCCACTATGTGCACGCAGATACTCCGCTGTGGCAGACCATGCTGGTCATGGCATTGTTCGGCATCGGTCTCGGTTCCATGATGCAGCCGCTGACATTGGCAATTCAGAATGCGATGCCGCCCAAGGACATGGGAGTGTCTACTGCTGCTGCGACCTTCTTCCGCCAGATCGGTGCGACGCTCGGTGTCGCAGTCTTCCTGTCGATGCTGTTCACACAGCTCACGCCGAAGACCACTGACGCGCTGGTCGCGGCCAGTTCGACGCCGGAGTTCCAGCAAGCCGTCCAGTCCGCGTCGACGAGTGCGGACCCACTGGAGAAGGGCTTCGCCGACGCGATCATTGCGCAGGACTCGTCGATCGCTGGTAGTGCATTGGTCGACAGTTCCTTCATGCAAAAGCTCGACAGTGCGCTGGCAGAACCATTCCGCGTCGGATTCTCCGATGCCATGGACTATGTCTTCCTTGCCGTCTCCATCTTGATGGTTATCGGATTCGTGCTGGTCATCTTCGTCAAGGAGGTGCCGCTGCGGACGATGTCCGGCCTCGCGGCAGCCCAGCAAGAACGCGACGAGGCTGCGAAGGACGAAGCTGCCAAGGACGAAGCTGTCAGGGGTGACACGGCAAAGGTCGAGGCTGCAAGAGCAGGCGGGGATCTATAGCGAAAGCTGCGCTCAGGAAAGATCGATCCCACGGAACACTCTCAGGTCCCTCGTAACCTTCGATGGTTACGAGGGACCTCCTGTTTCACAGTTCAGAACGGCGCAGGGCCATCTGCATCCTCCGTCCTCCCGGGACTTCCGCGACTCCCCGGACTGTTGGGACTGCTGCTGCTCGCGGAAGTCTTATTGCTGCGCGCTGCGTCGCGCTGGCTTCCGCTGTGCTGGCCCGATTGCGCGGCCGGGCGATCGGCGAATGGTTCGCCCGGTTCGTCAGGTGCGGTGAGTTCGGTGTCCGTCTTGTTCGTGTTCGCAGGCTTGAGGCTGCAGTGGGGGCGTCGCTTGCGTGGAATGTGGGGGATCAGGCGGTAGTCGGAGAGATCGGTCGTCCCGACTGTGCCCCCAGGCAGAGTGATCGCCGTTGATCCGGAACTCGAGGTCCAGTAGTCGATACCCCGCGGAAGCATGACAGGAACCCAGACGCCCATCGTCTTGAGCATGTGGTGATAGCGGCAAAGGCAATGCAGATTGGTCAGTACCGTCCATCCGCCGTGTTTCGGGTCGTGGTGGCGATAGGGCACCACATGGTCGATTTCGCAGGCTGCGGCCGTAACATCACATCCCGGATGGCGGCAGGTGCGATCCCGTTGTCGAACGCATTTGGCAAGTTCGCTACTCGGGCGATAAGTGAGCGCACCGTCGGGTGGTTCAAGGAATCCGCCGTGGCCATCGGGGTGCAGAGCCTCAGCAATCGCCGGATCAGCTGCAACAATTTCTTCGATATGCGCTGTCAGCGTGTAGGACCCGATGTAATCGGTAACGGACTCAGTCGCGTTCGGCAGTGTCGTGCATGGCTGCAACTTTGCCGGACGCTTTGGAAAGGTGAGTCCGCGCCTGCGGCGCCCATGACCCAACGGATTGAGCACCGTGTGCTTACCGAGATCGGTGTCAGCGCCAGTGCCATCGCCGTTGCCTGCGCAATCATCGGGTTCGACAATTTCACCTTCCACGTTTTGAACTGTTCTGTTTCGAACGGCCTCGTCACCCTGAATGGCCTCGTCACCCTGAACAGCCCCGTCGCTCCTACTGGACCCTCCAATCCCGCCTGCCCCGACACTCTCGCTGGGTCCACAGCTTTCGGTACCATCACCTGCAATTCGACCCTCGCCCGTACCCGTCCGCTCGTCAGACACACCGTCACCCTCGCCACGCTCCGACCGAACATTGACATCTTGATCAGGGATCACGTCTATAAGACCGAGTGAGGCTGCGAGGTCGGCAGCTTCGGTCAGCAGTAGCTGCCAGTCTCCGTTTGCAGCAAGTTCTCGGGCATAGTCCGCATCGATCAGTCCGTGTCCTGCGAGGTATCCGGGTAGGTCGGCGAGTCCTGCAAGCGTCGGCAGATCGATCGTCACGGTGGTCAGTGGGCTACGGCGGTCAGGCAACTCCCGCCGGGCGGTGCACGGATTGTCTTCATCCTGTTCGCACGCGCACGGAACAAATATCTCTTGATGCATGAGCGCCACGTATGCGGCCGCGAGTCGCTGGCCACGAGTACGCGGATCACGGTGGCACAGAGTGTTCGCCATTTCGTTGACCAGTTGCCAACACGCCGCGGCGTCACCTGCTTCGAGGTCCGCCTCAATGGTGGCGATCATGTCTCTGTCGCGGTATCGAACTCGGGTGAGCTTGACGAGATCTTTGCGAAGCGCAGCGGCCTCCTCCGGCGCAACGCGCTGAACGATTTCACAGATTTCGGTGGCGAGTGGCCCGGGGGAGAGGCGGCGCGCTGCGTGGAGTACTTCAGATTCGATGCGGACGGCAACTTCGAGTGAGAGTGGGTTGGTGTTCCGATAGATCGCCCGTACCCGCGCGAGATCCAACTCGCCGGCGTCGAAAGCTGCTCTGACCCTGGGCAATCGGAGCCGGAGATCCATACCGATCTCCGCATAAGTGTCCGCCACAGCCTTCGAGCATCCCAGCGCCTTCGCTGTCTCCGATGCCGCATAGCTCCCCGCATCCATGATCACGTCACCGACTTGGACGTTCTGGTGAATGCACGAATCCCAGATCGACGCTGCAAGCCGAACTTTACGTGCGCAGGCCTGGTTCTCGATCAAGGTCGTGTCAGACAGTCCTTGAAGTGTTGATCGATCAATGACCGGCGTGGGCTGTGGACCTACGTATGAAGCGAACGCACCTCTGCGACTCGAACCCATGAATCGAAGCCCCCCGGCAAGTCGACGTTAGAACGTATGTTCGACAATATCGAGTGTTGAGATTCCCGTCAAGGGGTTTCTTCTCCGATTCGCCTGTAGTGCAGTCGAATACGAAACTCGCGTGCCTAGGCCATGTCGCCGACATTCCAGCCGGAAGCCTGTTGGCCTGCGGTCGGCCAGCTCGCTCTTGTTGTGTGTTCATTCAGCCCCCGTGCTGAGCTCGCACCCTGTGGTCTTCTGTCGGCCCGCACTTGCTCGTGGTCGATCTGCTCGCGGCCTGTGCACGCCCTGGCTTCTATCGGCCGCGGGTGCTGATCGTGTCGCAAGCCCCACTCACTCCGGCAAGCCCCACTCACTCCGGCAAGCCCCTCTCACTCCGGCCGGCCCCTGCCTCTCACCCGCCAGTCTCGACTTTCTCCCTCCGGTCGGCCCCCGGGGCTCCTGTCAGCCCCTCCTCTTCCTCCGGCCACCCTCGACGTTCTTCCTCCGCCAAACCTCGACGCATCGCGCGGCCCGGACTGATTGCGAACGAGCGCTCGCGCAAGAACCGCACCCCCGGCCATCACAAAGTCATCGCATTATTAACAAGCAAGCGTGCTTGCTTTTTTATCGATCAGATGTGAAACTTTCTCCATGGCCGACCTCGACTCGATCGTCGATGACCTCCGCGCCGAGGGTGATGCGCTCGACACTCTCGTAGCTGGACTGACCGAAGACCAATGGGCGACGCTCACACCTGCGCCGGGCTGGACCGTCGCGCATCAGATCGCGCATCTGTCCTGGACCGACAATGTTGCCGAACGCACCACCTCGGGGGCATCGGGGGACGCGACCGCTGTTGCGGAGTTCGACGGCGTGCTGAAGGCGGCATGGTCCGATCCCGCTGGTTTCGTCGACAGCGCCGCAGCGGAGGAGGCCGGAAATTCTGATCTTCTCGCGCTCTGGCGTGCCCGCAGGCATGCCATGACCGATGCGCTGAAACGTGTCCCGTCCGGTGTGAAGATTCCGTGGTTCGGACCGCCCATGAGCGCTGCTTCGATGGCAACCGCTCGCCTCATGGAGACATGGGCCCACGGCCAGGACGTCGCCGATGCACTCGGCATCACCCGCGAGCCGACCGAGCGCATCGAAGCTGTCGCGCACATCGGCGTCCGTACCCGTGATTTTGCGTATGTGATCAACCAACAGACTCCGCCGTCCGAGCCGTTCCGAGTCGAGCTGACCTCCCCCTTGGGTGAGCTGTGGACCTGGGGCCCCGGTGACGCTGCTCAACGCGTCACCGGCTCGGCAGCGGATTTCTGTCTGCTGGTGACGCAGCGGGCGCACCCCGAGAATCTCGACATCGAGGCCGTCGGACCGGACGCTCAGCACTGGCTGACCATCGCTCAAGCCTTCGCAGGCCCTCCAGGACCAGGACGACCCAAAAGATGACAGTCAGAATCGGCAATTGTTCCGGCTTCTACGGCGACCGTCTCTCGGCGATGCGCGAGATGCTCGAGGGCGGCGAACTCGACTATCTCACCGGCGATTACCTCGCGGAGTTGACGATGCTCATCCTGGGCCGTGACCGGGCGAAGGATAAGTCGCGAGGCTACGCGAAGACTTTCCTCCGCCAGGCCGAGGACTGCCTGGGGCTCGCGCTCGACAAGGGCGTCAAAATCGTCTCGAACGCTGGTGGCCTCAACCCGAGCGGCCTGGTCGAGGCACTCGACAGGCTCGGCACAGGCGCCGAAATCGCCTATGTGTACGGCGACGACTTGCTCCCGCGAGCCCAAGAACTCGGCCTCGGTAGTCCGCTCACCGCCAATGCGTACCTCGGCGCCTGGGGTATCGTCGAGGCCCTGAACGCAGGCGCCGACGTTGTCGTCACCGGGCGAGTCACCGACGCTTCCGTCATCGTCGGACCAGCAGCCGCCCACTTCGGTTGGAGTAAAACCGATTACGACTCTCTCGCCGGAGCCGTTGTTGCCGGGCACATCATCGAATGCGGTACGCAGGCCACCGGTGGCAACTACTCGTTCTTCACCGAGATCGCGGATATGTCGCGGCCAGGATTTCCGATCGCGGAGATCGAGGCCGACGGATCGTCCGTCATCACCAAACACGAAGGCACGTCGGGAGCGGTGAGCGTCGGTACCGTCACAGCTCAGCTGCTGTACGAGATCACCGGTGGCCGCTACGCGAACCCCGATGTCACCGCTCGACTCGATACTGCGTCGGTGTCACAGGTCGGAGCCGACCGCGTGCTGGTCAGTGGAGTGAAGGGTGAAGCGCCCCCGCCCACTGCCAAGGTTTCTCTCAACGCACTCGGTGGATTCCGCAACGAGTTCACCCTGATCCTGACCGGCCTCGACATCGAGGCCAAAGCCGCACTGGTGCAGCAGCAGTTCGAGTCGTGGCTTCCGTCGCGGCCGACCGAACTCGACTGGACGCTCGTGCGCACCGACAAGCCCGACGCCGAGACCGAGGAGACCGCGAGTGCCTTGCTCCGGTGCGTCGTTCGCGACAGCGACCCGAATGTTGTCGGGCGGCAGTTCTCCTCGGTGGCGGTCGAGCTGGCACTGGCCAGCTATCCGGGGCTTTCGGTGACGGCGCCTCCAGGGAACGGTGCGCCGTACGGCGTGTTCACCGCCGGTTATGTGCCGATCAGCGAAGTGCCCCAGGTGGTCGTGCTGCCGGACGGAACGCAACGGGAAATCGGACCCGCGACCGAGACGCTCGAACTCGAACCGCTGACCGAACCGGAACTACCACCGGCGCGAGAGACGGAACCGACCATTCGCGTTCCACTCGGCACCATCGCCGCCGCACGCAGCGGAGACAAGGGTGGGAACGCGAACGTCGGTGTCTGGGTTCGCACGGACGACGAATTTGCCTGGCTGGCACACGCTCTGACGGTCGAGCAGGTCGCACTCATGTTGCCGGAGACCGCGGATCTCGTCGTCACCAGGCATGTTCTTCCGAAACTTCGGGCCGTCAACTTCGTCATCGAAGGCATCCTCGGGGAAGGCGTCGCGTCGCAGGCTCGTTTCGATCCACAGGCCAAGGGGCTCGGTGAATGGCTGCGTTCGCGCCACATCGACATCCCCGAAACTCTCGTCTTCACAGGGACACTCTCATGACAATGTGGAACACTCCGGAGCGCGCACAACTCCGAAAGACCGTGCGTAGCTTCGTCGAACACGACATCGCACCACACATGAACGACTGGGAGCGCGACGGCGAAATACCCCGCGACCTGCACAAGAAAGCCGCGGCTCTCGGACTGCTCGGAGCGGGGTTCGAAGAATCGGTCGGCGGTGAGGGCGGGGATCTCGCCGACGCCATCGTCATTTGCGAGGAGATGCATCAAGCAGGCGCGTCGGGTGGGCTCTTCGCCTCGCTGTTCACCAACGGAATCGCACTGCCGCACATTGTCGCAGCCGGTGATCCCGACCAGATCGACAAGTGGGTACGCCCGACCCTCGCCGGCGAGAAGATCGGTTCGCTCGCCATCACCGAGCCCGGTGGCGGCTCCGATGTCGGGCACCTACGTACCAGGGCAGTGAAGGACGGCGACCACTACGTCGTCAACGGCTCCAAGACCTACATCACGTCGGGATGTCGAGCAGACTTCGTCGTCACCGCGGTCCGCACCGGCGGCGACGGTGCCGGTGGAGTCTCGCTGCTCGTCGTCGAGAAGGGCACACCAGGGTTCGAGGTGACCGGCAAGCTCGACAAGATGGGCTGGCGGGCGTCGGATACCGCCGAGCTCTCCTTCGTCGACGCCCGAGTCCCGGTCAGCAACCTCGTCGGAGCGGAGAACAGTGGATTCGCCCAGATCGCGCAGGCCTTCTTGACCGAGCGTGTCGCGTTGGCTGCACAGGCCTACTCCAGCGCACAACGATGCCTGGACCTGACCTTGCAGTGGGTTCGAGACCGCGAGACATTCGGAAAGCCCCTTATCGCAAGGCAATCCGTGCAGAACACCGTCACCGAGATGGCCCGCAAGATCGACATCGCCCGCGTGTATACCCGCAGCATCGTCGAGCGTTCGATGCAGGAGAACAACGACTTCATCGCCGAGGTGTGTTTCGCGAAGAACACTGCCGTCGAGTCCGGCGAATGGGTAGCCAACCAGGCGGTTCAGCTGTTCGGTGGCCTGGGCTACATGTGCGAAAGCGAAGTCGAGCGGCAATACCGCGACATGCGCATCCTCGGCATCGGCGGAGGCACGACCGAAATTCTGACCGGACTCGCAGCAAAACGATTGGGGTATCAAGCATGAGCGTGCTGAAGTCCACTCTCGACACTGCCTCCGCGCAGTATGTCGAGGCAACCGAGGCGATGAACACCAAACTTGCCGAGATCGATGCCGAGCACACCCAGGCACTGCTCGGCGGTGGCGAGAAATACATCGAGCGTCATCGGGGGCGCGGCAAACTCCTAGCTCGCGAACGCATCGAATTACTCGTCGATGAGGACTCGGCTTTCCTTGAACTGTGCCCACTTGCCGCCTGGGGCAGCGACTTTCCGGTCGGCGCCAGCACCGTGGTGGGCATCGGCGTCGTCTGCGGCGTGGAATGCCTGATCGTGGCAAATGATCCGACGGTCCGCGGCGGCGCCAGCAACCCGTGGACGTTGAAGAAGGGATTTCGCGCCAACGACATCGCCACCCAGAACCGTCTGCCGGTCATCTCGCTCGTCGAGTCCGGTGGTGCCGATCTGCCGACGCAGAAGGAAGTCTTCATTCCTGGCGGGCGCATGTTCCGTGACCTCACGCAACTGTCCGCTGCGGGCATCCCGACCATCGCCCTCGTCTTCGGTAACTCCACTGCCGGTGGTGCGTACATTCCCGGTCTTTCGGACCATGTCGTCATGATCAAGGAACAGTCCAAGGTATTTCTGGCGGGACCCCCGCTGGTCAAGATGGCTACCGGTGAGGACTCCGACGACGAGTCGCTCGGAGGTGCCGAAATGCATGCCCGAAAGTCGGGTCTCGCAGACTATTTCGCCGTCGATGAGCAGGACGCCATTCGCATCGGTCGTAGTATCGTCGAGCGTTTGAACTGGAAGAAACAGGGCCCGGAACCGCGCGCCGACGTCATCGAGCCCCTGGTGGATCCCGAAGAACTCCTCGGCATAGTTCCTACCGACCTGAAGATTCCGTTCGACCCGCGCGAGGTCATCGCCCGCATCGTCGACGGCTCCGACTTCGACGAGTTCAAGCCGATGTACGGATCTTCGCTCGTCACCGGCTGGGCCGAACTGCACGGCTACCCGATCGGCATCCTCGCCAACGCCCGAGGCGTCCTGTTCAGTGAGGAATCACAGAAGGCGACGCAGTTCATCCAGCTCGCGAACCGCTCGAACACGCCACTTCTTTTCCTGCACAACACCACCGGCTACATGGTCGGCAAGGAGTACGAGGAAGGCGGCATGATCAAGCACGGTTCCATGATGATCAACGCCGTCTCCAACTCCACCGTCCCGCACATCTCCATCCTGCTGGGCGCGTCGTACGGCGCGGGCCACTACGGCATGTGTGGGCGAGCCTTCGACCCGCGCTTCCTGTTCGCCTGGCCGTCGAGCAAGTCCGCAGTCATGGGCGGTGCCCAACTCGCGGGTGTCATCTCCATCGTCGGACGCGCTGCTGCCGAAGGGCGCGGCCAGGTGTTCGACGAAGCAGCGGACGCAGGCATGCGCGCGATGATCGAGAAGCAGATCGACGCGGAGTCGCTGCCACTGTTCCTCTCCGGACGCCTGTACGACGACGGCGTGATCGACCCCCGTGACACCCGTACGGTAGTGGGAATGTGCCTCTCGGCCATCGCCTCTGCCCCGATCGAAGGCACCGCAAACTTCGGTGTCTTCCGGATGTGACGCACATGAGCAACATGAACTCGATCAACTCGATCCTGGTCGCCAACCGAGGCGAAATTGCTCGACGCGTTTTCGCCACCTGCCGTCGGGCGGGAATCGACACGGTTGCCGTTTTCTCCGACGCAGACGCCGATTCTCCGCACGTGCGGGAAGCCGACGCCGCGGTACGTCTGCCGGGAAATTCCTCGGCCGAGACGTACCTGCGCGGCGAACTCGTCATCGCAGCAGCGATTCGAGCTGGTGCCGATGCTATCCACCCCGGTTACGGATTCCTCTCGGAGAATGCGGAATTCGCGAGGCAGGTGCAGGACGCCGGTTTGATCTGGATAGGACCGCCGGCCGAGGCCATCGAACTGATGGGCAGCAAGGTCGAGTCCAAGAAGATGATGGCCGATGCTGGGGTACCGGTGCTGACGCAGCTCGATCCCGCCGCGATCGGCGAGGACGATCTCCCGGTTCTCGTCAAGGCATCGGCGGGTGGCGGTGGACGAGGTATGCGGATCGTGCGTGAACTCGCCGCGCTGCATGCAGAAATCGAAGCGGCACAGCGGGAAGCGCTGTCGGCATTCGGTGACTCGACGGTGTTCTGCGAGCGCTACATCGAAACCGGTCGCCATATCGAGGTGCAGGTCATGGCCGACCGTCAGGGCAACGTGTGGACCGTCGGCGAGCGAGAGTGCTCGCTGCAGCGGCGGCACCAGAAAGTCGTAGAGGAGGCGCCGTCGCCCCTCGTCGAGCGGGTTCCGGGTATGCGCAAACGGCTTTTCGACGCGGCCCGCTTGGCCACCGAGGCCATCCGGTACGAGGGAGCCGGAACCGTGGAATTCCTGGCGGACGAAAGTGGGAACTTCTTCTTCCTCGAGATGAACACGCGTCTTCAGGTGGAGCATCCCGTCACCGAATGTACGACGGGATTGGATCTGGTCTCGTTGCAGATCCACGTTGCCGGAGGCGGTTCGTTGCCCACAGACCAGCCTGATGCCTCGGGCCATTCGATCGAAGTTCGGCTCTATGCGGAGGACCCGTCGCAGGATTGGCAACCACAGAGTGGCCCGGTTCACCGGTTCGAGATTCCTGGTGCACACTTCACTGTCCTCGAGAAGGCAGGTATCAGGGTCGATTCGGGTATCGAGAGTGGCACTGTCGTCGGCGTTCATTACGATCCGATGCTGGCCAAGGTCATCTCCTATGCACCCACCCGTGAGCAGGCCTCGAAGTTGCTGGCGAAAGCGTTGCAGAATGCGCAGATTCACGGATTGAAGACCAACCGTGACCTCCTGGTCAATGTCCTGCGCCATCCGGCTTTCGTGGCAGGGGACACCGACACTGCGTTCTTCGACACCCATGGGCTAGGTACTCTCGCTCGTCCGGTAGGAGGCACCCAGGCAGTGCAGCTCTCGGCACTCGTTGCCGCGCTCGCCGATGCCGCCGTCAATCGCAGTACGGCACGGGTCGACAAAGGGTTGCCGAGCGGGTGGCGCAACCTGCCCTCCCAGCCGCAGCGGAAGTCCTATCGGATTGACGCGTCGTTGGGTGAGGTCGAGTCCGGTGACATCACCGTCGAATACACACTCGGCCGGTACGGGCTCACGACAGGTCTGGACGGCGTCACCTTGGTGTCCACTTCGCCTACGCGAGTAGTGCTCGACGAGAACGGTATTCGTCGGTTCTTCGACGTCGCACGATACGGAGACGACATCTTCGTCGACTCTTCTCTCGGGCCCGTTCGGTTGGTCAGGACACCGCGCTTCACCGACCCGAGCGAGGAAGTGGCGGCGGGATCATTGCTTGCTCCGATGCCGGGCAATGTCGTTCGCGTCGGCGCGATAGCAGGTGACACGGTGACGGCCGGTCAGCCGATTCTGTGGCTCGAAGCGATGAAGATGGAACACACGGTTACCGCTCCAGCAGCGGGTGTACTCACCGAGCTGAATGTCGAAGTGGGACAGCAGGTAGAAGTCGGCGCTTTACTCGCCGTGGTCACCGAAGCCGAAGTCACCGAAGCAGTAGTCACCGAAGAAGTAGTGAACGAAGGGGAGAACACATGAGCTTCATCGAAACCGAGGAACAGAAGGCGCTGCGTACGGCAGTCTCTTCTCTCGGCAAGCGCTTCAACTACATCGACTACGTGCTCCCCAAAGCGCGGCGCGGTGAACCGCTGACCGAATTGTGGAACGAAGCAGGCAAGCTCGGATTCCTGGGGGTGAATCTTCCCGAGGAGTACGGCGGTGGTGGAGCAGGCATCTACGAACTCGCGCTCGTGCAGGAAGAACTCTCTGCCCATGGTGCAGGTCTGCTCCTGGTGGTGGTGAGCCCAGCGATCTGCGGCACCATCATCGGTAAGTACGGCACCGAGGATCAGAAGCAGACATGGTTGACCGCGCTTGCCGACGGGTCGAAAATCATGGCTTTCGGGATCACCGAGCCCGACGCCGGTTCGAACTCGCATCAGATCACGACCACGGCCAGAAGAGATGGCGACGACTGGATCGTCAACGGCAGCAAGATCTACATCTCCGGGGTCGATCAGGCCGACGCCGTGCTCATTGTCGCGAGAACCGAAGACAGTAAGAGCGGCAAGCTGAAGCCGGCTTTGTTCGTTGTGCCGACGGACACCGAGGGCTTCCAGAAAACTCGGATGCAGATGGACATCATCGAGCCGGATCATCAGTTCACGTTGTTCCTCGATGATGTTCGGTTGCCTGCCGACGCCCTCGTCGGTGAAGCCGATGCCGCGCTCATGCAACTGTTCGCCGGGCTCAATCCCGAACGCATCCTCGGTGCCGCAATGGCGGTCGGCCTGGGCCGCTACGCACTCGCCGCCGCGGTCAAGTATGCCAAGGAACGCACGGTGTGGAAGACGCCGATCGGAGCACACCAGGGCATTGCGCATCCCCTCGCGCAGGTCAAGATAGAGCTCGAGCTCGCCAAGCTGATGATGCAGAAGGCGGCAGTTCTCTACGACAGCGGTGACGATTTCGGTGCCGCTGAGGCCGCGAACATGGCCAAGTACGCAGCAGCAGAGGCGAGCATCAAAGCGCTCGATCAGGCCATTCAGACCCATGGCGGCGCGGGCCTGACCGAGGAGTACGGACTGGCTTCGATGCTCGGCGCCGTTCGTATCGGCCGTGTTGCGCCGGTCAGCCGCGAGATGATCCTGAACTTCGTCTCGCAGCATTCGCTGGGCTTGCCGAGGTCGTACTGATGGCAGTGCAGGTTCATACCGCAGATGCGGTTACCACGCTGACCCTCGATACACCACACAATCGAAACGCGTTGTCCACCGTCCTGGTCGACGAACTGACTGCCGGACTTGTCGATGCGGGCAGGGACAACGATATTCGTGCGGTCGTACTCGCGCACACGGGCAATACCTTCTGCGCCGGAGCCGATATATCCGAGGCGGGCGGATCGGTCGAGAGCAGAACCGCTCAGATGCTCGGCTTGCTCCGACTGATCCTGGAGACACCCAAGCCGGTCATCGGGAAGATCGACGGCCACGTACGTGCGGGAGGAATGGGACTCGTCGGTGCCTGTGACATCGTCGTGGCCGGGCCTGGCAGTACGTTTGCGCTGACCGAGGCGCGGCTCGGGCTTGCGCCGTCCGTCATCTCGCTCACTGTACTTCCGCGACTCGATTCGCGAGCCGCGAGCCGATACTTTCTGACCGGCGAGAAGTTCGGGGCCCATGAGGCCGAGGTCATCGGGCTGATCAGTGCAGCAGGCCCGGATCCCGAGTCGCTGATGAAGGAACTTATCGCATCGATTTCGCAGGCGTCACCGCAAGGGTTGTCGGAGTCGAAGTGGTTGACCACCGCTTCTATACTTGCCGAATTCGATCGTCGCGGCGAGGAGCTCGCCGCACATTCGGCGAGGCTGTTCGCGTCGGCGGAGGCGCGAGAAGGGATGATGGCCTTTCTGCAGAAGCGTCCACCGAGTTGGGCGATACCGAACACAGGGAAGAAGTAGGGAAGATGGCGTCGCCGCGTGAACCCAAACAGGACCGTAGTAGGGCCACGCGGTTGCGGCTGCTCGAAGCAACGATCGACTCTCTCGCCGAGCAGGGCTGGGGCGCCACGACGGTGAGCGTCGTGGCAGAACGAGCGGGGGTGTCTCGCGGTGCTACGCAACATCACTTTCCGACGCGCGAAGACCTGATCACTGCTGCCCTCGAGTACATGTTCGATACCCGAATGGAGCACGCCGGACGCGAACCGGTGGCACTGCCGGTCGGTCCGGCCAGAACCGAGGCCGTGGTGGATCGGCTCGTGAACTACTACACCGGGCCACTGTTCAAGGCAGCGCTGCAGGTGTGGACCGCGGCCGCGGCGGATCCGGAGATGCGCGCCAGGGTCTTGCCACTGGAGGACAAGTTCGGTCGCGTCGCACATCGCACTGCCGTCGCACATCTCGGTGCCGACGATCGTGATCCGCAGACCCATCGGTTGGTACAGGCGACGCTCGACTTGGCCCGCGGCTTGGGGTTGGCCGATGTACTCAGCGACGACTCGCGACGGCGCGCCGAGATCGTTCGGGCCTGGGCGGGCGTCCTCGACGCGTCCCTTCGGATTCGCCAGGACGACACCGTGACCGCCCTACACAAGGGTTAATTCTTCCGACGGACATTCAGTAGAGTCCTGGGCATGCGGGGGAGAGTAGCCATCGGCCTGGCGGTGTGCGGCATTCTGCTGGCCGCCTGCGGAACCGGTGACGACGCGGCGCCGTCGAGCCAGGATTCGGCCGAAGCCTCCGCCGGCGAGCCTGGACCGTTCTTCGGCCAGTGCGGTTCGGTCGCGGACGAGGAAGTGCGTGGAGCGTTCGTGGTGACGGCGTTCACGATGATCACCCGTAACTCGGTGGGATGCGAGTGGGAGGTTGCGGGTTTCTCCGGGCCTTCGGTCAGCTTCTCCTGGTATCGGGGCAGCCCCATCGACCGTGAGCGCTCCGGTTCGGAATTGATCGGTAGACCGGCCGAGGACATCGAGATCGACGGAAACCCCGGATTTTCGGCCGCCACGGAGGGTTACCTGTGCGAAGTGGGCGTGCAATTCGGCAAGGACTTCGTACATTGGTCGGTTTCGTACGGGGACCTGCGACCGTCGGCCGATCCATGCGGTGTCGCCGAGCAACTTGCGTCCCTGACGGTGGAGAGGGCCCAGTGAAGAGAGCGTTGATTTTGGCGGCAGCCCTCCTTCTAGCGGGCTGCAGCACAACAGTGCAGGGGACTCCGCGGGCGGCAGGTTTCGACGGCTCGGGAGGTGGGGATCTGCCCAACCTGCTGACCGAATGCGATTGGGTTCTCGACGACCAGATCGCGGCAACCGTCGGCGGCGACGCCATCGCGCGTGGATTCTTCGGAGCGATCTGCCGGTGGGATGTCATCGGCCCCAACGGCCTCGTGAAGGTGACGTCGAACTGGTTCGAGAACGGATCGTTGGCCACCGAACGCAAAACCAACGAGAAGATGATGTACAGCGTTACCGACATTTCGGTGAAGGGACGCAACGCAATTCGCAGCCAGCCACCCCAGGATCCCGACTCGTGCGGTGTCACAGCAGGCGGGCCCGACGCAGGCATCGTCGGGTGGTGGGTTCAGTACCTGCCAGGGTCGGGCCATCCGGACCCTTGTGCGGCAGCGACCGAGTTGATGGAACTGACTTTCGACCTGAGTCAGTAGATGTCCAAGCCCAGCCGGTAGCACAGCGGGGGTCGTTTTGACCCGAGGCAACGCCGCCGGGTATCGTAATGCGTCGTGTCCGGCATGCCCGGGCCGTCTGTGTGCCTATGCGAGGTACAGCCGTGCTCATGTTCGCATTCGAGCAAGCGATACGGCTGCCGTGTGGGGGTATGCGACACACCCGACTGTGGGGTGCAAGAGACCCGCGGAGGTAGTAAGGGTGAGGAGCAGTGTTCTCTTGCTCCAACTGCTAGATCCCTGAGTCTCGATCAAGATGAGACTCGTAACACGAAGAAAGCCGGTTCATGCCAACTATCAACCAGCTGGTCCGCAAGGGTCGCACCGATAAGGTGCGGAAGCTCAAGACCGCTGCCCTCAAGGGAAGCCCACAGCGTCGTGGCGTGTGCACTCGCGTGTACACAACCACTCCGAAGAAGCCGAACTCCGCTCTCCGTAAGGTCGCGCGCGTGCGCTTGACCAGTGCGGTCGAGGTCACTGCTTACATCCCCGGTGAAGGCCACAACCTGCAGGAGCACTCCATGGTGCTCGTTCGTGGTGGTCGTGTGAAGGACCTCCCGGGTGTGCGCTACAAGATCATCCGCGGCTCGCTCGATACCCAGGGCGTCAAGAACCGCAAGCAGGCTCGCAGCCGCTACGGCGCCAAGAAGGAGAAGAGCTAATGCCACGCAAGGGCCCAGCACCCAAGCGGCCGCTGATCAACGACCCGGTTTACGGTTCCCCGTTGGTCACGCAGCTCGTCAACAAGATCCTCATCGACGGCAAGAAGTCGACCGCTGAGCGCATCGTCTACCAGGCACTCGAGCAGGCGCGCGAGAAGACCGGCACCGACCCCGTCGTCACGCTCAAGCGTGCACTCGACAACGTCAAGCCGGCCCTCGAGGTTCGCAGCCGTCGTGTCGGTGGCGCCACCTACCAGGTGCCTGTCGAGGTTCGGCCCGGCCGTTCCACCACGTTGGCTTTGCGCTGGCTGGTCACCTTCTCGCGTGCTCGTCGTGAGAAGACGATGGTCGAGCGTCTCGCCAACGAGTTGCTCGACGCCAGCAACGGCCTCGGTGCCGCTGTGAAGCGTCGCGAGGACACGCACAAGATGGCAGAAGCCAACAAGGCGTTCGCGCATTACCGCTGGTGATGCTTGTCGGGAGGGTGCGGAGCTTCATAGCACCCGCACCTCACCGGCGCTTTACCTAGTACCTGGCCCCGTGCGAGAACTGCAGCGCTGGACCAGCCCCACCTCTTCGACTTATAAGACGGGATGAATTCCGTGGCACAGGAAGTGCTGACCGACCTTAACAAGGTCCGCAACATCGGCATCATGGCCCACATCGATGCCGGTAAAACCACAACCACCGAGCGCATCCTGTTCTACACCGGGGTGAACTACAAGATCGGTGAGACGCACGACGGTGCGTCGACGACTGACTGGATGGAGCAGGAGCAGGAGCGTGGCATCACGATCACGTCCGCTGCTGTCACGTGCTTCTGGAACAAAAACCAGATCAACATCATCGATACGCCCGGCCACGTCGACTTCACGGTCGAGGTCGAGCGTTCACTCCGCGTGCTGGATGGCGCCGTAGCCGTTTTCGACGGCAAAGAGGGCGTCGAGCCTCAGTCGGAGCAGGTGTGGCGTCAGGCAGACAAGTACGACGTTCCGCGTATCTGCTTCGTCAACAAGATGGACAAGCTCGGTGCAGATTTCTACTACACCGTGCAGACCATCAAGGATCGGCTCGGTGCCACGCCTTTGGTCATCCAGCTGCCGATCGGCTCTGAGAGTGAATTCGAAGGCATCGTCGACCTTGTCGAGATGAGCGCGAAGATCTGGCGCGGCGAAACCAAGCTGGGCGAGACCTACGAGACCATCGAGATCCCGGAAGACCTCAAAGAGCGTGCAGACGAGTACCGCACGTTGCTGCTCGAGACCGTGGCCGAGTCCGATGAGGCGCTTCTGGAGAAGCACTTCGGCGGCGAAGAGCTGACAGTCGACGAGATCAAGGGCGCCATCCGCAAGATGACGGTCAACAGCGAGCTGTATCCGATTCTGTGTGGATCCGCGTTCAAGAACAAGGGCGTCCAGCCCATGCTCGACGCGGTCATCGACTACCTGCCGTCACCGCTGGACGTCGAGTCCATCACCGGCCAGGCAGTCGACGATGAAGAAAAGTTGCTCACTCGCAAGCCTTCGTCCGATGAGCCTTTCGCGGCTCTCGCATTCAAGATCGCGACGCACCCGTTCTTCGGCAAGCTGACGTACATCCGGGTTTACTCCGGTCACGTCGAATCCGGAGCTCAGGTCGTCAACTCGACCAAGGGCAAGAAGGAGCGTCTGGGCAAGATCTTCCAGATGCACTCCAACAAGGAAAATCCGGTGCCTTCTGCTGGCGTCGGTCACATCTACGCCGTGATCGGTCTGAAAGATACGACGACGGGTGATACCCTCTGCGATCCGCAGAACCAGATCATCCTCGAATCCATGAGCTTCCCGGATCCGGTCATCCAGGTCTCGATCGAGCCGAAGACCAAGTCCGACCAGGAACGTCTGGGAATGGCTATCCAGAAGCTCGCCGAAGAGGATCCGACCTTCTCCGTCAAACTGGACGAGGACACCGGTCAGACCGTTATCGGCGGTATGGGCGAGCTGCATCTCGACATCCTCGTCGACCGTATGAAGCGCGAATTCAAGGTCGAGGCCAATGTGGGTAAGCCGCAGGTCGCGTACCGCGAGACCATCCGCAAGACGGTCGAGAAGCACGATTACACCCACAAGAAGCAGACCGGTGGCTCCGGCCAGTTCGCGAAGGTCGTCATCAAGCTCGAGCCTTTCGAAGGCGAAGACGGCGCGACGTACGAGTTCGAGAACAAGGTCAGTGGTGGGCGTGTGCCGAAGGAGTACATCGGTTCGGTCGACGCCGGAGCTCAGGACGCCATGCAGTACGGCGTCCTTGCCGGGTACCCCCTGGTCAACGTCAAGCTCACGCTCCTCGACGGTGCGTACCACGACGTCGACTCGTCGGAAATGGCCTTCAAGGTCGCCGGCTCACAAGCGTTCAAGGAAGCCGCTCGCAAGGCCGGCCCCGTCATTCTCGAGCCCGTCATGGCCGTAGAGGTCATCACGCCCGAGGATTACATGGGTGAGGTCATCGGCGACTTGAACTCCCGCCGTGGTCAGATTCAGGCCATGGAGGAACGCAGCGGTGCCCGTATCGTCAAGGCACAGGTTCCGCTGTCGGAGATGTTCGGCTACATCGGAGACCTTCGGTCGAAGACTCAGGGCCGCGCTAACTACTCCATGGTGTTCGATTCCTACGCTGAAGTTCCTGTGAACGTCGCGAAGGAAATCATCGCGAAGGCAATGGGAGAATAATTTCTTCCCAGCTGGGCACGCTGTATCTGTTCCACCGCACGACCCTTGCAGTTCACAAGAGCTGTACGAGACAACCGCACTGCTGCATAACCGCAAGCACAAATCAGTCCAGGAGGACATAGTGGCGAAGGCGAAGTTCGAGCGGACGAAGCCGCACGTCAACATCGGAACCATCGGTCACGTTGACCACGGCAAAACGACGCTGACGGCAGCAATCACCAAGGTTCTGCACGACAAGTACCCGGACCTCAACGAGGCCTCGGCCTTCGATGAGATCGACAAGGCTCCGGAGGAGAAGGCTCGTGGTATCACGATCAACATCTCCCACGTCGAGTACCAGACCGAAAAGCGCCACTACGCACACGTAGACGCGCCCGGCCACGCCGACTACATCAAGAACATGATCACCGGTGCTGCGCAGATGGACGGCGCAATTCTGGTGGTAGCGGCAACCGACGGCCCGATGCCGCAGACGCGTGAGCATGTGCTCCTCGCCAAGCAGGTCGGCGTTCCGTACATCCTCGTCGCCCTGAACAAGTCCGACATGGTCGACGACGAAGAGATCATCGAGCTCGTCGAGATGGAGGTCCGCGAGCTTCTCGCTGCGCAGGACTTCGACGAGGATGCACCGGTTATCAAGGTGTCCGCACTCAAGGCACTCGAGGGTGACCCCAAGTGGGCCGAGAGCGTTCTCGAGCTCATGCAGGCCGTCGACGATTCTGTCCCGGACCCGGTCCGCGAGACGGATAAGCCGTTCCTCATGCCAGTCGAGGATGTTTTCACCATCACCGGCCGTGGCACGGTTGTGACCGGACGTATCGAGCGCGGCTCGGTCAACGTCAACGAAGAGGTCGAGATCGTCGGCATCCGCCCCGGCTCGACCAAGACCACGGTCACTGGTATCGAGATGTTCCGCAAGCTGCTCGACTCGGGCCAGGCCGGCGACAACGTCGGACTGCTCGTTCGTGGCATCAAGCGCGAAGATGTCGAGCGTGGACAGGTTGTCATCAAGCCGGGTACCACGACTCCCCACACGGAGTTCGAGGGCAACGCTTACATCCTGTCCAAGGATGAGGGCGGCCGTCACACGCCGTTCTTCAACAACTACCGCCCGCAGTTCTACTTCCGTACCACGGACGTAACGGGCGTTGTGACCCTCCCCGAGGGCACCGAGATGGTCATGCCCGGTGACAACACCGAGATGAACGTCGTGCTGATCCAGCCGGTCGCCATGGACGAGGGCCTGCGTTTCGCTATCCGCGAGGGCGGTCGTACCGTCGGCGCCGGTCGCGTTACGAAGATCCTCAAGTGATCTAGCTTCACTCGAAGAGAGGCGCCCATCTCCGCAAGGAGGTGGGCGCCTCTTTTTTGTGTGCTCGTACCTGTACCCGCTACACATCCCGCTTGAATGGTCCACTCATACGATCAGATAGCTACAAGGGATCACTCATGCGTCGAGCTACTTGGACGGCACCGCAGCGTTCACATGCATTTGAATCCGAAGAGCGACTGCTCCGCCTTCGACGGACTCGGCAACGAATGCTGCCTTCTTCTCGACGGTCCGTGTGAAGGCGTCGATGTCGATGGCAGGGGATGCAGACACGGTGACCGCGAGCGTCGCGGTCCCTCGGTCGTCGATCGCCCGGCCCCGGGAGGACTCGACTTCGGGAAACGACGCGAGATCAGCGGCTATCCCACGTGCCAGAGCGCCGAGGTCGACTCGGATCGCAAGGGATTCCTCGGCGTAGATCTGCATCGTCCCGGTGCGCCGCGGCGAGAGGTTTCCGATGATCAGTGCAATTGCGCCGATCGCGCCGACGATGGCGGTCCCAGCGAGTGCTGCCTCCCACCAATCTTGCGCAGGTAGTCCAGCGATCGTGTCCCTATCGAATCGAGACAGTGTGCGCACCGCGAGCGGAAGGTCGAAGTACCAGGCGAGAGCGAATGCACCGGCCCCGAGCAGTGCGACGCCGAGTCCAACGACGAGTAGACGGTCGACGACTGCAGTCGCGCGCTTCATTCGCGTGTCTGTTCGAGACGGATACGGGTGTCTCTGTTGTCGGCCAGTACCGACAGCGTCGGCGCTATTGCGTCACGGACGGCTTCGGTCAACGCTCTGTCCTCGCCTGCTTCGGTTCGGTGTACTTCGACCGTGATGTGTTTCTTCGTGACCGTCGTGCGGGCGGATTCGACGCCGGGTACATCCCCTGCATGATCGCTGCACATCCGTGCGACGTCGGTTGGTCGCATCCATACCATCGGCAAAGACGAGGTCGGCGACGTTGCCCCGGTGTGTGTCTGCGTGCGGGGTTTCACGCCGATGGCGAGGAGTATCAGTCCCGCAACCATCGCTGCTCCCGATGCGGCGATCATCCATCTCGCCCAGTGCAATTCGGCAATCTGCTCGATCGTGTTTCGAATCCAGGGGGCTCCGCTGATCGTGTCGTGCACGATCAAGAATTCTCGACCGGCGACGAAGGCCAGTGCCAGCAGGCCGAAGGCGAGCGTAACGGCGACGGGGAGTGCCGCCGGACTCGCCGCCGGTGGGCGCGGTCTCGGTGCCGCAACAGTCGTCTCGTCCGAGATCTGTTGTTCCACAGCTTCTCCGGCGGATGTGGCTGCCACCATGACGTTGAGCCGATACAAGGGCAGGCCAACGATGTTGTCGAGGGTACGGGCAACCTCGGTGTGGACGGCCTCGGAGACGTCGGCGATTCGGCACGGCCACGTCAGGCTCACATACAGGTTGATCGAGACCGAGTACTCGCCGACCGATGCATCTGCGCGCGGCAGATCCCGGCCCGTCAAGCGTGATATTCCACCGACGCTACGGACGACGTCAGGCACTGCCAGTGCCGCTGCGACGGCCACGCGTTCGATGGCACGCTCCTTGATGACGAGGGTTCCTCGCCCGCCAGTGTCGGTTGATGCGGCGCTATCCGTATCAACCACGGCCGCGACCGCGGCTACGCAGCAATGTCGTGAGGTCGAGTCGACCATCGAAGTGAGCACCGATGGCGACCCCTACGGCCCCGAGGAACAGTGCAAGTACGAATCCGCTGAACCCGCCGATGATTCCGGCAAGCGCCAACAGCAAGCCCGTGAGCAACCCCGCGAGTGTGTACGTCATCGATGACTCCCTGTCGGTTGTATTGCGACGTCTTCGACGACCGGTTGTGTGGTGACGTCTTCGATGGTGACCACGATCGGTACCGACACGTGTGGCCCGACGGCATCCCGCACTGCGCGAGCTACCGCGTGCACGTCGCTGGGATACTCGACGCTGATGTGGATCTCGCAGACGTCGGCGTGGATGTGGATACCGACGACCCTACGGCCGGGCAGATACGTCGCGATCTCACCGAACTCGCCCGAGTGCAGGGCGCTGACACCCGCAATACTCAGCGTGATCGACGCGACCGTGTCAGCGAGTTCGATCTCGCGTAAAGCGCTCACTGCACACGCGGGCGGAGGTCCGGATCAGGTCCGGTCTCGGTGTCGTCGAAGAGCATGACGTCGTAGACGGTGACGTTCACCTCGGTGACCTCGAGGCCGGTCATCCTTTCGACCGCGGTGATGATGTTGCGGCGAATACCTGCGGCCAGTTCGTGTAGCGCCACGCCGTACTCGGCAACGATGCCGATGTCGATCGCGGCCTGCTTCTCGCCTACCTCGACGGCGACTCCCTGGCTGTGGTTGACCCGGGCACCCGGTATCCGATCGCGGAGAGCTCCGACCGCTCGGGCTGTGCCACCACCGACGTCGTAGACGCCGTCGATCTCGCGGGTGGCGATGCCGGCGATCTTTGCGACGACGGCATCGGCGATGATCGTTCGCCCCTGCGTGGTGGTCAGCGCTGCCGAACCCGCTGCAGCGAACCTGGGGTCTGTGGTCATACCTATGATCGTAGTGATGCTGCCCCTGCGCGGCTACACAAAACGCACGGCATACGCGGGTCGTCTGCGAGAGCCGAAGCGGCCGGCCAGCGCCGAAATAGTCGCCGTCTGGTAAAGATCAGTCATGGCAATTGTGATCGTTGGAGCAGGGTTGGCAGGTCTGCGGACCGCCCAGGAACTACGCAAACTCGAGTACGGCGGCGACATCGTGCTCGTCGGTGACGAAAACCATTTGCCGTACGACAGACCTCCACTGTCGAAGGAGGTCATTCGCGGCGAACGTGAGGACACCACCTTCGAACCTGCCGAGTACTTCCTCGAGCACAACATCGAACTGCGCCTGGGCTCGGCTGCAGTTGCCGTGGACACCGCCGCACAGACTGTTGAGTTGGCAGACGGATCGACCCTGGCCTACGACGAACTCGTGCTCGCGACGGGCCTGCACCCGCGACGCCTCCCCTCGCTACCGGACCTGATAGGTGTACACGTGCTGCGTTCGCGGGACGACGCCGCGGCGCTACGCAAAGACGTCGAATCCAGCAGCCGTGCTCTTGTCGTCGGTGCAGGTTTCATCGGATGTGAACTCGCGGCAGGATTCCGGCACGCGGGTGCCGCCGTCGTGATCGTCGAACCACAGCAGACACCGCTCGGTTCGGTGCTCGGCGCCGAGGTGGGCGAGCTCGTCGCTCGATTGCACCGCGAGGAGGGAGTCGACCTCAGGACCGGCACCGGCATCAAGACCCTGCGCGGATCCGATCGAGTCACCCACGCCGTGCTCACCGATGACACCGAAATCGAGGTCGACACCGTAGTGATCGGGGTGGGTTCGACACCCGTCACAGGCTTCCTGGCGGGCTCGGGAATCGAGATCGCCGACGGTATTTCCGCGGACGCCGTCGGACGCACGAGCGATCCCCATGTGTGGACGGTCGGCGATGTCGCTGCATGGACGGTCGGCGACGCGACGAAGCGGGTCGAGCATTGGAGCAACGTCAGCGATCAGGTTCGGGTCATGGTGCCCGCGATCCTCGGTCACGAGGCAGCCCCGGCGCGTCCGCAGGTGCCGTACTTCTGGAGCGACCAATACGATCTGAAGATTCAGGCTCTCGGAACGCCTTCGGCTGACGATTCTGTCAAGATTGTCGATGACGACGGCAGAAAATTCTTGGCCTACTACTTCCGTGACGGAATTCTTACCGCTGTTGTCGGTGCCGGAAAAGCTGGGGGAGTGATGAAGATGCGCGCGAAGATCGGGCTGCCTCTTGAGTGAACTTCTTACGGCTGGGGACATCGCCGACGCGGAGGACGTTCTCGCGCCTGTCATGCGAAGAACGCCGGTAGTGGCGTCGCGGATCCTCTCCGACCTGACCGGTCACGAGGTGCGTCTCAAGTGCGAGAACCTGCAACGCACCGGCTCCTTCAAGCCGCGCGGGGCGTACAACCGGATCTCGCGGCTCACCGCATCCGAGCGCGCCCACGGAGTCGTCGCTGCGAGCGCAGGCAATCACGCACAGGGAGTCGCCTGGGCTGCAACTGAATTGAACATCGCCTCGACGGTGTTCATGCCGGCGGGTGCCTCGCTGCCGAAGCTCGTCGCCACCAAGGCCTACGGTGCCACGGTGAACCTCGTCGGCGATACCGTCGACGAGGCACTGACCCACGCGCGTGAGTTCGCGGAGCGGACCGGCGCCGTCCTGATACACCCGTTCGATCATGCGGACATCGTTGCCGGGCAGGCGACACTCGGAACCGAACTACTCGGGCAGATGCCCGAGGTCGGTACCGTCCTCGTTCCGACCGGGGGCGGCGGTCTACTGGCAGGCGTGGCTGCTGCCTTTCATTTCCACAAACCAGGTGTGCGGATCATCGGCGTGCAAGCCGAGGGCGCGGCTGCGTGGCCGGCTTCGCTGAGTGCGGGTCACCCGATCGCAGCGGCATCGATGACCACGATGGCCGACGGCATCGCAGTAGGGTTGCCGGGGGCAGTTCCGTTCGCTCACGTAGCCGACTGGGTCGACGAAGTCGTCACCGTCAGCGAGGACGCCCTCTCGCGTGCGCTGCTGCTGTGCATCGAGCGCGCCAAACTCATCGTCGAGCCCGCGGGTGCGGCGGCGGTGGCCGCACTGATGACCCGCGACGACCTCGAGCTCCGGGGGCCGGTCTGCGCGATCCTGTCCGGCGGCAACATCGATCCGCTGCTGCTGACCCATGTCATCACCCACGGGCTGCGCGCGGCAGGCAGATATTTGGCTGTCCGCGTGACGATTTCGGATCGACCGGGTGGGCTGTTGTCTCTGCTCGAGGTCGTCAAGAAACTCGGTGCGAGCGTCGTAGACGTCGTGCACTCGAGGACCGGTGGTCAGCTCGGCTTGGAGGAGGTCGAAGTCCTGCTCACCGTCGAAACCCGAGGCCCGATTCACCGTCAGGAGATTCTCGACGCGCTCGACGCATCGGCATTCGGCGTCGGAACGCTGTAGGACCGGCCTGCACAAGTGTTCGCGTACAAATCTGCGGAGCGGTATTAGTTCCCCGGATACTTGTCGGTGACTGCCCGTACTATCCGAGCGTGACTTCAGGTGGGGCGAACGCGCCCGATCAGTTTTCGACGCGACAAGAGTCTGCACTGTTCGAGACCTCAGTGTCTGCCGTAACGAGAAGTACGTATTGATGACAACGACAGGGAGGGTACGTCGTGGCGAATGCCGTCGAAGTAGAGAATCTCGTACTGGAGTACGGAAAGAACGTCGCGCTCAACGGGATCACCTTCTCGGTGCCGGAGGGGACGGTTCTCGGAGTTCTCGGACCGAACGGCGCAGGCAAGACGACGGCGGTTCGCATCTTGGCGACGCTGTTGAAGGCGACCTCGGGAACCGCGAAGGTATTCGGCCTCGACGTCGCAAAGCAGGCAGGCGAGGTCCGCTCCACCATCGGGTTGACCGGTCAGTTCGCCGCGGTCGACGAGTACCTCACCGGATACGAGAATCTCGAGATGGTCGGTCGCCTGTTCGGACTGAAGAAGGCCGAGGCGCGCTCGCGAGCGGACAATCTGTTGGAACGGTTCGATCTGCTCGACGCTCGCGACCGCACCGCCAAGCAGTATTCGGGCGGTATGCGTCGCAGGCTCGACATCGCTGCCAGTCTCATCGGTAGGCCGCGGGTGCTGTTTCTCGATGAGCCCACGACAGGTCTCGATCCGCGCAGCCGAATCGGCATGTGGGACTTCATCTCCGATCTGGTCAAGGACGGCACGACCATTCTGCTGACCACGCAGTATCTGGAGGAAGCCGACAGGTTGGCAGACAAGATCATCGTCTTGGACAAGGGGGCGATCATCGCCGAGGGCACTGCGGATCAGTTGAAGGCGCAGGTCGGTGGTGAGCGGCTCGAGTTCGTCCTCACCGATCCTGACGATCGGGCACGCGCCCAGGAGTTGTTGGCTCCGATCGGTGTCGATGAACCGCAGTGGGACGCACAGGCACGCCGAATCGTCATGTCGGTCGACGGTGGCGCGGACGACCTGACGACAGCCCTGGTGAAGTTGCGGGAAGCAGGTATCTCCGTGGTCGACGTCGGCTTGAGACGCCCCAACCTGGACGACGTGTTCCTCAGCCTTACCGGCCATGCCACCGAGTCGGACGCTGCAGTGGAGGTAGCCAAATGAGTGTCGTGCGCGATTCCCTGATCATCGGCAAACGCAATCTGATCAAGATCAAGCGGGTTCCGGATCTGCTGGTCTTCGCGACGCTGTCGCCCATCATGTTCGTGCTTCTGTTCGCGTACGTGTTCGGCAGTGCCGTCGACATTCCTGGCGGCGGCGATTACAAGAGCTTTTTGATGGGTGGGATCTTCGTTCAGACGATGATCTTCGGTGCCACGATCACCGGATCTTCGCTGGCAGAGGATCTGCAAAAGGGTGTGATGGACAGGTTCCGTTCGCTGCCGATGGCACGCTCGGCTGTGGTCATCGGACGAACTGCCGCCGACGTGGGCAACAATCTGGTGACCATCACGATCATGTCGATCACCGGCTTGATCGTCGGCTGGCGCATTACGACGTCGTTCTTCGAGGCTCTTGCCGGGTACGTCCTGCTGCTGTTGTTCGCCTACTCGATCTCCTGGGTGATGGCGTTCGTCGGGCTGTCGGTACGGTCACCGGAAATTTTCAACAATGCCTCGTTCATCGTTATATTCCCTGTCACCTTCATTGCGAACACATTCGTGCCCATCGACGGCTTCCCGCCGCTGCTCAAAACGATCGCCGAATGGAATCCGATTTCCTCGACTGTCCAGGCGGTGCGCGAGTTGTTCGGCAACACAAGTCCTTTGGCGCCGCCGCCGGACGTGTGGTCACTGCAAAACCCAGTGCTCTATACGCTCATTTGGGTTGTCGTTCTGCTTGTAGTCTTCGTGCCGTTGTCGGTGCGTAAGTACGAGAGCACTCTCACTGCTTGAGGCTGGTCTCGAGAAAATCCAAAACCTCGGTCCACATTCGGCGCTGCGCTTTCGCGGTGCCTGCGGGCGTTCCACCGGACACCGTGTCGTAGTTACGGTCGACGGTTGTAGGCGTTGCGGGGGGACGCAGAATATGACCGGCATTCGGCAGGATCAGCAACCGGTCCGTAGTGCGTTTGCGTCTGGCAATCAACGCGCGCGCCATCCGGTCGGACGGGTACGCCGCGTCGTCATCGCCGGCGATCGCAAGCAGCGGAGCGTCGATCCGCTCGACGGGGATGGTCGCGTCGTAGACGTCTTTGTCGTTTTTCAGTCCGGCAGCGTATGCGGGTCGTAACGACAGAGCTTGTGAGGTGGGGCCGGTCGCGAAAACCCGTCGGGCGGCCGTCTTGATCAGCTGCCCGATGAGCCGTTCGCTTCGCATGGGCATGTACGGCAGCGGTTTACCGCAGACGGTCAGCGAAGACGTTCGGGGTGGAGGTCCACCGTTGGATCGGGCTTGCAGGACGACGTGGGAGGGCGCCATCGCGATGACGCCGCGGATCGGAAGGCTCGGAGTGCGGGCCAAAGCCGACAACGCCACCGACACCCCGACCGAGCAGGAGTAGACCGCGATGCGGCGTGTGTCGACCCGTTCGTGGCCGGCGAAAGCTGCCATTCCTGCGGCTATCGCTTCTACCGGTATCTCCTCGAACTGCTCGGGGAGACCGGTGTCGTCCATATAGGACAGCACGGCTGCCACGTATCCATGTGAAGCGAGCAGTGCCGCCGTGGGCGCTGCCGTTCGTGCACCTGTTGTGCCGGGGAGAACGATGACCCCGGCCAGGACATCGTCACCGGTATCGGGCAGATAGATCCGCAGTCGCCACCCGACGCCCGCGAGATCCTCGCGAACCAGATCTCCGCCCCAGGTGCGACGCACCGTGGTGCTGGACGAACCCTCCACTGCGTGCACCGAGATTCGGTAGTCGAGTCCGCCGTCCGATCCGGCGAAGGCGACGGGCACGACCCCTTCGTCGACGAAGAACATGTTCCACCACGGTCGGTCGGGGTCGGTGATCAAAAGCCGACCTTCGGCATCGATGTTGTAGTCCTGATGTGACACCCAGTGGTGGTTGTTCGCATCCACTGTGGCGACATCGAGATGGACCGGAAGGCCGGGGGAAACGCCCAGGACACGAAAGGTAGTGGGGCCGTCGATCGGGCCCTCGACTGGGTCGACCTGCAGGGACACTGCATCCATTGTCCAAGTGTGCGCCGTGACCGCGCTCGGTGTCGGTCATATAACGCAAGTTTCCCCGGTCGGATGACTACCGACCGGGGAAACTCGACTGAACCGAGACCAATGTCTACGAGTGGTAAGGCTCCGCGCTGACGAGCGTGACCTTCATGATCTTGCCGTTCGGCAAGGTGTACTGGCGGGTGTCGCCGACCTTGGCATTGATGAGTGAACCACCCAGCGGAGAGCTAGGGGAGTAGACCTCGAGCTTGGAGTCGGTGGAACCCTCTTCGCGGGTGGCGATGAGGAAAGTCTCGGCGTCGGACTCGTCGCCGTCGTAGTAGACCTTCACCACGGACCCGGGGAGTGCTACACCGGACTGGGTGGGGGCCTCGCCGACCTTGGCGGAGTTCAACAGTTCCTGCAACTGGCGAATACGGGCTTCCTGCTGGCCCTGGTCCTCACGTGCAGCGTGGTAGCCGCCGTTCTCTTTCAGATCGCCCTCTTCGCGTCGCTCGTTGATTTCGGCGGCGATGATCGGGCGATTGGAAATGAGTTGGTCGAGTTCGCTCTTGAGCCTGTCGTGGGACTCCTGGGTAAGCCAGGTCACCTGGGTCTCGGTCATCTCGATCACTCCCTTGTAGTAGAAGTCGCGGTGGACTCCCAGTTTTATGCGGACGGCGCACGCGGCAAACCTGGGGATTGCAGTGTGCAAATCCCCAACGTGGTAGGCCCGTTTTTTGAGCCATTGGAGCGCAGCATCAGCCGCGGGCCACAGTGCCGCCCTGGCCGTCAATGCAGCAATACACGGCTCCAAAGCGGAACCGTGTACCGGCCGATCTTACCACGAGCAGGCGCTAGGTCAGCCTGCACGCAAATAATCGGGGACTTTCAGGCTGCATCCGTAGATGTCGCCGACGGCGGGCGGTTGAGAAGTACGTATCACCGACACTACCTCGACCTCGCGTGCGTCCGAGCCGGCTACGAGGACTTCGCGACGTCCGGTTTCCGATCCGTCACGCGAACGCGCCCTCACGATACAGACCGCGTCGTCCTGAGGATCTGCGCGCGTGACGCTGAAACGAATGGAAATGGTGGAATCGTCGAGCAGGTCGAACGCGAGCGCTGTTCCCTCGATATCTTTCACCGAAAACTTCACGTACCCGATGTAGGCGATCCCCAGGCCTGCCAGGAGCACCACGATGAGCAGCAGGTTCTTGGTTCTGCGGGAAACCGACCGTGACGTCGACGCGGGATATCGGCCTTCGGGGAGCGTGGAAGTCATGCATGCTTTCGTCGTGAAGGTCAGGGGAACTCGGTGTTCGCTGGTGGATCTACGGCAGCCGGTGCGCGCTGTGTCGGCGCCGAGTGGAACTATATGTGTAGGGAAGAAGCAGGCGAAGCTGAGGTGAGGAAAGAACGTGTCCGGACTACGGCTCATGGCGGTGCATGCCCATCCCGACGACGAATCGAGCAAGGGCGCAGCGACGACGGCTCGGTATGCCGCCGAGAACAACGATGTCCTGGTCGTGACGTTGACCGGTGGTGAACGAGGAGACATCCTCAATCCAGCGATGGACATCCCCGGTGTGAACGATCGCATCGAGGAAGTGCGGCGGGAAGAGATGGCGGAGGCGGCCCGCATTCTCGGGGTACGCCAACACTGGCTCGGTTTCGTCGATTCGGGTTTACCCGAGGGCGATCCGTTGCCCCCGCTGCCCGAGGGGTGCTTCGCGCTGGTTCCACTCGAAGAGTCCACCGAGGCTCTGGTCAAAGTTGTTCGCGAATTCAAACCGCACGTGATGACTACGTACGACGAGAAGGGCGGATACCCGCACCCGGACCACATCCGGTGTCACGAGGTATCGGTTGCAGCCTTCGAAGCCGCAGGTGATCCCACGAAGTTCCCCGACGCCGGGGAACCGTGGACACCGCTCAAGCTCTACTACTCGCATGGTTTCCTCCGTAAGAGGATGCAACTGTTCAACGACTGGTTCGTCGACCGCGGCGAAGAGAGCCCATTCGCCGACTGGTTGAAGCGGTGGACGACGGACCGCGACGAAATCATGGAGAGAATCACCACTCAGGTCACTGCCGACGAATACTTCGAGCAGCGCGACGACGCATTGCGGGCGCATGCCACGCAGATCGACCCGAACGGGGTGTTTTTCGCCGTACCCGTCGATGTGCAGCGCAAGCTCTGGCCCACCGAGGAGTTCGAATTGGCGAAGACGCGGGTCAAGACGTCGCTACCCGAAACCGATCTGTTCGCCGGCATCGAAACGAAGGACGTCTGAGTGATCACCTCGCTACTGGCCCAGCAGCCGACCGGCCCGGAGTTCGGTAAATCCTCGCCCGTCGGGCTGGTGATCATCGTCGCGCTTCTCGTCGGTACGGCTCTGCTGATCTGGTCGATGAACAAGAAAATCAAGAAGCTTCCCGAAACTTTCGAGAAGGAAGACCCGAGGCCTGATCAGGAACTCGACGAGGGGACCGATCGCGGCGCGCTGACGACAGATCCGCCCAAGACGTCGACCACGGACAAGACGTCGACCACGGACAAGCGGTCCGGCAAGGACGAGACTTAGCCGTGCTCGGTGCCAACGCACTCGGAGTATCGTCCAGCCCCTACCTGCTTCAGCATGCGGACAATCCGGTGCATTGGCAGCAGTGGTCGCCCGAGGCGTTGAACTCGGCCGTAGAACGCGATGTTCCGATCCTGCTCTCGATCGGATATTCGGCCTGCCACTGGTGTCACGTGATGGCGCACGAATCGTTCGAAGACGAGACGGTTGCGGCACTGATGAACGCCAACTTCGTGTGCATCAAGGTCGATCGCGAGGAACGGCCCGACCTCGACGCCGTCTACATGAACGCGACGGTGGCGATGACGGGTCAGGGCGGCTGGCCGATGACGTGCTTTCTGACACCCGACGCCGAACCGTTTTACTGCGGCACGTACTCCCCGCCGAGACCGCGCGGAGGTATGCCCTCGTTCGAGCAGTTGCTGACCGCGATATCGGACACCTGGAATACGCGTCGGGAAGAAGTGTTCGACGCCTCCGCTGCGATCGTTGCGGCCCTCCGAAACACCTCCGGACAGATGCCGACATCGGACCGTCCGATCGACGTCGACCTGATGGCCGACGCCGTGGCCTCGGTACTCGAGGACGAAGACGTAGATCTTGGTGGCTTCGGCGGGGCACCCAAGTTTCCGCCAGGTGCACTGTTGGAGGGCCTGCTGCGGCATTACGAGCGCACCGGCTCGGCAGCGGTACTCGAGACGGTCCAACGCACTGCGGCAGCAATGGCTCGCGGCGGAATCTACGACCAGATCGGTGGCGGGTTCGCGCGATACTCGGTCGACGCGGAATGGGTCGTGCCACATTTCGAGAAGATGCTCTACGACAACGCGCTTCTACTTCGTTTGTACGGGCACCTCGCCCGAGTGACGGGGGATCCGCTGGCCGTTCGCGTAGCCGAGGCGACTGCGGGCTTCCTGCTACGCGAACTGCGAACCGACAATGGGTGTTTCGCCTCCGCTCTCGACGCCGATACAGACGGTGTGGAGGGATCGACCTACGCGTGGACGCCGGAACAGCTCGTAGACGTTCTCGGATTCGAAGATGGCGTCTGGGCTGCAGGCTTGTTCGTCGTCGACAGCGCAGGGACATTCGAAGCCGGCATGTCGGTTTTGCAGTTGCCCGAGGATCCGGACGATCTCGAGCGGTACCGGCGCGTGGCCGAACTGCTGCTTTCGGTTCGGGATCAGCGCCCGCAGCCAGGCCGCGACGACAAGGTGGTCACCGCCTGGAACGGCCTGGCAATCACAGCTCTCGCCGAAGTGGGTGCGGGACTGGGACGTCCGGAGTGGGTCGATGCCGCTGTCGTCTGCGGTGAACAGATCTTCGCGACACACTTCGAGAACGGACGACTGCGACGCGCCTCGCTCGGCACACACGTCGGCGTCGCAACGGGTGTGCTCGAGGACTACTCCTGCCTCGCCGTCGCCTCGCTCGCGCTTCTGCAGGCCACCGGAGAGGAGATCTGGTCGATTCGGGCTCAGGCGATTCTCGACGCTGCGATCGAACACTTCGCCGACCCGGATCATCCCGGCAGTTGGTTCGATACCGCTGATGACGCCGAAGCGTTGGTGACGAGGCCACGAGACCCACTCGACAATGCAACCCCGTCGGGAGCATCGACGGTGACGGAGGCTCTTCTGACGGCAGAGGCGCTTGTGCCGCTCGAAGTGTCGGCTCGATACGGGGAACTCGCCTCGGCGGGGCTTGCCCGTGCGGCTTTGATTCTCGAGCGGGCACCGCGATCGGGTGGCCACTGGCTTGCCGTTGCCGAGGCGTCGGTACGGGGACCACTGCAGGTGGCGGTATCGAGCGTCGGGAACAGCAGGTTGCTCGCCGTTGCTCGCGCGAACGCTCCTGGAGGAACGACGATCATGGCCGGAGTGGAGAATTCCAGCGCGCTGCTGGCCGATCGACCCATGATCGACGGCAACGAGGCGGCGTACGTGTGTCGCGGATTCGTGTGTGATCGCCCCGTCACCACCGAGGTCGAGCTCATCGCCGCATTGCAGCGCTGACTCGAGCTAGAACAGCACCAACCACACGGCGACGAGGTGGCAGATCGCGGCAAGCACAGTGGCCGCGTGGAAGAACTCGTGATGCCCGAATGTGGTGGGCCAGGGATTGGGCCATTTCGTCGCGTACAGGATGGCTCCGATGCTGTACAGGACACCGCCGACGAGCAAGAGAATGAACGGTGCGAAGCCCACTTGCTCGATCAGTGTCGGTGCGACCGGCACGATGGCCCAGCCGAGAATCAGATACAGAGGTACGCCCACCCAGACGGGTGCGAGAGGCCACAGCATCTTGAGTGCAACGCCGCCGAGTGCACCGATCCAGACGACGATCAGCAGCGTTCTGCCGGTTGCTGCCGGGAGTCCGAGTACGGCGAACGGCGTGTAGCTGCCGGCGATGAACAGAAAGATCATCGAGTGATCGGCACGCTTCATCCACGTGCGAGTGGCAGGAGTCTTCCAGTGAATTCGGTGGTACGTAGCGCTCACTCCGAAGACACCGCAGACGGTGCTCGCGTAGACCGCCGTCGCGATTCCGGCACTGACGGAGACCAAGCTGAAGGCCAACGTGACCAGGACGATGCCCGCCACGACGGAGACCGCGAAAGCGTAGAGATGAATCCACCCGCGCATCCGAGGTTTCGCGGGTAGTTGGTCGATCCCGAACATCGTCATGCGATCACTTCCTCTCGACTCCGAACCTACGCAACCGTAGGTTCGGTCCGTACTCTACCGGCGAGTAGCTTCGTTGCGTCGGCGTAAGGTTGTGCTCCGTGGTGATCCGACTGTGGTGATGTCTCGGTGAAAATTCTCCCGACGAACGTACGTAACGTGCTGTACAACGTGTACGAGCGGCGCTTGCTCATGCAGCTCGACGGCATGCGCCATCCGCGTCACGTTGCAGTGATGTGTGATGGAAATCGCCGATGGGCACGTGAGAACGGCTTCACCGACGTCGCGCACGGTCATCGCATGGGTGCACTGAAGATCGCCGAGATGCTCGGTTGGTGCGACGCCGCGGGAATCGAGATGGCCACCATCTATCTACTCTCGACCGAGAATTTGTCCCGCGACCCCGACGAGCTCGATTCACTGCTCGAGATCATCACCGACGTCGTCGAGGAGATCTGCGGACCCGAGCAGAATTGGGGGGTCAAGATCGTCGGCACCCTCGAGCTCCTTCCACCTTCGACGGCGCGCAGGCTCGAAGAGGCCGCCGCTCACACCGCGGGGCGAACCGGAACACACGTCAACGTCGCAGTGGGCTACGGCGGTCGTCAGGAAATCGCCGACGCAGTGCAGTTATTGGTGAGAGAGAAGATTGCCGAGGGACTCACCGGGGACGACTTGGTGGATTCCATCGATGTCAAGGGCATCGATACTCACCTCTACACCTCCGGCCAGCCCGATCCTGATCTGGTGATTCGTACTTCGGGTGAACAACGGCTCTCCGGATTTCTGCTGTGGCAGAGCGCGTATTCGGAAATCTGGTTCACCGAGGCGTACTGGCCCGAATTCCGCCGAGTCGACTTCCTTCGGGCGCTGCGTGACTATGCAGCCAGGCATCGCCGATTCGGAATCTGAATACCGATCTACAACTTGCGCAATCGGAGCCTGTTGATGGCGTGATCGCTGTCTTTGCGCAGCACCATTGTGGCCCGAGGACGCGTCGGCAGAATGTTCTCGACGAGGTTCGGCAGGTTGATCGAATGCCAGAGATCCTCGGCTGCCAGACGTGCGTGCTCGTCGGGCAGATTCGCGTAGTGATGGAAGTGCGCGTCGGGATCGGCGAACGATGTCTTACGCAGCGCGAGAAAACGCTTCACATACCAGCGCTCGATGTCCTCGATTCTGGCGTCGACGTAGATCGAGAAGTCGAACAGATCCGAGACCATCAAACGTGAACCGGTCTGCAGAACGTTGAGGCCTTCGACGATGAGAATGTCCGGCTGACGAACCATGTGGAACTGGCCCTTCAGAATGTCGTAGGACACGTGTGAATAGACCGGTGCGGCAACCTCTTCGGCTCCCGACTTCACTTCGGTGACGAAGCGGAGCAGCTTGCGGCGATCGTAGCTTTCGGGAAATCCCTTGCGATGGAGGATGCCGCGACGCATCAACTCTGTCGTCGAATACAGGAAGCCGTCGGTGGTGACCAGGTCGACGCGTGGATGGTGATCCCATCGCGCGAGGAGTGCTTGCAGAACTCGGGCCGTGGTCGACTTTCCTACTGCGACACTGCCAGCGACTCCGATGACGAAGGGCACCTGACGATCCGGGTGCTTCTCGCCGAGAAATGTTGCCGTGGCCGCGAACAGCCGTTGCCGCGCGGCGACCTGCAGGTGGATAAGCCGAGCCAGAGGGAGATACACCTCGGCGACTTCTTCGAGATCGATCTGCTCACCCAAGCCGCGGAGGCCGACGAGTTCTTCCTCGGTGAGCACCAGTGGCGTCGATTGCCGAAGAGTGCGCCACTGAGCGCGATCGAACTCGACGTAGGGGCTGGGTTCGCTCATTCGGAGGTACACACCTCGTGTGCCTGGTGCGTACCTGGGAGTACGCACCAGGCGCACGAGGGACACTGAAGTCGCATGGCTTCAGATTGTGCTTGGTGCCACTGGTACGCACACGGGCGGGGTAGTTCACTGTTCGTTCATCTCACTGCTGCCACTATCGTCGAATCTTATGAATGCCGATTCTCTCGTCCGTGAGTATCTACAACTCGGTCTGAAATTCGACCGACTCGAAGAGGGCTTCGTCGACGCGTACACCGGTGATCCCGAGTTGCGTCGACAGACCGAGAATGCGCCGGCTCCGGATCCCGCTGCCCTCGCGCGGCAGGCCGTCGCATTGCGGGCCGAGCTGGCCAATACCGATCTCTCCGCGCAACGTGCCGAATTCATCGATGTCCACTTGCGTGCGCTGGAATGCTCGGGCCGCAAGTTCGCGGGAGAAGATATCGGTTTCGTCGACGAAGTCTTCGCATATTTCGATGTCCGCATCGAACCCGGGGATCAGGACCACTATGCGCAGGCACATCGAAAGATGGACGAGGTGTTGTCGGGTCCGGGTTCGCTCGCCGAGCGATTGGCCGCTCACCGCGCCAGAGACGTAATCCCGGCCGATCGGCTCCAGGACTGCGTCGAGGCCTTCTCGAGTGCCTTGCGTGATCGCGTGCGAGCAGAGTATTCGCTGCCCGAAATCGAGCAGGTGCGTTACGAGGTTGTGGGGGACAAGCCTTGGTCGGGATTCAACTATTACCTCGGTGACTTCAAGTCCACCGTGGCCATCAACTCCGATCTCGAACAGCACATGGCGAACCTCCCGCACCTCATCGCGCATGAGGCTTATCCCGGACATCACACCGAGCACTGCCGGAAAGAGATGGGCCTCGTCGGGGCCGGGCAGCAGGAGCAGACCCTGTTTCTCGTCAACACTCCGCAATGCCTGATGGCGGAGGGGCTTGCCGATCTGGCGCTCGAGTCGATCGTCGGACCAGGATGGGGAGTGTGGGCGCAGGAAATCTACGCCGACCTCGGCCTGCGGTTCGACGGAGAGAAGGCCGAACGATTGTCGACGGCGTCGGGCCAGTTACTCGGGGTGCGGCAGGACGCGGCATTGTTGCTGCACGATCGACACAAGAGTCAGGATGACGTCGCGGCGTACCTGGAAAAATGGGGCCTCGCATCGCCCAAGCGTGCTCGGCAGAGTCTGAAGTTCTTGTCCTCGCCGTTGTGGCGTGCCTACAGCAGCACCTACGTCGAGGGATACAAACTTCTCGGCGGTTGGTTGGCTCAGGGCAAGACCGTCAGCGAGCGATCGGCGTTGTTCGGGCGCCTCCTCGACGAGCCGCTGACACCGGGGCAATTACGCATCTCGTAAACTAAAGGTCGCCCACATCGCTGCCCTCATTTGGAGACCCCTGTTATGACTGACGTCAACAACCTGTCCCTTGCCGAACTCGATCCTGAGGTCGCCGAGGCCATGGCAGGCGAACTGGGGCGTCAGCGTGACACGCTCGAGATGATCGCATCGGAGAACTTCGTTCCCCGTGCCGTTCTGCAGGCACAGGGAAGCGTGCTGACGAACAAATACGCCGAGGGCTACCCGGGCCGTCGCTACTACGGTGGCTGCGAGCACGTCGACGTCATCGAGGACTTGGCCCGCAATCGCGCCAAGGAACTCTTCGGCGCCGAGTTCGCCAACGTCCAGCCGCACGCCGGTGCGCAGGCCAACGCGGCAGTGTTGATGGCACTGATCAACCCGGGTGACAAGATCATGGGCCTCGATCTGGCACACGGTGGCCACCTCACACACGGTATGAAGCTGAACTTCTCCGGCAAGCTGTACGAGGTCGAGTCCTACGGTGTCAGCAAAGAAGACCACCGGATCGATATGGATCAGGTGCGCAAGCAGGCCATCGAGGCCAAGCCGCAGGTCCTGATCGCCGGCTGGTCCGCCTACCCGCGATTCCAGGACTTCGAGGCCTTCCGTTCCATCGCAGACGAGGTCGGCGCCTTGCTGTGGGTCGATATGGCGCATTTCGCCGGACTCGTCGCAGCCGGGCTGCATCCCTCGCCCGTTCCCTACGCCGACGTCGTGTCCTCGACCGTGCACAAAACTCTCGGAGGACCCCGGTCCGGCCTGATCCTCGCGAAGAAAGAATGGGCGAAGAAGCTCAACTCTGCAGTGTTCCCCGGCCAGCAGGGTGGCCCACTCATGCATGCGATCGCCGCCAAGGCCGTCGCTTTCAAGATCGCTGCGACGCCGGAGTTCAAGGAGCGCCAGGAGCGCACCCTCCTCGGAGCCTCACTCCTTGCGGATCGCCTGAACGGCAAAGACATCGCGGACAAGGGAATCTCGGTTCTCACCGGCGGCACCGACGTGCACCTCGCCCTGGTGGACCTGCGTAACAGCCAGCTCGACGGCCAACAGGCCGAGGACCTTCTCCACGAGGTCGGCATCACCGTCAACCGCAACGCCGTGCCGTTCGATCCGCGCCCGCCGATGGTCACTTCGGGCCTGCGTATCGGCACCTCGGCACTCGCGACGCGTGGCTTCGGCGAAGCAGAGTTCACCGAGGTCGCCGATATCATCGGCACCGCCCTCGCCACCGGCGAAGCCAGCGACTCGCTGAAAGAGCGCGTCGTCAAGGTCGCGCAGAGCAAGCCGCTCTACGATGGCCTCGAAGACTGGGGCCTGATCGGCTGATTGACGGATGGGGACCTCCCCGACACGGCGCAACGGGTTAACGCGTTGTTCACCGACACGCCCCCTGCTCTCCGCGCCAATCCTCGGAATCGGCGGTACCGTCGGCAGTAACAGCCAGCGGGGAAGCTGGCTGTGCGGGAGGTTCTGATACGTGACTGAGCAAGTGAGTGCGAGAGGGCCGGCACCCGGCCCTCGTGTCAGCTGACACGTCAGGACCGACCGGCCGAGCGACAAGCGTTCGTGTGGCGTCGCGCGAACAGTAGGAGCCCCACGTGACCACTTCACGCTCCGTTTCCGCCCCTCTTCGGACATTCGTGTTGGACACCTCGGTTCTGCTGTCGGATCCTTGGGCTGTTATTCGCTTCGCCGAGCACAATGTGGTGCTGCCGCTCGTCGTCATCAGCGAGTTGGAGGGTAAGCGCCATCACCACGAGCTGGGATGGTTCGCGCGGGAGTCGTTGCGCATGCTCGACGATCTTCGCGTCGAACACGGTCGGCTCGATCAACCTGTTCCGATCGGAACGCAGGGCGGCACACTTCAGGTGGAGCTCAATCACACCGACGCAGCCGTTCTGCCGGTAGGTTTTCGTAGCGACTCCAACGATTCGCGGATCTTGGCGTGCGCACTGAATCTGGCGGCCGAGGGCAAAGACGTCGTGCTCGTCAGCAAGGACATCCCGCTGCGAGTGAAAGCCGGTGCGGTGGGATTGCCCGCCGACGAGTATCACGCCCACGACGTGGTGCCTTCGGGTTGGACCGGCATGGCCGAACTGGAAGTGCAGCCGGCCGACATCGATCGGTTGTTCGCGGACGGTGTCATCGACCTGGGCGGTGCACGAGACATGCCGTGTCACACTGGAGTTCGCTTGCTCGGGGGCCGTTCGAGTGCATTGGGACGTGTCACAGCGGACAAGCAGGTGCAGCTCGTGCGCGGCGAACGTGAAGCCTTCGGCTTGCATGGGCGCTCCGCCGAACAGCGGGTTGCGCTCGACTTGCTACTCGACGAGAGTATCGGCATCGTCTCGCTCGGTGGTAAGGCCGGTACGGGTAAATCTGCGCTGGCACTGACCGCAGGTCTGGAGGCCGTGCTCGAGCGTCGTACACATCGGAAGGTCGTCGTCTTCCGCCCTCTGTACGCGGTCGGTGGTCAGGAGCTCGGCTATCTACCCGGCAGTGAGAGCGAGAAAATGGGCCCGTGGGGTCAGGCCGTGTTCGACACCTTGGAAGGGCTCGTAAGCCCCGAGGTGATGGAAGAGGTCATCGCACGCGGAATGCTGGAAGTGTTGCCGCTCACGCATATTCGTGGACGATCGCTGCATGATTCGTTCGTCATCGTCGACGAGGCTCAATCACTCGAACGCAATGTTCTGCTCACGGTTCTGTCCAGGCTAGGTAGTGGCTCCCGCGTCGTTCTCACCCACGACGTGGCGCAGCGCGACAATCTCCGCGTAGGACGGCACGACGGCGTCGCAGCGGTGATCGAAAAGCTCAAGGGCCACCCGCTTTTCGCGCACATTACCCTTACCCGAAGCGAGCGTTCGCCGATCGCAGCCCTGGTGACGGAGATGCTCGAGGAGTTCGGTCCTTCAGGGGCGTAGACGCATAGAGTGGAAATGCGTTCCGAGGGACGCATTTCCACTCATGTGCGGAGTCGCCACAGCCCTCGCACCAACGCCTTCGCGAAGTCGAGATTGTCGAAGTAGTCCCGCCACACGAGGATTTTGCCGTCACGTAGCTCGAAAGTGCCACACACCCAGAACTCGATACGCAATCGGCGCCAGATCAGTACGTCGGTGCGTTCGGTGAGCACCACGTCGCCGCTGGGGTCTGCCGCAATGTTGTGGATGGTGACGTCGAATCCGTAGTTCGGCTTCGCCATGACCGCGAGCGCTTTGCGGACTCGGGCTATGCCACGCACTTTCGGAAATCCGACGTTGTGCCAGATGATCGCGTCGTCGAGCAGTGCCGCCGCGCGATCGACGTCGCGCTCCGCCAGAGCCCGCAGCATGTCCTCGACAGTCTTGGTCGAATGCAGTAGATATGTCACTTGGTGAACCTCCCCAGTCCGTTCCCGTCGAAGTACTCGAGCGTGACGGTGTTTGCGTTGAACGTCGCTTGCGACACGGTGCCGTCGGGAGCGTTCTCGCTCCGCACATCGAAGGTGAACGTATCACCGTCCCAGTGCTTCATCTCGTAGGAAGTGTCCTTGGGGCCGATGGCCAGAGTCATGGTTCCGTTGGCGTCGGTGACCGTCGCAGGACCCCAGAACGAGTTCTGATACACCCCGGCGTAGGCAGTGAGCGGCTGTGCGGGAGCAGGATCGGCGGGTGGTGTCTTGCCGACGAGTTCTCCTGTCGGTTCGTCCATTCCCTCGAACGCATTCTCGTAGATCGTCCGCCAATCTTGTCGAACCTCGCCGAATTGCACGAGATCGGCGAACTCGGCCGATACCGTCTCGGCGATGCCGATAGGTGCAGCGTTGGTCAGCACGACGATGGAGACACCGAGCGAGGGGATCGTCACGAAATTGGTGCCCGCGCCGAGCTCGAACGCTCCCGAATGACTCACCTGTGTGCGTCCGGCACCCGAGTTCGAAACGTTGAAACCGTATCCGTAGTAGCCGGCGCGCGTGTCCGGGGTACCGGACGGGGACGAGACGATCTCGGCCGTCACTGCGGGCAGCAGGGCATCGGGTTCGACGACCTGTTTGCCGTCGAACGTGCCGTCGGCAGCGAGCATCGTCATCCACTTCGCCATGTCGTTCGCCGAGGAACTAACCCCACCTGCAGGCGACTGTGCGTCCGGTTCTCGCTGAAACTTTGCCTCGTACTCGCCGTCGAGCAGTACGTGTGGGACTGCGCGGTCGGTGCGGGCCAGGTAGTCCGCGAATCGCGAACTGGTCGACGCCATACCGAGTGGGCCATAAATTGCGTCCTGGCTTAGGGTCTCCCAATCCTTGCCCGACGCCTGCGCTACCGCTTCGGCACCAGCGGTGACGCCGAAGTTGGTGTAGTTGTACGTCGAGCGGAATGGATCCAGGGGAATGTCCTTCAGTCGCGCGAGTACTTGGCGGCGGTCGTAGCCGATTTCTTCGAGGTTGTCGCCTGCGTGATCGGGTAGCCCGCTGCGGTGGGCGTAGAAATCGCCGACCGTGACGTTCTGGGTCACGTACGGATCCGCGAGCGCGAACCACGGTAGCTCCGAGACCACGGGAGTTGTCCAATCGACGACTCCGCTACCGACCTGCGAAGCGACCACCGTCGAGCCGACGGACTTGGACAGCGATGCCAGCTGGAACACCGTGTCGCCGTCGACTGCATCGTCTTTACCGACCTCGCGCACACCGAATCCCTTGGAGTACAAGACTTCTCCCTTTTCGACGACGGCGATAGCCATTCCAGGGATTTTCGAGGACTCCATCAGTTCGGCGGCGATGCCGTCGAGTTTGCCGACCGCATCGTCGATCTGCCCGTCGGGAACGTCGACGCCGGGCACCTGGCCTGGCGAGAGTCCGGAGTCCTCCTCCGCTGATGCTTCTGCTGTGGCGGTGGCTGTCGTGGTCACCGCTTCGGTGTCATCGGAGGAATCGGCGGAACACCCGACGAGGGCCGTCATCGACGTGGCGAGAGCAAGGGCCAGATACATCTTCTTCGAGCGCATCACAGGAGTCCTCTCCAGGAGCGAATGGATTAGGAAGAGCGTAAACCCTGCTCGCGTGGGATTTGGGAGAATTCACAGAGGTCAGGGGCGCGAGGCTTGACGTTCGGTGGGAGGCGCTACGGTATTCGGATGCCTACGAACTTGACTGACGGTGACCTGTTGCTCCGATTGGAGCCCGCCGTGGAAGAGAATCTGCGCCGACACATCGAAGAAGCAGAGGATTGGCACCCCCACGATTTCGCGCCGTGGGACGACGGCAAGAACTTTGCGTTCCTCGGTGGCGAGGACTGGTCGGCCGAACAATCACACCTCAGCGAGGTCGAGATTCTCTCCGCCACGGTCGGTGTCCTCGTTGCCGACAATCTGCCCGCCTACCACCGTGAACTGGCCCGTGCACTGACCGGCCAGGGCGCATGGTGGAAGTGGACCGGGCGGTGGACGTCGGAAGAGAATCGTCAGTCGATAGCGATACGCGACTTCTTGGTCTTGACTCGCGCTGTCGATCCTGTCGCTCTCGAACGCGTTCGGATGGAAGAGATGACGAAGGGCTACGACGCGCCCAGCCTTCACGTTCTTGATGTCCTCGCGCATTTTGCCGTGGACGAGTCCGCGGCTGTGTTGCGAAACAACAATACGATCGCACTCGGTGGCGACCCCGTTCTGGCCAAGATTTTGTCGAAGATCGCCCAGGACGACGCCCTGCAGTCGAAGTTCTACGCGAATATGGTGACTGAAGCACTCGGTGTCACCCCCGACCAGACCGTGCGCGCTATTGCCGACCGCATCAACGGGTACTCGATCCCCGTGGTCGATCTGCCGGGTAAGGGCAACAGCACCGAATTGCTCGCCGACGCTGGTATCTACACGGTGGAGCAGCAGAGCGAGAAGGTGTTCAAGCCATTGTTGGCGGAGTGGAACATCTTCGGCCGCAACGACCTCGGCGACGAGGGCAACAAGGCGCGCGACGAGCTGAGCGCGTTCGCCTGAGCTGAGCCTACTAACCCCTGAACGCGTGAGTGGTTCATTCATACGAAGCAATCGTATGAATGAACCACTCACGCTAAGGCGAGGCGGCTACAACCGCCTACTAACGCCGCTTGTCTACCAGCGGCGCTTGTCTACCTGGGGTGACGTCAGTCCTTGACCTTCGCCATGGCCAAGACGTCGAGCCGCTTGTCGAGCTCTTCCTCGCTGAGCTTGTCGCCGATCAGCCCACGGTCGATGACCGTCTGACGAATCGTCTTCTTCTCCTTGAGTGCCTGCTTGGCGACGGCTGCGGCCTCCTCGTATCCGATGGCGGAGTTCAGCGGCGTCACGATGGACGGCGAGGACTCGGCAAGGGTCTTGAGGTGCTCGACGTTGGCGGTCAGCCCGCTGATGCACTTGTCGGCGAACAGTACCGAGACATTGGCGAGCAAGGTGAAGGACTCGAGCACGTTACGTGCCATCACAGGGATGTAGACGTTGAGCTCGAATGCACCAGAGGCGCCACCGAACGCGACGGCCGCATCGTTGCCGACGACCTGCACGGCGACCTGTGTAACCGCTTCGGGCAGAACAGGATTGACCTTGCCGGGCATGATCGAGCTACCTGGCTGCAGGTCGGGAAGTGCCAGCTCACCGAGTCCGGTGAGTGGCCCCGAACCCATCCAGCGAATGTCGTTGGCAATCTTGGTCAGCGACACCGCGATGGTGCGCAGTGCGCCGGATGCCTCGACGAGCCCGTCCCGGGCTGCCTGCGCCTCGAAAGCGTCCTTGGCAGGGGTCAGAGCATCGATTCCGGTGGACTTGACGAGTGCCGCAACAACTTTCGGACCGAAGCCGTCGGGAGCATTGAGGCCGGTGCCTACCGCGGTGCCGCCGATAGGGAGTTCACCCAAACGGGGCAGGGTTGCCTCGACGCGCTCGATACCGGCTTCGATCTGGCGGGCGTACCCGCCGAACTCCTGGCCGAGAGTGACCGGAACAGCATCCATCAGGTGCGTGCGTCCGGACTTGACCACTGTCTTCCACTCGACGGCCTTCGCGGCCAGCGCGGAATGCAGGTGCTTCAGTGCAGGCACCAGCGAAGTGACCGCTGCCTCGGTCGCGGCGACGTGGGTAGCCGTCGGGAAAGTATCGTTCGAAGACTGCGACATGTTGACGTGGTCGTTGGGGTGCACCTCCACTCCCTTCGCCTTGGCGATCGACGCGATGACCTCGTTGGCATTCATGTTGGAGCTGGTTCCCGAACCGGTCTGGAAGACGTCGATGGGGAACTGGTCGTCGTGCAGACCTTCGGCGATTTCGTTCGCGGCCGCGATGATCGCGTCGGCAAGCGTGCCGTCGAGCAGTCCGAGGTCCCTGTTTACCTGCGCGCAGGCTGCTTTGAGCAGGCCCATCGCGCGGATCTGAGTGCGCTCGAGCGGACGGCCGGAGATGGGGAAGTTCTCGACCGCTCGCTGTGTCTGGGCGCGCCAGAGTGCATCGATCGGTACGCGAACCTCTCCCATGGTGTCGTGCTCGATCCGGAATTGCTGTTCGTCTGTCTGCGTCATGAGCCTTACTTTGCCAGTTAGGTACGGGTAATTGTCGTGCTGGGTCAGCGCACTGGTCGGACCGTCAGAAAGAAGGAGCCTGACCGCTCGTGTCGCCGTCGAAATCGACCGAGGAGTACTCGCGCAGCTTCTCGAGGCGGTGGTACGCGTCGATCATTCGAACGGTGCCGGACTTGGAGCGCATCACGATGGACTGAGTGTGCGCACCGCCGCCCGCGTAGCGCACACCGCGCAGCAGGTCGCCGTCGGTGACGCCGGTAGCGGTGAAGAATACGTTTTCACCCGAGACCAAGTCGATGGTGTTGAGAACGCGATCGAGGTCGTGGCCTGCGTCGATCGCTTTCTGCTTCTCTTCGTCATCCATCGGGGCGAGGCGGCCCTGTAGGGCGCCGTCCATGCAACGCATCGCAGCGGCAGCGATAATGCCCTCAGGGGTGCCGCCGATGCCGATCAGCAGATCCGTGCCGGAATCGGGACGTGCGGCCGCGATCGCGCCTGCGACGTCACCGTCGGAGATGAGCCGGATGCGTGATCCGGCGTCACGAACGGCCTGAATCAGTTCTGCGTGACGGGGGCGGTCCAGGATGCACACGGTGACGTCGGATGCGGATCCCTTCTTGACCTTGGCGATCCGAGCGATGTTCTCGGCTACCGGAGCTGTGATGTCGATGACATCGGCGTAGTCGGGTCCGACGGCAATCTTCTCCATGTAGAACACCGCCGAGGGGTCGAACATGGCTCCGCGCTCGGCGACGGCCAGCACGGAGATCGCGTTCGGCATGCCCTTGGCCATGAGCGTGGTTCCGTCGACCGGGTCGACAGCGAAGTCGACCTCCGGTCCGTTGCCGTTGCCGACCTGCTCGCCGTTGTACAGCATCGGCGCTTCGTCCTTCTCGCCTTCGCCGATCACGACGACACCGCGCATGGAGACCGAGCTGACCAGCTGACGCATAGCGTCCACCGCTGCTCCGTCGCCGCCTTCCTTGTCGCCACGTCCCACCCAGCGGCCCGAGGCGAGTGCGCCGGCCTCTGTGACTCGTACGAGTTCTAGGGCGAGGTTGCGATCTGGCGCCATGGCGCGGGTGGACTCGGTGCTGGTCGTCATCGGTTTGTAGCCTCCTGGTAGGTGGGGGTCTTACCCAGCGCGATTATCTCATTCAGCGCCGTTGTCCGCCGCGGAGGGCATGCGCCGACCCGGCATCGACGTCCAGCGGGGATACTGGAGGCGTGGCGAACAGTAAACCCCGGATCCTGAACAACAACCGTGACATGGTCTGGTCACTCATTCCGCTCGTGATCGCCTGTCTGCTGATTGCCGGAATCGCCAGTCAGTGCTCGTTGAGCCCGGGCGGACCGACGCAGGGACCGATCCCGAACTTCGATGTGGACGCGGCCATGCAGTACGACGCGTCCGAGCTCGACTTCCCGATCCGCAACCCCAAGGTCCCCGACGACTGGACGCCGAACTCGGGAAGTCGCGGATCGATCGCAGGCGATCAGGGTGGAGACACCAGCACGGTCGGTTACATCTCCGATGCCGGGCGTTACAACCGGCTCACACAGTCGAACGCAAGTGAAGACGTGCTCGTGCCGTTCGCTGTCGGTGAGCCGCGATTCGCCTCGGGAACTCAGTCGATCGACGGCAAGGAGTGGGTCGTCTACACGCAGCAGAGCGAAGAGCCGGTGTGGGTGACCGATCTGGGCGACGTGCGCCTGCTCATCACCGGTAGCGGATCGTCCGAAGAATTCACCACGCTCGCCGCTGCGACCACCGAAGCGACACCCCTGACCCCCTGAGTCGACGCCTTGTCGAGGGTCAGTCCTGGTCCTTCACGTGAGCGAGGGCATTCTCGACGCGCTTGCGTGCACCGGCGAGGTGCTCCTCGCAGCGGGTCGCGAGTGATTCGCCTCTTTCCCACAAGGCGAGCGATGCGTCGAGGTCGAGGCCACCCTGTTCGAGAACCTTCACCACGTCGACCAGTTCGTCCCGGGCAGCCTCATAGCCCATTTCTTCGATCGGTGTTTCAGTCAAGAGTTTTCTCCTATCGAACTTTGCCCATGACCGCGGCAGTCACTGCGCCGTCGGCCACTCGTACACGGATCTGTGTTCCTGGCGGTGCGTCGTCGACCGAACGCAACACTTCGGGATCGCCGCCGGTGACCATGCGTTGCACGACGGCGTAGCCACGCGCCAGTGTCGCTGCCGGCCCCAGGGCCTGCGATCGATTTCGTAAGTGCTCTACCAGGGTTTGCTGTTTCACTAGTTCGCGCAGAACGTCACGCCGGGTTGCCTCACGCAGCCGTGTGACTTCCTCGCCGCGTCGCTCGATACCTGCGATCGGATCGGAAAGGACCGGACGATGCCGGATCATCTCGAGCCCGCGCGCTTCTCTGGCCACCCAGTTTCGTAGCGCAGCAGCAGTTCTGGACCTCAGGTCGGTGACGAGATTCTGCTCGGCGACAGCGTCGGGCACCACCAACTTGGCAGCGTCGGTCGGAGTCGCGGCACGTAGGTCGGCGACGTGATCGCTGAGCGGGCTGTCCGGTTCGTGTCCGATGGCGCTGACGATCGGTGTGGTCGCGGCCGAGATCGCGCGGCACAGCGCCTCGTCGGAGAACGGCAGCAGATCTTCGACGCTACCGCCCCCGCGGGCAAGGATGATGACGTCGACGGCACTGTCGTCGTTGAGTTCCTTCAAAGCGCCGAGGATCGCCGGCACTGCCTGCGGGCCCTGTACCGGAGTGTGTCTGACTTCGAATCGCACTGCCGGCCAACGCCTTTGTGCAACGGTCAGAACGTCCTTCTCGGCGGCACTTGCGCGTGCGGTGATCAGTCCGATCGTGCCGGGGAGAAATGGAAGTGGCCGTTTGAGGCGCGGATCGAACAGGCCTTCGGCAGCCAGGAGGCTGCGTAGGCGTTCGACGCGGGCGAGTAGTTCGCCGACGCCGACGGCTCGAATATCGGTGGCACGCAACGAGACTGTGCCTCGGCCGGTGTAGAAAGACAGTTTGCCGTACAGGATGACCTGCGCGCCCTCGGTCAGTGGGACCGGTGACCGCTCCAGCAGTTGCGGCGAGCAAGTGACCGACAGTGACATGTCGGCCGACGGGTCACGCAGGACGAGAAATGCGGTCCGTGTACCGGGCCTGGCATTGATCTGGGTCAGCTGGCCTTCGACCCAGACGCTGCCTAGACGGTCGATCCACCCTGCGACCTTCATCGCTACCGTGCGGACCGGCCACGGCTCTTCGGCGCTACTCGGACCGGGGCCCGACGTCTGATTGGTTGCGCTCACTTGGCTTTCGCTGTGGTGATTCGGTTCTCCAGCATTGTCAGAAACGGAGGGCGTGCTCGCGAATCGGCCTCGTAGTCGAGGAGCGTCTCCAAGTCATCGAGCGACAGGGTACGTAGACGAGCACGCAACTGTGCGAGCGCCAGAGCGTCGTAATCGACGAGGTCGACGATCTCCGGTCGCGCGGTGGACGTCTCGGCCTGCACTTCTTCCTCGACATCGGCCGGCGGAGTCGAGTACAGCGCAAAACGACCGGTCGCAGCGACAGGCTCGTGGTCCGGGACGTCGAGCTCTTCGTCGTCGTTCAGCGATGGCGGGGTGGCATGGTCATCGTCGAACACAGCCCAGGAAGGCTGCTCCTGAGCGGGGGTTCCTACGAGAGGTAGCGACGAGATGGCCTCGTCACCCTTGATTGCGAGAGCGGTGACTTGCTGTTGAAGGCGCATCGAGCCGGCCAATATTTCGCTGACGACCGTCATCGGAAAGGTGACCGCGGTACCGGGGAGCTTGCGCGCCTCTTCGACGACGGTTACCACCACGCCCGCGGCCACACGTGCAGCAAAAGGGACACGAGTCATATTCACAGCCTGCCTGATGTCCAGGCATTTGGGTAGCCGACAGGCGGGTCGCCCACTAGTCGGAATCGCGGCGCCCTGCTCACGTATCCTGTAGTCATGTCTTCGGCTGTTCCACTGAACCTGGGTATCGCACGTCCATCGGGCGCTGATTCCGCCCCTTACACCGGAGGAAAACGAGTACTCCTGGCAGAGCCTCGCGGCTACTGCGCCGGCGTCGATCGCGCGGTCGAGACCGTGGAGAAGGCGCTGGAGCAGCATGGTGCGCCGGTGTACGTCCGTAAGGAGATCGTGCACAACCGGCATGTCGTCGAGACGCTGGCCGATCGCGGCGCCGTCTTCGTCGACGAGACCGACGAGGTGCCTGAAGGCTCCCTGCTGGTGTTCTCCGCGCACGGCGTTTCGCCCGCAGTACACGCTTCGGCCGCGGATCGTCAGCTCCGCACCATCGACGCCACCTGCCCTCTCGTCACCAAGGTTCATCAGGAAGCCAAGCGATTCGCCCGCGACGACTACGACATCCTGCTGATCGGCCACGAAGGTCACGAGGAAGTCGAAGGCACTGCCGGTGAGGCACCTGAGCATGTGCAGCTCGTAGACGGACCGGACTCTGTCGACGACGTCACCGTGCGTGATCCGAACAAGGTCATCTGGCTGTCGCAGACCACACTCAGCGTCGACGAGACGATGCTCACGGTCGCGCGTCTACGTGAGCGCTTCCCGACATTGCAGGATCCACCGAGCGACGACATTTGCTACGCGACACAGAACCGTCAGGTCGCGGTGAAGGTGATGGCACCCGAGTGCGATCTGGTGATCGTCGTCGGGTCGACGAACTCCTCCAACTCGGTCCGGCTCGTAGAAGTGGCACTCTCCGCTGGTGCGCGTGCCAGCTACCTCGTCGATTACGCCAAAGAGATCGATCTGGCCTGGCTGGACGGAGTGCAGACTGTCGGCATCACTTCGGGTGCGTCGGTACCGGAGATTCTTGTACAGGGAGTCATCGATCTGCTGTCCGAGCACGGCTATGCCGATGTGCAGCCCGTGACCACTGCCAACGAAACCCTCGTCTTCTCACTGCCGCGCGAGCTTCGGCCGACCAAGGCCTGATCGACTTTCGGCCTTCGGTCGAGCCGAGTCAGGGTTCGGTGCGGTCCCGGTAGCGAACCTGCGGGACCGGATGCGGCGGGACATGTGCGCTTGCCGGGGCAGCACGGGGCGCTGCATACGGATCGATGTCAGGTTGGCGGGGCGTCCGTGGCTGCGTCGGTCGGGGTGCTGCCCGCCTCGGCGGGAGCGGCGCCCGATCTGCGTCGACCGGTTCGGGGCGATACGGGTCGGCGCGATTCAGGTCATCGCGATTCCGGTCAGCGGCAGGGCGGTCGTACGAGGGCTCGACGCGTTCGCGGCGCGCACGACGGCCTTCCGTGCTCGGACGCCTCTCGGTGCTCGGACGGTCTTCGGTGCTCGGACGGCTCCCGCGGCCCTCGGTGCCGGGACGGCGTGCGTCGGTACTTCGGCGCCGACCGTCGGTCGGTTGGCTGTCGTACGCGGCTCCCCGTCCGGAGATTCGGTCCTCTGGAGTGCGCGCTGAAGCCGGCGCGCTCTTCGTCTTCGGCTTGGAATCTCTCGTACGGTCACGTTGCTTGGCCCTGTCACGAACCGCACGAGTGGGGGCGTGAGTGGACTGCCGTTTGAGGTAGATGCGTGCACCGCCGATCCCGATCGCCAGGACGGTGCCGAGCAGCATCAACGGAAAACGATTGACGAGGGGAATAGCGACATTCAGCAGAATGTCTTTCACGCCAGTTCCTGGATTCTCGGTGAAGTACTGATACGCCAGAGGTACCGCCGCGAACAGGATCAGCGGAGCCTGGACCAGTGCAGTGAAGAGGCCCCGGTATCGAACCAGGACAACTGCGGCAACTACGCCGATGATGTAGAAACAGGCGAAGGCAGAGGTCAGCTCGGTGCCGCGGGCAGCGTCGATGACGAATCCGAGAAAACTGGCGCCACCTGCGATAGCCACCGCCCCCCACGCTGGGACGCCGGGCACTGATGCGAGGGCTGAACGTTGATCCAGCGGAACCCCGGAACGGGCACGTTGGGATGTAGACACCCACCGAGATTAGCGGCTGATCACCCGACTGCGTCGCTGACGTGACCGAACTGGTGCAACGGATGCGACGAATCGGACACTTTCGGTCGGCTGTCGACCCGGCGGACCTCGACGACTTCGGTATCGAACAGCTCGAGCTCGGATAGTTTGCGTGCTGTCACGGTGACCCTGGAATCGACTGAAGACACGGTGGAGTTGAACGAGTCCACTGCCTTGCCGAGATGCCCGCCGAGCTTGTCCAGGTGCGTGGCAACGACCCCGAGTCTGGAATACAGCTCTCGCCCGAGCTTCTGAATTCGAGCGGCATCCTCGGCGAGCGACTCCTGCTTCCACGTGTACGCAACCGTGCGTAGAAGAGCGACCAAAGTAGTGGGGGTGGCAAGTATCACATTTCTCGTAAATGCATATTCCAGCAGTGACGAATCGGACGTGAGCGCGGCGTCGAGAAACGGATCACCGGGAACGAAGAGAATCACGAACTCGGGCGTCGGTTCGAAAGAGCGCCAATATTCCTTGGCCGACAATTGATCGACATGTGTTCGCAGATGCCGAGCATGTCGAGTCAACTGCTTGCTTCGAGCGTCGGCGTCTTCCTCTTGCGCGGCGTCGAGATAGGCCGCGAACGGGACTTTGGCATCCACCACAATCTGCCGACCACCCGCCAACCGGACGATCATGTCCGGGCGAACCCCTCCCCGGGTGACCTGGGTATCGAAATCGCAGTGCTTGACCATGCCGGCGAGCTCGACGACCCGTTCGAGTTGCAACTCACCCCAACGTCCACGAATCTGCGGGGCACGCAATGCGGTGACCAGTTGGGACGTCTGCGTGGACAAATGAACCGATGCGCGTTGCATCCCGGTTACCTGCTCGGTCAGCCCGGCGTACGCACGGATTCGGCTGTGCTCCACCTGCCTTACCTGCTCGGTGAGCGCGTCCACGGCGTCGTGCAGCGGTTCCACCAAATGTGACACCTGTTGGCCGATTGCTCCTGAATGCCTGCGAGCCGAATCCTCGTTGACGGCATCGAGAGACCGTCGCAGCAGCGCCTCGTTGTCGCGAAGTGCCGCCAACTGTGCCTCGGCGCGCACCGCACGATCTCCGAACCTGCTCGAGTGCAACAACCATCCGATGGCTGCCCCGAGAGCGAAGGCGAATGCCATCCCGACAGCGGTAAGTGCGTTCATGACGCAGATGATGCCCGACGGTACCGACAGACTCTCGGACCAGCCGGAGTGCCTTTCCACCTCGGGGTGCGCAGCGGCCGACTGGCCGTAGCGGTTGAGCGAGTTTGTCGGTGGCCTCCGTTAGCGTCGTATTCATGAAGATCCTGCACACCTCGGACTGGCACATCGGCCGCACGTTCCACGGCGTCGACCTGCTTGCGGACCAGGCTGCTGTGCTGGCGTCCATCGCGGATCTGGTTGCGGCACAGAGAATCGACGTGGTGGTCGTGCCGGGTGACATCTATGATCGCGCCGTGCCGAGCGCAGATGCGGTCCTCGTGTGCAACAGGGGACTGGAAGCCATCCGCGCGGCAGGTGCTGTCATCGTGGCGACGTCGGGCAATCATGATTCGCCGGCGCGGCTCGGTGCGGGCGCTGCCTTCGCCTCGGCAGGCGGTTTGCATCTGATGACCCGGGTGGGCGATGTAGGTACTCCGGTGGTGATCGACGACGAGTTCGGCCCGGTTGCCTTCTACGGAATTCCTTATCTGGAGCCGGAAACCACGCGGATCGAACTCGACGTTCCCGGTGCGCGGTCGCACGCGGATGTGTTGGACGCAGCGATGGAGCGCATCACCGCAGATCTCGACGGCCGACGGAGCGGTGCGGATCGCGTGCGTTCGGTAGTGCTTGCGCATGCGTTCGTCGTCGGCGGTGAAGCGACGGGTTCTGAGCGTTCGATCTCGGTAGGTGGGGTCGAGACCGTTTCGGCATCTGCATTCGACGGTGTCGACTATGTTGCGCTGGGACACTTGCATTCTCCGCAGACGCTGACCGACCGTGTGCGCTATTCGGGCTCGCCGTTGCCGTATTCGTTCGGTGAGCGGTCTCATCGGAAAGCTGTGTGGATACTTCAGCTCGATGCGGATGGTCTGGGCACGGTCGAGCGTGTAGATCTGCCGGTCGTCCGTGGGTTGAGCCGGATCGAAGGCACCGTCGAAGAGCTGACTACTGCAAGCGAATTCGCCGATGCCGAAGAGCGCTACGTGTCGGCTGTCCTGACCGATCCGATTCGTCCGGTCGATGCCATGCGCGCACTGCGTACCCGCTTCCCACATGCTGTTCATCTCGAATGGTCACGTCCTGCAGGCACTTCCGAGCTGCGGTATCGCGATCGCGTGCGCGGTCGCACCGATATCGACATTGCCACCTCGTTCGTCACCGACATGCGAAGTACTCCCGAAGCGCGGGAGGTTTCGTTGCTCGAACGGGCATTGGCTGCGGTGCAGCGCGAGGACGTTTCCCGTGACGACGAGCGTGTCGAGCAGTACGAGTTGTCCGGACGCAGCGCATGAGCCGACCGGCATGAGACTGCATCGACTCGAGATCACTGCATTCGGTCCCTTCGCTCGAACCGAATCCGTCGACTTCGACGCCCTCGGTGCCGACGGACTGTTTCTGCTCCACGGTCAGACCGGTGCGGGCAAGACCACTGTTCTCGACGCCGTCGCCTTCGCCCTGTACGGGACGGTTCCGGGTGCGCGCAGAGAAGGCAAGCGTCTTCTATCCGACCATGCGGCGCCCGGTGCGGTGCCCAGGGTGGTGCTCGAAGCCACTCTCGGTGGCAGACGCGTCCGGATCGTTCGCTCTCCCGAGTACATGCGGCCCAAGAAGGGCGGGAGGACCGGTATCACCAAGGAAAACGCCAAGGCCAGCCTGACGTGGCTCGACGGTGACGGGCAGAACTTGACCCGCCTCGACGAGATCGGTGAGGCAGTAGGCGCCGCACTCGGGATGAGTGCAGATCAGTTCTTTCAGGTCGTCCTCTTGCCTCAGGGTGAGTTCGCTCGGTTCCTGCGTGCGGACAGCGAAGAGCGCGGCAATCTCCTCGAGAGGTTGTTCGACACCAGCAGGTTCGGGGATGTTGAACAGTGGTTCGCCAATGAAAGGCGTTCCAGCGCAGCGTTGATGGAGTCTTCGCGCATTGCCATCGACAAGTTGCGCGGTCGGATCGCCACGGCCTCGGGCGAGGACGAAGAACTCGACCGTGAACCGATGGAGTGGGCCACCGATGTTCTGGGACGTGCTCGCGGTGCGCACGCCGCGGCGTCGACAGCGCTCGCAACTGCGCGAGGCAAGGCCGAGCTCGCCGCCTCGGCACTCGATCGCCACAAAACTCTCCTCGTGTTGAGGCAACGACGAGACCTCGCGCGGAAGCAGTTGGCCGAGTTCCACCGGGCGGCCCCCGAGCGGGACGTGATTCGCCGAGAAGTCGAACGGTCTGCTGCTGCAGGCCCTATCGCGACGCTCGCCGCCGAGTATGCGAAAACCGCACGGGCCTACGACCTCGCTGCGCGTGACGCAGAGTCGGTGCGCGGCTCGTTGGCGATGATCGATGGATCCGAGATGGTCCTTGCCTCGTCGTCCTCGGATACGGACGACGGTCGTACGGTCGTCGCCAACGCTGTACGCGAGTGGACGACGGCGGTGGTCGGCCTCCAGGAGATGCGGCAGTTGGCTCTTCGTGCCGATGCGGAGGAGGCCGTTGCTCGCGAGCTGACGTCCGAGTGTAGAGCCGTCGAGAAGGCTGTCGACGCTGCGCTGGTCCTCAGGGAACAGTTGCCTGCGGCGATCGCCGCAACAGAACTTGCGGTGACCACCGCTGTGCACGCTGCCGCGAATGTGCCTGCGCTCGAGTCCGAATTCGCCGCTGTCTCCGATGCAGTCAAGGCGGCAATCGAACTCACGAAGACACGAACCGCGCTCGCCTCGGCCGAGGCGGCTCGCGAAGCGGCACGCACGGCGCACAACGACGCTCGGGAACATCTACTCGATCTGCGAGAACGACGTCTCACCGGAATGGCCGCGGAGTTGGCAACCGAGCTTGTCGACGGCGGCCCGTGCGGAGTCTGCGGATCACGGTCTCACCCGGAGCCTGCGTCGGTCGCCGACTCGACGGTCACGAAGGCAGACGAAGCCGAGGCGAGCAGTGCCGAGCGTAGAGCGGCCGCTGCCGAGGATCTTCGGACTGCGGAAGCGGCCGAGCTGGTCCGGGTGCTCGATGCACTCATTGCTCGTTCCGGTGGCCGCGGTAGCGATGAACTGGTGGTGGCCCTCGACGAGGTGACTACTCGATTGACGGCAGCAAGGACAGCTGCGGCTTCACTCGACGACCTTCGGGCCGAGTTGGCTCACCTCAGGTCGGAGGATCACGGGCTCGCTTCCGTCATTGCCGAGCATCGATCCACTGCAGCGGGTCTCGCTGCACGGGCGGCTCAGGTTCGGAGTTCCGTCGAGGGGATGCGCGCACGTGTCGCCGCCACCGTCGACGGTGAGGAGACACTCGATCAGCGTGTGGCGCGCCTCGAGAAGCTGATCGCACTCGCCACCGATCTTCAACACAAGAGGGTCGCTGCTGCTCGCGCGGCCGACATCAGCGGGGCGATCGCCGAGCGACTGGCAGCGCAGGTGTCGGAATCCGGCTTCGAATCCGCCGAGGATGCAGCGGCCGTGGTGATCCCCGCCGAGCGAGTCCGGAGCATCGAGAAGCAACTCGCTGCAGCACATGACATTCGCGCTCATGCCGAGCAGGTTCTTGCCGAACCTGCGATCGCAGCCATCGAAGACACCGACACCGAACAGGTGGAGACGGCACCCTGGCAGGAGGCTGCCGACACTGCTGCCGTCGAACTCGATGGTGCCGTAGCGCGCCAGGCCGAATGCAAGCGACGATTCGAACAAGTGGAAGAACTGACCGCACAGTTGTGGGCCGCAGTCGACCACTCGGCACCGATGCAGGCCAAACACGACCAATTGGCTGCGCTGACCGACGTCGTTGCAGGTCGAGGACAGAATGCTCGAAAGATGTCACTCCGGTCGTATGTATTGGCCTCGCGCCTCGAGGACGTCGCCGAGTCGGCGTCGGCGAGGTTGCAGCGTATGTCAGCGGGACGATACGAATTCGTTCATTCCGACGAGGCTGAATCTCGCGGGAGGCGTGGCGGATTGGGCCTCGATATCCGCGACGACTACACCGGAGTCGTCCGTTCGGCGAAGACACTGTCGGGAGGAGAGTCGTTCCTTGCGTCGTTGGCGCTTGCTCTCGGGCTGGCGGACGTCGTGGCCGCAGAATCAGGCGGAGTCGTCCTCGACACGATGTTCATCGACGAAGGCTTCGGCACGCTGGACGCCGACACCTTGGAATCGGTCATGGGGGTTTTGGACGAACTCAGGGCCGGCGGGCGTGTGGTGGGAATCGTCTCCCACGTCGACGAGATGCGTCAACGAATACCGAGCAGGCTCCACGTCATCCGTGAACGGGACGGGTCGAGGCTTCAGCTCTTTTCGGCATCCTGACCGGACTTTTCGTTCTCGTCTTCGTCTTCGTCTTTCTCGTCGGTCAGTAGTTCGTCCGGATCCGGCGCCGACTCTTCGAGTTCTGCCTGGCTGGCCTCGTTGGAGCGTGCGTCGGCTTGTTCGGAGACGTAGCGAATCAGCACTGCGGCTACGGCAGCGGCAGGCACAGCGAGGAAGGCGCCGACAATGCCGAACACCGATCCACCGCCGGTGACGGCCAACAGCACGATCGCGGGATGCAGATTCATGCTCCGGCTCTGCAGAACTGGCTGCAGCACGTTTCCTTCGAGCTGCTGAACAGCGAGGATGATGCCCAACACGATCAGCGCGGTCGTCGGTCCGTTGGCGACGAGCGCAACCAATACGGCCAAGGCGCCCGCAACGAACGCGCCGACGATAGGGATGAATCCGCCGAGAAAAGTGATCGTGGCCAGGACGAGTGCCAGCGGCACATTGAGAATGATCAATCCGAGTCCGATGAAAAATGCATCGATGAAGCTGACGACGGCCTGGGTTCGGATGAACCCGCCGAGCGTCGCCCACATTCGTGCCAGGATCTCGGCGAGGTGTCTTCCTGCACGACCACCGGCGAAGCCGTGCAGCCACGGAGTGAATTTGGGCCCGTCCTTGACGAAGAAGAACGTCAGTACGAGAACAAGCGCCAGGGTGATGAGAATCGAGCTCGCTGCCGAAACACCACTGAAAACGCCCGAGGCAATTGCGGTTCCGCTTTCCTGCAGACGGGAGGTGATGGCCGAGACGGCATTGTCGATCTGCTCGTCCTGCAGATTGATCGGTGGGCCCTTGAGCCAATTCTGGACCTGGGACACGCCCTGGGTCGCTTTGTCCACGAGTTCGGGAGCCGAGTCGACAACGGACGGAACGATCAATGTGATGACGCCGCCGATGACGAGGAAGAACACGATGAGCGAAGTCGCGGCCGAGAGGGCAGGCGGTATTCCGACGCGCATGAGCCACTTGGTCGGCGGCCACAGGACGGTCGCCACGATGATCGCTAGCAGCGAAGGCAGGATGACTACCCACAGCGCTGAGATGATCCAGCCCAGTACCCAGGCCCCAGCGGCTACCGATACGAGGATCAGCGACCACTTTGCCAGCCACACTCCACCGACTCCGATGAGGTCGCCACGATCGCGCCCAGGCTTACCGTTGGGCACTGTCTGTTCCGTCACGTCGGTTGTCCTTTTCGGTGGCTTCGGACTCGGGTACCCGAGTGACTCTAACGTCTCGATTGCCTGTACTACCCAACTGTCGACGCGCTCAATCCTCAGGCTGCCTCGTGCGCCAGTAGCCAGGTCTTCGCAGGCAATCCCCATCTGAAACCGCCGAGTGCGCCACCGATGCGAAAGACTCGGTGACACGGAACGAACAATGCCGCTGCGTTGCGTGCGCAGGCCGATGCCGCGCCGCGGATGGCGGCCGGCCGGCCGGCCATGTCCGCGAACTCCGAGTACGTCACCGGCGATCCGGCGGGAACGGTCCGAAGTACTTTCCACGCATGCATCAGAAACTCGCCGGATTGTTGTGCGACGGGTATGTCGTCGATGACCGTGAGCTCGCCGCGGTGGTAGTCCTGGATTGCCGCGGTAATGCTGCCGAGGTTCGATACCATCCGGATGTCGTTGGGCCGCAACGACTTATGAATCAGCGGTAGCAGGTCTTCGGTAGTTGCAGTCCATCCCGACGCCAGCACGCAGCCTTCGGTGTCGACTATGGCGGTGAACGGTCCGATCGGGGTGTCGGTCGTGGCGGCAGTTGCAGTCATAGTCCTCTTCTTTCGAGCGCGATGTTCCACAGGTGCATCGAGACGTACGAGCGCCACGGCGCCCATCGGCTCGTATCGGTGAGGGGGATGCCGAGCGCTTCGGCGCCCTGACGGACGACGAGGTCGGTGTCGAGCAGCACGTCTGGGTCGGCCAGCAATCGCATCACTACATATCGGGCGGTCCACGGGCCGATACCTTTGAGTGCCAGCAGGTCTCGTTCGAGGTCTTCGGCCGATCGCGCGACGTGCAGTTCGATCTTGCCCGACGCGATCGCGTCGGCCACCCCGATGATCGCGCCGACTCGCGCCTTGGGGCCGGTGAGTACTTCGTGTCCGTGTTCGGCGACGGCGGACGCGTCGGGGAACAGTCGGGTGATGGTGCCGCCCGTGGGGTCCTCGATCCGGTTGCCGAGCGCCTCGACCAGGCGCGCGGTGTGCGTGGCAGCTGCACCCAGGGAGATCTGTTGGCCGATCATGGTCCGTAACAGCAACTCTGTGCCGTCGACATTTCCGACGACGCGTATACCCGGGTGGGCCGCAACATTGGGTGCCAGAGCCGGATCCGCTGACAGAGCAGTGTCCACGGCCTCTGGGTCCGCGTCCAGATCGAGCAGGCGTCGGACCCGGGCCACGGCGGGGGCCAGGTCTCGCATGTCGTGCAGGCTCAACGTCGTGTCGACGTAACCGTCCTCGATCCGAAGTCCGACGATGCCATGTCCGTGTGGGAGGCGAAGGGATCGACGGTAGGTTCGATCGTCGAAGGACTCCACACCTGGCACGGCGTGGCCCCGAAGGAACCATTCGAGCCAGGTCCGGTCCAAGGGTTGGCGGTAGGGGAGTCGAAGTGTGACGGTCCCGTTGCTGGACAGGGTCTTCGTTCGGGTGGCTTCGGCGCGCAACGTGGTGGGGTTCACCGCGAACACGTCACGGACCGTGTCGTTGAACTGGCGAACGCTGGAGAACCCGGCCGCGTAGGCGATGTCTGTCATCGACATAGTAGTGGTCTGAATCAACGTCCGAGCCGTGTGCGCTCGATGCGCGCGCGCCAATGCCAACGGTCCGGCTCCGATCTCGGCGCTGAGAACCCGTGTCAGCTGACGGGTGGAGTACCCGAGTGAATTAGCCAACGAGTCCACGCCGCCACGCTCTACCACGCCGTCGGAAATGAGCCGCATCGCTCGGGAAGCCAGGTCCGAGTTGATATTCCATTGTGGTGAGCCAGGGGTGGCGTCGGGCTGGCACCGTCGGCAGGCTCGAAACCCGGCCTGTTGCGCTGCCGCCGCCGTCGCAACGAACTGCACGTTCTTCGCCTTGGGCGTGACGGCCGGACACGACGGGCGGCAGTAGATGCCCGTCGTGCGCACGGCGGTGAAGAACTGCCCGTCGAAGCGGGTATCACGTGCAGATACGGCCCGATAGCACCGCTCGAAGTCCAGCTCCATGCGATCCACTGTGTCACCGGTGGACGCGCTGCGCTAGCGGAAATCAGCCATCGGTGTGCGGAGCGTCAACAGCAGCGGGCCCCGGGGTGTGCATCGGCCTCGGCGTAACGCTCCCGCCAGTACTGGCGCTCGGACAGGACCGGCTCGTTCGGGTGCACTCGGTTCATGTGGGCGAGGTAGTGCTCGTAGTCCTTGTCTCCCATCACCGAGGTGATCCACCACAGCAGTCCGCGCATATCAGTGGTGTCCGGCGCGTGCGGCGCCGGGCGCTCGGACGGTGCCGTCGGCGATCAGTGTGTCCCACTCCTTTTGGATCGCCTTCTCCGAGGCTGTGGGGATGAAACCTGCGGGCGCAAATATTCTCGACGGGACCTCGGGGTCCTCGTTGTTCGGGAGCCCGCCTGCCCGAACGGCTTTGATACACACCATGAGGCCGGCCACGGCAACGATGAGGACCAACACCGCAAAGATGATCGACAGGGTGCCCTGGATGAAGGTGTTGCGGATGACGGCATCGATCGCCTCGGACGTCTTCGCGCTCTGGAACTCGGTAAGCCCCTGAGCCTTCGCGTCGACGAAGATGCTGTGCTGCTTCCAGTAACCGATGGCAGGGATGTCGGAGAAGATCTTCTGGTACGACGCGGTCATCGTGACGATGAGATCCCAGATCAACGGAACGCCCGGAATCCACGCCCATTTGTAGTATCCGCGCTTGACGACGATGGTCATCACGACGGTGAGTGCGATCGCGGCAAGAAGCTGGTTGGCGATACCGAACAATGGGAACAACGTATTGATGCCGCCGAGTGGATCGGTGACACCCATGAGCAGGATTGCACCCCACGCCGCAACAACCACGAACGAGCACAGCCACGCGCCGGGACGCCACGACGGGTCCTTGAACTTCTTCGCCGACGCGCCGGGAAGGTTGCCGATGCTGTCGGAGAGCATGAAACGTGCCACGCGGGTTCCGGCATCGACGGTGGTGAGGATAAAAAGTGCCTCGAACATGATGGCGAAGTGGTACCAGAACGATTTGAGGCTTTCGCCACCGAAGACTTGATGCAGGACCTCGGACATTGCAAACGCGAGGGTGGGTGCGCCGCCGGTGCGCGAGATGATCGATTCCTCGCCGACAGCTGCTGCGGCCTGGGTGAATTGATCGGGTGTGATGTCGGCACCACCGAGCCCGAGACCGTTCACATAGGTGGCCGCACTTTCCGCTGTTCCGCCGGTGAGTGCTTCTGGTGCATTGAGGGCGAAGTACAAATGCTGGTCGAGGATGCACGCGGTGACAAGAGCCATGATCGCAACGAACGATTCGGTGAGCATGCCGCCGTAGCCGATCATCCGCATCTGCTTTTCTTTCTCCAGCAGCTTCGGAGTGGTGCCGGAACAGATCAGCGCATGGAAGCCGGAGAGAGCACCGCACGCAATGGTGATGAACAGGAACGGGAAGAGTGAGCCGGAGAACGCAGGGCCGTTGCCCTCGGTCGCGAACGACGTCATGGCCGGCATCTGAATCTCCGGGCGGGCGATGAGGATACCGATCGCCAGCAGGGCGATGGTGCCCACTTTCATGAAGGTCGACAGGTAGTCACGTGGGGCGAGGAGCAACCACACCGGCAGGATCGATGCGGCGAGACCGTAGCCGATGAGAAGCCAGGCGACAGTGACCTTGGAGAGTGTGAACCAGTCGGTGCCCCAGCCGGTTTCGGCGACCCAGCCGCCTGAGACGATCGCGAGCAGTAGGAGTACGACGCCGATGAGCGAGACCTCGGATACCTTGCCCGGGCGGAGAAATCGCAGGTAGACGCCCATGAAGAGCGCGATAGGAATGGTCAGCGCGATGGAGAACACGCCCCACGGGCTCTCGGCCAACGCGTTGACAACGACGAGCGCAAGTACCGCAATGATGATGATCATGATGACGAAAACGCCGATCAGAGCGGCGATTCCGCCGACGACACCGAGCTCGTCGCGAGCCATCTGGCCGAGGCTTCGTCCGCGACGACGCGTCGAGATCCACAGGACGAGGAAGTCCTGTACGGCTCCCGCGAACACGACACCGATGATGATCCACATCGTCCCGGGGAGATAACCCATCTGGGCAGCGAGAACTGGGCCGACGAGGGGGCCCGCGCCTGCAATCGCGGCGAAGTGGTGACCGAACAACACCCGACGGTCCGTCGGCATGTAGTCCTTACCGTTCTCGAGAATCTCCGCAGGGGTTGCCCGGTCGTCGCGTGGGTGGATGATCTTGTTCTCGATCAAGCGTGCGTAGAAACGAAAGGCGATGACATAGGTGCACACGGCGGCAATCACGAACCACACGGCGTTGATGTTCTCGCCGCGGATGATTGCGACGACGACCCACGCAAGGCCGCCGAGCAAGCCGATCACGACGAACATCAGTCGCTTTGCCGTCGTCATCGGACTGGTGTCCACAACGCCCACCGGGGGGAGATCTGGATCCGTTTTCAACAACTCGACGTGTGGATTACCGGGCGGCTTCAGTGTCATGTGACGACTCCATGCATCGCGGATGTGACTGTGATCACCCTATGTGCGCGGATGGCACGCGTCGGGGATTTCTGTGATTGCCATGGGCCCGAAGGTCGTCAGTGTGCGCCGAACGGTACCGGCACCGACTTCGTCGTATTGTTTGTCCTTCATCGATCATCGGGGGATTCCACAATGTCAGGTCCGTACGAGCAGCCCCAGTACCAGCAGCAGCCATATCCGACCGCGCAGCCCTATGCACAGCCCTACGCGCAGGCACCACTGATGCCGGCGTCCAATGCGGGTTGGGCAGTGGTTGCTGTCATCTTCTTCTGGCCGCTGGCGATCTCGGCGTTCAACCATGCATTGAAGGTTCACCCACTGTGGTTGATCGGGGACATTCAGGGCGCGGAGTACTCCTCGAAGCGGGCAGGGTTCTTCGGCAAGCTGTCGCTCGGGCTCTTTCTCGGATTCTTCCTGCTGTACATCCTGTTCATCGCGCTGATCGTCGCCAACAGCTAGCGGTTGTAAGGGGTCTGACGGCTCTTGTTGGGCGCGAAGCGTTTTAGTATCGCTCGCATGGACACACTCGGACTCGGCAAGATCGGTTTCTCCATCGGCGTCTCTCACTCGTATCTCGAAGATGCTCGTGAGTTGGAGTCGCTCGGTTACAGCGCCCTGTGGTTGCCGGGCGGCCAAATCGACCGGCTCGACCGGCTCGCCGATCTCGTGCACGCGACCGAGTCGGTGAAAGTCGTGCCCGGCATCGTCCCGGTCGACCGCTACAGCGCGCCAGCGACAGCCCAGCTGTACAGCGAACTCGAGTCTTCGGGCCGGTTCGTTCTCGGGCTGGGTGGTCCACAGGCAGCCCGTCCTCTTGCAGGATTGAGTGCATACCTCGACGAACTCGACGTTCCTTCAGACCGAGTAATTCTCGCGGCGCTCGGTCCCAAGAAACTGGAGATGGCCCGACGTCGAGCGGCCGGTGCGGTGGCGTTGTTGGTCACCCCGGAGTACACAGAGGCCGCTCGGGCACTCCTTGGGCCGGATCGAACGTTGGTGATCGACCAATTCGTCGTGCTGGAGAACGATCCCGGGCGTGCCCGCGCGATCGCCCGCGAGCCGCTGTCATTTCTGGCGACCGTGGACGGCTACCGCCAGAACTTTCTTCGCATGGGCTTCACCAGCGACGATGTCGATCAGCTCAGCGACAAGCTGGTCGATGCCGTGGTCGCGTGGGGGACCGTCGAGGACATCGCTGAACGCGTCGATGCGCACCTGCGTGCAGGGGCCGATCATGTCGTCTTGGCCCCGTTGGGCTCTCCGACCGTCGCTGCTGGCCGGGCACTGTCGGGGCTGGTGATGCGTCCAAAGTAGACTCCATAGACCGTGAGCCTCACCCTCGGAATCGTCGGACTGCCCAACGTCGGCAAGTCCACCCTGTTCAATGCGCTGACCAACAACGATGTGCTGGCCGCGAACTACCCGTTCGCGACCATCGAGCCCAATGTCGGCGTCGTTGCGCTGCCTGATCCGCGGCTGGGCAAGCTTGCCGAGGTCTTCGGTTCGGAGAAGCTGGTGCCCGCGCTGGTGTCGTTCGTCGACATCGCAGGGATCGTCAAGGGTGCCTCCGAGGGTGCCGGACTCGGCAACAAATTCCTCGCGAACATCCGCGAAGCCGACGCCATCTGCCAGGTCGTCCGCGTTTTCGCTGACGACGACGTGGTGCACGTCGACGGCCGTGTCGATCCGTCCGCCGACATCGAGGTCATCGAAACCGAACTGGCCATCGCCGACCTGCAGACCTTGGAGAAGGCAATCCCGCGCGTCGAGAAGGAGGCGCGGATCAAGAAGGACCGCAAGCCTGCACTCGACGCCGCCATTGCCGCCCAGGCAGTGCTCAACGAGGGCAAGACGCTGTTCTCCCAGAAGGACAAGCTGGACTTCGAGCTGCTCAAGGAATTCCAGCTCCTCACCACCAAGCCGTTCCTCTACGTCTTCAACGCCGACGAGAGTGTGCTCACCGACGACGCAAAGGTCGGCGAGCTTGCCCGCCTCGTCGCACCCGCAGATGCCGTGTTCCTCGACGCGAAGATCGAGTCCGAACTGCTCGAACTCGACGCCGAATCTGCCGCGGAACTGCTCGAATCAGTCGGCCAGACCGAACCGGGTCTCGACGCCCTGGCTCGCGCAGGCTTCCACACCCTCGGATTGCAGACCTACCTCACGGCGGGCCCGAAAGAGGCTCGCGCGTGGACGATCAACAAGGGCGCCACCGCGCCTCAGGCTGCCGGCGTTATCCACACCGACTTCGAGCGTGGATTCATCAAGGCCGAGGTCGTCAGCTTCGACGACCTCATCGAGGCCGGATCCATGGCCGCAGCCAAGGCTGCAGGCAAAGTCCGGATCGAAGGCAAGGAATACATCATGGTCGACGGGGATGTCGTGGAGTTCCGCTTCAACGTCTAACCGAGGTTCGAGTGGACTACCCCGTGGACCCGTGACTACGAGGTGTCCGCCAAGACATCGGTTCACCCACGGAGACGCATGTCCTCGTGGGTGTCACGCATCACCGCGTGCCCCCGACCGGCCACTCGGTATTCGAAATGTTCGTCATCGCTCAGTCGTCGAACGCGATCAGGTATCGCGTCAACGCAGGGCTCCTTCGGTGATGGTGTCCACTTGGCGAGAGAAGGCCTACTGCCTTCTGACAACATCGACCGAGATTTCCACAGCCGAAACTTCTCCTCTGTTCTCCAGCCAATGGAGCGTGTTTCGGTCTTCGGGCCAACCTATACCCGGCCCGTACTCGGTGGTGATCCCGTCCCGATGGTCCGTGATCGTTCCCTGTAGCACGTAGACCGTTCCCGGTCTGCCTTTGTGGTCATGTACCGGGCCGAAAACACCTCCCGGTTGCATGGTCACCATGCGTGTGCGCAGCTGCCACCCGTCCATGCCCTGGATCTCGGAGCCGAGGTCAACCGTCGACAACAACTCGACCACGACCCCCTTCGTCTCTGGCCCCAGCTGCTCTTCGCTCATCGTCCTGTCCTCCCGTGCGCAGAACCCACAGAGACAACCTCAATCCGCTGACGTCGATGTGTTCGCCAATTATCCCGCCCTTGTCCAGTCTGCAGCGGCCAGGAGACTCGCTGGCATCGAATGGACTCAATTGCTCTGGTAGCCCAACGAGACGTTGTGGCGGGCTTCGTCGGCGATTCTTCGGCCCTGGTTCCTCGTGGCGGTGACAATTCAAAGTAAAGGCGCGACCACTGTTTCTGCATGGATGTGTAGGAAACGTCCGCGCTGCAGCCTGAATCGATTACTCCGCGGACCCCGACTGACTCAGTACAGTCGAAATATGCTCGGTCGAGAAGTGCAGTTGACGGCGCTGCCGGATGGAAATGTCCGCGCGGAGAACTTCGACGTGTTCGACAAAGAAGTCCCTTCACCGACAAAGACGCAGGTTCTCGTCAGTATCCGAAGGCTCGGCCTCAACGCGGGACTTGCCCACCGTCTCGGCGGTGAAGGCACGGCGTACGGTCCGGGGATCGGCGTCGGTGATGTCCCGTCCAGTGACGCCGTTGTCGAAGTGCTCGAGTCGGGCGTCGAGGGTTTTCAGCCCGGAGATCTCGCCGTCGGCAAGGTTCCGTGGTGCACGGCCGCTGTCGTGGAAGCCGATGAGCTGCGCAAGATTGCCGACACGGAGTCGAATGGGGGTCTCGACGCTCACCTCACGGTTCTCGGGCACGTCGGTTTCACCGCATACACCGGGTTGATTCACGTCGGTGACGTTCAGCCCGAGGACGTCGTCTACGTCTCCGGTGCGGCGGGCGGGGTGGGCAGCTGCGTCGTACAGTTCGCCAAGGCGCGTGGAGCAACGGTCATCGGTGTCGCCGGTTCCAACGACAAGGTCGCGCTCCTCACGGACGCACTCGGTGCGGACAAAGCCATCAATCGCCATGACGGCCCTGCCGTCGATCTCTTGCGCGATGCTGCACCCGACGGCATCGACCTCTACTACGACAATGTTGGCGGCGAGCAACTCGAAGCTGCGCTAGAGGTACTGAATTTCGGTGGTCGAGCGGTGATCTGCGGCGCAGTCGGGGACGGCGGCGGTCCGGCAAACTACCGCCGGCTCATTTACCAGGAACTCACTATGAAGGGCTTCGCTGTCACGTCACACGAGGATCTTCGCGACCAGTTCGAAACCGAGGTCGGTGGTTGGTTGCGGGAGGGCAAGATTCGCAGCCTGCACACGGTATTCGATGGGATCGATCGCATTCCCGAGGCGTTCGTGTCACTTTTGACCGGCGGCAGCTCGGGCCGGGTAATCGTGTCGGTGCCGTCACAACTTCAGAGCTGACCGCTATTTCTTCCCTCGAAGCCGCTTCTCCAGCGGCGTAGGGAAGCTCGGGACAACCGCGGTCCCGTCGAGCAGGTCGGTGATCCTTCCTGCCTCCGCGGCAATTGCCTCGACTCCCGAACCGACCTCCTCGAACAATTCGGTCACCACCTCACCGGCTGGCGTGACGGCCCATCCGCCGACGATGCGGCCATCGGACCATATCGTCGGACCGATGTTGCCGTAGGTGTCGAACAGTGGAGCTTTGTGTTCGCCGAGGTACCAACTGCGGTGCTTCCACCCCATCGGTGTGGGATCGAGCGCGGGAAGCAGCAACACACCGGTCCGGCCCTTCTGCAAGACAGTGTCGGCCAGCATGATCCCGTCCCCGGCGTCGAGTTCGACTTCGACGGTGTCGAGGCCGGCAACTGCGGCTCGCGTCTGAGTTTTGTTCCAACCGGTCCACCACTGAACATCGTCGAGCGTTGCGGGCCCGAACACGTCGAGCCAGCGTCGTGCAAGCTCGCGGCGACTCTCGGCCTCGTCGAGAGGCGGAATACCGCCTTGCCACCACTGATCGATCGGCGCCCACCCGTGTCTGCGTGATGTCCACGAACCGCGAGGTTCGACGCGCACCATGCGCCCTTCGGCGGCCATCATCGACAACACCTGCGAAGTCACATAACGCTTGACGTCGTACGCCTTGTCGGTCGTGGGGAGTAGAGCGGTTCTCAGCAGCGGCGCCGCAGCCGACAACTCCGCACCCGTCGCCGAGCCGGCGGCCCTCAACGCTTCCTCCGCCTGCTTCTCGACGGCATCGAGCCAACCCGGCACATCCTCGATGACGGGTTCGGTCGGAAGCGTCGACACTTCTTTGATCAGTCTCGCGCGCATCGTTCGGGCTACCCCGACGCTTGCTGCCGCATGAATGATCGGGACGTCATCGTGCGCGACTACGAACAGGGTGCGGCGCATCGCCATGAGGCGCACAAGGTTTCGGCGGTCGTACATGGCGGTGCGGACATCTTCGATGGACAGCGATCGGGCGCGGGCGAGCACCGACAGATACACCGTCGCAGGGTCGGTGGCGTGCAAGGCCAGCAGCGAAGAGACGACGTCCTCGGCGGTGGGAGAGTCCGCGAAGTGACGTGTGGCCAGGTGGGCACGGCGCTGGGCGTCGGTGATCTTCACTCCGACAGTGTGCCTCTCCGATCTCGAGGGCATCGGATCTGGAGGGCATCGACATGCCGTCGTGCCATGATGCAGGCATGGTTGTCCCGCCGGCCCACTCCGCAGCTACGCTCGAGATCCTGGCGGGCCTCCCGGCTCATCGACGAGAAACTTTCCAGCTCAGGTACGAACTGTGGTGGCCCGATCTTCACGACGCCGTCACCGCGATCTATCCGGACCCCGACGCCGTAGTGTCGCGACTGGTGGAATCTGCTGCTACCGGCTTTGCACAGCGCCCGCCGGAGTTGCACCGGTTGGACGAACGCAGGCTTCTTCGGCCCGACTGGTTTCAACGGCCAGACATGTTCGGCTATGCCTGTTATGTCGATCGGTACGACGACACATTGGCGGGACTCGGGCAGCGACTCGATCATCTCACCGACCTGGGCGTGACGTATCTGCACCTCATGCCGCTACTGGCAACGCGCCCCGGCGACAACGACGGCGGTTATGCGGTCATGGATTACCGATCCGTGAGCCCCGACCTGGGAACCAATGAGGACCTGGCCGACCTGGCGAGAACGCTACGTGAGCGTGGAATCAGCCTCGTCGTCGATCTCGTCGTCAATCATGTTGCTCGCGAGCATGAGTGGGCAGAGAAGGCGCGCTCCGGTGACCAGAAGTTTCGTGACTACTTCTTGATCTACCCCGATCGGAGTACCCCGGATTCGTTCGAACGCACGCTGCCCGAGGTGTTTCCCGACTTCGCGCCGGGCAGCTTCACCTTCGACGACCACATGGGGGAGTGGGTGTGGACCACTTTCAACGAGTGGCAATGGGACCTGAACTGGGCCAATCCGAATGTGCTGCTCGAGTTTGCAGACATCGTCATGCACCTTGCGAACCGCGGTGTGGAAGTTCTTCGGTTGGACGCGATCGCGTTCCTGTGGAAGCGACTCGGAACCAATTGTCAGAATCAGCCCGAGGTCCACGCCATCACCCAGGCCCTGCGGGCAACTGCGCGGCTCGCTGCGCCGTCCGTGTTGTTCAAGGCCGAAGCGATCGTCGGGCCCCGAGATCTGATGCCCTACCTCGGTCTCGGTCAGCACACCGGTCGGGTCTCCGACATCGCGTACCACAACAGTCTGATGGTGCAAGTGTGGTCGATGCTGGCGACCGGCAGTACAGCGCTGGCTCGGCACGCCCTCGCGTCGCTACCCCCGACACCGCCGGGCGGCACCTGGGTGACGTACGTCCGATGCCACGACGACATCGGCTGGGCGATCGACGACGGCGACGCCACCGCACTGGGGTTGACGGGCGCAGGGCACCGTCACTTTCTCGCCGAGTGGTACAGCGGTGAATTCGATGGTTCCTGGGCCGAAGGGCTCGTATTTCAACACGACGAAAAGACCGATGACCGCCGAATCAGCGGCACCTCAGCAGCATTGACCGGACTCGGCCCGTCGAGGCGCGATCCGGACGGAGCGTTCGCCCGCATCTTTCTCGCGCACGCCGTCATCTCGGTGTGGGGTGGCATCCCCGTCGTGTGGAGCGGCGACGAACTGGGATCCCCCGGTGACGCAGAGTGGGCCGCCGAACCGGGGCATGGCGAGGACAATCGCTGGGTCCACCGTCCCCGCATCACCGACGAAGACCGTGCACGACGCCTGATAGCCGGCACCGACGAGCAGCGGGTGTTCGACGGGATCGCACGTATCGCCAGGGTCCGCGCGGGCCTACCGATGTTGCACGCCGAGGCGCCGGTGGACCTGCCGACCGACTTCGACGACGGGCTCTTGGTGGTCCGTCGACGCCACCCCAGTGGCACCCTCGTCGCATTCTTCAACATGACCGCCGAGCATCGGCCGTTTCCGTACTCGCATGTGCTCGATCTCGGCGTCGAACACCCTCGGGAAGTTCTCGCACAGCACGATGTGATGGCCGACGAGTTCGGTTCGGTATGGATGCCGCCCTACGCCGCATGGTGGATCATCTGACTGCGCGTATCACCGGAACCGCCGGCCTTCGGTCACTGGAGACGTTCTCTTCATTACGCTGTCACCCATGACACGACCTGCGATCGACATGGACTACATCGTCCTCGACTGCCCCGACACCGCAGCCCTGGCCGGGTTCTACGGCGAGATGCTCGGTTGGGACATCGTCCGGTCGGAGAAGGATTGGACAATTCTCCAAGGCCCGGGCAATCTCCGATTGGCGTTTCAGCAGGCTGAGGACTTCGTTCCGCTGGAATGGCCGTCGGAGGGGATCAAGGTTCACTTGGATCTGGTCGTCGACGACATGGCCGCCTCCGAGGAATATGTAGTGGGGCTCGGCGCAACGAAAGTGACCGGGCCACTCGATCAGCCGAGTTTCACCGTGTTCCGCGATCCCGTCGGTCATCTCTTCTGTCTGTGCCTGCGCTGACCTGGACTCACGCTGCGTATGACACCGGGGCCATCGTTGCCTGTACCTGCAGCCACTGCGCCAAGATTTGGCAACCGGTCAGACCGCTCGCATCGAGGGGCTCACTCGCGTAGGCGATGTGGCGATCTCCGGACGGATTGGATATGCGCCACCTCCGCCATGCCAATGTCCTGGGCAGATATCCGCTGAGTTCGGTGGCGGCGACGCGCAGGCGTCGTATGTCTCTCCGCCACTGCTTCGGCGACAGGTGTGTCTTGGCAGCATTTTGGAAGCCATTGCTACGCAGCAGTATCCACAGTTGCTGTAGCCACACTTTCGGAGTGCGAAACGACATCGATCGGGTGAGGTCGGCGATGTCGCGAATGTAGCTGTCGTCGCTTGCATTGCAGATCATGTCCGTGGATTGCCCGATCCAGATCACCGCGACCGAGTCCGGAATCGTCGGTCCGTCCCCGGCAACCCCACGTCCTGAGCATTCGGGCACGGCGCCCGCAGGTTGTTGGGGATCGGAGATCAACCCGGCGGCGGCGACGCCAGGAAGGTGCACCTCGCCCCGTGCGAGAAGGCCCAATACTTCACGGATGACCGAACAGCCCTGGGAATAGCCGATGAGTGCAATCGGTCCCGTGGTTACTTGGATCGCCGAGATCAGACGTCGGACACCGAGCTCGGTGCTGTGCGAGAAGCTGAGGCCACCGACTGCCACCGGCCCATACGACGCGGGGTAGCCGACCCACCGTCCGTCGAATCTTTCATCCAGTTCGTCGGTGACGCTGCTCAGTAGTCCGGAGACCTCGGTGCGGTCGTCGTCCGGGTGAGATTCTCCGGTCCCACCGACTGCGAGCACCGTCATCTGCGTCATGTCCACCAGCATGCGCGAGGAGTCTGAGGCCAGCACCCCCACAATGCTGAGAAGAGTCTGTCAAACAGGTCGGCCGAGGCGATCGGCCATCTCGTCGACCGCGTCGTGCGCGAGTCCTGCGTAGACATCCGGGTCGTTCACCGCCGAGGCGCTCGAGGTGACGCTGATGGTCACCATGTCGCCGATTCCGTGAACGCCGTGGGTGAGGCTCATGACCGGGGACAGCGCCGGAAAGCCTGCGGTGAATCGGACGCGCCCCCCGCCCAAAGTGAGATCGGCGGATCCACGATTCACACTCGACACGACGGTATTGCCGGTGACCGTATCTGGTATCACGGTGGGGTCGAACTGACGGATTCCCCATCGCAGTAGTACTGCGGGCACCATCTCGGACGCGAGAGCCTCTGCAGCCATAGCAGGATGATCGGCACGTGCACGACGATCGCGGAGGGCTGCCGAAATGTACTTCGCTCGCTCGAGCGGGTCGACGATGCCGGGATAGAGATCGATCCCCGCATTACGAAAGTGATTGCGGGCCCGCCGCGGCCCGCTCTTTCCCAAGGTGACCTCTGCGCCGAGCAACTCCGGAACCGGGTCGCCGCAGAGTCTCAGATAGTTCGACAGGGCTATGGACACCGCCGTGATGGCGCCGACTGTGACGGTAACCCCAGGACCGCTCAACTCGGCACGGTCCCGGACGACGGTTCGAATGCTCGTCTCACCTGCTGGGGCAACGTTGACGCGGATCTTTTTTCTGCCGGCCGACTGCGGGGGTATCAGCCTCGCAGCGGTGTCGGCTGCGAGTGACCTTTCGAGTGCTTGGGCGCGGCGCGACTGCGTGATGAACTCGACGGGACGGAAGCGTCCGCGGGGGTTGTGTAGAGGTACGGAGAAATCACGCTCACCGAACAGCTGTCGTGCGAGCGAGGAGGCGGCACGGCCGTCACCGAGGGCGTGCGAAATCTGTAGCACTACAACAAGTGCGGGCCCGGTGCATCGTGGGGCGCCGGAGACGGAGTCGAAAAGATGAATCAGCCAAGGAGTTTCGAGTGGGTCGACGGGGCGGGCGAACAGCTCGGCGACGGCTCGCAGGCATCCTGTCCATGTTCCCTCGGGCAGGGTATGCGTGATGACCTGCTGCGGTCCGACGGTCATCGGCACGGTCCGCGGATAGCCGAAGGCATCGGAGAAGCGGATACCGAGTTCGGGGACGCGCCGGGCATTCGACACGAGTTGATCCACGACGTCGACGGCAGCGGTACTCGCGTCGAAGCAATAGAGCAGAAATTGGTCGTTCGGAATTTTCGAAGACATCCAATAGGCCTGCGCGTCGGTCGGGTGTAAACGTCCGGACATCTGCACAGAATAGTCGAAATCTCAGCGAGAAACTGAAACACGTTCTAATGTCAATCGAATGGAACGGTTGAGCGGACTGGACGCGAGCTTTCTATACCTCGAAACCCCTGAGCAGCCACTGAATGTGTGCGGTCTCATCGAACTCGAAGCGGTGGGTGATGACGTCGACTACGACGCCGATGCCCTGAAGGTCGAGCTATTGCGTCGGCTGGAGGGCATTCCAACGCTCCGTAAGAAGCTCCACGACAGCGTCTTCAATCTCGACCACCCTGTCTGGGTCGAAGACGAGAACTTCGACATCGACAAGCATTTCTATCGCATGACCCTCCCCGCGCCCGCCGGCAAAGACGAAGTCGCGGCGGCCTGTGCGCATTTCTCCGTGCAACCTCTGGACCGCTCGAGGCCGCTGTGGGAGATGTGGGTGCTCGAAGGGGCGAAGAACGGCAAGACTCCCATTTTTCTGAAGATGCATCACTCGACCGTCGACGGAATCTCGGCAGCGAACATTATTTCGCTACTGTGCAGCATCGATCGGGATGCGGAACCACTTCCACCATCACCGGGGGTCGGATCGGTCAACAACTTCGACCTTGCGGTGGGAAGTGCAGTTTCCTTCGCGAGCAGGCCTTTGCAGGCACTCAGTATTCTTCCCGCCACGGTACGAACCCTCACCGGGTGGATCGGGCGAGCTCGAAGCGGGCGGGCCATGCCGCCGCCGTTCGTAGCACCGCGAACGCAATTCAACGGCACACTGAGTCGGCACCGCAGCGTTGCCTTCGAGCAACTGAAGCTTTCCGACGTCAAGGAAATCAAGAACGCATTCGACGCCAAGGTGAACGACGTCGTGCTGGCAATGTGTGCGGGTGCAATCCGTATCTATCTCGAAAAGTCCGACGGTCTACCGGAAGATTCGCTCATCGCCGTCGTCCCGGTGTCGGTACACGAGAAAAGCAGCAGACCAGGGACCAATCAGGTATCGGCAATGTTCGCATCTCTGGCCACCGACATAGACGACCCGGTAGAACGATTGCTCGCGATCTCCGCGAGCCATGAGGTCGGCAAGGAGCACAACAGGGAAATCGGTGCGACCCTGTTGCAGGACTGGGCTCAATTTGCTTCTCCAGCAACATTTGCCGCGGCCATGCGTGCCTACGCGGCACTCGATCTTGCGCAGCACCACCCCGTCGTGCACAACCTGGTGATGTCGAATGTCCCCGGTCCACCGATGCCGTTGTATTTCCTCGGGGCCAAGGTAACCGGAATGTTTCCTCTAGGACCGATCTTGCACGGTGCCGGTCTCAACATCACCGTCATGTCCGGCGACGGGCGCCTCGACATCGGTCTTATCGCAGACCGCGAACAAACACCAGATCTGGACCGGCTCGCCGACGCAATGGGCGAGTCGCTCGCCGAGCTTCTCGAGGCAGCACAAACACGAACAAAGGAGAGCTGATGCGGGTGCTCGTCACCGGCGGTACCGGTTTCGTCGGGGCATGGACCGCGAAGGCAGCCGTCGACGCCGGACACGAAGTTCGTTTCCTGGTCAGAAATCCTGACAGATTGCAGACGAGCGCAGCCCAGATAGGCCTGGACGTCAGTGACTTTCGCCTCGGTGACATCACCGACGCCGACTCGATCTCGCGGGCAATGGATGGCTGCGACAGTGTCGTTCATGCTGCAGCGGTCGTCGCTACCGATCCATCTCGTGCCGAGGAGATGATCGCGACGAACATGCTGGGTGCCGAGAACGTGCTCGGAACTGCCGCCGCACTGGGCCTGGATCCGATTGTGCACGTCTCGAGCTTCACGGCCCTGTTTCGTCCGGAGTTGGACATGCTTCGCGCCGATCTTCCGGTCGTCGGTGGAACCGATGCATACGGACGCACCAAGTCCCAGGTCGATCTCTACGCACGCGGAATGCAGGACGGCGGTGCGCCGGTCGTCATCACTTACCCGGGCATGGTGCTCGGGCCTCCTGCGGGTGACCAGTTCGGTGAAGCCGCAGACGGCGTCGAATCCGCTCTGAAAATGCGCATGCTGCCCGGACGCAGCGCAGCCTGGACAGTCGTCGACGTCCGTGATCTCGCGGCGGTGCATGCGGCTTTGCTCGAACCCGGGCGTGGGCCGCGTCGCTACATGGTGGGTGGGAAGCGGATACCGATCGCGTCGATTGCCGAGATGCTCCGCAAGATCACGGGCACGACAGTTCTTCCGGTTCCCGTTCCCGACGTCGCGTTGCGACTGCTGGGGCGAGCATCCGACATCGTCGATTCGGTGTCACCGATCGAGACCCCCGTGTCTCGGTCACCGATTTCCGAGGCCGCGATGCAGTACTACACGCAGATGCCGCCTTCAGACGACTCGCCGAGCGAGGAAGATCTGGGAGTGCACTACCGCGGGTCTCTCGACACGCTCGATGCCACGGTCGCGGGCCTGCGCAGCGTCGGACGGTTGTGACCGAGCTCCGCGTGACTTCAGCTCCACCCCAGGGGTATTCGTAGAAGCGCTTATCGAGACGAAATGCGGCGCCGCAAGAGCGGCGCCGCATTTGGTCGGTTCACGATCCGATCGGTGGAAAAAGCGTCAGCCGACGTTCACCAAGCCCACGGTGGGGAAGTAGAAGCAGTTGTTGACGCCGTCGGCAGTCTTGTGTTCGACGTTGCCGAACACAGCGGCGAGCACGGTTCCCGAGCCGGTTTCCACCGGTGCGAGGCGCGCCCCAGCGGCAGGCAACTTGGCGATAGCCGTGGTCAACGCGCCCCGTACCAACTCGGTGGTGATCGGGTCGAGCTTGGCGTTGTCGAGTATCGAATCGACGAATGTCGTAGTGGCTCCGCCCATGTCGGCGAATCCACCCTTCAAGGTGTTGACGTTGAACCACGCCACCTGCATGCCCGCTTTGTTCGCCGAGTCATCGACGATGCCAGCCGGGACGAAGGCAAACATCGTCTCGCCCTTCTCGACAGCGTTGAGTGGGGGAAGCAATGGTGCCTTCGCGTTCGGCCAAGGCCCTCCTGCCGCTCCCGCTACGGCCGGAGAGATGCCGAAGGGTACGCCGGGAACCTCAGCACAATTGATGGCCGCTGTCGGGTAGAAGAACGGCGTGATACCGAGGTCGGTAAGGATCTTGTTGGCGGTGTCGAGAGCCGCGAGAGGGTTGGCGTCGACGTCGTCGGCGACAGCAGTGCGGGCTCCCGAGATCGCGGTCGCTGCGGCCAGCGCAGGATCATTGGCCGAGGTGCCCTGCTGCTGAAGGGCAGTCACTGCCTGCGCCAGTGGATCCACTGGTGCCGGGTCTGCCGTCGCGGTGGCGGGCAGCGCAAGCAAAGCTGCGCAGGACAGTGCGACTGTTCCAGCTATTCGACCGAACCGAGACGACATGTGTTGCTCCTGTGACTGATGAAACCAATGTTACGAATGTGGTGATCCGACCACACTCGCCCATGAATTCTCAAGCCCAGAGGTCCTCGGTTATTCAATCGATACCCGCCTTAGACCGATAATTTCCGCGAATCAGTTAACCGACATTGATTCCGTAGTCGCGAACAATGCCCGTCAAACCGGACGCATAACCCTGCCCGATTGCCCGGAATTTCCATTCCTTACCTCGTCGGTACAGCTCCCCGAACACCATGGCGGTTTCGGTCGACGCATCCTCGCTGAGATCGAAGCGAGCCAACTCGCGATTGTCGGCGCGATCGACCACCCGGATGAATGCGTTGACGACCTGGCCGAAATTCTGGCCCAGAGAATCGGCGTCGTGAATCGAGACCGGGAACACGATCGATTCGACTTTCGGTGAGAGTGCCACGAGATCGATGTCGATGCTCTCGTCATCACCCTCGCCCTCGCCCGTCCGGTTGTCGCCGGTGTGCTCGATGGCACCGTCCGGCGAACGGAGATTGTTGTAGAACACGAAGAACAGATCGTCGACCGACTTCTTGTTCGAGTCCAGACCGATTGCGCTTGCGTCCAGGTCGAAGTCGCCGCCCGTGGTGTCGCGAACGTCCCACCCCAGACCGACCGATACTGCCGTGAGGTTGGGGGCCTGCTTGGTCAGCGACACATTTCCGCCCTTGGAAAGCGTTACGCCCATGAAAATCTCTCCTTCGATGGTCCTGAACCGGTAACTCCACAGTAGGTCGTGCCCGCGTGGGACGGCGTAGGCAAGTGCTCGGGCGTCTGTGCAGAGAGGTAAATGATGCTGTGGAGCCTGGAGTGACTAGCGGTACTGAAGTGAGTGTGGTGCAATACGCAAACTGAAAAAGGTAGCAGCGCCGACATGCATCAACGGTGCGACACGCCGAAGCGGTCTAACGAAGTGGGGGCTTGAAGTGCACGTTTCACGACGCGAGTTGTTCAAATACGCGGCGGTGGGGTCGGCCACTGCCGTCGGATTGGCGACACTGGGCGCCCGCGCTGCAGCGCACGCCGACGGGTTGGGCACGCTTGTCGACTATTCGGGCGGGGTCCCCTCGCCGGAGGCGATCAAAGCTGCAGGTCACCTAGGGGCCGTTCGCTATGTTTCCGATCGCAGACCGGGTGCCGAATGGATGCTCGGCAAGCCGATTAAACGCGACGAGGCAGAGGCACTGACCGACTCAGGGCTCGAGGTGGTGTCCAACTACCAGTTCGGCAAGGGCGCGACCTCCGACTGGAGGGGTGGATACGCGGCCGGGGTCAAGCATGCGAACCGTGGTGTGGAACTGCATCGAGCCGCTGGTGGACCACAGGACCGGCCCATCTATGCCTCGATCGACGACAACCCCACCGCGGTCGAGTTCGCCACGATGATCGCGCCGTACATCCTCGGTTGGCAATCTGTCGTCGGAGCCGAGAACACCGGGATCTACGCCAATTCACCGACTATCGAATTGGCGTCCATTGCTGGTCTCGGACAGTGGTATTGGCAGCACAATTGGGGCACTCCGAAAGGCCTTCGGCACCCCGCTGCGCATCTACACCAAGTGCAGATCGACAAAGGAAAGGTCGACGGCATCAGTGTCGACATCAATGTAATTCTCAAGCCTGATTACGGCCAATGGTCCTTAGCCTGATTCTCGAGAGAAAGACGATATGAATCTCATCGATGTAATTTATACGATCGCCGGATATATCTATCAGTTCTTGTCGGATTCTTTCGCTTCTTGATTCGAGTCTTTTTCACGAGATTCGAGTACCAGTAGAAGGAACGCGATGGCCGCGAGCGCGGCGACTGCGCCGGAGAACACCACACCAGCTGTGACGAGGCCCCAGGCATTCGCGGCTGCGCCTGCTCCGATCACGGGCACCGAGATGGCGATGTACAGGACTACGAAGAATGTCGACGTTACTTCGGCGCGTCGATCCACCGGTAGTTCTGCGGTCACCGTCGACATTCCCTTGCTGAACGTCACTCCCTGCCCGACTCCACTCACCACGGCGCTCAAAATCAGCAGGGGCAACGACGCTGTCAGCAAGGAAATTGCGAGGGCTACGACGCCGGCGAACAGTACGACGCACCCTGCCCGTAGTGCGAACGAAGTGTCCAGGGCACGAAGCCCGATCTGAGCGGCCGCGGACGAGGCGAACAACACGAAGACGACAGCTCCGGTCACAGCGTGGTCGTCGATGCCGAGGACGCTGGTCATGAAGCCCGGAGAGACGCCGGTGAACAGGCCTAGAACGGCGAATCCGGCGAAGCCGACAATCGAGGCACGGAAAAACGTGCCGCGGATAGGCGCCGGAATCGACAGTCTCTGCAGGTGTGGTCTGGCTCCGCGTGCAACTTTCACCGTCTCGGGGGAGAGGTACACCGCGACCGCCGCCAGGACCAGCAAACCGATATCGATGATGAATGTCAGCTGCATCGGGTGCGGTAAATACTGAACCAGCACACCGGCAAGAAGTGGCCCGAGACCGAGTCCGCCGATATTCGCCGCCGTCGCAATCGCCGGTGCGTGTGCGCGCCACTTGTCCGGCACCAATTCCACCAGTGTCACAGTGGCAGTTCCGACGAATATGCCCGCCGACAAGCCCGAGAGCACCCGTGCGATCAACAGAGCGGTGAGCGATCCGGCGAAAATGAACACCAACGCGCTGACGATGCCGAATGCGATCCCGGCAAGCAGCATCGGGCGACGACCCAGTGAGTCCGACCAACGACCGAACGCCAGGAGAGCAGCGAGCACTCCGAGCGCATAGGCGGCAAAGATTATCGTGACGACGAAAACTGAGAATCCGAACTCGACCTGGTACAGCGAGTAGACCGGCGTCGGCATCGTGGTGCCGATCATCGCTACCGCGAATGCATAGGTAATCGCAACGAATGCGAGGGGTCTGCTCACGAGCAGACCCTACTCGCATGGTGATCAGGCTACGTAGAAGGTCCCGATCGTAGGAAGGAATCCGCAGCTCCGCGCCGGTGCAGCGGGATCTTCGACCGACTGAGTGGTAATGGAACCGGACGCGACAGCAAGGACGCGTCCCGGTCCGGTATCAGCAATACCGGAGACCGTGGCAGGCCCGCCCGGGTTGATGGCCGATGCTCCGGTCAACTCCTGGGTGCCGGTACGACGGTTGTCGAGATTGAGCCACGTCACGGTGAACGGTGACTCCTGCTGAGCAGTAAGGGGTGCTGTGCCGAGGGCGGTGAAAACGAAGCCGGCGTGGCCTGCTGCAGGTCCGGGAGGCGGAAGCGTTGCGGGGCCGGGTACGGCCAGCGCGGTGCCGATGGAATCTGCCGTGTCCGAGATGCAGCCTTTGCCGATGGTCGGGTAGAGGAACTGCGCGATTACCGGCCCGTCGGACGGAGGCAGTTCGGGTCCGCCGCCACCGGATCCGTCGAGGAACGTGATGACTGTTGTAAGAGTGGCTTTCACCGTCTCGGGAATGGCGGGATTGTCCAGTAGCTGACGTGCCTGGGCGAGGAGATCGCCCTGCGGGCCCGCTGCGACGTCGGTCGGACCTGCGGCGGCACCCATGATGGCGGGGGCGAACGATGCAAGTGCTTCGATTTGCGCGTAGTCCGGCAGAGGCTGGTCGGGAGAGGGGAGGAACATAGGAGGCAGCTCGGCTGCAGGCGGTGCTGGCTCTGCAGAAGCAAAGGTCGGCAGCGTGAGCGCAGCGGCGCATGCCACCGCCGCAACAGTGACGACTTTGCGTGTTACCCCGGTACGAAGCACTTGATTTTCCCCATCCTGATCATAAAACGGGCCATGAAGCGGTTGTTGGCTCGAGGGGTCACTCTATGTATCCGACCCTTGCTTGTACAGCCGGTACTTTCGGGCGTTGTCCGACTCTGTGCGGGCGCGACTCGGCATTGACCGTCCACGGACATTAGCGTGTTACAGAAGTGAATAGTGTGATTGGTGATGCAAATGTTATTTGTGAACATCCATCATGATCGTCCACATTTTCTGTGAACCGCGTGCGCGAAGCCCGATCGGGTTCCCTATAAAAACCTTGATCGGGCTTCTTATAAGCTCGGCTGTCGATCTCGAACCGAGACGACCGAACAGCACCGAGCGGGAGCGAGAGACAACAGGTGAACCGACTGGTTCGATACGCCCCCTTACTGCTTGCGCTGTCGGTCCTGGCCCGACTCGCCTGGGCCTTCGCAACGCCCAACGGGATGAACCTCGTCGACCTACACGTCTACGTGGACGGTTCGGCAGCATTGCTGAAAGACGATCTCTACAACTTCACCTACTCGGTGAAGACTCCCGACTTTCCGCTTCCGTTCACCTATCCGCCGTTCGCAGCGTTGGTCTTCTTGCCATTGCACTATCTGCCGTTCACCGTCGTCGGGATCGCCTGGCAGTTGGCGACGATGGCAGCGATGTTCCTTCTCATCAAGCTCAGCCTCGGACTGATGCTCGGGGACGACGTGGCAGGCACCTCTCGGTGGACCCGCATCGCCATGGCATGGACAGCGCTGGCCCTGTGGACCGAACCCGTGCGCACTACTCTCGACTACGGGCAGGTCAACGTCTTCCTTGCACTGGGTGCTGTCGTGGCGATCCGAAGTACGCGTTGGTGGGTGGCAGGTGGACTCATCGGTTTCGTCGCCGGAATCAAGCTCACGCCGGCGATAACCGGGCTCTATTTCCTGGCCACGAAGCGTTGGAAGGCGGCGATCTTCTCGGCCGTCGCCTTCGCCGCCACGGTCGGGCTCAGTTACCTGGTTCTCGGCCATCAAGCAGGGACTTACTTCACCACCCTCCTCGGTGACGCCGATCGAATCGGACCGGTCGGCTCGGTGTGGAACCAGTCGCTGCGCGGAGCAATGAGCCGGATCGCCGGACACGACATCGGATCCGGGGCGCTGTGGATCGGCGGAGTCGTCATCGTCTCCGCTCTCGCAATCGCCGCATGGCGCTCGCTACGACGCGACGATCGACTCGGCATCCTCCTTGTCGTTCAACTGTTGGGGCTGCTCATCTCACCGATCTCGTGGTCACACCACTGGGTATGGGTGATGCCGCTGCTCGTGTGGCTCGTACACGGGCCGGATCGCGATGCTCTTCTCACGCGGATCGTGGCCGGGTATTGGCTGGTGACCAGCGTCATCGGCATCCCCTGGATCCTCAGCTTCTTCCAGGAGTCGATCTGGCTCGTATCCCGTCCAGGAATACTCGCCTGGCTCGGAACCGTCGACGTACTCGGTGCACTCCTCGTCTACATCCTGGCGATCTACCTGGGAAGGCGACGGGTCAATCTCGAATCAGCAGCTTCTCGATCTCGCGAGCCAGATCCACGTCCTTCGACGTGAGCCCGCCCTCGGAGTGCGTGGACAGCGTGAAGGTCAACCTTCGCCATCGGATATCGATGTCGGGATGGTGCCCCGCAGCCTCGGCAGCGGTCGCCACCCTCGACACGAACTGGATCGCCGCCGGAAACGTCGGCAACTCGACCGTTCGGGTGATCGAGGAGTCATCGAGACTCCACTCCGGCAGACTGCTCAGTGCGTCGTCGATCTCGGCGTTGGACAGTAGTTCACTCATGGGAACGATCCTGACATGACCGAAGCCGAAAAATCAGCTGGTTCCGCTCCCGACATCACCGCTCCCGTCGTCGTGGTGGCCGGTGCCATCGTCGCCGACGGGCTACTCCTACTCGCTCAGCGAGCCCGTCCACCGGAGCTCGCGGGTCTGTGGGAGCTTCCAGGAGGAAAGGTCGAACCCGGCGAAAGCGACGCTCGGGCGTTGATGCGTGAGCTACACGAGGAGCTCGGCGTCGACACTTCTGTCGGAGTGCAGTTGGCCGGCGATGTCCCCCTCGGAGCCGGGCGAATTCTGCGGGCCTATCGCGTGGAACTGGTCGCGGGATCGCCTGCCCCGCTGGATCATTCAGATCTACGGTGGGTCGACGCCGCCGGCCTGCGAGAGATGGATCTGGTCGATGCGGACCGCGAATGGGTAACTGAACTTGCGCTGATGCTCAGGTAGAGCGGGCCTTCTTCAGACCCTTCTTCAGGTCCTTGCCGGAGACGCCCTGATCTTCGAGCTTCTTCATCCTCATGATTACCACGGGGCACTTGATGCAGCGTGTCTTCTTGCGGCAACATTTTTTCTTGGGCTTGAGGCCCGACACCTTCTTGGCCTTGATCTTGCCCATGTGAACGTCTCCGAAAATCTCGCATTTCAAGGTGAACTTGTGGAAAAGGGTACTGCGTGTCACAGGTCACCCTGGGGTAGCGGGTAAACTTGTTCAGTCGCGAGATTCTCGCGGTGCAGCGCGCTTCTCTAGCGTCATAAGCCCGCTAGCGAACAAGAGCCCGCATTCAACCCAGGAGAACCTTTCGCGTGAGCGCCCCAAGCAGTGCAGATAACATCGACAGCACCACCACCTTTCGCAACGTAGCCATCGTTGCACACGTCGACCATGGCAAGACCACGCTGGTCGACGCCATGCTCCGGCAGTCGGGAGCGTTCGAGGAACGCGCCGAAGCGATCGATCGCGTGATGGACTCGGGTGACCTCGAGAGGGAAAAGGGCATCACGATTCTGGCCAAGAACACGGCCGTTCACCGACGTAACCCCGACGGCACCATGACCGTTATCAACGTCATCGACACCCCCGGGCACGCCGACTTCGGTGGCGAGGTCGAACGCGGCCTGTCCATGGTCGACGGCGTCGTCCTTCTCGTCGATGCATCAGAGGGTCCGCTACCGCAGACCCGCTTCGTGCTGCGCAAGGCGCTCGCTGCGTCGCTGCCCGTCATCTTGGTCGTGAACAAGACCGATCGACCCGACGCACGAATCGAAGAGGTCGTCTCCGAGAGTCACGACCTGCTTCTCGATCTCGCTTCCGACCTCGACGACGAAGCCTCCGAGGCTGCCGAGCTCGCCCTCGACCTCCCTGTTCTCTACGCCTCCGGCCGTGAGGGCAAGGCATCGAAGGTTCAGCCCGAGAATGGCAACGCTCCCGATGCGGAGAACCTCGACGAACTGTTCGAGGTCCTGCTCAGCTACGTTCCTGCTCCCAAGGGAAGCGTCGACGCACCTCTGCAGGCACACGTCACCAACCTCGATGCTTCCGCATTCTTGGGTCGCCTCGCTCTGGTTCGCATCCACAACGGCCAGCTCAGCAAGGGCCAGACCGTGAGCTGGATGCGTGAGATCGACGGCGAGCCCGTCGTCCAGAAGACGAAGATCACCGAGCTGCTCAACACCATCGGTGTCGAGCGAGTACCGGGTGAGAAGGGTGTTGCAGGTGACATCGTCGCCGTTGCAGGCTTCCCTGACATCATGATCGGTGACACCCTCGCCGACCTCGAGAACCCTGTCGCATTGCCGCGGATCACCGTCGACCAGCCGGCGATCTCGGTCACCATCGGCACCAACACGAGCCCGCTCGTCGGCCGCGTCAGTGGTCACAAGCTGACCTCGCGCATGGTCAAGAGCCGTCTCGATCAGGAACTGGTCGGCAACGTCTCGCTGAAGGTTCTCGACATCGGCCGTCCCGATGCCTGGGAGGTCCAGGGTCGTGGTGAGTTGGCCCTCGCCATCCTCGTCGAGCAGATGCGTCGTGAAGGCTTCGAGCTGACCGTCGGCAAGCCTCAGGTGGTCACCCGTCAGGTCGACGGCAAGCTGCATGAGCCGTTCGAAGAACTGACCGTCGACTCCCCGGAGGAATACCTCGGCGGTGTCACTCAGTTGCTCGCCGCACGCAAGGGCAAGATGGTGCAGATGACGAACCACGGCGCAGGCTGGGTTCGTATGGAGTTCATCGTTCCCTCGCGTGGCCTCATCGGTTTCCGCACCGACTTCCTCACCGACACGCGTGGCACCGGTATCGCCAACGCTGTCTTCCATGGTTACGGACCGTGGGCAGGGGAGATTCGGGCACGCCACACCGGTTCGCTCGTCTCCGACCGCGCAGGCAGCGTCACCCCGTTCGCCATGATCCAGCTGGCAGACCGCGGCACATTCTTCGTCGAGCCGGGCGTCGACACGTACGAGGGCATGGTCGTGGGCATCAACCCGCGTCAGGAAGACCTCGACATCAACGTCACGCGCGAGAAGAAGCTGACCAACATGCGTCAGTCTTCGGCAGACGTGATGGAGACTCTCGCCAAGCCGAAGAAGATGGACCTGGAAATGGCCATGGAATTCTGTGCAGTCGACGAGTGCGTCGAAGTGACCCCCGAGGTCGTTCGCGTCCGTAAGGTGCACCTCGATTCCAACGAGCGCGCTCGTGAGCGTTCACGCAGCAAGTCGCGTGACAAGGCTGCTCTCTAAAGAGCAGTAGCTTTCGTATATTGCGCTGGACGCGCGTGTATGCGCAGTCGGTCTCGACAGAAGACTGCGCATACACGCGCTACGACGAAGGAGATGCATTTGCGGCGAGCGCGCCCCCTGGGCATCGGCACCATCGCCTTGGTTCTGCCCACTCTGGTTCTCGCAGCATGCACCGCCAACCCGCCGCCTCCGGTCGAGAGCGAACCGACACCCGTCATCACGACGACGGAAGTTCCCGTCGAAACCGGCGATCCCGTCGTCGTCGCAATCGACGATGTCGGCATCGGATTCAATCCGCACCTCTTGTCGGACCAGTCGCCTGCCAACTCCGCGGTGAGCGCGCTCGTCCTACCGAGTCCGTTTCGGCCGGCCACCGATCCGTCCAACCCCGCGGTCACCGTGTGGGTCCAGGACCCTTCGCTGTTGTTGTCGGCGGAGGTGACGTCGCAGAATCCGTTCACGGTCACCTATCAGCTCCGCAACGAAGCTCAGTGGTCCGACAGTTCGCCGATAGCCGCCGAGGATTTTCGGTATCTCTGGCAACAGATGATCTCGCAACCCGGAGTCATCGACCCGGCAGGATACGGCCTCATCGACAACGTTGCCTCGTCCGGTGGGGGCAAGAGCGTTGCCGTGACATTCGCTGAGCCATATCAGAATTGGCAACGGCTCTTCTCCGATTTGCTCCCGAGTCATCTCCTCAAAGATTCCCCCGGTGGCTTCGAAACCGGTCTCGTGGACAACGTGCCGGTCTCCGGAGGTCAGTTCAGTATCAAGTCGATCGACGAAGGACGAGACGAAATCCTTCTCGAACGCAACGATCGGTTCTGGGACGAACCGGCGAAGCCTGACCGAATTCTGCTTCGTCGAGGTGGGACCTCTGCCCAGCTTGCGGACTCGCTTCGGTCGAAAGACGCTCAAGTAGCCCAGGTTCGGGCAAGTACCGCTACGAGGGCCCAGCTCGCGGCAATACCAGGGGTTCGTACCGACGTCAGATTTCAGCCACGCGTTCTCGATCTGACCCTCAACGGCCGAACCGCGATGCTGGCGGATCCAAATGTGCGAGCGGGGATCCTCGGCCTTCTCGATCCGGCACTGTTGTCGACGGTTGCAGCCGGGACAGGGTCGGCCGATCACCCAGCGCGCGCTCAACTGTCGAGTCCGTCGGACCCTGATTATGCCCCAACTGCTCCTGCTCCGATCGATCGGCAGAGTGCGCTGGCACTACTCGCCGGAGCCGGATTCGTGCCAGGTCCAGACGGGGCACTCGAAAAAGACGGATTGCCAGTCGAATTCGTCATCGGAGCAGTAGAGGACGATTCCACCTCGCTTGCCGTCGCGAACACAGTTGCCGACCAACTTGCGGGCGTGGGCATCAATGCATCGGTGACCCCGTTGCCACCCGAAGAGTTGTACAGCACGGCACTCGTAGACGGCGGGGTCGACGCATTGGTCGGATGGACAAGTGTAGGACACGATCCCGCGACCGTGATGGCGTCGAGATTCGGATGCCCACCGGCTCCGGCCCCGACTCAGTCGGGTGTCACCGACGATGCCAAGGCGCGTCCGCCGAGCAATCTCTCCGGTTTATGTGTGCCGGAGTTGCAGAATTCGGTGAATCTGGCTCTACGCGGCGAACTTCCGGCGGACCGGTTGGTTGCCGAAGCGGAGCCGAAATTGTGGGCGTTGTCCGCAGTACTTCCGATCATGCAGGATTCGTCCGTCGTTGCTGTGAGCAGCGGTGTCGAAGGTGTGTCGTTGGCAGGACCGATCGAGGTAGGCATCTTCGGTGATGCTGCGCAGTGGATGAGGACCAAGACCAAGTGAGACTGTTGCTCGTTCATGCGCATCCGGACGACGAAACCATCACCACCGGTGGAACTATCGCGCACTACGCGCGAGCCGGAGTCGAGGTTACGGTCCTCACGTGCTCGCTCGGCGAGGAAGGCGAAGTCATCGGTGACCGATGGGCAGGCCTCGTCGCAGACCGGGCCGATCAGCTCGGTGGATACCGAATTCTTGAATTGCACACGGCGCTTACGGTTCTCGGTGCCCAAAGACCGACATTCTTGGGTGGCGCCGGACGGTGGCGCGACTCCGGCATGGCGGGTACCCCGGCGGCGCTGAATCCGCGTGCGTTCGTCAACGCCGACCGTGACGAGGCTCTGTCGGCAATGCTTTCGGTCGTCCGCACGGTCCGGCCCCACGTCGTCATCGCCTACGACCCGGAGGGTGGGTACGGACATCCCGACCATCAGCAAGTGCATTCGCTGGTGACGGAGGCTGTCGATATCGCAGACAGTGACCGCTACCAGGATGTCGGCGCACCGTGGGCACCGCAGAAGCTTTACTGGACCGTCACCGGCGAAAAACAGCTTGTGCGTGGATTGGATTCGATCACGGACATTCCCGACGGCTGGCGAATGCCCGAGCCCGGTGAACTGCCCAGTGTGCCCGAGGCGACCATCACCACCTCGCTCGACGTGAGCGACGTTCTCGACAGCAAACGCGCTGCTCTCGAAGCGCACGCCACCCAGGTGACCGTCGCGCCTTCGGGCACCGAGTACGCCTTGTCGAACAACATCGCGCAGCCGATCCTGGCTGAAGAACAGTTCGTTCTCGTTCGAGGCGATCGCGGAGAAGTCGATGCGTCGGGTAGGGAAAGTGACCTGTTTTCCGGCGTCGTAGAATATGATCTGGATCACTAGATCTTCTTCAGTGCGGTCGGCCGAGCAGGGGAACACACAAGATGTACAACTGGGTCGTGCAAGACGCCATCGTTGCGTTCGTCAATTCGTTGATACCAGATTTCCCCCGTCAGGAGATGCTGTATCAGTCCGGCCTCACCGATCTCGCGTCCGCGCTGAGCAACCTGCTGACCGCTTTGGGATACCCGCCGGTCTCCTGACCGCGGGGAGTACGCCAGTATTGGCTACATGATCTCGAAGGCCGCATCCAATGCTGTCGTCCTCGTGTCGAGGGCAACGCTCGCAGTACTGATTTTCGACGGCTTTCTCTGCGGCGTACTGTCCGTATTCTTCCTCCCGGCCTACCTCGGGCCGGTGCCCTTTCCAGTCAGCGCACTGCTGGCGGGAATCGCCAACGTGATGCTTCTCTACGCCGCGCGCAAAGTAGCAGAACGACCCCTCGCCATCGCGTCGCCGCTGATTGCTTGGGGTGTCGCAGTGCTGGTCTGCATGTTCGGTGGCCCCGGCGGCGATGTGCTGTTGCTTTCCGATTGGCGGACGGCATTGTTGCTGATAGCAGGTATCGCCCCGGCTGGAGTTCTGTTGTTCACCTGGAGGCTGACGGCGCTCACATCAGCCCCGCATGGGAGCCGGCCGCCCGCAGCACATCCTCGATCATCGCCGGAGTCAACCGCCCGGTGAACGTGTTCTGCTGACTGACGTGATAGCTACCGAACAATCGGATCGACCCCAGATCGACCTCGGCGCCATGGCCGAACTTGGGGCGTGGACGCGGAATCTCCCAGCCGTTGGCTGCCAGCACCGGTAGCAGGGCCTGCCAACCGAATCCACCGAGCACGACCACGGATTTCAGTGTCGGCTTCAGCAAGCTCAATTCGATGTCGAGCCACGTGCGGCAACGATCACGCTCGGTGACGGTCGGCTTGTTGTCCGGTGGAGCGCAATGAACCGGCGCAGTGATTCTGACCCCGCGCAGCGTCAAACCGTCGCCTATGTGAGTGGCCGTCGGTTGATTGGCAAGCCCGACCGCATGCAGTGCCGCATAGAGAAAGTCACCGCTGCGGTCCCCGGTGAACATGCGTCCGGTGCGGTTTCCCCCGTGTGCGGCGGGTGCGAGCCCGACAATCAGAACCGACGCATCCGCGGGGCCGAACCCCGGAACCGCTCTGCCCCAGTAGGTTTCGTCCCGAAATGCGGCTCGTTTCTCGGTCGCGACCTTTTCCCTCCAGGCGACCAGTCTGGGGCAAGCTCGGCAGGCACTGACAGCCAGGTCGAGTTCGGCCATGGTGGCAGGAGTGGAGCCTGCGGAACGACTATTGGGGTCAGGAGTGGAGCCTGCGGAACGACTATTGGGGTCAGGAGTGGAGCCTGCGGAATGACTATTGGGGTCAGGAGTGGAGCCTGCGGAATGACTATTGGGGTCAGGAGTGGAGCCTGCGGAATGACCAGGTTCGGGGTCAGGTGTGTTCAGTGAGCCCATGTGTCACCGGCTCCTGGGGTAACGGCGTCGATGAGGGCCCATGCTTGGTCTGCGGGAATGTCGAGAACTTCGTAGTGTCCGACGCCGGCCGGTGTGGCAGCGACGATTGTCGCCACACCGGCTCGCCGTTGGAAGAATGTCTGTCTGACCGTCCATCCGATGATCCCCGCGGCCTCCAGTGAGTGCCGGGTGCGGTCGAGGGATCCGTGGCGGGTGATCAACCAGCCTGGCAATACTGCGTGGCCGAGGCCTCGGTATCGATCCCTTGCGACGAATAGAGCTCCGAGCAGCACCATCACCACGGCAATCCACACGGTTGTCGGGATCGGAGCGCCGAATGCTTCGGCGATACCGAGCGCGGCGGCCACAACGAGTACGGGGACCACTGCACGGGTGTATCTGCGACGTTTGGCGGCCGGTCCGTGCGGCGTCAGCGGTTTCTGCGCGTTCTCGTGCAGCCCTGCGTCACCGAGCACGACCGTCATCATGCGGAGCGCTTCGCGTGCGGGTGCTTGCGGTAACAGCAGTGACGATTCCTTCTTCTCCGCGCTGACACCCGTCATGATCGCATCGAGCTTGGCGCCCTTGGCGATTCGCAGCAGCAGAGGTTCGGACAGCGAGGTGCCACGAAGGCGTTTCCGGTCGAGCGTCGTCGAGCGAGTCTTGAGGAGTCCATGGTTGACGTGGAGGCGGGCGCCGTCGTCGGTGACGGTCAGATTGCCGTACGCGATCAGGTAACGCGCGCATGCGAAGAGGCTGGCGACGATCAGCAGAATCAGCAGTCCGACGACGATCACCAGGGCGATACCGAAACGCTCCGCGGAGTCGATACTGCTGGAGACGAGGGAAGAATTTGCCACGCGCTCACCGAACCCGTATTGAAAGAGCACCCCGACCGCCGCCGCGATGGCCACGACGCCGGTGAACGAGAACGGTGCATATCGGACCCACTCGGTCCTCCAATGCGCAATCTCGGTTGCCGCGGGCGGCGCTTTCCTGAGTGCAGCCGGCCCTCGCTCGGCTCGCTGCAGCAGCTGCTCGCGCAACGCGGGGACCACCTTCGAGTCGAGCGCGTTCAATTCGAACTTTTCACCCTTGCCCGCCTGCTGTCCGGTGCCGATCCGCAAAATCGACAGACCCAGAAGCCGATGCATGACGCCCGCTTCGACGTCGACCGAGCGAATTCGGCTGCGCGGCACGGACAGCAGCTTCTTCTGAAATATCCCGGTGCGTAGTTGCACATGCACCGGACCGATGCGATAACTGGTGGTGAACCAGCGCAGTAACGCGAACAGCACCACCAGGGTCACGATGATCAAACCCCACAAATGATTACCGCTCCGACTGCCGATCACGAAAGACACAAACAGCACCGGTAGGACCTTCACCGCCTCGTTGACCGGATGAACCAACAGCATCCGCTTGTCCAACCGCAGCCACGGTTGCTGCTCCTCGGCGACCAGAAGTTCGGTGTCGGTGCTCACGTCGCATCGCCCAACGTCTTTCCCGCGATCTCGGTGAGCTGAGCGACAGTACGATCGGCCACCTCCTTGTCCAAAGCCGTGATCTTGACCGCGCCCGCGGAGGACGCAGTGGTGACGGTGACCGTGGACAAACCCAGCATCCGGTCGATCGGCCCACGCTCGGTATCGACCGTCTGCACCCGCGAAATCGGTGCGATGCGTCGCTCCTGGTCGAACCAGCCGGTCAGCGTGTACACCGCCGTGTCACTGATCTCCCAACGATGCACGCGATACCGCCACACCGGGACGACGACGATATGAACGGCCGCGAACACGACCGACGCAGCGAACACCGTCGTATGGGGCCACGTCGTCCACTTGCCGTCGATCACGGCCCACACGACCTGGGCGATGAACAGCGGAACCCACATCAGCGAGGCATTGATGGCCCACAACTGCCGTGCACGCGGACTCGGACGCCACGCTGGATCGGTCATTGTGATCATGCCCCAATCTAATCTGGTCGTTCCGCAGGCTCCACTCCTGCCTCTCTGGGTCGTTCCGCAGGCTCCACTCCTGCCCACTCCGACCACCTACGGTGGCACGCCGACCCGTCGGTGGCGCATGATCGACGGGTGACCATGCTGCCTGATCCTGTAACCGCCGCTGCTCCCGAACCAGAAAAGGTCCCCGCCCCCTCCTCAATGCGTCGTGTTCTACGACGCGCCCGCGACGGGGTATCGCTCAACGTCGACGAAGCGACGGTGCTGCTGCACGCACGCGGTGACGACCTGGTGGACCTCTGCACTTCGGCGTCGCGGGTGCGGGATGCGGGTCTCGAGTCGGCGGGCCGCCCCAAAACGGTCTCGTACTCGCGCAAGGTGTTCATTCCGATCACTCGCCTGTGCCGGGACAAATGCCATTACTGCACGTTCGTGACGGTGCCAGGAAAATTGCGCGCCGAAGGCCACGGACTGTTCATGGATCCCGACGAAATCATCGAGGTTGCGCGCAAAGGCGCGGAACTAGGATGCAAAGAAGCACTGTTCACCCTCGGGGACCGGCCGGAAGATCGCTGGCCCGAGGCCAAGGAATGGCTCGATTCCAGGGGTTACGACTCCACGCTGGACTACGTCCGGGCCATGTCGATCCGAGTTCTAGAAGAAACCGGATTGCTTCCCCATCTCAATCCTGGCGTCATGAGCTGGCAAGAACTCTCTCGCCTCAAGCCAGTCGCGCCGTCGATGGGAATGATGCTCGAGACGACCTCCCGCCGACTGTTCGAGGAAAAAGGTCAGGCTCACTACGGCAGCCCGGACAAAGATCCCGAGGTTCGGCTACGAACTCTGACCGATGCAGGACGCCTCAACATCCCGTTCACCACCGGTATCCTCGTCGGAATTGGGGAGACCATCCGCGATCGAGCCGAGTCGATCATGGCTATTCGTAAGGTGCACAAGGCCTTCGGTCATGTGCAAGAGATCATCGTGCAAAACTTTCTCGCCAAGAACGACACCGTGATGCGAGATATGCCCGACGCGGGCATGGAGGAATTCCTCGCAACCATCGCGGTCACGCGGGTGGTGCTCGGGCCGTCGATGCGTATTCAAGCACCACCGAACCTCGTTGCCGTCGAAGAGACCGCTGCGTTGCTCGGCGCGGGCGTCGACGACTGGGGTGGCGTCTCTCCGCTGACTCCCGATCACGTGAACCCGGAACGGCCGTGGCCGAATCTCGACACGTTGGCGGAGCTGTCGGAGGCCGCCGGATACACGCTGACCGAGCGCACAGCAGCGCAACCGCAATACGTTCTCGCGGGCGCGCCGTGGATCGATCCGCGTATCTCCGCGCACGTGAATTCACTGGCAGATCCTAAGACCGGAATGGCGCGTGACGGCGTCCTCCCGACGGGGCTTCCGTGGCAGGAGCCGGACGAGGAGTGGGTGTCCTCGGGCCGAGTGGATCTCAACACCGAGATCGACACCGAGGGGCGTAACACCGAAACACGTAGTGACCTGGACAACGCATTCGGGGATTGGGAGTCCATCCGGGAGCAGGTACGCGATCTGGCCGGCCTCGAACGCGTCGACAGGGACCTGGTGGCCGCGCTCCGAGCGGCCGAAAAGGATCCCGCGGGTCTGTCCGACGAGCAGTACCTGGCGCTCGCTACGGCCGAGGGAACCGGCATGGACGCCGTCGCAGCCCTCGCCGACGACCTGCGCAGGCAGGTTAACGGCGAGACAGTCACCTACGTCGTCAACCGGAACATCAACTTCACCAACATCTGCTACACCGGCTGTCGGTTCTGTGCTTTCGCGCAGCGCAAGGGCGACGCGGATGCGTTCACGCTGTCCACGGCCGAAGTGGCGGACCGCGCCTGGGAGGCGCACGCTCTCGGTGCAACCGAGGTCTGCATGCAGGGCGGTATCGACCCGGAACTGCCGGTCACCGGTTATGCGGACCTGGTGCGCGCTGTGAAAGCGCGGGTGCCGTCGATGCACGTTCATGCGTTCTCTCCGATGGAGATCGTCAACGGCGCTTCGCGAGGCGGGCAGTCGATTCGCGATTGGCTTGTCGAACTTCGTGCCGCGGGGCTGGACACCATTCCCGGTACTGCAGCGGAGATCCTCGACGACGAGGTTCGCTGGGTGTTGACGAAGGGCAAGTTGCCTGCAGCGGAGTGGATCGAAGTTGTCACCACCGCACACGAAGTAGGCCTGCGATCGAGCTCGACGATGATGTACGGCCATGTCGACAATCCGTCGCACTGGGTCGGTCATATGAACGTGCTCAAGGGAATACAGGACAAGACAGGCGGATTTACCGAGTTTGTGCCACTTCCGTTCGTGCACCAGTCCTCGCCGCTGTATCTAGCCGGAGCGTCGCGTCCCGGCCCGACCAACCGTGACAACCGCGCAGTGCATGCATTGGCGCGGATCATGCTGCACGGACGTATCGACAGCATCCAGACTTCGTGGGTCAAGCTCGGCATCACCGGCACTCAGGCGATGCTCAACGGGGGCGCGAACGACCTCGGTGGCACGTTGATGGAAGAGACCATTTCGCGGATGGCGGGAAGCCAGAACGGATCGGAGAAGACCGTCGCCGAGCTCCACGAGATTGCGAACGGGATCGGTCGTCCTGCTCGTGAACGCACCACGACCTACGGTCTCGTCGACAAGTTCCCCGCAGTGGGAGTCGTCTGAGCATGGACAATCGCACAGTCGTCACAGCCCTCGACCGGGCCGTGGCCATCATCGACCCTGTTCTCGACGTTCTCGCCGAACGTGATCCGGTAGGACTGAAGGCGAGAACGTTTCGAACACCGACCGCTGAAGACACCGCCATCGACACCGTGCTCGACACGTTGGCGAAAACCCTGAACGCCACCGACTTCCCAGGGACGGCAGCATGGCTCGAGCTCGATGCGCAGGCCCGCTCGTGGTGGTGGGTCGCGCGGATCGGTGCCGTCAACACCGTGGCCGTTGCATTCCCCAGCGTCTTCGGTGTACTGGTCAACCGGCTGCCGTTGCAGGATCTGCTCGGCTTCGCGAACCAGGCGATGGTTCTCGTTGCCGTCGCCAGAGAGAACGGAGTGACGGACCGGTCGGCGCACGTGAGCATGCTCGCGTCCGTACTGTGCGGCCGTGAGGTCGATCGCGACGGCGCCGAGCCCGATACCTCATCGACACCGACACCGACGCGCGAGTGCGGACCCTTCGCGCTACTGCATGCGATGTGGGACGTCGCGGCCGTGCTGAGGGACGTATCGAGCGAGCTGGCCAAGCGTCCGCACAGCCGTGGCATCTACCGTGTTCTTTCCGCGATTCCGCTGGTCGGCGGCGTGGCAAGCTACATCGGGGAACGTGGTGCGCTCTCCCGAGCTGCCAAACAGGGGATCGGTTGGGTTCACGCGAACGCCGAAAGTCCGAGCCACGTAGGCTAGGGCGGGGGTTCTCGGATGATCCGAGTGTCACAGTGAGGACACCCTGCGCGGATTGTCGTAAATCTACGACGCGATACTAGGATTCTCAGGGCACTGCAAGCAGTGAACAACGCTTTCGGTGCCGATTACTGGAAAGGGTGGGAGCCAGCAGTGACGTACACGATTGCGGAACCGTGCGTGGATGTACTCGACAAGGCATGCATCGAAGAATGCCCGGTGGACTGCATTTACGAAGGTGGCCGCATGCTGTACATCCACCCCGACGAATGCGTCGACTGTGGTGCATGCGAACCGGTTTGCCCCGTCGAGGCCATCTTCTACGAGGACGACGTACCGGAGCAGTGGAGTGGCTATGTGAGCGCGAACGTCGATTTCTTCGACGATCTGGGTTCACCCGGTGGGGCCGCGAAGCTCGGCAAGACCGATTTCGACCCACCGTTCATCAAGGCGTTGCCTCCCATGGGTGAGAGCTGACATTGGCACGTATTTCCGTCGCGTCCGGCCTGCCCAACTTTCCCTGGGACTCACTGACTGCCGCGAAAGACAAGGCACAGTCGCACCCGGACGGAATAGTGGATCTGTCGGTAGGCACTCCTGTCGACCCAGTTGCACCGATCATTCGTGCTGCGCTGGCATCGGTATCCGACATCCCCGGTTACCCGACGACAGTCGGCACGCTCGCGTTGCGTGAAGCAGCAGTTGCTGCGCTGGGGCGGCGGTACGGCATAACGGGGATCGGCGTCGATGCCGTTCTGCCTGCCATCGGCACCAAGGAAATGATCGCCTGGTTACCGAGCCTTCTCGGTCTCGGTAACCGCGACCTGGTGGTCATCCCCGAACTGGCTTACCCGACTTACGAAGTCGGAGCCCTCCTTGCGGGTACGCGCATCATTCGTGCCGACGGCTTGAATCGACTCGGGCCCGAGCGCGCATCGCTCGTATTCGTGAACTCTCCTGCGAACCCGAGCGGCAAGGTACTGGGCCTGGAGCACCTCCGCAAAGTTGTCGGGTGGGCCCGTGAGCGCGACGCCGTGGTCGTGTCCGACGAGTGCTACCTCGGCCTGACCTGGGAAGGTGAGGCGCTGTCGATCCTCGACCCCCGTGTCAGCGATGGCGACCATACGAATCTTCTTGCCGTGCACTCACTTTCCAAGACGTCCAATCTCGCCAGCTATCGTGCAGGCTTCGTCGTCGGCGACCAGAAATTGGTAACCGAACTGCTCGAAGTCCGCAAACACGCGGGAATGATGATGCCGTTGCCGATTCAAGCTGCGATGACTGCGGCTTTGTCCGACGACGAGCACGAGAACATCCAGCGTGAGCGCTACCGTGCCCGTCGCACCACACTGCTCTCCGCCGTCAGAGCAGCCGGGTTCGAAGTAGATCACTCCGAAGCCGGGCTGTATCTCTGGGCCACCCGCGGCGAACCCTGCCGTGACACCATCGACTGGCTCGCCGAACGCGGCATCCTTGCCGCACCGGGTGAGTTCTATGGTCCCCGCGGATCCCAGCACGTCCGTATCGCGCTGACCGCCACCGACGAGCGTATCCAGACTGCGGCGGAGCGGTTGACGGCCTAGGCTCGCGAGTATCCAGTTGCGCGTTGTCTGGCCTGGGTGTTTCCATTCAGTCCATGACCGTCAGTGTGCTGCTCAGCTTTGCAGGTGTGTGCTTCCTGCTGGCGATTCTTCCTGGACCGGATTCGTTCCTCGTGCTTCGATACAGCATCGGAGGGCAGCGACCCGGAATTGCAGCGGCCATGGGCGTCGCACTCGGCGGTTTGTTCTGGGCAGTGCTGGTTGCCGTCGGACTCGCGGCCATCGTCGAGCAGTCTGCGACCGTGTACCGAATTATCAAGATCCTCGGTGGGCTGTACCTGCTGTACCTCGGGGTACGTGCGTTCATGGCGCGCAGGAAGACGAAGGTCGACGGTGAGCCGATGGTGCCCGTCGTGGCCTCGGCTCGGTCAGCCTTCGGTGCCGGTGTCCTTTCGTGCGCACTCAATCCCAAAGTCGGGCTGTTCTATCTCGCTGTCGTTCCTCAGTTCCTGACCGTGGTCACGTTCGCCGGAGCCATGACACTCGGAGTCGTGGAAGTGGTGGTCGCCGCACTCGTCATGGGCGTCTTCTCGGTCGTCGCCTCGCGTGCCGTCGTGCTGCTGCGGCGACCGAAGGTGACCGACTGGCTCGATCGCATCAGTGCGGGAATCCTCGCGGCCCTCGGGATCGGCACAGTCGCGTCCTCGGTGTAGGGCAAAGGTACCGTGATCGAACCCGACTCGAGGGTCAGGCGATGTCCCAACCACCCCGCCTGATGCGGAGGATGTAGACCAGTTCATTGCTGCCGAAAGCCTCGACCGTGGTGAACCGCTTGGGCGCAGCATTGACCGCCGGATTGCGTGCATTCGCTTCCTCGTAGATCTGGGCGGCCCGCAGGTCTGCGAGTTCCACACGTGTCCAGAAATCGTCGGACTGCACCGAATAGACCAGCCGAGGAGCACCGTCGCTGATGTGCGCGACCTCGATATCGTCTTCGTTGTCCAGGTCGTCGCCCAGATCTTCCTCATCAGCGATTTCCTGGTCGGCATCGGTTCCGATCAAATAGACCCCGGGCTGCAGGTCTCCGGCGGGCACCGTCATGTACTCGGCGTAGTCGCCGGTGTCGATTCCGTCGGCATCCATGTATGTACGGTAACCATGTGCTGCTTCGATCATTGAATCCACTCGCCGTCGCTCGCGGAGACGATATTGCCGACGCTGTGACGATCGGCGGTGTCTCCTTGTCCCGCGGTGACATTCTCGGCGCCGCGACGTCGGTCGCCGAGCGGATCTCGCGGGCAGAACGCCTGGCAGTTCTCGCAACTCCCAGCGTCAAGACTGTGCTTGCCGTTGTCGGTGCGCTGATTGCAGGTGTGACGGTGGTGCCGATTCCGCCCGATGCTGGGCATGCCGAACGCGAACACATGCTGCGAGACTCCGGTGCGCAGGCATGGCTCGGCGAGGCGCCCGAGGACACGGCGGGCCTCGAGGTCCTGCCGGTTCGTCAGCACGCCAGGTCCTGGCACAGCTACCCGGATCCACACCCGTCGTCCATCGCTTTCATTCTGTACACCTCCGGCACGACCGGCCCGCCGAAGGGCGTCCTGTTGTCGCGCGAAGCGATCGCGGCCGGCATCGACGCGGTAGCGCAGGCGTGGAACTGGACATCCCGGGACACTGTGGTGCACGGCCTTCCGCTGTTCCATGTCCACGGCCTGCTCCTCGGAGTACTGGGTCCGCTGCGCGTCGGCAGTCCGCTCGTGCACACCGGTAAACCGACTCCCGAGCTGTATGCCGCCGCCAAAGGGACACTGTATTTCGGTGTCCCGACGGTATGGTCCCGCATCGCCGCCGACGAGACGTCCGCGACAGCCCTCGCGCATGCCCGGCTACTCGTCTCCGGCAGTGCGCCTCTACCGGTGCCGGTGTTCGAGAAACTGAAGGAACTGACCGGCCAGGCGCCCATCGAGCGCTACGGCATGAGCGAAACACTGATCACCATCAGCACCCGCGCCGACGGAGAACGTAGGCCCGGCTCCGTGGGAGTGCCGGTCGATGGCGTCGAGACACGAATCGTGAGCGAGGCGGGGGAGACGCTCCCACACGACGGGGAGTCGATCGGAGCGCTGCAGGTACGCGGTCCGACGATGTTCGCCGGCTACCTGAACAACCCGGAGGCGACGGCGAAGGTCTTCACCGAGGACGGTTGGTTCGACACCGGCGACGTGGCGGTCATCGGCCCGGACGGATTCCATCGCGTCGTCGGACGCGCATCCACCGACCTGATCAAGACCGGTGGCTATCGCGTCGGTGCCGGTGAGATCGAGACCGTTCTGCTGGGGGACCCGAGCGTCGACGAGGTCGCCGTCGTGGGCCTTCCGGACGATGACCTCGGTCAGCGCATCGTCGCATTCGTCGTCGGCACCGGCGTCGAACCGTCGGCTCTCATCGATCTCGTCGCGAGGGAACTGTCGATTCACAAGCGGCCGAGGGAAATTCGCATCGTGGATTCATTGCCACGCAACGCGATGGGCAAGGTTCAGAAGAAGCATCTCGGCTGAGCGGTTATTCGACGAGGCGACCGAAGCCTACGACGGCCGAATCATTGGATACGTCGACGGTATGTACGCGGATCTTTCCGAGTTCGTTGCCACCTACCGTGGTGGCTGTGTTTCCGTCGATCGCTACGACGATGTTGGTGTGCTGACCGATCCAACTGCTGTTGTCGTAGAGCACGACGTCCCCGACCGCCGGGATGTATCCCTTCGGTTCGAATCTGTCCTCGTCTTGGTAGTACTCGGTCAGCGTGTACACGCCGGGGATCCGCCAGCTCCCGGAATTCGGGTTGCTCAGTGGCTGTCCTGCCTCACGCATGATCCAGCTGACGAAGTTTGCGCACCACGCTTCTTCGACACCATCGGAGTAGAACGTTCCCGGGTTCTGTCGGCTGTGTTCGGTGCGGAGAAGTTCGACGACCTCGGCCTGCTCCGAAGACAGACCCGAAGCGTCGACATCGGGAAAAGCAGTGGTATCCCACGGCAAGTATCTACTCGGCGCCAACCACAACACGCCCGCTGCCAACAACACGGTGGCGGCAAGAACTCCGGCTACCCACGCCAACTTTCGACGGTTCGTGCGCGGGGCCGGTGAGGTACTCCCCGATTGCGCGCGCACAGATGCGGTGTCGACCCCGTCGTTACCCATCTGCGGAGTGTATCGGCCTCCGAGCCGGATGAGTGCGCAGGCCGAGCTGCTATTGTCGGCCCCGCGACGAAGCTGTTTCGACCAAAAATTCTTCGGAAGGCTCCAGATGGACTACGACCTACAGCGATTCGTCGACGCGCAGGATCCGGTGTGGGACACCGTCCGCGCCGAGCTGAAAGCCAGCCGCAAAAGCACCCACTGGATGTGGTTCGTTTTCCCACAACTCGCTGGACTCGGACGGAGCGCGACGGCTCAACACTTCGGTATCGCAGACCGCGTGGAAGCGCAGATGTACCTCTCCCACGAAGTGCTGGGGCCTAGATTGCGGAAGGCCGCCGCGATGGTGGTGAAGATCGCTGACGGGACCGCCGCAGATATTTTCGGATATCCGGACGATCTGAAGCTGCAGTCGTCGATGACCTTGTTCGCCGAAGTCGACCCTGGCTTTCCGATTTTCGGCGAAGTATTGCAGAAGTACTACGACGGTAAGCCGGACGAGCGAACTATCGATCTGCTCGACGACTAACATCATCTTTCATGACGAACGAGCAACTGGGGTCCATCGCCTTCATCCAAGCGACGTGGCACAGTGAGATAGTCGACCGCGCGCGCCAGGGATTCGTTTCCGAGTTGGTGGCGCAGGGCTATTCGGAAGCTTCGGTCGTCCAGTTCGCGGTTCCAGGTGCCTTCGAGATTCCGTTGCACGCCCAGCGTTTGGCACGCACGGGTAAATATTCGGCAATCGTGGCTGCTGCACTGGTCGTGGACGGCGGAATCTATCGGCACGAATTCGTCGAATCTGCGGTTATCGACGGCCTGATGCGAGTCCAGCTGGATACCGACGTGCCCGTGTTCTCCGTAGTGCTGACGCCCCACCACTTTCACGAGCACGCCGATCACGCCGCGTTCTTCACCGCACATCTGAAGCGCAAGGGAGTCGAGGCGGCACGCGCAGTGGTGACGACCCTCGACTCCCTTCGAACCATCTAGTCTCCCTTCGATCCATCTAGTCGTTGGCGTGCAGCGCGGCGTTCAGTTCGACGCCGGTGCCCTTCCACGGCACGACCTCGACGGCACCTGAAACTGAATTTCGACGGAACAACAGATTGCTGTTTCCGTTGAGCGTCGCAGCCTTCACGACGGTGCCGTCCGGGCCGGTGACCTTGGTTCCCGCGGTGATGTAGAGGCCTGCCTCGACGACACAGTCGTCGCCGAGGGAAATGCCGAGTCCGGAGTTGGCACCGAGTAGACAACGCTCGCCGACCGAGATGACGTTCTTGCCGCCGCCGGACAGTGTGCCCATGATCGAAGCGCCACCGCCGACGTCGGAGCCGTCACCGACGACGACTCCGGCCGAGATTCGGCCTTCGACCATCGAGTTGCCGAGTGTGCCGGCGTTGAAGTTGACGAATCCCTCATGCATGACCGTTGTTCCGCTGGCCAGATGCGCGCCCAGACGGACCCGATCGGCGTCGGCGATCCGAACGCCGGACGGCGCGACGTAATCGACGAGACGGGGGAACTTGTCGATGCTGAGGACCGTGACGTGGCCACGTGCACGAAGGCGAGTGCGGACCGTCTCGAAACCGTCGACCGCTGCCGGTCCGAAGTTGGTCCATACGACGTTGGCAAGAAAGCCGAACTGGCCGTCAAGGCTGAGCCCGTGCGGCTGAACGAGACGATGCGAGAGCAGATGCAGGCGCAGATAGACGTCATGCGCGTCGATCGGTGCGTCGTCGAGCGAGGCGATGGTGGTCCGGACGGCGACGACGTCGACTCCGCGAGCTTCGTCCGGTCCGACGAGGGCGGCGAACTCGGCGGGGATGTCCGACCCCTCGAGTCGTGTGGTGCCGACTGGCCCGTTTCCGCCCAGCTCGGGGCTGGGGTACCAGGTGTCGAGGACGACTCCACTGGTGGTGATGTTGGCAATGCCTATTGCTGATGCTCCCTGTGCGCTCACAGGTACCGAGGATACGGCGTGCGTCGTCGAAGGCAGAAGCGCGAGGGCGATGGGCGTGCGCCGCAGGCCCGTAGGGTCGGCCGAGGGCACGGCGAAGTTCGCCCTGAACAGGCGGGAGTGGAGCCTGCGGAATGACCTGGGTAGGCGGGAGTGGAGCCTGGGGATGGCCTGGAAGTAGTCTCGTACGGTGAGTTCGCACCCGGCTTTGAATCTGCATTCCGACCCCATCGATCTGACAGCGGCGCTGGTGGACATACCCAGTGTTTCGCGGGCGGAGTCGGTGATCGCCGATGCGGTGGAGGCCGCGCTGCGTGAGCAGACGGTCGGATTCGAGATCATCCGCAGCGGCAATGCGGTCCTTGCGCGCACCGATCGTGGACTTCCCAGTCGCGTGATGCTCGCCGGTCACCTCGATACCGTCCCGATTGCCGACAATGTGCCGAGCAGACGTGAACGCGACGGGGTCGAGGGCGATGTTCTGCATGGTTGTGGCACGGTCGATATGAAGTCGGGTGACGCCGTCTTTCTTCATCTCGCCGCCACGATCGAAGAGCCCGCGCACGACATCACGCTGGTGTTCTACGACTGTGAAGAGATCGACGCTGCGCTCAATGGATTGGGGCGGATCGAACGTGAGCTGCCGGAGTGGCTCGCGGCCGACGTGGCGATTCTGGGCGAGCCGTCCGGTGGATTCATCGAGGCGGGTTGCCAGGGCACGCTGCGAGTGCGGCTTTCGGCGGTTGGGACGAGAGCACACAGTGCGCGATCATGGCTGGGGGACAACGCAATTCACAAGTTTGGTGCTGTTCTCAACAGGTTGGCTGCATACAGTGCGCGAGAGGTGGATATCGATGGCTGCTTGTACCGCGAAGGTCTGCAGGCTGTCCGTATTTCCGGTGGCGTGGCAGGCAATGTCGTCCCCGACGCAGCCGAGCTGGATGTGAACTTCCGCTTCGCCCCCGATCGGAGTGTCGAGCAGGCGATCGAGCACGTTCGTGACGTCGTCGACGGGCTCGATCTCGGATTCGAGGTCACCGATTCTTCACCCGGTGCGTTACCTGGACTCGCCGCACCTGCTGCTGCGGCGCTGATCGAGGCGGCCGGTGGGCGGTTTCGCGCCAAGTACGGCTGGACCGACGTGTCGCGGTTCTCGGCGCTCGGTATTCCGGCGGTCAACTACGGACCTGGAGACCCCAACTTGGCGCACAAGCGCGACGAGCGGGTGCCTACCGATCAGATCACGAATGTCACGGCTGTTCTACGGGGATACCTGACCACTGGATAACCTGTGGTCCCGATGGTAGATGGGCCGGATAGCCTGTAAAACATGGAGACGCCAGCAAGGCACATGGGGTCGGTGACGTTGCGTCGCGGACGCAACACCGAATCATCGACCTCCGATCAACGATTGCTCGATCAGCGCGGAACAGGAAACTGGACTCACACCGACCCGTGGCGGGTGCTTCGGATTCAGAGTGAGTTCGTGGAGGGTTTCGGCGCTCTCGCCGAGGTGCCGAGGGCGGTCACGGTGTTCGGTTCGGCCCGAACCCCGCGTGATCACGATGAGTACAAGTCTGCCCGCGAGCTCGGAAGTGCGTTGGCGAAAGCGGGATTTGCGGTCATCACCGGCGGCGGCCCTGGGATCATGGAAGCTGCGAACCGCGGCGCGAGTACCGCCGACGGCTACTCGATCGGGCTCGGCATCGAGCTGCCCTTCGAGCAAGGCCTCAACGACTGGGTAGATCTGGGTATCGACTTTCGGTACTTTTTCATCCGGAAGACGATGTTCGTGAAGTACTCCCAGGCATTCATTTGTCTCCCAGGTGGTTTCGGCACTCTCGATGAGTTGTTCGAGGCTCTCACGCTGGTGCAGACGGGCAAGGTGACTCGCTTTCCGATCGTGCTGATCGGCACAGAATTCTGGTCAGGTCTTATCAGCTGGATCAAGGACACGTTGGTCGCGCAAGGCAAGGTTTCCCCGGCCGACCTGGACTTGATCCGTTGCACCGACAGTGTCGAGGAAGCAGTGCAGATCGTGAACAGTGTTTGCGGAGAGTCGGAGTGAGCGAAGCGGTCGCAATCAACAGGGTGTGCGTCTACTGTGCGTCGGGGCCGGTGGATTCGTCGTTTCTCGAGTTGGCGCGCGAGCTCGGTACCGCGATCGGCCAACGGGGATGGCAGTTGGTCTCCGGTGGCGGAAACGTCTCAATGATGGGGGCGATAGCCGAATCAGCCCGCGCTGCAGGCGCTTTCACCGTCGGAGTCATCCCGAAAGCTCTCGTTCATCGCGAGGTCGCCGACGTCGATGCCGATGAATTGATCGTCACCGACACCATGCGTGAGCGTAAGAAAATCATGGAAGACCGGGCCGACGCCTTCATCGCGCTACCCGGTGGCATCGGAACGCTGGAGGAACTGTTCGAAACCTGGACGGCCGGGTATTTGGGCATGCACGACAAGCCAGTCGTACTACTGGATCCAACGGACCACTACGCGGGTCTGTTGCAGTGGCTCGACGGGCTGTCCTCGACGGGCTTCGTTCAACAACGGGCACTGGACAAGCTGATCAGGACAGCGACCGTGGCCGATGCGCTAGCCGCCTGTTCTCCTCGATGAAACCTAAGGTTACTCTGGAGTAAGGTAATGGGGATCACATCGCTCGAAGGGGAGTACATGGCTGTCGACGCCCGTCAGAAGATTGGACTGACCGACCTCGCGGTCGCGTTGCCGAAAATGGTGACGGAGGTGCCGAGCCTGCTGCGCGGTGTCCTGGGCTTTACTCGCAAACCTCATCACAAGGCCTCGATCGGCCTGGTGTTTCAGGATGCTGCTGCCAAGTGCGGAGACCGCCCCTTCGTGCGATTCGAAGGTGAATCGGTGTCGTACGCCGACGCCAACTCGATGGTCAATCGGTATGCGCACGTGTTCACTGACCTGGGCGTCAAGCGCGGCGACGTGGTCGGTGTACTCAGCAAGAACAGGCCGGAGGCGCTTTTCGCGGCGCTCGCTGCCGTCAAGCTCGGCGCTACCGCAGGAATGCTCAACTACAACCAGCGGGGCGACGTCCTCGAGCACAGTCTCGGCATCCTGTCGGCGACCGTTCTGGTCCTCGACGAGAACGCTCAGGAAGCGCTCGACTCGTTGGACGACGCTCCCGAGGCGGGCGTGGTGCTGCCGATGAGGGAGCTTGCCGAACTCGCGGCCGGGGCCAGTGCGGACAATCCGTCGGTGACTGCGGAGATCCAGGCCAAGGAAAACGCCTTCTACATCTTCACCTCCGGCACCACCGGCCTCCCGAAGGCAAGTTTGATGAGCCATTTCCGCTGGCTCAAGTCGATGTCCGGGCTGGGCAACATGGGTGTGCGGCTGCGCGAAGACGACGTCATCTACTGCTGCCTGCCGCTTTATCACAACAATGCACTGACGGTGACGCTGTCATCGGTGCTCACCGGCGGCGCGGCGATGGCCATCGGTAAACAGTTCTCGGTCAGCAACTTCTGGGAAGACGTCAAGGTCAACAAGGCGACCGCGTTCACCTACATCGGCGAATTGTGCCGCTACCTACTGACTCAGGAGAAGCGGCCGGACGACCGAGACAACACGATCGAGCTCGTCGTCGGCAACGGCTTACGGCCCGAGATCTGGGAAGAGTTCACCGAGCGTTTCGGAATCTCGCGCGTGGCGGAGTTCTACGGCGCGAGCGAATGCAATATCGCGTTCATCAACGCATTGAACATGAAGAAGACCGCCGGCATTTGCCCACTGCCGTATGCCGTCGTCGAGTACGACGAGGAGTCGGGCGAGGCGAAGCGCGGAAGTAACGGCCGGCTTCGCAAGGTCGGTAGCGGCGAGGTAGGTCTTTTGCTGTCCAAGGTCACCGACCGCGCGCCGTTCGACGGATACTCGGACGAGCAGGCGACGGAGAAGAAACTCGTCCGAGACGGGTTCAAAGATGGAGACTGCTGGTTCGACACCGGAGACCTGGTCCGGAATCAGGGTTGGATGCACGTCGCGTTCGTCGACCGACTCGGTGACACTTTTCGGTGGAAGGGCGAGAACGTCGCGACTACGCAGGTCGAGGGCGCGCTCGGCGGTCACCCGTCGGTGGACGGTGTGGTCGTCTACGGCGTCGACATCGAAGGAACCGACGGCAAGGCAGGGATGGCTGCGGTGACGTTGCGTGACGGGGAGAGCTTCGATGGAAAATCGGTCGCCGAGCATCTCTACGACAAACTGCCCTCGTACGCGGTTCCGCTGTTCGTCCGTGTCGTGGACAGTCTCGAGCAGACCTCGACGTTCAAGAGCCAGAAGGTTGCCCTTCGCAAACTCGGCTACGGCGATGACCCCGAGGCCGAGCTGTACGTACTCCGCGGCAAGTCCGGGGGGTACGACAAGGCGTATGACGGATACGTCGACGAGGTAGCTGCAGGCAAGGCCCCCAAGGGTTAGGGAAGAAGCGAAGCGGTCAGTGTGTTTTCCAGCCACTGGCCGAACCGGTCCGTCGACCAGCCCGAGCGGTCGCACAGCATGCGGTGCATCTCGGGACTGGTCAGCGCCCAGATCGTGCCGCCCGCCGTGTCGATGTCGACGGCCAGTGGGCCACGTTCGCCGATCCACGACGCGATCTCGGTCATCGCTGCCTTGCGTTGGCGATCCTGGATGTCCGCGCGGAGAGCGGCAATGTCGGCGTCTACCCCTGCGGCACTGAGCAGAATGTCGTCGATTTCGCGGATGCGGGCTACCTGCCTGGCGATCCCATGTGCAAAGAGTCGAATCTGTGCCCGCTGATCCGGCTCGTCTCGGACGGCGAGGGCGGGGCCGCGCTGCAGGATCGGCGTCGGATCGTCGTCTCCGCCGATATCGAGGTCCACCAACACTTTCAGCAGCTCTTTTTTGCTTCTGAATATGTGGAAGACCGTGTCGGGTGAGACCTCGGCCGCCGCTGCGATGGCAGGCACCGAGGTTGTGGCGTACCCGCGTTCGAGGAAGAGTGCGCGCGCCGAATCGGTGATGCGTAGGCGTGTTGCTGCGGCTCGGTCTCGACGAACTGCAGAGTTGTAGACCCTCTTGACGTCTTCGCTCATTGCTTCCACTATAGACATATTAATCCTAGTGCTACTGGAACGAATTGAGGACCTCATGGATATTCAGCAAGCCAAGCTGCGAGTCAGGAGTGTGTTCGAAGACGGATTCGGAAAAGGTGACTTGGCGGTGGTCGGCGTAGCACTGGCCCCTACCGCAGTGGATCGGCATCCGTTCGGTGCAGACGAACCAGACATGGCGGCACATCTCGAGGGTGCGATCGGCATGTTCAGATCGGCAATGCCGGACCTGCAGGTGTCCGTGATGGACCTGTTCGGTGAAGGCGACCGCCTGGCCGCAAGAGTCGAGATGCGCGGAACACATACCGGCACGCCACTGTTCGGTATCCCAGCAGAAGGGGTCCCGGTGGTGATCGAGCAGTTCCACATCATCGAACTCGACGAACAGGGGCGCGGGGTTCGTCATTGGGCCGACGTGGGCGCCGACGCAGTCCGAGTTCAGCTGCGCGAAGGTGTCGGTGTGCGAAGGGATGCCACTATTGATTCATGAGCACCCTTTGCGGCAAACCGGTCGCCACCGACCGTGCACTCGTCATGGCGATTGTGAACCGCACCCCGGATTCGTTCTATGACAAAGGTGCGAATTTCACCGACGACGCGGCCATGGCGTCGGTGCATCGCGCTGTCGCAGAGGGCGCGGACATGGTCGATATCGGCGGCGTCAAAGCCGGACCCGGTGATGTGGTCGATGCGGCCGAGGAAATTCGCCGCGTGATTCCGTTCGTCGAAGCCATTCGAGGCGAGTACCCCGATCTGCTGATCAGTGTCGATACCTGGCGTAGCGAGGTAGCAAGGCTCGCGTGCGGAGTCGGTGCAGATCTGATCAACGACACCTGGGCAGGGGCTGATCCCGATCTCGTTGCAGTCGCGGCGGAAGAGGGCGTCGGGATCGTGTGTTCACACACCGGAGGGGCGACGCCACGCACGCGTCCGCACCGCGTCCGATATACCGATGTCGTCGCCGATGTCGTCGCCGAAGTGACGAAAGCAGCAGAAGCGGCGCTTGCCGCCGGAGTTCGCCGCGACTCGATTCTGATCGATCCGACCCACGATTTCGGAAAAAACACCTATCACGGGCTCGAGTTGTTGCGGCGAGTGGACGTTCTTGTAAACACCGGATGGCCAGTGCTGATGGCGCTCAGTAACAAGGATTTCATAGGCGAGACTCTAGGTGTAGAACTCGCCGACCGGTTGGAGGGAACATTGGCAGCGACAGCATTGGCCGCAGCAGGCGGAGCTCGCATGTTCCGAGTGCACGAGGTCGCATCGACCAGAAGAGTCGTGGACATGGTTGCCGCAATTCTGGGGACGAGGATTCCCGAACGAACCATCAGGGGGCTCGCATGACGTTGGCCGACCGAACGGCTGTGAGGGAATCGTGGGCAGCCTCGCACAGTTGGGATGAACCGTCGTGGTCTCTGGCGGAGCTGGAAGCAGCGAAGAAGGGCCGGACCGTCTCGGTGGTTCTACCAGCCCTCGACGAAGAACAGACCGTGGCCGCGGTCATCGACACGATCCACCCATTGCTGGGAGGCTTGGTCGACGAACTGATCGTCTTGGACTCCGGATCCACCGACGCCACCGCAGAACGTGCAAGGGCAGCCGGTGCACGGGTGATCAGTCGAGAGGAAGCAATTCCAGGACTCGAACCCGTGCCAGGCAAAGGCGAAGTGTTGTGGCGCGCAGTCGCAGCGTCGACCGGCGATCTCATCGTCTTCGTGGACTCCGACCTCATCAACCCCGACCCGGCCTTCGTTCCGAAGCTGCTGGGGCCGTTGTTGACGGTCGAGGGAATCCACCTGGTGAAGGGGTATTACCGGCGCCCGTTACGGGTGAGCGGCGGCGAGGACGCCAACGGTGGAGGACGGGTCACCGAGCTCGTCGCCCGCCCCCTGCTGGCAGCTATGCGTCCAGAATTGACCAGCGTGATCCAACCGCTCGGTGGTGAGTACGCGGGAACCCGCGAGTTGTTGTCTGCCGTCCCGTTCGCACCCGGCTACGGCGTCGAGATCGGACTGCTGCTCGATACCTACGATCGGCTCGGCCTCGACGCCATCGGCCAGGTCAACCTCGGTGTACGCAAGCATCGGAACCGTCCGCTCGTCGAACTCGGTGCCATGAGTCGTCAGATTGTCGGCACCATGCTCGGGCGATGCGGCATCCCGGACTCGGGAGCCGGGCTGACACAGTTCCGCGTCGACGGTGACTCGTTCGTCCCGTTCTCGACCGAGGTCTCGTTGGAGGACCGACCGGCTATCAACACCTTGCACGTGTGAATGGCAGGGCTGCGTGAGACTATCGATCCATGCTGACGCTACTTCTCTACGTCGTCATCATCGCCGTGATCGCAGCCCTGCTCTTCTTCGTGGCAAGCGTGGTGTTCGGACGCGGTGAAGAATTCGAACCACTGCCCGAAGGCACCACCGCTACGGTGCTGCCCGCAGAAGGTGTGACCGGTGACGATGTACGAACGCTGAAATTCCAGCAAACGGTGCGTGGCTACAAGCAGAGCGAAGTCGACTGGGCTCTCGACCGGCTGGGTGCCGAGATCGACCTGTTGAGGTCTGCTCTGGCAGCGAAGTCCGAGGAATGACGGCGGTACCCGGACCCGACGGGCTACTGCGCTGTCCATGGGGTGCTACGGCCGACGACCTCTATCGGGAGTATCACGACACCGAATGGGGCCGGGAAGTGCACGGCCGGGATGCCCTGTACGAGCGACTGTGCCTCGAATCGTTTCAATCCGGACTGTCCTGGATCACCATCCTGCGTAAACGCGAGAGCTTCCGGCGCGCGTTCGCGGGTTTCGACCCGGAGAGAGTCGCTCGGTTCGGCGAGGACGACGTCGCCCGACTGATGGCCGATGCCTCCATCGTCCGCAACAAGGCCAAGATCGCCGCAACGATAGCCAACGCGCGGGTCGTCCTCGACCTGGTTGGAACCGATCTCGATACTTTGCTGTGGTCGTTCGTGACCCCGCCACGACCGAGCCGGCTCGTCGACGCCTCGGAGGTGCCGGCGGTGACCGCGGAGTCGACGGCGATGGCCGCCGACCTCAAGCGCCGTGGCCTGCGGTTCTTCGGACCGACAACGGCCTACGCACTGATGCAGGCCACCGGAATGGTGGACGATCACCTGTCTGGCTGTCTGGTGCCGGCCCTCAATACCGACTCCAGTTCCCGATATCGGGCTCGATAGGGAAGAATAGTGATCAAGAACCTTTCTCGCCCTGCGGCGAGAAATCTTTTTTGGCCGAGGCGCAGTGCAGTGTGGCGCAGATCTGGAGGGAGCAGAGGATGGCGGCTATGAAGCCCCGGACCGGAGACGGTCCCCTCGAAGCAACCAAAGAGGGACGAGGAATCGTGATGAGGGTGCCGCTGGAAGGCGGTGGGCGCCTGGTCGTCGAACTCACCCCAGACGAGGCAGCAGCACTCGGTGAGGAATTGAGGGGCGTCACCGGATAGCTGTTGTTCTTTTCTGCCCATAGCCCCGTGCGCGAAGTCGGCGAACGGGGCTTTGTGGTGATGCCAGTCCATACGGAGAGAACATAAATGCTGAGCGAAGTCATGGATCTACTGGTGTGTCCGCACTGCACCTCGGATCTCGAAGCCATCGGCGATGGTCGTGTCGTGCGGTGCGAGCGTGGGCATACCTTCGACGTCGCACGTCAGGGCTACGTCAGTTTGCTGGCGGGAAACGCGGGCAAGATCGTCGGTGATTCCGCCGAGATGATCGACGCGCGGTCGGAGTTTCTCGAGAGTGGACACTTCGATCGGATCATCGCGGCCGTAGCTGCGGCCATGTCGGCACACGATCCTGCCACCGTGCTCGAGGTGGGCGCGGGTACCGGACACTATCTGGCGGCAGTACTCGAGACGTTCGAGCGCATGAGGGGCGTCGGAATCGACGTCTCCAAGCCGGCCGCCAGAAAAGTAGCTCGTGCGCATCCACGACTGGGATCCGTCGTGGCCGACGTATGGCAACCACTGCCGGTGCGTACTGGATCGATCGACGCGGTCAGTTGCGTGTTTTCGCCGCGGAACGCCGCTGAGCTACGACGCATTCTCGCTCCGAACGGAGTTCTGGTCGTCGTCACGCCGACCGAACATCATCAGCAGGAACTGATCGAAACCCTCGGCCTCCTCCGTGTCGACGAGGACAAGGCCCGGCGCCTCGGAGAATCGCTCGCCGGCCGCTTCGAGCAGCTGGACGCTACCCGCATCGAGTTCACGATGGCGCTCGATCATGTGAGCATCGCAAGCCTTGTGGGGATGGGCCCGTCGGCGCGGCACTCCACAGATGCCTCGCGCCGCACTGCAATTGCAGCCTTGCCCGACACAGCCGAGGTAACGGCCTCGGTGACCGTCGGAACTTACCGCGCCCTGGCCAGCGCTGCGTTGTAGACGTCGATCGTCTGCTGCGCGATGGCAGCCCACGAGAATTCGGCGACGGCCCGCGCTCTACCAGCTTTGCCCATCGCCGTCGCAGTCTTCGGGTCGAGCGCGACAGCGTTGACGGTGTCGGCCAAGGAGCGTTCGAATACCTGTGGCTCATAGGAGTTGTAGTGAACGAGGCGTCCGGTGACACCGTCGTCGACCACCTCGGGAATGCCCCCGACGTCGGATGCGACGACGGCAGTTTCGGTGGCCATGGCTTCGAGATTGACGATCCCGAGAGGCTCGTACACCGACGGGCACACGAATACGTCTGCCGCCGAAAGTATTTCGCGGACCTTTTCGGTGGGTAGCATCTCGCGAACCCAGAACACATTCGATCGGGTCTCGGCGAGTTCGGCGACTGCTCGCTCGGTGTCTGCGGCAATCTCCGGGGTGTCCGGCGCGCCCGCGCACAGGACCAGTTGAATGGACGGGTCGAAATGATGCGCTGCCGCAATGAGGTGGCCGACACCCTTCTGGCGGGTGATGCGTCCGACGAACGCCGCCATCGGCCTGTTCGGGTCGACGCCGATTTCTGCCAGCGCGGAATCCGCGGAGTCCGCCGCTGGACCTGGATGCCAATTCTTGGTGTCGATGCCGTTGCGTACCACGTGGACTCGGCTGGGATCCAGGCGCGGATAGGCGTCGAGAACATCCTTGGCCATGCCCTCGCTGACCGCGATGACCGCATCCGCGTATTCGACAGCGTTGCGTTCGGACCAGGAGGAGATACGATAACCGCCGCCCAGTTGCTCGGCCTTCCACGGCCTGCGAGGCTCGAGTGAATGGGCGGTGAGAATGTGTGGCACGCCGTACAGTTCGGCCGCGAGATGCCCGGCAAGCCCGGTGTACCAGGTGTGCGAGTGCACGACATCGGCGCCGGCCGCAGCGTTGGCCATCCGTAGTTCGGCGGACAGCGTCGTCAGGGCCGCGTTGGCCCCTGCCAATGCAGGATCGGGATCGTGAACCTGCGCGGTATCGCGCGGCGCCCCCATACAGTGAATGTCGACCTCGCACAGGGATCTCAACTGTGCCGATAGCTCGGTCACATGTACACCTGCGCCGCCGTAGACCTCTGGCGGAAATTCCTTTGTCATCATCGCCACGCGCACACCTGTAAACCTACATTCCTTGTGCGAACCGCGTGTACTGCTGGCGAGGTTCATCTGGTGCGGATAGGTTGGGCACGTGAGGACACAACCGCACGTACTAGGCATTGTGCTGGCAGGCGGTGAGGGTAAACGTCTGTACCCGATGACCGCCGATCGAGCCAAGCCCGCCGTCCCATTCGGTGGCGCATATCGACTGATCGACTTCGTGCTCAGTAATCTCGTCAACGCCGGATACCTCCGGCTGTGCGTGCTGACTCAGTACAAGTCCCACTCGCTGGACCGTCATATCTCGCAAACCTGGCGCCTGTCGGGTTTCGCGGGGGAATACATCACGCCGGTACCGGCGCAGCAACGACTCGGCCCACGCTGGTACACCGGCAGCGCCGACGCGATCTTCCAGTCACTCAACCTCGTCTATGACGAGGACCCCGAGTACATCGTCGTTTTCGGCGCCGATCACGTCTATCGCATGGATCCGGAACAGATGGTCCAGCAGCACATCGATTCGGGTGCAGGCGTCACAGTGGCGGGCATCAGGGTTCCGCGCAGCGAAGCGTATGCATTCGGCTGCATCGACTCCGACGAGAACGGCAACATCACCCAGTTTCTCGAGAAGCCGGCGCACCCACCGGGGACGCCCGACGACCCGAACGTCACCTATGCCTCGATGGGCAACTACGTGTTCACCACCAAGGTGCTCATCGACGCCATCAAAGCCGACGCCGAGAACTCCGACTCCGACCACGACATGGGCGGTGACATCATCCCGGCGCTCGTCGAGGCGGGCGTGGCGTCGGTGTACGACTTCAACGACAACGTCGTTCCCGGTGCCACCGAACGCGACCGAGGCTACTGGCGTGACGTCGGCACCATCGACGCGTTCTACGACGCGCACATGGATCTGGTGTCCGTGCATCCGATCTTCAATCTCTACAACCGTCGCTGGCCCATTCGCAGTGCCGCGGAAAACCTTCCACCCGCAAAATTCGTGCAGGGCGGTCTCGCCCAGGAATCCATTGTGGGCGCAGGTTCCATCCTGTCGGCGGCAACGGTTCGCAATTCGGTTCTGAGCTCGAACGTCATGATCGACAGTGGCGCGACCGTAGAGGGCAGTGTCCTGATGCCCGGGGTGAAAATCGGCAAGGGTGCGGTCGTTCGCCGGGCAATCTTGGACAAGAACGTCGTCGTTGGTGACGGCGAAATCGTCGGCGTCGACGTCGAGCGCGACAAGGAACGCTTCAACGTCTCCGCCGGCGGCATCGTCACCGTCGGCAAAGGCATCTGGATCTAGCAGCCCCGGATCGAGCTGCCCTGAAATCTAGCTCCGTGAGGCGCAGATCAGCCCGTCGCCGAGGGGGAGTAGGACTGTCGTGAGGCGGTCGTCCTCGGCGATGGCGCGGGCGGCGGCACGGACGGCGACGGTAGTGGCGTCACGCTGGGTGGAGTCGGGCACCCGTCCGCCCAGCAGGGCGTTGTGCAGCACCAGAACTCCGCCGGGTCGAAGTAGTCGCACGCTCTCCTGTACGAAATGCAGATGGTCCACTGGACTGGTGTCGATGAACACCAAGTCATAGGTGTCGTCGGCGAGGCGGGGGAGGACATCGAGCGCCCAACCGTTGATGAGGCGCGTTCGAGACGGCGCGATACCCCCGGCACGGAACGCTTCCTTGGCGGCGCGCTGGTGCTCGGGTTCGGTGTCGATGGTGGTGAGCACGCCGTCCTCGCGCATGCCGTCGAGCAGCCACAGGCCGGACACTCCGGCGCCCGTTCCGACCTCGACTACGGTCTTGGCGCCGAGCATCTGCGCGAAGATGCTCAGCACCGCCCCGACGGACGGCGGCACGGGTGCGGCGCCGAGATCGTCCGCGCGTTCGCGTGCATTGACGAGGATCTCGTCTTCCTGCACGGACTCCTCGGCGTAGGTGAGCAACTTCTCGGCATTTGTCAGCACATGCCGAGGCTATCGTGGCAGGAGCGAAGCCTGCGGAGCGACTCGGTCGATCTGCAGCGAAGCCTGCGGAGCGACTCGGTCGATCTGCCTGCCACTTTCTCAGCGGCACCTCAGCTTTTTCACACGGTGGACACACGCGGATACGACAAGCTAATGGAGATCGCTTGATCGAGAAGACACACGCGGGAACATCTCGGCGGAGCCGCAGGTTGTACACGGCACGGGAGCTACACCAACGTGGTCCTGAGCAGGAGGATCCAACTATCTACAAGATCAACGGAGATCGAGACACAGCTCGATTGCCCGAGTCCGCCGATTCTGCTGCGGTAGCGGATCTGAGCGGCACCGCCGCATTCGACGCTACCGGCGAAACGAACACGATGCCGTCCTGGGACGAGCTCGTTCGCGAGCATGGCGACCGCGTCTACCGCTTGGCCTACCGGCTGTCCGGCAACGCGCAGGATGCCGAAGATCTCACACAGGACACTTTCATTCGTGTGTTCCGTTCGCTGTCGAACTACCAGCCCGGCACGTTCGAAGGCTGGCTGCACCGCATCACCACGAACCTGTTTCTCGACATGGTCCGTCGACGCAATCGAATTCGAATGGAAGCACTGCCCGAGGACTATGACCGGGTCCCTTCCGAGCTCCCGAACCCGGAACAGATCTACCACGACGCACGCCTCGACCCCGATCTGCAGTCCGCGCTGGACTCGTTGGCGCCGGAGTTTCGCGCCGCAATCGTGCTGTGCGACATCGAAGGGCTGTCGTACGAAGAAATCGGTGCAACACTCGGGGTGAAGCTCGGAACCGTCCGAAGTCGAATCCACCGTGGACGCGCGGCGCTTCGCGAGTATCTTCGAGTACACGGGAAGGTCGACTCGGATCACGCAAGTGTCCAGTAGCTACCAGGAGGGTTGGATGACGCAGGCCCGCAAGCCACGGCAGTTCAGCTCGACAGAGCATCTGGCCAGTGAAGCAGTTGCCGCTTTCGTCGACGGCGAACTACGAATGACTGCCTACTTACGAGCCGCTCACCACATCGCCGAGTGTCACGAGTGCGCCGCCGAGGTGGATGCTCAACAGCAGGCGCGCAGTGCGTTGCAAGGCTCGGGCGAGTTGTCCATGCCCCACTCGCTTCGCGGTCTGCTCAGCCAGATTCCGATGTGCGAGCCAACCGAGGCCAAGGACGCGATCAGCCGCAGCAAACGCGCGATCGTCACCTCCGTTGTGGGTATCCGCAGGCGTCGTCGGTAGCCTGTGCGCGTGAGCACCCATACAGATCCCGAGGCACCCAGACTGCCTCCAAGGCCGCTCTACCGGCCCGAGGTGGATCCGGCGTCGGCTGCGGCGTTCGGACGCCCCAGGGGCCACGAGGGGTCGTTCACACCTGAAAGTCGACGGGCAGAGCTTTCTCCCCGAATTGCGGTGCGCACACCCGACCCGGTTCTCGCAGAGGCGTTCGGTCGTCCGGCGGACGCGGACGAGTCCTTGCAACGCGACCCGGACCGAACATCTATCGACGCGGTATCCGAGCCCGAGCCCGAGGATCCGTGGCGTGACCCGAACTCCTCGGTGCGGCTGGGTAACGCCGCCGAACCGACACCTGAACCTGCGGTTGCGCCCGACGGCCCCAAGCTCGGTGTACGGGAGGTGCTCTTCGGAGAACGCGTCGCACCCAAGACTCTCGTGGTGCTCGGGGCAATCGCCCTGGCAATCGGTCTCGTCGGCGGGCTGGTGGGCCGTGAGACTGCCGAGGTGACAGGCGCATTGACGAGTCAGAAGGTCAACCTGACTCAATCGAGTGGCGAAGACCTCCCGCAGGGACAGGTCGCCAAGGTGGCCGACGCAGTCCTGCCTGCCGTCGTCTCGATTCAGGTGACCCTCGGCGAGAACGCAGGTACCGGATCCGGTGTCGTCATCGACGGAGCCGGATACATCGTGACCAACAACCACGTCATCTCGATGGCAGCCACCAACCCGGATCGTGCGACGCTGCAAGTGACCTTTTCCGACGGCACCAAGGTGCCGGCGAAGATCGTCGGCCGCGACACCAAAACGGATCTGGCCGTGCTGAAAACCGACGTCGGAAATCTGACGGTGGCACAGTTGGGAAATTCTGCAGACGTTCAGGTCGGCGAAGACGTCGTAGCGGTCGGCTCGCCTCTCGGCTTGAACAAGACAGTCACCCGGGGCATTGTGAGCGCGCTCGATCGTCCGGTTCGCCTGTCCGGTGAAGGCACCGACACCGACGCCGTCATCGACGCCGTGCAGACCGATGCCGCGATCAACCCTGGCAACTCCGGGGGACCCCTGATCGACGCCGAAGGGCGTGTCATCGGGATCAATTCGGCCATCCGAAGCGAAAGCGGTGGTTCGGTGGGTCTTGGATTCGCCATCCCCATCGATGACGTCACCAAGGTCGCCCAGTCACTCATCGCCAACGGGAAGATGCAACACCCGGACATCGGCATCAACGCGCGCTCGGTCATCAACGACGCCACGTCTGGTGCCGAAGTCGCCAACGTGCGTGCCGGTGGGCCCGCGCAAGAAGCAGGCATCGTCGAGGGTGACGTGATCACCAAGGTCGGAGATCGCAATGTGACGAGCGCAGACGAACTGGTCGTCGCCGTGCAATCGAGTCGGATCGGTGAGTCGACGCCCGTGCAGCTGATCCGGTCGGGTCGGCTGGTCGATGTCACCGTCACCCCAATTTCGGACTGAGGAAGTAGGCTGACGACGTGTTCGGCAACATTGGCTGGGGAGAGCTCGTCGTGCTCCTGGTAGCAGCGCTCGTCATCCTTGGTCCTGACAGGCTCCCCGGTGCCATCAGTTGGGTCACCAAGTCGATCCGTCAGGTCAAGGATTATGCGAACGGCGCGAGTCAGCAGCTCAAAGACGAGCTGGGCACGGACTTCGAAGATCTCCGCAAGCCGCTCGCCGACCTCAATCAGCTTCGCGGCATGACCCCGCGCGCCGTCATCACCAAGCACTTGCTCGACGGCGACGACTCGATCTTCACGGGCAACTTCGATTCCAAGAAGCCGAGCGCCGCCTCATCGACCAACGGCTCATCGACCAATGGCTCGTCGACGAATGGATCTCTGCCCACGCCGGACGGCAAGCCGTCACTGGAGAAGAAACTTCCGGCCGGTAAGACTCCGCCGATCGATTCGGACGCCACCTAGGTTCGACGCCACCTAAGCTCTCGCCCGAACGTCCGGTCAGAGCACCTTGTTCAGAAAGTCCTGCGTCCGCGGGTTTTGGGGGTTTCCGAAGAGTTGGTCGGGCGTACCTTCTTCGACGATGACTCCTTCTGCCATGAAGATGATGCGGTCGGACACTTCGCGGGCAAACCCCATCTCATGGGTCACGACGACCATCGTCATGCCGCCCTTCGCCAGATCGCGCAGCACCTGCAGGACCTCGCCGACCATTTCGGGATCGAGGGCCGAGGTCGCTTCGTCGAACAGCATGATCGACGGGCTCATCGCCAGGGCTCGGGCAATCGCGACGCGCTGCTTCTGCCCACCGGACAGGCTGGCAGGCTTGTAATGCGCTCGATCGGAGAGGCCGACCTGCTCGAGCAATTCGAGCGCGGACTTCTTGGCCTCGACCTTGGTTTCTTTCTTGGTCTGCACGGGGGCCAGCATGACGTTCTCGAGGGCAGTCATGTGCGGGAAGAGATTGAAATGCTGGAACACCATACCGATGTTCTGCCGGACCTCGTCGAGGTTCACCTTTTTGTCCGTGAGGTCGACGCCATCGACGACGACGTGGCCTCCGGTGATGTCCTCGAGCTTGTTGAGGCACCGAAGCAGCGTGCTCTTGCCGGATCCGGACGGCCCGATGATGCACACCACTTCACCGTTTGCGATATCGGCGTCGATGCCTTTGAGCACTTCGTTGTCACCGAATGCTTTGTGTAGGTCCTTGATGGCGATCTTGACGCCGGGCTTGCCTTCGACCGGCACAGCTTTGCTCAGGTCCGCGGTCATTTGTTGATCCTCTTCTCGATCCGGTTCGACAGTTTGGTGAGAGCCATGATGATGATGAAGTACATGACGCCGATGATCAGCCACATGTTGAAGGACTGGAAGTTGCGCGCAATGATGATGCGGCCGGTCTGGGTCAGTTCGGCGAGGCCGATGACCGACAGGATCGAGGTGTCCTTGAGCGTGATCACGAACTGATTGATGTACGACGGGATCATCGTTCGAACTGCCTGCGGCATCACCACTTTGCGCATCGACTTCAGGTAGCTGATACCGAGGCTGCGCGACGCTTCCATCTGGCCCTTGTCGACAGCGAGGATGCCGCCGCGCACGATTTCGGCCATGTAGGCGCCGGCGTTGAGTGAGAGTGTGATGACGCCTGCGGTGAATGCCGACATCTGGAAGTCCAGTGCAGCAGGGATACCGAAGTAGATGAAGAATGCCTGTACGAGAAGCGGTGTGCCGCGGAAGACATCGACATAGGTCGTGCCGATACCGCGAAGGACGATGTTCGTCGATACGCGGAAGAGTCCGAAGATCGCGCCGAGTACCAGGGCGATCGCGATCGATATTGCAGTCAGCAGGATCGTCAGCCAGAGGCCTTCGAGCAAGAGTTTCCAGGTGCTCTTGATCAGGCCGAGAATCGAGTTGTCATCGGTGCTGGCAGCGGAATTGAGATATGTGTCGAGGATCTGGTCGTATTCGCCGCTGGCGCGCAGGTTCGCCAGACCGGCGTTGAATTCTTCCAACAGTTGCGCGTTCTGACCCTTAGCGACGGCGAAACCATAGCTGGCGCCAGGCTCTTTTTCGGTGACCGTCTTGAAGCCGTTGCCCTGCTTGATGCCGTATGCCAGCACCGGATAGTCCTCGAATACCGCGGCGGAGTTGCCGGTTCGGACCTCGTCGAACATCGACGAGGAATCGGCGAAGTATCGAGTGCTGAATCCGTACTGCTCCTTGATGGATTCGGCGAAGGTGGCGCCTTCGGTTCCGTTCTTGACCGCGACGGTCTTACCGCGGAGGTCCTCGTACGACGTCACCGACTCGTTGGAGTCGAGGACACCCATCTGTACGCCGGAATCGAAGTACGGCTCGGAGAAGTCGAAGGTAGCCTTGCGGGCGTCCGTGATCGACATTCCGGCGATCATGCCGTTGAACTGGCCGCCGGTGACGCCCTGCAGTGCGGCGTCGAAACCGACTGGGCTGACGTCGTACCCGAATCCCTGGTCCTTCGCGATCGCCGCGAGCAGATCCATGTCGATCCCGACGAGTTTGCCGCTCTCGTCCTGGAATTCGAACGGAGCGAACGTGATATCGGTTGCGATGGAGTAGTTCTGACCCGGCGGCGGAGCCGGCTGAGCGGCGGCGACGGCGGGTGCGAGGACTGATCCCAGGAGGACGGAGAACAGCACGAACGCCAGCGCCACTGCGCCACGGCCGTTCGATTGCGGCGTTTTCATGCTTGTCACTCTCTACCGGATTGTGTCCGAGTGGCAAGTGTTTCGCGGTTACCGGCGGGTTGTATCGATGCTCAGCGACATGCCGACCAGTCCCCGCTCACGCACGGCAAGCTTCGCCGCTACGACCTCGAGTGCCTTCGCGGCCGGAGTCTCGGGGTGACCCAGCACGATGGGAATCCCGTTGTCACCGCCTTCTCGTACCGCGGTGTCGAGCGGAATCTGGCCCAGCAGAGGAACAGTGGCGCCGACAGCTTTGGTCAAGCGTTCGGATACGTCCTGTCCGCCGCCCGATCCGAAGATGTCCATGCGAGTGCCGTCGGGCAGCTCGAGCCAGGACATGTTCTCCACGACTCCGGCAATACGTTGGCGGGTCTGCAGTGCGATGGCTCCTGCGCGCTCGGCTACCTCCGCTGCTGCCTGCTGCGGTGTGGTGACGACGAGGATCTCCGCGCTGGGAACCAATTGCGCCACCGAGATCGCGATGTCGCCGGTGCCGGGTGGAAGGTCTAGAAGAAGGACGTCGAGATCTCCCCAGAACACGTCCGCGAGGAACTGCTGCAAGGCTCGGTGCAACATGGGACCGCGCCATACGACGGGGGTGTTGCCCTGGGTGAACTGGGCGATGGAAATGAACTTTACGCCGTAAGCCTGCGGCGGCATGATCATCTTCTCGACCTGGGTCGGCTTGGCATCGTTGCCGAACATCCGAGGAACCGAGTGACCATAGATGTCGGCGTCGAGCACACCCACCGAGAGGCCGCGGGCTGCCAACGATGCGGCGAGGTTGACCGTGACGGAAGACTTTCCGACCCCACCCTTGCCCGACGCGACGGCGTACACACGAGTCAGCGACCCAGGCTGGGCGAACGGAATGAGGGGTTCGGCGGAATCGCCTCGAAGGGATCTGCGGAGTTCGGTGCGCTGCTCGTCGTTCATCACATCGAGTTCGACGTTGATGATGCCGACTCCCGGGACGTCGGCGACGGCTTTCTTGACGCTCTCGCTGATCTCGCCCTTCATCGGGCATCCGGCGGTGGTGAGGTAGATGCCCACCTCGACTGCACCGCCGTCGCCGATCGTGACGCTCTTGACCATGCCGAGATCGGTGATCGGTTTGTGAATTTCCGGATCGATGACCTTCGAAAGTGCTGTTCGAACGTCGGATTCCGTAAGGACTGCCATGACCCCATGCTATCGGGGCCCCGCCGCTAGTGGATGCGGGGGAGCTCGTCCGAGGTCGGGACGATTCCCGTTGCGTAACCGGTGGACCAGGCGAGCACATTGGCGACGTATGCCATCGAATTGTTGTACCGCAGAATTGCCTTGGTCGTCTGGCCGAGATCACGCAGGTCCAGTCCACCGTCGCAGAGGTACTTACCGGTGGCGAGAGCTGCGTCGTAGAGGTTCTGGGGGTCGGAGATGCCGTCGCCGTTACCGTCGGCGTGGTAGTGATTCCAGGTCTCCGGTAGGAACTGCATCGGTCCGACGGCGCGATCGAAATGTGGGTCGCCGTCGAGGGCGCCCCCGTCGGTGTCGGCGATGACGTTGTTTCCGGCGAGCGAGCCGTCCAATCGGGGGCCGAGGATCGGTTCGAACAATTCGCCCGCGTCATCTGCTTTGCCGTTGTTCGCATGCGTCGACTCGACGCGGCCGATGCCGGCTATGACGGTCCAGCTGATACCGCAGCCCGGGAGCTCGGCGGTCAGGATCTGCTCGGCGTTCTTGTATGCCGCCACGTTGACCGTGGGGATGGCGATCGGGCTGGCCATCAGAGACGTGGGTAGCTCGGGCGTCGGCGCAACCGCCGGTTGCGGGGCGGGTAGGGCTACGGCCAGTGCGACCGGCGCCTCGGCTACGGCGACGGGCTGGGCATCGGTCTCCGATGCGAGGGGTCGTGGAGTCTCGATTACGGGCTCCGACTGCTCTGTCGTCGACTCCGATGCCATGAACGGGAGGTACTCGGCTGCTCCTGCGCTGCTGGCCGCGGTGATGAGACCTGCGGGGACAAGGCCGGTCAGAGCGATCACCGAATTCCGTCGCATAGTGGAGTTCGATGCTCTTCTGTGACGTCCCACGCCTGGTACCTCCTCGTCGCCCCGTTGTTTCGAGGCTTTCCGTTTGAATTCCGGAGTCGAGGGTACCCGATTCGAGATGATTTCGTTATCGCGCCGTTATAGAGCGTGTCGTGCGAGGTCAAGCCGCCGCCGAAACGTTATTCGATGTGATCCGCGCCTGTTCCCCAAGCCTCAGTGTCACCTTTCGGCGCCGGACGTGAAGCTTTCTTTCTGGACTTCTTCACCGGCGTCGGCGTAACGCCGTTCAACTGTTCGAGAAGTTCCCTGATCTCGTCGAGTTCGCGGCGCAGGTAGTCGCGGGTGGCAACCTCGCCGACGGCGATGCGCAGTGACGCGAGTTCGCGGGCGAGGAACTCGGTGTCCGCTTTGGTCTGCTGTGCTCGTGCTCGATCTTCCTCCAGCGACACCCGGTCGCGGTCGTCCTGGCGGTTCTGCGCAAGCAGGATCAGCGGCGCCGCATACGCAGCCTGAGTGGAGAACGCGAGGTTGAGCAGGATGAACGGGTATGGATCCCAGCGCAGATTGACCGCAACGACGTTGAGAAAGATCCAGACGATGACGATGGCCGTCTGAATGATGAGGTAGCGACCGGTGCCGAGGAATCGTGCAGCCTTTTCACCGGATCTGCCCACGTCGACGTCGAGGTGGAAATTGAACAGCTTGGTCCCGCGTGGGGTGTCCATCCGTTGGCGGGCTGTTTCCTTCATCGGCCGGCCACCTCTTGCTCTCGCCAATCCTCCGGTAACAGGTGATCGAGAAGGTCGTCCACTGTTACCGCGCCTACCAAATGGTCCTCATCGTCGACTACCGGGCCGCAGACCAGGTTGTATGTCGCGAAATACCGCGTGACGGTCGTCAAACTGTCGTCGGTGGAGAGACGGGGGAGTGCACTGTCGAGCACACCACCGATCAAGCTTGCGGGTGGCTCACGCAGCAATTGCTGTAAGTGAACGCATCCGAGATACGCCCCCGTAGGCGTCGCGGTCGGCGGTCGAACGACGAAAACCAACGAAGCCAATGCCGGAGTCAGATCCGGATTGCGCGCCCGTGCGAGTGCTTCGGCGACGGTCGTCGACGCAGTCAGGATGACCGGCTGGGGTGTCATCATTCCACCGGCCGTATCGGGAGAGTGCGCGAGCAAACGGCGAACCGGTGCCGAGTCCTCCGGGTCCATCAGGCGCAGTAGTGATTCCGCTTCGGTCTTGGGTAGCTCACCCAGGAGGTCGGCGGCGTCGTCGGGGTCCATCGCTTCGAGCACGTCCACCCCACGGTCGACGCCCAGGTAATGCATCAACTCCACCTGATCGTCATCGGGTAACTCCTGGACGATGTCGGCCAAGCGTTCGTCATCCAGCGCCATCGCAACTTCCATACGTCTCTTGACGGGGAGTTCGCGCATCGCGTGCGCCACGTCGGCGGCACGTAGGTCCTCGAACTGCATCAGAAGTTGCGCGACGCCCTGACCGGGCAACGACAGCTCGTTCTGCGTCAAACCCTGAACGTGCTGCCAATCGACAACGTGGATCGCGCCGCGTCGAGCAAGCCGTTGACGCTGGCGACGCACTGCGACACGAGCGACGAGCCAATCACGGGTCCGAGTCAGTTCGATCCCGAGATCCACCACGATCGAGTCGACATCGTGCATCTCTTCGAGTTCTGGGTCGTCGACGCGGACCTTGGAATCGAGGATCTGCGCGAAGACCAGGATCTCGTTCGCGCGCTGGGTGAATCGACGCAGACTCACGTTGCCGGTGTTGAGTTGCACGGAGTTCGGCTCGATACTCGTGACCCGAAGCATCGGCACGAAAATTCTTCGGCGCGTTGAAAGTTCGACCACGACGCCCAGCACGCGCGGTTGGGCGCGTCCGACGCGCATAGTGATGACCAGGTCGCGCACACGGCCGATCGACTCACCATCGGGACCGAGAACCACCAGGCCCGCCAGCCTGGCCGCAAATACCTTGCTCAGAGCTGCCATGATGTCAAGGTTAGAGCGTCAACGGATATTTCAGAGAATCAGACAGGGGTGGCGTGAACGTGACTTCGGTGGAGCGAGACCGTCCGCGTCGATCGGTTCTTGCCGTTCCCGGCAGTTCTGCGAAGATGATCGAGAAAGCCAAGACGCTTCCCGCGGACGCGATCTTTCTCGACCTCGAGGATGCGGTCGCCGCGATCGCGAAGGTCGAAGCACGTGGACGGATAGTGGAGGCGCTCAACTCCGACGGCTGGGGCGAACAGATCAAGGTCGTCCGCGTCAACGATTGGACGACTCCGTGGACGCACGGTGATGTGATTGAGGTCGTCTCCGGTGCAGGTGCCAACTTGGATGCGATCCTGCTCCCCAAGGTCGAGACCGCCTCGCACGTCCAGGCGCTCGATTTGTTGTTGACGCAGGTCGAGAAGCTCGCGGGTCTGCCGGTGGGCGCGATCGACATCGAGCCGCAGATCGAGAGTGCGACCAGCCTGCGCAACATCGACGCGATCGCTACCGCGAGTCCTCGTGTTCGAACCCTGGTCTTCGGGCCTGCAGACCTGATGGCCAGCGTCAACATGCGCACACTCGTCGTCGGCGAACAACCGGAGGGCTACGACACCGGCGACGCCTACCACCACATTCTGATGACCATCCTGTTGGCTGCGCGCACGCACGGCCTACAGGCGATCGACGGGCCATACCTCCAGATTCGTGACCTCGACGCGTTCCGGCGGGCCGCGGGTCGCACTGCGGGCCTCGGTTTCGACGGAAAATGGGTACTGCACCCGACGCAGATCGACGCCGCCAACGAGATATTCAGCCCCCGTCCGTCGGACTTCGACAAGGCTGAGATGATTCTCGACGCCTACGAGTTCCACACCTCGGCCGCAGGCGGAGGCCGTGGTGCTGTCATGTTGGGGGACGAGATGATCGACGAGGCCAGCCGAAAGATGGCGCTTGTCGTGTCGGCGAAGGGCAGAGCTGCGGGCATGACACGGACGACCTCGTTCACGCCGCCGGCAACGTAATTACGCCCGGCAACGCACAGGGCATGGTGAAACACCACAACGGGTATCTGTTGCGCCCGTTCCCAGGCACAATGGATTCATGACGAATCCACTCTCGCAGTCCGGCCGCGGTGGCCAAGGACTTCCGACGCCTCCGTCAGGGTGGCCGATCGGCTCCTACCCAACCTATGCCGAGGCCCAGAAGGCTGTCGACTACCTCTCCGATCAGGAGTTCTCCGTTCAAGACGTCACAATCGTCGGCGTCGACCTCATGCAGGTCGAGCGAGTCCTCGGCAGACTCACGTGGGCCAAAGTGATTGGCGGAGGAATCGTTTCGGGCGCATGGCTGGGCGTATTCCTCGGTCTCGTACTCGGAATCTTCACCAACGGCAACCTTTTCGGTGCTTTGGCCATCGGCATCGTCGGCGGCATCATCTTCGGTCTCATCTCCACCGCCATTCCGTACGCAGCAACGCGCGGTCAACGTGACTTCGCGTCGAGCATGCAGCTCGTCGCCGGTCGCTACGACGTCTTGTGCGAGCCCAAGAGTGCCGAAAAGGCCCGGGACATGCTCGCAAAGCTGTCGATCTGACCCGATAGTTATCTGTCGGACATTACGGAATAGTCCCAATTTCGCCTCGAGGACTGTGAGTTCGGTTACGTTTCTTTACGCGCAGGGTAGACCAGAGCAACTGCTGCGCGAGTAATCGAAAATACGGAGGCGGAAAGTGCCGAGTCAACGTGGTCCGAGGCCGAGAAACGCAACCAGGATAGGGGTGTTGGCCGCAGCTGCTCTGGTCGTCACTCCGCTGTTGGCGGCATGTGGATCGTCGGACAGCAGCACCCCGGTGCTGAGTTTTTATACAGCCGCAGACGGCGCCGAGCAGTACGCGGCCGCCGCGCAGGCCTGTTCGGCGGCGTCGGGCGGCCGCTACACCGTGGAGCAGAGAACACTGCCCAAGAGCGCCAACGATCAGCGGCTTCAGCTGGCTCGACGGTTGGCGGGCAACGACAGTTCACTCGACCTGATGACGCTCGACGTCGTCTGGACGGCGGAGTTCGCCGAAGCCGGTTGGGCGCTGCCGGTTCCCGAGGAGTTGTCCGCCAAACTGCGTGACGGGTCGACCCTCGAAGGTCCCCTGGCAACAGCAGAATGGCAGGACCAGCTGTACGCGGTTCCGCTCAACTCGAATACGCAGCTGCTCTGGTACCGACCGGACCAGGTTCCAGGCGGCGTACCCCCGCAAACGTGGGATCAGCTGATCGACGTCGCCGAAACGAATGCCGCAGAGGGCAAGCCGTCGTACATCGGGGTTCAAGCCAAGCAGTACGAGGGCCTGATGGTGTGGTTCAACAGCCTCCTCGTCAGCGCGGGCGGTCAGGTAGTCGGTGACGACGGTACGACTGTCACCCTCAACGACACTCCTGAGCATCGCGCGGCCACCGAAAAAGCACTCGAAATCATGAAACGTGTGGCAACCGCGGACGGTGCGGATCCGTCCATTTCCCAGACCGACGAAGCGACGGCCCGACTCGGACTCGAAGCAGGTAGCTCCGCTTTCGAGGTCAACTACCCATTCGTCCTGCCCGGTCTGAAAGAGAATGCGGTCGCTGGCGCGGTTCCATTTCTCGATCTGTCGAATGTTCCTGCCGATCAACAAGATGCAGCAATCGCCGAGGTCTTCCGAAGCGCTCCGTATCCAGCTGTCGTGGAAAACACCCCCGCCAAGGTCACGATCGGTGGATTCAACATCGGCGTCGCGAACACGACCCAGCACGAGGACCTGGCCTGGGAAGCCGTCGCGTGCTTGACGAACGAGGAGAACCAGCGCAACAACGCAGTCAACGGCGGCGTGCCGCCGGTCCTGCGGAATCTGTACCAGGATCCTGAGTTCCAGGCGGTCTACCCAGCGTGGGAAGGCGTCCTCAACTCGATCGAGAACTCTGCGGTCCGGCCCGTTTCCCCGGCATATCAGTCCATTTCGATCCTGCTCACCGACGCGCTCAATCCACCGCAGGACATCGACCCCGTCGCCGACGTGGACAAGCTCGCCGATCTCGTTTCCAAGGCCGTCAACTCGGAAGGGCTGATCCCATGAGCGCACCGACAACCGAGCCCGAATCCGGACCCGTCGCGCCGGCCAGGCAGGATGCGCTGAAGCACATATCCGACGGCAAGAAGGCCGAGCGTCGACTCGGACTCATGCTGGTCGCGCCCGCCGCGATCATCATGGTGGCCGTCACCGGGTATCCGATCGTCTACGCATTTTGGCTCAGCCTGCAGAAGTACAACTTGGCTTTCCCCGACGACCGGGAGTTCGTAGGCTTCTCGAACTACGTCACAGTGCTCTCGGACAGTTACTGGTGGCAGGCGTTCGGTGTCACAGCGGGAATCACGATCGTGTCGGTGATCATCGAGTTCGTCCTCGGGTTGGCTGTGGCACTCGTCATGCACCGCACCATCTTCGGCCGCGGACTCGTGCGTACCGTGGTCCTGATTCCTTACGGCATCGTGACAGTCGCCGCGGCGTACAGCTGGTACTACGCGTGGACGCCGGGCACCGGGTACCTCGCCAACCTCCTTCCCGACGGCAGTGCACCGCTCACCGAACAGTTCCCGTCGTTGGCGATCATCGTGCTCGCCGAGGTCTGGAAGACCACGCCGTTCATGGCTCTCCTGCTTCTGGCAGGTCTCGCACTCGTACCGGACGATCTGCTCAAGGCCGCCGAGGTCGATGGCGCCGGAGCCTGGACGCGATTGCTGCGCATCACAATTCCGCTCATGAAGCCGGCAATCCTCGTCGCAGTTCTCTTCCGCACACTGGACGCGTTCCGCATCTTCGACAACATCTACGTGCTGACCAAGGGCAGCAACGGCACGGGTTCGGTGTCGATTCTCGGGTACGACAACCTGTTCGGCGCATTCAACCTCGGACTCGGCTCGGCGATCAGCGTTCTCATCTTTTTCTGCGTCGCCATCATCGCGTTCGTGTTCATCAAGCTGTTCGGGGCTTCGGCACCGGGCTCGGACGACGGAGGCCATAAATAATGACGACAGTGACGCCTCGCAAGAAGGTCGGCTGGACGGTCATCAATGTCCTCGTCCTGCTGTACGCGCTCGTTCCGTTGGCCTGGATCATCAGCTTGTCGTTCAAGTCGACGGCCACGATCACCGATGGCGCGTTCATTCCGAAGTCCTTCACGTTCGACAACTACAAGGGAATCTTCTCGACCAGCCAGTTCACCTCGGCTCTGATCAACTCGATCGGAATCGGCCTGATCACCACGGTCATCGCCGTCGTGATCGGCACGATGGCGGCATACGCCGTTGCCCGGTTGGACTTTCCCGGCAAGAAGTTGCTCGTTGGTGTCGCATTGCTCATCGCCATGTTCCCGCAGATCTCGCTCGTCACTCCCTTGTTCGACATCGAGCGTGCTCTCGGCCTGTTCGACACCTGGCTTGGCCTGATCATTCCGTACACCACGTTCGCGTTGCCGCTGGCGATCTACACTCTCTCCGCGTTCTTCCGGGAGATTCCTTGGGAGCTGGAGAAAGCGGCGAAGATGGATGGTGCCACTCCAGCACAGGCTTTCCGTAAGGTCATCGCTCCGCTGGCTGCTCCCGGCATCGTGACGGCCGCCATCTTGGTGTTCATCTTCGCTTGGAACGACCTGCTGTTGGCCATCTCGTTGACCGCGACCGAGCGGTCCATCACCGCGCCCGCCGCGATTGCACAGTTCACCGGAAGCTCGCAGTTCGAGGAGCCCACCGGATCGATCGCAGCAGCAGCAGTGGTCATCACCATTCCGATCATCGTTTTCGTGCTCTTTTTCCAACGACGCATCGTGGCGGGCTTGACGTCCGGCGCAGTGAAGGGATAACCGTCATGTCCGAAATTGTTCTCGAAAACATCACCAAGCTCTTCCCGGACGGTGCCGCTGCTGTCAGCGACGTGTCCATGACCATCGCGGACGGCGAGTTCATCATTCTCGTCGGGCCGTCGGGGTGTGGAAAGTCCACGACGCTCAACATGATCGCGGGCCTCGAGGACATCTCGTCCGGTGAGCTGCGCATCGCGGGGGAGCGCGTCAACGAGAAGGCTCCGAAGGATCGCGATATCGCGATGGTGTTCCAGTCCTACGCGTTGTACCCGCATATGACGGTTCGACAGAACATCGCGTTCCCGTTGACTCTCGCCAAGCTCAGCAAGAACGAGATCAACGAGAAGGTGGAAGAGGCTGCGAAGATCCTCGATCTGACCCAGCACCTCGATCGTCGGCCGGCGAATCTCTCCGGTGGCCAGCGCCAGCGAGTTGCCATGGGGCGCGCCATCGTTCGCACTCCCAAGGCATTTCTGATGGATGAGCCGTTGTCGAACCTCGACGCCAAGCTGCGCGTGCAGACGCGTGCGGAGATCTCCAGGCTGCAGAAGCGTCTGGGCACCACCACGGTATACGTGACGCACGATCAGACCGAGGCCATGACGCTCGGCGATCGGGTCGTGGTGTTGCGTGGTGGACGCGTGCAGCAGATCGGCTCACCGCAGGAGCTCTACGACAAGCCCAAGAACCTGTTCGTGGGCGGCTTCATCGGATCTCCTTCGATGAACTTCGTGCCGGGACAGCTCACCGCGAACGGCGTGTCCACCGACCTCGGCGACATCGAGCTTCCACTGGACCGAATGAACTCGATCAAGTCGAAGAATCCGGGGCGTGAAGTCGTTGTCGGCATTCGCCCCGAACATTTCGAGGATGCTGCACTGATCGACGGGTACCAGAAGATCAGCGGCGCGGTGTTCACTGCGAAAGTCGACGTACTCGAGTCGATGGGCAGTGACAAGTACGTGTACTTCACGCTCGCAGGTGCTCAGGTCGAGTCCGCCGAACTACAGGAATTGGCTGCCGATGCGGGCATCGGCAATCTCGGAGGTGCGCAAGTCGTTGCACGGTTGGCAGCCGAATCCAAGGCAGCCGAGGGTGGCCAGATCGAGTTGTGGTTCGATCCTGCCAAGGTGTCCGTGTTCGACCATTCGTCTGGTGCAAACCTGACCCTGTAAGTGGCTTCGGCGCGCAGGTATGCGGAAATCGACTGCTGACTACGGGTTTCCGCGCACCTGCGCGACTTCGCTGTCGCGCGCAACCTCGGTCACGGTTACGGAGATAGAGGGTTGCACTCGTATTGCGGTCGCAGCCAAGGCCACGATGGTGCACGCGATCGCTCCGGCGACGAATGCAAAGGTGTACACCGTTTCGCGTGGAATCGAGGTTCCTGCAATGGTGTAGGTGGCCAGCATGGTGGTGAGAAGTGCACTCGCAATGGATGTTCCGACGGTTCGAACGATCGAGTTGACGCTGTTCGCCACTCCGGTGTCCGAGGCGGAGACCTCGGCCATCAGCAGGTTCGGTATAGCAGCGAATGCGAGGCTGACAAAGACGCTGACGATCGATGTCGCGAGAATGACCTGCCAGGTGACGGTGTGGAAGAAGACGAACAACACGAACCCGAAGACTCCGATTCCACCGCTCGTGATCAGTACCGGTCGTGCACCGAAGCGTCGGATGAATGCCCCGCTGCAGGTTGCGGCAATGACGCCGACGACAGCTCCGGGCAGCAGGTATACGACGCTGGCCCCGAGCACGGTTGCGCTGAAGCCGTAACCGGCTAGTTCACGAGGTGTCTGCACGAAGTACGAGCTGGCAAGGAAGTTGACGAACATACCGATACCGACGAAGAGCGTTGCGATATTCGTCGCCAGCAGCGGTCCGTGCGTGAGCAGACGCGGTGCCACGAGGGGAGCCGGCGTCTTGTTCTCGAATATCCACCACAGTGCGAGCGTGATGGCTCCGATGATCGAGCAGGCAAGAGTGGTGACCGAGCCCCATCCCCATTCCCTGCCCTGCGTCAACGCGAGGAAAAGCAGGACCAGCGCTATGGAGAGAAGGACTGCGCCCCACCAGTCCACCGAGCCGCGGCCACTGCGTGCTCGCGCTGGAACGGCGAACCACGCGATCACGAGAGCCCCGAGGACGAACACTGAGGTCAGCCAGAAGACACGGTGATAGTCGGCGCCGTCCGCAGTCAGCAAACCCGTCAGAACGAGCCCGAACCCGCCGCCGACGCCGAGAGTGCCGGAAAGAATGGCCATCGAGCCGACCAGTTTTCTGTGCGGCATTTCGTCGCGAAGGATTGCCAGCGCGATTGGAAACAGCGCGTACGACACACCCTGAAGAACACGCCCGAAGATCAGAAGTGCAAGGGAGTGAGTACTCGCGGCGATGAGGGAACCTGCGAGCACGAGCAGCAGAACGCCGATGAGCACGGGGCGTTTGCCGTGCAGGTCTGCCAATCTGCCGATGACGGGGGTCGCGACGACGGCGGCGAGGAGATTGGCTGTGATGACCCACCCGGCAGCGGTAGGGCTGACGTGAAGTTGCATCCCTATCGTTCCGACGATCGGGATGACCATCGTCTGCAGGACGGCAACCGTCATCACCACGAAGCACAGACCCGGCAGCAGTAGAACTCCTGGTCGTAGATCTTCCGTGCGAACCGCGGATGACATGCGGAAGAACCCCGTTACATTTCGATGGAGCAAAGAGACATAAAAAACTTGATGTGTGCACCTAAATGCTTATCAGAGTTTCTGTGTAGGGGGAAGGCGCGCATACCTCTCGCGACTACGACGCGGTGTTCACGAACGTTGTGTGACTCGCGCCCGCTCGCGGAGTTCGGAGACGATCTCGTCGTTCCAGATATGTTCGCGCACCAGGCGATACCGTTCGCGGATCATCCACAGGTACGCCTCGGCGTCAGTTTTGCCTTCCAGGATGTCGGCGGCGCGCACCATCCTCACGACGGGGAGATACTCTTCGCCGAACCAGCGTCGGGCAACGGTTGGGCGATCGACGAATTCGCATAACTCCTGGATCAGCCGGAAACCCCAGGCTTCGACGCATTCGCTCAGTTCCGCGTACTCGAACGGATCGGTGACCTGCACCGCGTCGCGGGCTTTGCCGACCAACGGCACGCGGGTGAGGAAGATGCGTCGGTGATCCTTGATGAGCAGATCACCGCGTCTGGTGATGCCCTCGGGGGAGATGCGCGTGATGATCTCGGTGACCAGAGCGTCGATCGTGGTTCGGTGCATGGCGAAAGCGATGGACACCCGATGGTGGCCGTCGAGTACGAAATGCATCGAGCCGATGCGATACACCTGGATCGGCGGCATGGACTCGCCCCGTCGTTGGGCGGCGGCGAGGCGTTGCCACCGCTCTCGAATTCGTGCCGAGGTCGGTCGGAAGAATCGATCGAAGTCGCGTGTACGGTCGACGCTTCCGACGATGGAGTCGACCCGGATGACCTGCAAGCCGAGCTGGCGCTCACCCACCTTGCCGAGAGCGGCGACGACCTCGTCGAACGGCAGGATGGTGTTGACGTCGTCGGGCTGTCGACGCAGCCACCCGACCAATCGTGCAATGTCGGCGCGACGGCGCTGCCGCGTGAAGTCGTTCTCCGCATCGGCGGTGGGAAAGCCGGTGTCACGTGCCATGTCTCCGCCTCACGATCGTGGGTGCGTTCTCAGCAGCACTGCCGCCTGGTTGGATCTCGAGCAAGGTGTACCCGACCGTGTTGAGGACAGTGGTCCCGTGCAGCTCGAGGTCTTCTGGTGTCTGCCCGTGGGGATGGATGTGACCGTGCACAAGCACCTGGGGTCGTAGCGAACGGACGACGTCGTCCAGACACTCGAATCCGACGTGCGCGGGATCGGTGTCGTCGCCGACTCCGAACGGCGGGCTGTGCGTCAGGAGCACGTCCACACCTCGGCGGTCGCCGCGCATCGTTCGTTTCCACGCCTCGGCGCGTGTGAGAGATCTGGCTCGAGAACGCTGTTGACGTTGAGTCCACTGGTTCGGGCCGTCGTTGTAGCGAATCGATCCACCCAGACCCGCGATGCGCAACCCTGCCGCCGACACGATGGTGCGGTCGGCGTTCACCGCACCTACCGGCCCTGGCCAGGAGCTGGGCAGACCCGCGCGCATCCATCCGACCCGCCCGGCCGAGTAGCCCGTCAAGTCCGCGTCGTGATTTCCAGGGACGAATACGCACGGCGCGTTCAAAGCATCCGTCAGGTATTCCAAATATTCGAAGGGCAGGTCGCCGGCCCCGAGAACGAGGTCGACATCGAGCGAGCGCACCTGTGTGCTCCACAGGGTCTCGATAGTTTCGTCGGAGACGGCTAGGACGGAGACCACGTGCCCGACGCTACCGACAACCACCTTTCACGATGCACCGAACGCGTCGTTCGGACCGCGGTGGTGTTGGATGGCACTGTGAGCGACAGTGTCATTTCCTCGGTCCGCGCACACCTCGTCGCGCAGATCGGGGACGAGAATCCCCGCCCCTACTCGGTCACCTTCCTCGGTCTCGAATCGTTGGAAGTGTTGACATTTCTGCCCCGGCAGGATGCGTTCGCCAGGTTTGCAACTCTGGGCTGTTCTCGATACCCCATGTCCGATCCCAGTGAGATGATCGCCGACTCGACCCGCGGTCCTCGAGCCGAACTCATTCTCATCACGAGGGTCTTCGACGGCATCGACACCTCGTTCCTGCAGAACATTGCCAAGTTGGCGGCGTCGCCGTCGGTGGAAGGGGTGGTTCTGCGCCCCGACCTTCTGCTCGATATCGGCGAATCGTTGTGGAAGGGCGCGCCCTTCACTGCGGTGTTGCTCGGAGACAGTGAGATCGACGATCTGGTGCTGCCGGAGCCTGCAGATCCGGTGAAGTTCCTGCAGCTGGTTCCGATCACCAGTACCGAGGCGGCATGGGTACGACTGCGCGGCGCCGAAGCGCTTCGGGACGCATGGAAAGAAGCAGGTATCGACGTGCGCGACCCTGCCCGGTCGGCTGTGACCCTCTAGTCACACCGAGTTCGACGCGGCTTGCCGGCGGTCAGAGCCAGTTGTTGCGCCGGAACGTCGCGAACAAGCTGATGCATACGACCGCAACTACTCCGATGACGCCGTAGTAACCGTATTTCCAATGCAGTTCAGGGATGTTGTCGAAGTTCATGCCGTAGATGCCGGCCACCATTGTCGGAACCGCGGCGATGGCTACCCACGCCGAGATCTTGCGCATATCCATGTTCTGCTGCATCGTCACCCGCGCCAGGGCAGCATCGACCAGCGAACTCAGTACCTCGTCGAACTCGGCCACCCGCTCTGCAACCAGCGTGTGATGGTCCGCGACATCGCGCAGATACCGGCGTATCGCCTTCGGAACAGGAGTGTCCACACCCTGCACCAACTGGCTCAACGGCATCGACAGTGGCGTAACCGAGCGTCGCAGCTCGACGACCTCGCGCTTGAGTAGATAGATGTTCTCGATCGGAACGTGATCATCGGGGGAGAACACTTCCTCCTCCATGACGTCGACGTCACGTTCGATCGAAGACGTCACCGCCAGGTACTCGTCGACGACGTGATCGGCGACGGCGTGCAGAACTGCGGTCGGCCCCAGCGCGAGGTGCTCCGGATTCTGCTCCAGTCGATGACGTACGCCGGAGAGCCCTGAATGTTCGCCGTGCCGGACGGTCACCACGAAGTCCCGACCGAGGAAGACCATGATCTCCCCGCTCTCGACCAACTCGTTGGCCGTCGTCGCCAATTCGTGCTCGACGTAGCTCACCGTTCGGAGAACGAGGAACGAAACGTCGTCGTATCGTTCGAGTTTGGGGCGCTGGTGAGCGTGAACCGCGTCCTCTGCCATCAACTCGTGCAGGCCGTAGCACTCGGCGACACTGTTCATCTGGCCTTCGTCGGGGGCATGCAGACCGACCCAGACGAATCCGTCACCGCGTCTGCGGACCTCGGCGATGGCAGCGGAATGAGTGAATTTACCCGCCAACCGGATGCCGTCGACGTAGACGGCGCAGTCGACGATGGCGCGCGCGGTCGGCACCGGGACTTTCGGCGCGCGAGCCGCAGACCGGGTAGAGGGCCGCAGCGAATGGAGGGACGGCAGCGAGGGCCGTGGTGGTAGAGATGGCATGGCTGCACTCCTTCGTCGAGGGCGGGTTCTTCGAGGGTGGATTGTTCTGGGCGGCGAACGACGCGCAATCGTACGCCTGAGAGACTTTCCCCGTGCGCATCGATCTTCACACTCATTCTTCCGCGTCCGACGGCACCGATACGCCGGCGGAGTTGGTTCGCGCGGCGCACGCGGCAGGTCTCGACGTCGTTGCGCTGACCGATCACGACACTACGGCGGGTTGGGACGAGGCCCTGGAGGCGGCGCCTGCCGGTCTGACCGTGGTGCGCGGAATGGAGATGTCCTGCACCGGGCGAGGCGAGGACGGTGAACCGGTTCCGGTGCACCTACTGGCCTACCTGTTCGATCCCGAGAACCGAGCCTTCGCACTCGAACGTGCGCGATTGCGCGAAGAACGCAGCACGAGGATCAGGCGCATGGCCGAGCTACTGGCCGTCGACTATCCCAGCATCGATCCGGACGACATTCTGGCCCGGACCGGCCCGTCGGCCGGACGGCCCCACCTGGCACGTGCACTCGTCGACGCCGGCGCAGCTCCGAGTGTGCAGGCAGCATTCGACGGTCCCTTGAGCACACGGAGTCAGTACTACGTCCCCAAGGTCGATACCTCACTCGATCGGGCCGTGAAGATGATCGCGGCAGCGGGAGGAGTCAGCGTGCTCGCGCACGGACGCGCCAGGACCCGGGGAAGACTGCTCGATCTCGCACAAATCCGTGAGCTCGTTTCGCTCGAGCCCGGAGGACTCGGGGGTATCGAGGTCGACCATGCCGATCACAACGCCGAGGATGCTCGGATACTCCGTGAACTCGCCGGAGAGCTCGACCTGATCGTCACCGGCTCGTCCGACTACCACGGTCGAAACAAGGACCTGAAGCTCGGTCAGCACATGACATCCGTGGACAACTACGAGCGGTTGGTATCGCAGGCATCAGGACTGCCTGCATGAGCTTCGACACCACCTTATACCTGACGGTTCTGATCACTCTGTTCGTCATCATGGACCCACCCGGTGCCATTCCCGTCTTTCTTTCTTTGGTTGGACGCAAAAGCAAAGAAGAGCGAAATCGTGCCGCCTGGCAAGCTCCCGCGGTCTCGCTGACGGTCATCACCGTCTTCGCCATCGGCGGCCAGGCCATTCTTGGCTACCTTCACATCGGAATACCGGCGCTTCAGGGCGCAGGCGGTCTGCTGCTTCTGCTCATCGCACTGTCACTGCTTACCGGCAAAAGTGCAGGTAGTGGCACCGAGGCCGAGGAAGTCAACGTCGCGCTGGTCCCGTTGGGCACCCCGCTGATGGCAGGGCCGGGTGCGATCGCAGCCGTCATCGTCTATGTCAGTCAAGCCGACGGGCGGGTCGGTTCACTCGCAGCCGTCGCGCTCGCCATCGTCACCATTCACATACTGTTCTTCGCAGTACTCAGATTCTCGACGGTATTGATACGAATCCTGGGTGTCGGCGGCATCACCCTGCTTGCTCGCATCGCGGGCCTACTGCTGGCTGCAATTGCCGTCCAGCTCATTGCGGACTCCGTCCGCGGCTTCATCACAGGAGGTTGACGGGTGTGCTTAGAGCGTTGAGTGGGGCCGTCGCAGCAGGGCTCGTGGTCATGGCCATCCTTGTCGTGGGCGCCCAATATCTCGGAAATCAACGTGAATTTCCGGGGCCGGGCACAGTCTCGGTAGTTGCCCACATCGCGGCCGCAGTCGCCGCCATCGTCGTGCAGCACTTCGCCGATCATCGTCGTCGAGGCTCTTCGGCTCTCGCGTCGACCGCCGTCTTCGTCATCGCAGGTGTGCTGCTCTGGACTCAGTGGTGGGGTTGACCGACATGTTGCCAACCCGCGGATTGCGGTGGCACACTGAATTCTGCAGTTTCGGCGCCACCGCGCCATAGCGACTGTGCAGATCGGTTCTCCCGCAGATGCAGCCGCACGATGGCGCGCTCGGTGACACCTCCCTCGAATTTCTGGACGGTATCGAAACCGGAGTCCATAGGAGCTAACGTGACCACCGTGACCGAACCGATCAGCAACACAGCAAACCTGTCCGCTATCACCGACGAGGAGATATTCCTCGGACACGTCGGTGGAAAGCTGTCCGTCGAACTGGCATCTCCACTCGAGACCCAGCGTGACCTTTCCATCGCGTACACCCCCGGGGTAGCTCAGGTGAGTCGCGCTATCGCGGAAGATGCCGCGCTTGCCAAGCAGTACACATGGACCGACCGCCTCGTCGCTGTCATCTCCGACGGTTCGGCTGTTCTCGGACTCGGTGACATCGGCCCCCGCGCATCGCTTCCGGTCATGGAGGGCAAAGCAGCTCTCTTCAAAAAATTTGCCGGCCTGAACTCCATCCCGATCGTCATCGACACCCAGGACGTCGACGAGATCGTCGACACCATCGTTCGTCTGCGCCATAGCTTCGGTGCAGTCAATCTCGAAGACATCTCGGCACCGCGCTGCTTCGAAATCGAAAAGCGCGTCATCGAAGCTCTCGACTGCCCAGTAATGCACGACGACCAACACGGCACCGCAATAGTCGTTCTCGCTGCCCTGAACGGCGCAGCGAAGGTCCAGGGGCGCAGCACTGCAGGGTTGAAGGTCGTCATCTCCGGTGCCGGGGCAGCAGGCGTCGCGTGCGCCAACATTCTGTTGGCGGCAGGCACTCCGGATGTCGTCGTGCTCGATTCCAAGGGAATCGTGTCAGCCGATCGCAGTGACTTGAACTCGGTGAAAGCAGACCTGGCCTCGCGCACCAATCCTCGCCGGCTGTCGGGAAGCGCTGCAGATGCGCTCGCCGGAGCCGACGTGTTCCTCGGAGTCTCCGCCGGACAGATCGACGAGTCCTGCATCGCGTCGATGGCACCGAAGTCGATCGTGTTCGCGCTGTCGAACCCGGACCCCGAGATTCACCCTGAACGAGCGAGCCTCTACGCCGCGATCGTTGCGACAGGCCGCAGTGACTTCCCGAATCAGATCAACAATGTGCTCGCCTTCCCCGGCGTGTTCAAAGGCGCACTCGACGCCGGAGCACGCCGCATCACCGAAGGCATGAAACTCGCCGCTGCCGAGGCAATCCTCTCGGTTCTCGGCGACGAGCTGGCTGCGGACAAAATCGTGCCGAGCCCGCTCGACCCTCGCGTAGCCCCAGCCGTTGCGGACGCAGTCGCGGCAGCAGCGCGAGCCGAGGGCGTCGCGTAGGACCGAATAGAAGAAGCACCCCGGACCTTGCCTCAACCAGGCATGGTGCGGGGTGCTTTCTCGTTCGTGCCCTTATTTCATCCAGCTAGACCTCGGCCAGACGCGACGGCATACGTTTGAGCCGACCTGTACCCGGAACCGAAGCCCAGACGGCAAGGGCCAGCAGACCGTCCACGATCAGGGTCAGCAATGCGACCAGGATTGCGCCGACAAGCACGCGCCCGTAGTCGTAGAGTGCGAGGCCGTCGAAAATGTAGCGACCGAGCCCGCCGAGGTTGACGTACGCCGCGACGGTCGCGGTGGCGATGATCTGGAGCGTGGTGTTTCTGAGGCCACCGATCATCAGCGGCAGCGCGTTGGGGATTTCGACGCGGAAGAGCACTTGCAGTTCGGTCATGCCCATGGCTCTGGCAGCGTCCACCACATCGACGTCGACGTTCGCAATTCCGGAGTACGTCCCGGCAAGGAGAGGTGGAATACCGAGGAGAACCAGCGCGATGATCGGAGGCACCAGTCCGAGCCCGATGACCAGAACCAGGAACACCAGAATGCCGAGTGTCGGAAGCGATCGGAGCGCATTGACTAGTCCGACGACGAGGGCTTCACCTCTCCGTAGGTGCCCGATCAGGAGGCCGATGGGTATAGCGATGGCCGCCGAGATCACTACCGCGAGAAGGCTGTACCAGATGTGCTCGAAAATTCGGGCGCCGATTCCGGTGGGCCCGGCCCAGTTTCCGGCGTCGAAAATGTAGGAAAAGGCCTGCGAGAACAGGTTCATGCCGACCCCTCCTTCGAGACTGTGACCTTATGTGAAACTGTGGCCTTCTTCTTGGAGACCGAGCTGAGGCGAGTCCACGGTGTGAGCCGACGACCGAGTAGATACAGCACCGCATCGAACACGAGCGCCAGGAAGACGATCGAGATGATGCCTGCCACAATCTGGTCCGGGTAGTCACGCTGATAGCCCTGGGTGAACAGTTGACCGAGGCCACCGATGCCGATGACCGAGCCGACCGACACGAGCGAGATATTCGTGACCGCCACAACCCTGATATTCGCGATCAGCACCGGGAGCGACAGTGGCAGTTCGACGGACACCGCGCGCCGAATGGACGAATACCCCATGGCCTCGGCAGAATCGACGACCGCGAACGGCACCGAGTCCAATGCTTCGGGAACGGCCCGAATCAGAAGGGCAGTCGAGTACACCGCCAACGCGATGACGACGTTGAGCGGATCGAGAATGGGAAGACCCACGATCGCTGGAATTGTGACGAACAGCGCCAGTGAGTGGATGGTGAAGGCAATGCTGGCCAGCGTCAGTGTCGTTCGCCGCACCCATCGTGTGTTCCGGATGAGCGTGCCGACGGGTATCGCAACGACCAATCCGATCAGCAACGGAACAAGCGACAGGTAGAGGTGTGTCTTCGCGAGGCCGAGAACGACATCGAAGTTGTCGACCAGCCACTTCACTTCTTGTCGTCCTCGCTGTGTTGCCCCGACGTGCTGTTTTGTTCGGAACCGAAGTGGTGCCGGGTTCGTTCCTCGTCCTCGGACTTACGTTGAACAGCAAGGTTTTCGAGGATCTCTGCAGCGTCTACACCGCCGACGGCTGCTCCTGTGTCGTCGACGGCAACCCCGATTCCCGACGGTGACGAGATGGCCGAATCGAGAGCTTGGCGCAGATCCCCGCCTTGGGTGAACAGTGACCCGCCCGCTGCGGTGCTGTCCTCCAGCGCCCTGCCGTCGCGAACCTTCTCGACCCCGGTGGTGTCGATCCAACCGAGCGGACGGCGTGCCGAGTCCACAACGAGAACCCACTGCCCCTGGTCCAGGCGCAGGGACTTCACTTCGCTCTCGGTCGCTGTGTCGATCGAGTGCATGGTGACCGACTGAGCCGACCTGAACGAGAGTCCCCGATAGCCGCGGTCGCGACCGACGAACGAAGCCACGAAGGACGTTGCCGGTGCAGACAGGATGGTCTCCGGTTTGTCGTACTGCTGCAGTCTCCCCTGTGGTCCGAAGACGGCAATGTGGTCGCCGAGTCGGACGGCTTCGTCGATGTCGTGAGTGACGAACACGATGGTCTTCTTCAAGTCCGCTTGTAGGCGGAGCATTTCGGTTTGCAGGTCCTCGCGGACCACCGGATCGACGGCGCTGAAAGGCTCGTCCATCAACAGGATCGGCGGATCCGCGGCCAGTGCGCGGGCGACGCCGACTCTTTGCTGCTGGCCACCGGACAACTGCGCCGGGTAGCGGGAGGCGAAAGCTGGGTCGAGGCCCACTCGTTCGAGAACACCCAACGCGGCCTTGCGTGCGGCGCGCCTCGTGGCGCCACGCAACACCGGCACGGTCGCGACGTTGTCCACGACCGTGCGGTGTGGCAGCAGGCCGGCGCTCTGAATGACGTAACCGATGCCGCGCCGCAGTTTCACGGCGTCGGCGTCGGCGATGTTCTTTCCGTCGACCGTGATCACTCCCGAAGTCGGAGTGATCATGCGATTGATCATCCGCATCGAGGTGGTCTTACCGCAGCCCGACGGACCGACGAAGACGGTGAACGACTGGGGTTCGATCACCAGATCAAGCGAGTCGACAGCGGTGGTGCCGTCCGGGTATGTCTTGTTCACACTGTCGAAAGTGATCACTACTGGGGCGCCTCTCGTCGGTGCACCGGCAAACCGTCGGTGAAGTGCATTGCGTAGATAGACGCGCAATCAGCTGATCGGCTTGTCCAGTCCCTTTTGTGCTACCCAGGCCTTCGCCGCTGCTGCCGGTTCGACTTTGGCGTCACCGGAAACAGAGGTGTTCAGGGCAATCAATTCTTCGGTAGTGATCTGCGCAGACACTGCGTCGAGGACCTTGGTGAGCTTGTCCGACTGCTTCGCGGTGTTGAGCACCGGGATGATGTTCTGTGCAGCGAAGTTGTTCTCCGGGTCCTCGAGTACTACGAGGTCGTTCTGTGCGATTGCGGGCGAAGTGGTGAAGATGTCGGCAGCAGTGACCTTGCCGGAGACCAGAGCTTCGACGGTCGCCGGGCCGCCCCCGTCGGAGATCGGGACGTAATTTCCTGCCGCGATGTCGAGGCCGTACTTCGACTTCAGCCCCGGTAGCCCACCGACACGTTCCTGGAACTCGGGCGTGCCTGCGAAGGTGACATCCGCGGAGAAGGGCGCCAGGTCGCCGATCGTGGTCAGCTTGCGTTCTGTAGCCGTGGAACGGCTGACGACTACGGCATCCTTGTCCTCACCGGGTGCCTGAGCCGTCACGGCCAAGTCCGAACCGAGTGCGTCCGGCAGGGCTGCCAGAACATCCTCGGACGAAGTCGCCGTTGCCGACTCGTCCAAGTACTGCAGAAGGTTGCCGGTGTAATCGGGGACCAGATCGATCGACCCGTCCTTCACTGCCGGAATATAGGCTTCACGGCTCCCAATGTTGAATTTGGTACCCACCTCGAAACCATTGGCGCGCAGCGCTTCTGCGTAAATATTCGCCACGGTCTCGGACTCCGGGAAGTTGGCCGAGCCCACCACGATGGAGTTGGTGTCCCCGTTGCTCTCCCCGCCGCCACTGGACAGGGGATCGTCGTTGTTGCCGCATGCTGTCAGCGCGAGTGCCGAAATCGACAATGCAGCGAGGACGCGTGTGGTTCGGGTGATGTTCATTTCGGTCCTTCCATCGGTACCGGCGCGTCGAGTGACCGGTTGTCTCGGCAGCTCGGGATGGTGATCCGAGCAAGTCTAGACATAGGGTTGCCCCGAAGAGCATCTCGTTGGCCTCAGTTCCCGTTGTGGTGGAACGATAAACCTTGCCACCGACAGCGTCTGTGAACGGAGCTTGTGGAAAAGTGCGTGTGTCAGGCCTACGGGTCGTAGTTCTAGCCCTCCTCTCGTGCGTCGCGATGTCGTGCGGTGCAGCCGAGCAGCCATCCTCGACCATCGTGGTGGGTTCCTCGGACACCGTGCAGAGTGAGCTGTTGGCGCAGATTTATGCAGGGGCGCTGCGCTCGACCGGAGCAGAGGTGCGCACCCAGTTGGACGCGGGTGACAGCGGTGACCCCCTGGCTGCACTCGACCGGGGCGACGTCGACGTAGTGCCGGAGCTGATGGGCGAACTCCTCGACACGTTCGATTCGACGTCCGAGGCTACCGAAGCGGACGATGTGTTCGCCGACCTCAACAAGTCGCTTCCGCAGGGGTTGTCCGTCTCGGACTATGCCGCCGCCGAAGACGGTGTGGCACTGGTCATCGCTGATGTCAACCCTTTTCCGGGAGCCGAGACGATCACCGACATCGCGTCGAGGTGTTCGCAGGCAACGGTATCGGTCACCGCTGCGAACGCCGAAGCATTGAACAGAGTGCGGGATCGATACGGGTGCAGTTTTGCCTCGGTCCGGATCGAGGCCGACGAAGAGGCAGTCGTAAAGGCAGTCGAGGCAGGCGCGGTGACAGGGTCGGAGTCCGTAGCCGTCGGCGTGATTCGTACCGCGTCGTCAGGGCCGAAGGCCAAGGATCTGACCGCGCTCGACGACGACGAAGGAGCGTTCCGGCCCCAGAACGTCGTGCCACTCTTTCGAGACGGTGTGTTGAACGAGAACGAAATCAAAGCTTTCGGCGTGGTCGCCGGTGAATTGACGACCGCAGACCTCGCCGACATGATCGGCGAGGTCCGCGTGGGTGCGAGATCAGACGAGGTCGCTGCTCGCTGGCTCGGCGAACACAACCTCTGAAGTACGCACTGTCGCGCCGAGAAATGCGCCCATATGGTGCACGGCATCAGCTGCTTCGCGCAGTATCGACGCCTGCAGGTGCGCGACGTGCCACAGCTTTTCGTATTCGACATAGTCGACTTCGACGCCGGACAACAGGAGCTTGTCGTGAAAGGCGACGATCTGTGGATACAGCACCTCGGATGTTCCGACATGCATGACGACCGGTGGTAGCCCCGACAAATCCCCGTGTAGGGGAGCAAATCTCTGATCGAGTGGATCACCTTCGTGCAGGTACGCATCGGCGGAGGCGAACGACCAAGCAGTATTGACAACCAAATCTCGATCGAACTGAGCGTCGCGAGCTCCAGGGTCGACCCATGGAGAAATCAATCCGAGTGCGGCAGGCAGAATTCCGTCGTCCACGAGTCGACGAGCCGTAGCAACTGCCAGGCCACCGCCGGCCGAGTCGCCCGCAATCGCAACCCGATCAGCGCTGAATCCGTGCGAAGTCACCAACTCGCGGAAGGCGGCAACGGCGTCGTTCAATCCAGCGGGCAACGGATTTTCTGGTGCCAGTGAATAGTCGAGAACGTATACCGCGCTTGCAGACTCACGAGCAAGGTGTGCCGCCAGCGAGCGGTGAGTGGCGATCGAACCGATGGTGTATGCGCCGCCGTGCAGGTAGAGCACTGCCGTCGTACGTTCCGTAGCGCCGACTGTGATGCGTTCCGCCTGGCGTCCGGCGAGCGTGAGCTTTTCGCTGACGGTCCCGTGCGGCAAGGTCTGCAGTGGAGATGCCGCTTCGAGAATTTTGCGTTGAACCGCGAACGGCAAGCGCGCATTCAACGCCAACCGATAGAACGGCTTCAACGATGCGGCGACGATGGGGAGTGGCAGATAGAAAGACCTCATGCCTATAGCTTTCGCGGCATGACGCGAGCGGACACCGTAGCGATGACCCTCTGATACTTCGAACCGGTGAAGCGCTGCAACAGATCGAGTGCGATGGCATCAGCGCCGATCAGTACTCGACCCTTCCCCTTCTCCACCCCCGCGAGGATGGTCTTGGCTGCCTTGTCGGGGGTGGTCTTTGCCAGCTTCGCGTCGAAGAACTTCGCAACGGACGCTTGGTCGTAGTTCTCGGCGACGGTGGCGTTGCGCGCGATAGCGGTCTTGATACCACCCGGATGCACCACGGTCATCTTCACCGGCGCCTTCGAGATCAGCAGTTCTATCCGAAGTGCCTCGCTGAACCCGCGGACAGCGAATTTCGCGGCGTTGTATGCAGCTTGTGACGGCATTGCCAACAGCCCGAAGAGGCTCGAGATGTTCACGATGTGTCCGTCGCCGGAGGCTTGGAGATGGGGAAGAAATGCCTTGGTGCCGTTGACAACTCCCCAGAAATCGACATCGACGATGCGCTCGATGTCTTTGAACGAGGAGCTCTCGACGTCGCCGTGGTAGGCGATGCCTGCATTGTTGTAGATCTGGTTGATCTTCCCGAACCGAGCGGCAACCGCATCTGCGTAGTCGAGCACGGTCTCTCGCTGCGTGACGTCGAGGAAGTCGGACTTCACCTCGGCGCCGAGTGCCTCTGCCTGACGCACAGTCTCTTCGAGCCCGTTGACGTCGACGTCCGAGAGTGCGAGCTTCGCGCCGCGCTGGGCAAGATTAAGGGCGAGGGCACGGCCGATCCCCGAACCGGCGCCGGTGACGACTGCAACCTTGCCGGTAAATCCGTTTGCTGACTTCGAACTCACTGTGTCACTACCTTGGTGTCGGTGCCGGCAAGGGTGCTGCCGAGAGGGCTGGGAAGGTCGGACGCTGCAGTACTGCGGTACGCAGCGAGGTCGAACTTTCTGGTGATCTTCCGGAATCGGAACGTGAAGTCCGGCCACAGTGTGGTGTTGTTGCCATGCTTGTCCAAGTACCAGCTGGCACATCCCCCGTTCATCCACACACTGTCGGCCATTCGGTCCTGAAGATCGGCGTTGTAGTCGTCCTGGACGTCCTTGCGAACTTCGATGACGCCGATGTCGTGCTTGTCGATGGTGTCTATGGCGTCGATGACGTAGTTGAGCTGCGATTCGATCATGAAGACCATCGATGTGTGTCCCAAACCGGTATTCGGGCCTACGAGAAAGAACATGTTGGGGAAGTTCGAGATGGCCGCACCCTTGTAACCTTGCTGACCTTCCTTTTCGAAGGTCTGTGCGAGTGACTCGCGGTTCTTGCCGTAGATACCCTGGTACGCAGGCGAATCCGTGACATGGAAACCGGTGGCCACGATCAGCGCATCGATCGGGCGTTCGGTTCCGTCCGTGCTGACGATCGAGTGGGCGCGAACCTCGCGGATGCCATCGGTGACTAGGTCGACGTTCGTGCGGTCCAAGGCGGGGTAGTACGTATTGGAGATGAGCATGCGCTTGCATCCGATACGGAAGTTCGGCGTGACCTTCTTACGCAACGACTTGTCTTTGATGCCTTGGACGATCTGTCGCCGCGCTACCAACTCCAAAATTTTCATCAGCTTCGGCTGCTTGGCGAGTCCGAGGACCTGAGTCTCGCGAGCTGCGTAGATTCCGGTCCGCGAGAGGCGCTGGAATCCGGGAATGTGCTTGAACGCGAAGCGCTCGAACTTTGTGTAGGCGCGGTCGGCGCGAGGAAGAATCCAGGGCGCGGTTCGCTGATAGACGTCGAGGTGCGAGACCGTCTCCGCGATGGCAGGGACGATCTGGATGGCGGAGGCGCCGGTTCCGATGACCGCGACGCGCTTGCCGTCGAGCTTCGCTTCGTGATTCCACTGCGCCGAATGGAAAATTTCGCCCTCGAAGCCTTCGATTCCCTTGATAGGTGGAAGGTTCGGCTCGCATAGCGCGCCGACGGCGGGAACGACGATCTTTGCCGAGTATTCACCGGTGCTGGCGCTGATGTCCCACCGTGAAGTGTCTGCATTCCAGCGGACCGAGGTGACGTCCGAACCGAACACGTGTCGGTCCATGACGCCGTACTTGCGAGCGACCGACTCGATGTACTTCTGGATCTCGGGTTGCGTGGAGAACGAGCGAGTCCACTCCGGGTTCAGAGCGAACGAGTACGAGTACAGGTGCGAGGGAACATCGCACGCAGCACCTGGGTAGGTGTTGTCGCGCCACGTCCCCCCGACGTCGCTTCCACGCTCGAGGACGAGAAAGTTCCTCTTGCCTTCCTGTGTCAGCTTGATCGCAGCACCGAGGCCCGCGAATCCGCTACCGATGATGACAGTGTCGACCTGACGCGGTGTGCTCACGCGTTGCGAAGTGTCCGTTACCGAGAGACTCATGTAAGCGAGCGTAGAAGCTTGTTGAGTGTGAGTCAACAGTTATTGACTGTTGATCAGTAGGCTGATGTGATGGCCAGTGTGAAGCACGGAGCGCAGGCTGCGAAACCGGCAGCAGGAAAACGGACCCGCTTGAGTCCGGAAGACCGTCGAGCGCAATTGATCGCACTCGGAACCGACATGCTCTCCGAACGTCCCCTGGAGCAGATTTCGGTCGAAGACATTGCCGACCAAGCAGGCGTCTCCCGCGGTCTGCTGTTCCACTACTTCGCCTCGAAACGGGACTTTCACCTCGCCATCGTCCGCGAGACCAGCAACACGATGCTCGAACGCACGGCGCCGGACACCAGCCTCGAACCATTGGAGCTGCTCCGCGAATCAGTGGCCAACTACGTCGACTACGTCACCGAGAATCGAGACACCTACATTTCGCTCCTCCGAGGAACAGTAGGGGGAGACGCCGATATGCGAGAGGTGTTCGAGCAAACCCGGACCACCATGGCCGACCGCACCGTCACGCAGCTCTACAAGCTCGATATCGAGCCCACCCCAACCATCCGCCTTGCCGTACGCGGCTGGATCGCCTTCGTCGAAGAAGCGACCATCTCCTGGCTCCGTGACCCCGAAGTGAGCCGCGAAGAAGTCATCGATCTCAACGTCGCTGCCCTGCCTGCGGTCGTACTCACACCCGACATGAGCACCGCGCTGTTCGGAGCGGACCTCGGCTAGCTCTGGGGCGTTCTACACCCGTTTGGGCGACCCTTGTCCGCTTGAATGGAGCTCTGAAGCTATTTGATCGTATGAGTGGACCATTGAAGCGATGGGGCTGGCGCGTGTAGTCCCGCAAAGCCGAATGGCGCACCCGGTCACTCGAAAGTGACCGAATGCGCCATCGGGCGTGAAGTGAACTACTCGCCGACGCCCGAGAAGGCCTCGTCGATGATTTCGAGCTGCTCGACGGCGTGTACCTTGCTCGAACCCGAGGAAGGTGCCGACATCGCACGGCGCGAAACCCGCTTGATGCCGCTGAGAACGTCCGGCATCAATTCTGGGAACGCCAGACCGAAGAACGGCCATGCACCCTGGTTCGCAGGCTCCTCTTGGACCCAGCGGAACTCGGTTGCGTTGGGGTAACTGTTGACCGCTTCGGTGATCCGGTGGACCGGGACCGGGTAGAGCTGTTCGATCCGGACAATCGCCACATCTTCGCGGTTGTCCTTCTGCTTGCGTGCGAGAAGCTCGTAGTAGAGCTTTCCGCTCACCATCAGAACGCGCTTGACCTTGCTGCGATCCCCGGTGCCGGAGTCGTAGGTCGGCTCGTCGAACACGGAGTGGAACTTGCCGTCGGTGAAGTCCTCGATGTTGGACACCGCGGCCTTGTTCCTCAGCATCGACTTCGGTGTGAAGACGATCAGCGGGCGACGGATTCCGTCCCGTGCGTGGCGACGCAAGAGATGGAAGTAGTTCGCCGGGGTGGACGGAACCGACACTGTCATCGAACCCTCGGCGCAGAGCGTGAGGAATCGTTCGATTCGGCCCGACGTGTGGTCCGGACCCTGTCCTTCGTGACCGTGCGGCAACAGCAGCACGACGTCGGCGAGCTGTCCCCACTTTGCTTCACCAGAGGAGATGAACTCGTCGATGATGGACTGCGCGCCGTTGACGAAGTCGCCGAACTGCGCTTCCCACATGACGAGTGCATCGGGGTCGCCGACGGAGTACCCGTACTCGAAGCCGACGGCTGCGAATTCGCTCAGTGCGGAGTCGTAGACCATGAACTTGCCGGGATTTTCGCTGCCGATGTTGTGCAGCGGGGTGTACTCGGCGCCGGTCTTGCGGTCGATGATGACCGAGTGCCGCTGGGAGAACGTTCCGCGACGGGTGTCCTGGCCGGAGAAACGAACGTTGCGTCCCTCGTCCACGAGGCTGCCGAGAGCCAGAAGCTCACCGAACGCCCAGTCGACCTTGCCTTCGTACGACATTTCGCGACGCTTTTCGAGTACCGGCTTGACGCGCGGGTGCACGCTGAAACCGTCCGGAACCTCGAGATGCGCGTCACCGATGCGGTGCAGAACCGACTTGTCGACCGCCGTCGTGAGCTTGGCGGGTAACTGCTGGTCGAGTTCGACCGACTCGCTGGGCTCCGGGGTGTACTTCTCGAGTTCGCGAACCTCGTTGAAGACGCGTTCGAGTTGGCCCTGGTAGTCGCGAAGCGCGTCCTCGGCCTCCTTGAGGGAGATATCGCCACGGCCGATCAGCGATTCGGTGTAGCTCTTGCGGACGCTGCGCTTGGTGTCGATGAGGTCGTACATCGCGGGCTGCGTCATCGAAGGGTCGTCGCCTTCGTTGTGTCCACGCCTGCGGTAGCAGATCATGTCGATGACGACGTCCTTGTGGAACTTCTGCCGGAAGTCGACGGCGAGATGCGCAACGCGTACGCAGGCCTCGGGGTCGTCACCGTTGACGTGGAAGATCGGTGCGCCGATCATCTTCGCGACGTCGGTGCAGTACTCGGACGAGCGGGAGTGCTCGGGTGCGGTGGTGAAGCCGACCTGGTTGTTGACCACGATGTGCACGGTTCCGCCGGTGCGGTAGCCGCGCAGAAGCGCAAGGTTCAGCGTTTCTGCGACGACGCCCTGGCCGGCGAAGGCTGCGTCACCGTGGAGCATCAGCGGGAGAACGGAGAATCCGCCTTCGCCTGCACCCTTGTCGAGCAGGTCCTGCTTGGCGCGGACGAGCCCTTCGAGGACGGGGTCGACTGCTTCGAGATGAGATGGGTTCGCGGTGAGCGAGACCTTGATGTCGTTCTCGCCGAACATCTGGATGTACGTGCCCTCGGCACCGAGGTGGTACTTCACATCGCCCGAACCATGTGCGGCTGCGGGGTTCATGTTGCCCTCGAACTCGGTGAAGATCTTCGAGTACGGCTTGCCGACGATATTGGCGAGGACGTTGAGGCGACCGCGGTGCGGCATGCCGATGACGACCTCGTCGAGTGCGTACTCCGCACTCTGGTCGATGACCGCATCCATCATGGGGATGACGGATTCGGCGCCTTCGAGCGAGAAGCGCTTCTGGCCGACGTACTTCGTCTGCAGGAACGTCTCGAATGCCTCGGCTGCATTGAGCTTGCTCAATGTGTACTTCTGCTGTGCCACGGTCGGTTTGACGAGTGTCGTCTCGACGCGGTCCTCGAGCCAGGCGACCTGATCCGTCTCGAGGATGTGGGTGTATTCCACACCCACATGGCGGCAGTAGGAGTCACGTAGGACGCTGAGTACGTCGCGAAGACGCATCTTGTCCTTACCGTGGAATCCGCCGACCTTGAACTCGCGATCGAGGTCCCACAGCGTGAGGTCGTGGCTGATGACATCGAGATCCGGGTGCATCCGGAACTTGTCCTTGGTGAACTGCAGCGGATCCGTGTCGGCCATCAGGTGACCGCGGTTGCGGTACGCGGCAATCAGTTCGAGAACGCGAGTGTTCTTGTCGACCGTTCCCTCGGGCAGATCCTTGCGCCAACGAATCGGCTCGTACGGGATCTTGAGTGAGTGGAACAGTTCGTCGTAGAACTCGTCGCTGATCAGCAAGTTGTGGATCGTGCGAAGGAAGTCGCCAGATTCTGCACCCTGAATGATCCGGTGGTCGTACGTCGAGGTGAGGGTCATCAGCTTGCCGACGCCCAGCTCGGCGAGACGCTCGTCGCTCGCGCCCTGGAACTCCGCGGGATATTCCATCGCGCCGGCACCGATTATCGTTCCCTGGCCGTTCATCAGGCGTGGAACCGAGTGCACGGTTCCGATGCCACCGGGGTTGGTCAGCGAGATCGTGACACCTTGGAAGTCCTCGCCCGTCAGCTTGCCGTCACGAGCACGACGGACTACGTCCTCGTATGCGTTGTAGAACTGGGCGAAGGTGTGATCCTGTGTGCCCTTGATCGCGGCGACGACGAGGGTGCGGTTGCCGTCCTTGCCGGGTAGGTCGATGGCGAGACCGAGATTGGTAGCACTGGGTGAGACCGCGTTCGGCTTGCCGTCGATCTCGGCGAAGTGGGTGTTCATGGTGGGGAACGACTTGATCGCCTGGACAATCGCAAATCCGAGGATGTGCGTGAACGAAATCTTGCCGCCGCGTGTACGCGCGAGATGGTTGTTGATCACCAACCGGTTGTCGACCATGAGCTTCGCCGGGATCGCGCGAACGCTGGTCGCTGTCGGTATCTGCAGAGAAGCCGTCATGTTCCGCGCTACGGCTGCTGCAGCTCCGCGAAGAATTTTGTTGGTCGGTTCGCCGGCGTCGCTTGTGGATGAACTAGCGGGCTTTGCGGCTGCGGCGGTCAAGGTTCCACCTGCGGCTTTCGACGTCGCGGGCTTGGAGGTCGGCGCAGGCTTGACTGCGGCGGCCTTGGGCGATTCGGTCTGCACCGGCGCACTTCGGGGAGCTGGAGCGGTTCCGTTCGATCCAGAAGCGCCAGTCGCGGATGCGTTGCTTGTCGAAGTAGAGGCGCTGGTGGTGGCGGGCTTTGCTGTACTGCCATTCGGGACAGACGCAGTGTCACCTGCCGGAGCGTCCGGGTCGTAATCGGTGAGGAATTCGTGCCAGCTCGCATCCACAGACGCTGGGTCTTCCTTGAATCGCTGGTACATCTCGTCGACCAGCCATTGGTTTTGTCCGAATTGGGTAGTAGAGCTGCTGCTCACGGCAGTAGTTCGCCTCGTCTCTTCTCTTCGTTCCCGATCAACGCGCGTACATAGCCAGGCTAACCCGCTCCCGGTATGTGCGAGCGCCCGGGAAGGAGCTGTGGTAAGTACTCACGAGTAACTATCGGCTTCATTGCTGATGACTCCTCGGTCTATCGGTTTATTCCCTCCGCGTGTTTCTGCCGCATTCCACAGCCGTGTGTAGAAGCCTCCGCGAGTACGCAATCGATCGTGTGTGCCGACCTCGACGATACGTCCAGAGTCCACGACGACGATCATGTCTGCGCGCGCCGCAGTCGCCAGCCGGTGCGCAACGACGACAGAGGTCCGCTTGCGGAGCACGGCGTTGCTCGCCGTGAGAACTGTGCGCTCGGTTGCCGGGTCGAGCGTGGCTGTCGCCTCGTCGAGGAGCAACAGGTCGGGGTCGACCAATTCGGCTCTGGCCAGCGCGATCAGCTGTCTTTGGCCGGCGGACAAGCCTTGCCCGCGCTCGCCGACCGGCTGGTACATGCCACCGCGAAGTCCGGCGATGATGTCCAAAGCCCCGACCGCGCGGGCGGCGGATTCGATGTCGGCACGGCTCGCATCGGGGCGTCCGAAGGCGATGTTGCTCGCTACATCGCCGGTGAACAGATGCGCTTCCTGCGGTACGACTCCGAGTCGGCGACGGTATTCGGAGAGCCGATATCGACGCAGATCGGTGCCGCCGACACGTACCGAACCTGACGTCGGATCGTAGAAACGGGCCAGCAATTTGATGACCGTCGACTTGCCGGCGCCGGTTTGACCGACGAGTGCAACGGTGGTTCCCAGAGGTATTGTGAGATTGACCTCAGTGAGTGCGTCGGTCTCGGCGCCCGCGTAACGAAAGCTCACATTGTCGAGGTGAATATCACTGCGCAGCTGACCGCCCTGGATCGGCACGGTGTCGTTGTCCGAGCCGGCCTCGATGGAACTGGGCGTACGCAAAAGATCGCCGATCCGGCTCACACCCACCCTGGCCTGCTGGTAACCGTCGAAAACCTGGGAGAGCTGCTGGATCGGCCCGAAGAGCAGACCGAGGTAGAGCACGAACGCTACGAATGTGCCAGCCGAAGTCGAACCGGTCGCGACCTGATGGGCCCCGACGAAGACGACGAATGCCAATGCCACATCCGAGAGGAGTGTGATGAAAGGGAAAAATACCGAGATCGCTCGCTGAGAGCGCATTCGGCTCCGACGGTATCGATCGGCACGTTCGGCGAACCGCGTAGCGGCGAACTCTTCGCGACGATAGGCCTGTGCGGACCGAAGCCCGGCAACATTTTCCTGGAAGTCGGCGTTGACGGTCGAGATTCGCTCGCGGGATTGGGAGTACGCGACGGCGGAGACCTTACGGAAGATGATCGTCGCGAGTATCAGCGGTGGGACCACAGCGAGTGCGACGAGTCCGAGTGTGAGGTCGGTGAACAGGAGTGCGGCAGCGATGCCGATCACGGTGAGCAGTGAGACGACGGCGGTGGATGCACCGGTCTGGATGAACGACGACAGCGCGTCCACGTCGGTCGTCATCCGAGTCATGATGCGGCCGGAGAGTTCGCGTTCGTAGTAGTCCAAGCCGAGTCTCTGGATGTGCGCGTAGCTCTTGACCCGCAAGCCGAACAGCACTCGTTCTCCCGCCCGTGCGGTGATCGTGGTGGTCGCGGCGATGACGAACCATCCCACTGCTGCGAGTACGACGCCGAGTGCTGTCGCGGCCCACAATGCACCGGGATTCCCACGGCTGACTCCGCCGTCGACAGCAAAACGCACGATCGAAGGAAATGCAATCGCCGACAGTGAGTCGAGCGCCAGCAACACCACGACGGTCGCAAGGAGGAGTCGGACGGGTTTCAGTAGACGCGAGAGTCGAAACTGTGGGTCCGCGGCTCGTATCTCCTCATCGGAGGCATGCGGATCCTCGGTTGCCGGTGGTAACGCATCGACTGCGGCTTGCAGTTGCGGCGTCGATGCGACATGGCCGAGTGAGCCGGATGTCGGTCCGCCCCTGCCCGTCGGTGGGGCGGAGGTGAGCGTGCGGTGGGATACGGAATCGTCCGACTTTTCGAGTTCGGGCCACAGCATCGCCGGGGTCGGCTCGGCACTTCGCTCGCTGGTACCGGCTGGGGCGGGTATGCCTGGATGTCCTTCTCCGTCTGCGAGCAGCAGGCGGAACAGTGGGCAGCGCTCGTCCAGCTCGGCGACCGTCCCGGAGTCGATGATGCGGCCGTCGTCGAGTACTGCCACGCGGTCTGCCAGGGTCAGCGTAGAGCGCCGGTGCGCGAGTATCAGGGTTGTTCTCTCACGCCCAGCGCGAAGTGCATCGAATATCGCTGCCTCGGTGGTCGCATCGACTGCGGAAGTTGCATCGTCCAGGACGAGGATCCGCGGATCGGTCAAGAGCGCTCTGGCCAGTGCGATCCGTTGCCGCTGTCCACCGGACAGGGTGAGGCCGCGTTCGCCGACGACCGAGTCGTACCCGTCCGGCAAGGCGTCGATGAACGAGGCTGCTTCGGCCAGAGTTGCCGCGCGGGTGATGTCCTCGGCGGTGGCGTCGGGTCGGCCGAGGGCGATGTTGGCGGCAATGGTGTCCGAGAACAGAAACGGTTCGTCGAAGACGAGACCGACCGCGCCACGGAGTTGTTCGGCGCTGATGTCGGCTACGTCGAACCTCCTCCCGTGCGACGTCAGCGCAACCGAGCCGATTCGGGGGCTGTAGAAGCGGGGGAGCAGTAACGACAGTGCGGTCTTTCCTGAGCCTGCGTGCCCGACTATCGCGACGCTTTCTCCTGGCGCGACCGTCAGGTCGAACGATCGAAGCACGTCGCGTTCTTCCTCGAAGCCGAAGGTCACGGCAGAGAGGTCCACTCCCAGTGGCCCGTCGGGGAGGTGGGTGGGGTGCTCGGGTTCGGGGACCGATGGCTCGGTGTCGATGACCTCGTAGACACGCTCGACGGCGGCTCGTGAGAGTTGCGCCATGATGACGACGGAGGACAGCGTGCGGGTCACCGCCGACAGCGTCGCCACGTACGTCGCGAAGGCGAGAAAGGTGCCGATAGTGATGTGGCCGGTCATGGCGAGGTAGCCGCCGAGTGCGATGACACCGACGAGGCCCAGTTGCGGGATTGCCGCCATCGACGGGGTGAATCGTGAGTTGATTCCGGCCGAGCGCATTCGTTCGGCGAACAGCGACCGGCTCAGGTTCTCGAGCCGGTCGACCGCTCGGGCTTCCTGCCCGAAACCTTTGACGACGCGCACTCCGGTCACGGTTTCTTCGACGTGCTGGGCGAGGTCGGCCGCGCGTTGTTGCGCCGACCATGTTGCCGCATACAGGGTGGGCCGAATGCGATAGACGACGATCGATACTGCTGGAACGATCAACAGCGCTACGCCGGTCAACAGTGGCGACAGATACGCCATCACGGCGAGGGCGAGGACGAACTGCAGCAGGGCCCCAGCGGACAACGGCACCATCGCCAGCAACCCCTGAACGAGTTGGAGATCGGTGATGGTTCGCGAGACGACCTGCCCGGTTCTGATGTCGTCCTGGCGTCGGCCGTCCAGGCGTTGCAGCGACGCGAGTAGACCGAGTCTCAGATCGTGTTGGACGTCGATCGACAATCGCCCGGCCAGGAATCGTCGGCCGAACTGGCAGCCGAACCGAACGACGCCGAGTGCGCCGATGGCGACGGCGATGGCACCGATGGTGCCGCCCTCGCCTGCACTGGCGTCGTCGATCGCGACGCGTGTGAGCAACGGGAACGAGATATCGATGACGGCGGCGATCATGGTGACCGCCAACGCTCCCGCTGCAGTGCGGCGGTGAATCCAGCATTGAGCACCGAGACGGCGGATCCAGCCAGGGGATCTTCTCACCGATCGTTGGGCGCTACCGATAGTCGACATCACGGTCAAAGGTAGACCGCGCTACCGACACGGTTTTCAGCTGATATCGCGTTCCCTGGTCCGTAGCCAGCCGGCACCGGCAATGGCGAGACCCCACACGAGCAGGCCGAACGGTGCCACGGGCCAGGGCATGAAGAATTCGCTCTCGACCTCGCCCACACTGACCGTCGCGAGAGTGAGCGCCGACGGCGTTACCACCGAGATGTTGCCGAGGCCGATACCCGACACTATCGAGGTCGCAACGAGTTCGCCGATCGGATACCACGCGACGATGATGATCGCGGGCCAGGTGGGGGAACCCATCAGTAGTCCGAGACCCGCCCCGATCAAGGACCAGACGACAACGGCGAACAAACCCATGACGAGCATGCCGATCAGCGCGCCGGACAGTTCGAAAGGTTCGCTCGAGAACAGCAGCAGGCACACCAGGCTGACGATCTCGACCAGGAGGCCGTAGCCGAGTGCGAAGAGTGCGGTGACGCCCAACTTGGCAGCGATGACCCGGTCGCGGCTCGTCGAGGTCAGAAATGACGTGGTGATCGTGTCGTACCGGAATTCGGAGCCACCGTTCACCGCTCCGAACACCGCGACGAACATCATCGTGAACCCGAGGGCGACGTAGAGCCCCACGATGCCGAAGCCTCCCGACAGTTCGAACTCGTAGTCGGAGGTGGAGTTGGCAATCGACGCGGCGATCGCGCTGGCGCAGATGCCGACGAATACCGGTGGTATGGCCAGCGCCCACCAGAATTTGAGGGTTGTCACCTTGCGTATCTCGGAGGCCAGCAACGTAGTCATCGTCGACCTCCATCCCAGGAAGACGGGCCGGGGTGCGGAGTCCGGTGTTGCTGTTGCGGGCCGTAATCGACGGGAGGAACGTAACCAGTGGGCTGCGGATAACCCGGTGTAGGTCCGTACCCGGGTCGACCGATACTGCCTGCTGGCGTTGCGGTGTACTGCCCGGCAGTCATCGAAAGAAATACTTGCTCGAGGTCTACGTGCTCGTAGGAAGCACCGAAGACGGTCAACCCGGACTCCGACGCTATGCGCGTGACGGTGTCCGTGTCGCTACCGGCGACGCCGAGCCGTCCGTCGGGAAGCAGTTGTGCGTTCGTGATTCCGATGGATGCAAGTGCCAGGGCGAGTGCGGCCGGATCCGATACGGCAACGAGCGTTCGGCTCGGCCGCGAGGCACGAAGCTGATCGATCCCACCCTGATACATCAATGCACCGCCGCTGATGATCACCAGATTGTCGACCGTCGCCTCGACCTCGCGGAGTAGGTGGCTGGAGATGAGTACGGTCCTTCCCCCTGCCGCGTAGGACGTCAGAAAGTCGCGGAGCCAGGCGATTCCCTCGGGGTCGAGTCCGTTGGCAGGTTCGTCGAGCACCAGAATCTCGGGATCGCCCAGGAGCGCCGTCGCCAAGGCGAGTCGCTGACGCATTCCGAGGGAGAATCCGCCGACCTGACGGTTGGTCGCGTCCGCGAGGCCGACGAGTCGGAGAACGTCGTCGGCGCGGCCGTCGGGCACACCGATCGATGCGGTGAAGATGCGGAGGTGGCCGGCCGCGGTGCGCTTGGGATGCAGACTGCGTGAATCGAGTACGGCACCGACGGCGCGAGCCGGGTGGCTCAGGGCGGAGAACGGTGCACCGGCCACGAGGCCGACTCCGGCGCTCGGTTTCGTCAGGCCGAGCAGCATCCGCAGCGTCGTGGTCTTACCGGATCCGTTGGGGCCGAGAAATCCTGTGATGGATCCGCGTGGAACCACGAAGCTGAGGTCGGACACTGCGTGAATCGAGCCGAAGACCTTGGTGAGACCTTGCGCTTGCAGTGCGTGGACAGCGAAGCTGCTCGTCCCTGCGTAGCCGCCTGTCATGGATTCGATTCCCCCGGATCGTCGTACGTGAGCTACCCGAGACCGAGTGAACTTCCCGACCCCAGGTTCAGGTTACGACGTTTGCGAGCGCTCAGAGAAACGCGGCCGCAACCTCGCGATATACCTCCGACGGATCTGCCTTGTCCGGCAACGCATGCACGATGACGTGGGAGGCACCGGCGTCGATGTGTTGGCCGAGTCGCTGAGCGATCGCGGCCGCATCTCCATGGGCGACAAGGGCATCGATCAACCGGTCGCTGCCGCCGTCGCCGATCTCCTCTTTGGAGTATCCGAGGCGCTCGAGGTTGTTGGTGTAGTTCCTCAGGTGCAGGTACGGATTGTTCACCGGTGGACGCCCGATGTCTCGGGCCCGTTCGGGATCGGTGTCGAGGACGACCTTGTGCTCGGGGGCGAGGACCTTGTCCGGTCCCAGAATCGCCCGAGCCTCGGCTGTATGTTCGGGAGTCGTCAGATAGGGGTGGGCTCCTGCGGTGCGGTCTGCGGACAGCTTCAACACCTTCGGGCCCAATGCCGCGAGTACCCGACGCTCGATGGGGACCCCGCCCTCGTCGAGGGCATCGAGATAGTCGACCAGCGCCTCGTAAGGCTTCTGATATTCCTGCGTTGCCTCCGGGTGCCCCGCGCCGACACCGAGCAGGAATCGTCCCGGGTGTTTCTTCTCGATGCGGTGGAACGATTCTGCGACCTCCGGTGCGGCTGCGGACCAGATGTTGACGATTCCGGTCGCCACGACGATCGACTCGGTTGCATCGAGGACCTCCTCGGCCGAGGCCAGATCCGCAGGTGGGGAGCCGCCGAGCCAGATGGCGCCGTAGCCGGCTCCTTCGATCGTGTGGGCCAACTCGGGTGGGATCCCCGAATAGTGACGCCAGATGCCGATCGTGCCGAGTTCAGGTGTGACGGTGTTGGTCATGTTCATGACCAACACCGCTGCGCACGGCTGTAATTCCTGCGGACTTACTCGTCCGGTTCGATGATCCGGGTTTCCGGCCACGCGCGCGGTGCCGGTCCGAAAGCTTCGCGTGAATTCTTGATGACGCCCTTGCCGATCATGCGGTTGCCTGTTCCGCCGATCACCGCGCCGATTCCGGCAGGCAGAAGTTTGCCGAACAGCAGAGCGCTTCGTTTGGCGAAATACTTCGAGACGAACTTCTTGGCTAGCGACTTGTTCATGTTGGTCATCGCTCCACCCGGAATTCGAGTGGTGACGAGCGAGCCCCAATTGCGTGCGCTGGTCCCGACGGTCTTCTGCACGATCTGCATTCCCGATTCGCCCAGTGCGACCGACAGGACGAGCGCACGTCGCTGCTGGTGGTCGTGGACCGCTATACCGTGCACCGAGGCCACCGACAGCGTCAATAGTGCGGAAGATTCGATGAAGAATGCCGTCTCTGCACCGACGGCAGCAAGAGAAGCGACGGTCCCGATCGCCGGTACCGCTGCGGCGCCCCCTACTGCGCTTCCGCTTCCGGTCACTGCGAGCAGAAAGCGATTCTCCAGGCGCTCGATCAGCTGCGCGGGAGTGTCGTTCGGATGAGCTCGACGCATGTACCCGACATACTTCTCGACGGCGGGCCCCTGGATCCTGCTGCCGTGGTCGAGGATTTTCACGAGCGCCTGTTCGAGGCGACCGCCCTCCTTGATCGTCTCGACCTGATCCTTGTTCTTGTTCTTGCTCGCCATCCGCACTCCGATCGATGTGACTTATTTGTTATTCGGTCGTGGAGCGCTGGTACCCGTTCGCATTCGGTTCTACCCTGCAATGGTGACCGGTGTATCCGAGGGCGCGCGCGGAAGCCCGAGTGCTCGGTTGCGTCCGTTCGTTGCGTCCTACAGTGGATATCGACTGTCGGGTTACGAGCCCGGTGAGCATATCGGGATGCCGAGTCCGTATCTGACTGTGATCATCGCCATCGGACCCAAGCTCGAGATCGCGGATTCGCCGCGACAGGGTTCCTGCGCTTTCGAGACACTCGCAAGTGGCATCTCCGCCGAACCTGTCACCATCGCGCACGACGGCAACCAACACGGGATTCAGCTGTCGTTCACCCCTGCCGGTGCCCGCGCGCTGTTCGGGATCCCCACTGCTGCGCTCGGCGACTGGATGGTCGATCTCAGCGACGTCATGTCCGGCGCGGGCGAACTCCTCGATCGAGTCGCCGCGACCGAAGACTGGGATAGACGGTTCGACGTCGTCGACGAGATCTTGTCTCGCAATCTGGAAGAGCGGCCTATTGATCCGACACTCGCCGAGGCATGGCGGCAGTTGGTCGGGTCGGGTGGATCGGCACGGGTCGGTGAAGTGGCCCGGAACGTCGGATGGAGCCGAAGACATCTGACCAACAAGTTCACCGCAGAGTTCGGAGTCGCGCCGAAGGACTCGGCCCGTATTTCGCGGTTCTACCGCTCGCACCAGGCTCTGCGCCGGCCGTCGATACCTCTGTTGTCCGAAGTCGCTGCGGCCTGCGGCTATTACGACCAGGCGCATATGGCCCGCGAATGGCGCGAGTTCGCGGGCATGTCTCCGTCGCAATGGCGTCGGGTGGAGGAGTTCGCATTCGTCCAAGACCACGACGGCAGTCCGAGCGCAGGATGAGGTCTATGACCGAAACAACAATCTGGCCCACCCTTCGCTACGACGAAGCGCGTGCCGCCATCAGATACCTCGTCGACGTTCTCGGCTTCGTGGAGAAGGCCGTCTACGGCGAAGGCGACCGTGTCGACCATGCAGAACTGCTGTGGCCGACAGGAGGCGGCGTGATGCTCGGGAGCGTCCGCGAGGGTAGTGCTCTCGGCGGCCTCCCCCCGGGAGTCGGGTCCGTCTACATCGTCACCGACGAACCCGACGCGATTCACGACCGGGTCGTGTCCGCAGGTGGCAACGTCACCCAGGGACTACGAGACGAGGACTACGGCAGTCGAGGGTTCACTTGCCGCGACCCCGAGGGCGTCTACTGGAGTTTCGGGACCTACGCCGGAACCCAATGATCGGTCGGCACCACTTCGTCGGACTTGGGCGGCGAGGGGGCGGTGCCCTCGCCGAACGGGCGACCACCGAGTGATTCGCGTCCGTGCGGCTCCAGCCAGCCGTGCAGATTCGGGCCCTTGGGCACGATGCCCGTCGGGTTGATGTCGGTGTGCACGAGGTAGTAGTGCCGCTTGATGTGGTCGAAGTCGACGGTGTCGCCGAAGCCTGGTGTTTGGAACAGATCGCGCGCGTAATTCCACAGCACCGGGATCTCGCTGAGTTTGCTGCGGTTGCATTTGAAGTGGCCGTGGTAGACCGGATCGAACCGCACGAGCGTCGTGAACAGCCGGACGTCGGCTTCGGTGATGGTGTCGCCGACGAGATAGCGCTGGCCGCTCAGACGTCCGGCGAGCCAGTCGAGGGCGGTGAACAGTCGGTCGTATGCCTTGTCGTAGGCCTCTTGCGATCCGGCGAAACCGCAGCGGTACACACCGTTGTTGACCTCGGTGAACACGCGCTGGGCTACCTCGTCGATTTCGGCGCGCAGTGCCTCGGGATACAAATCCGGTGCGCCCGGGCGGTGGTACTGCTTCCATTCGGTGGACAAGTCGAGTGTGATCTGCGGGTAGTCGTTGGTGACGACTTCGCCGGTGGCGATCTCCACCATCGCGGGAACGGTGATGCCGCGCGGATAGTCGGGGAAGCGCGCGAAGTACGCCTCCTGCAAGCGCTCGATCTTCAGCATTGGATCGACGCCCCCGGGCTCCTCGTCGAAGTTCCAACTGCGAGGGTCGTGCGTCGGGCCGGGAATCGACAGCGACAGCACATCCTCGAGTCCGAGCAGACGACGAACGATGATCGATCGGTGCGCCCACGGGCAAGCCCTGGCGGCGACGAGTCGGTAGCGACCGGGCTCGACAGGGTAGCCGTCACGCTCGTCGGCGGTTATCCGCGTTTCGATGTAGTCGGTGTCCCTGTTGAATTCCTTGCCGGGTTCGACGTAGCTCATGGATTCAACGTTACGTAGATCCCAGCTCGACGGAGGTGAACACGCCCCATTCCTCGTAACCGAGGCGCGAACCGAGCCTTCGGGCTGTCCCGTTCTCGGCGCTTGTCTGCCACTGCGGGATCAGTCCCTCGTCTATCGCGTCGTTCGTCGCGAGCCGTGCCACGACCTGAGCGTTGCCGCGTCGGCGCGCGAGCGGTGCGGTCAGAACGCCTACGTCGGCGAGAATGCCTTCCCATTCGAGGTACGCCGCGCAGGACAGGGGCGCGGCCGACTCTGCCGGGCGATCGTCGGAGAGGAGAGTGAACCACGACCGCTTGAGTGTCAGATCTGCACTGAGCACGTCATCCGGCGCGCACAGGGCGTCCAGTGCGAGAACGTGCCCGAGGTCGTGGGAAATGAGTGGGTCGTGAAGATCGATGGTCGTGCCGATGTCGGCGGCATAGGACAAGACGATGGGTCCGCGACTGCGGCCGGACACCGAGGAATCCAGTAGCGAGAGAGTTCCACGCTCGGCCAGCTCGTCGTCGGATCGGTGTTCGGCGGCCTCCAACACCTGCTCCGGCCCCACCAGGGCACTCGCGTCCCCTAGGCGCAGGAACGTGACCTCGGTCGCATCGGGATCTACCTGCAGATATCGGATGCCGGGCTTCAGTGCCGCGTCGGGCAGCCGGAGGCGTCGGGACCAGGCAAGTCGGACAATGTCGTGATGATGGGAATCCACCGGGCCAAGGGTATCCGGGCCCGCCAAAAAATAAGTTTTCAGACTTTTTTCACCCCGGCGTATCGCAAATGCCAAATGAATGGCATGATCGGGCTTGAGATTGGAGCTTCGACGTGAGGGTCCAGCTCGCTACAGAAGGTTTACGGTATGACGCAGGGCAGTGTTAAGTGGTTCAACGGCGAAAAGGGCTTCGGCTTCATCGAGCAGGATGGTGGCGGACCTGACGTGTTCGTTCATTACTCCGAGATCCAGGGAACTGGCTTCAAGTCTCTCGACGAGGGTCAGCGCGTGGAGTTCGAGGTTGGACAGGGCCAGAAGGGCCCCCAGGCCACCGGCGTTCGCGCTATCTGATCCCCCTAAAGGATCGCCACCCGGAAATGCTGACGGCTTAAGCTGTCCGACTCCGAGTTTTCAAAGGCCGGATATCCGAAGAGAAATCTTCGAGTATCCGGCCTTTGTGCTGTGCGGCTTTACTTCAGGTGAGTGGGAGTGCGTCCCATCAGGACGTACTCCCACTCGCGTGCGCTACAACCCGAGATCGCGCCCGATCAGTTCCTTCATGATCTCGTTCGATCCGGCCCAGATCTTGGTGACACGTGCGTCCTTCCATGCGCGAGCCGCTCGGTATTCGTTCATGAACCCGTAGCCGCCGTGCAACTGCACGCAGTGATCGAGGATCTCGTTCTGCACCTGCGAACTCCACCACTTTGCTTTCGCAGCATCGATGGCGGTGAGCTCACCGGCACCGTGAGCGACGATGCAGTTGTCGATAAATGCCTGCGCCACATCGAGTTTCGTGGTCAGCTCGGCGAGGAGAAACTTGTTCCACTGAAGCGAACCGATCTGCTGGCCGAAGGCCTTGCGGTCCTTGGCGTACTGCAGTGTCTCTTCGAGGATCGGCCGTGTGTGCCCAAGATTGGCAACCGAGCAGCTGATGCGCTCCTGGGGGAGCAGCTGCATCATATGGATGAACCCTCCGTCGAATTCGCCGATCATGTTGCTCACGGGCACGCGAACATTTTCGAAGAAAAGTTCGGCGGTGTCGGACTCTGGCTGGCCCACCTTGTCGAGCTTGCGTCCCCGGGAAAATCCCACCGCGTCCTTCTCGACGGCGAACAAGGTGATGCCCTTCGCCTTTTTTTCAGGCGTGGTGCGGGTGGCGACGATGACAAGATCGGCGCTGTTCCCGTTGGTGATGAACGTCTTGGATCCGTTGATGATGAAGTCGTCGCCGTCCCTGACTGCGGTGGTCTTCAACGCGGCGAGGTCGGAGCCTCCGGAAGGTTCGGTCATCGCGATCGCGGTGAGCAACTCGCCGGTGCAGAACTTCGGAAGCCACCGCTGCTTCTGCTCCTCGGTCGTCAGTTTGACCAAATACGGTGCAACGATGTCGACGTGAATTCCGAAGCACGACGCCACTGCCGCGCTCGAGCGGGAGAGCTCCTCACCGAGGACGGCGTTGAAGCGGTAGTCCTCGGCGCCGCTACCACCGTATTCTTCTGGAACCTCGAGTCCCAGGAACCCGTTTCGGCCGGCTTCGAGCCAGATGTCGCGGTCGATGAAGCGCTGTTCGATCAGCTTCTCTTCACGCGGGGTGATGGTGCGGGTGACGAACTCGCGGACCGATTCGCGGAACGCGTCGTGGTCCGCGTCGAACAAACTGCGCTTCATGTATTCCTCCAAGTAAGGGCTCTCTTGGAAAATGTACCCGTTGGTAACTTCCGCTCGTGTCGCGATGTGGCACGCTGAACCACATGGCTGACCACCCCACTTCGCTAGTTCGATACTCCACCGACGCCGGCGCCGAGGTTGCCGTCCTGACTTTCGATCACGGACCGCTCAATCTGTTCGATCAGGCGATGTTCGACGCCGTCGCCGCTGATGTAGCTGATCTGACAGCACGCCCGCCGCGCGCGGTGCTGCTGCGCGCGGCGGGCAAGGTCAATTCCGCAGGGGTGGATGTGAAGGTCTTCGAGGGCCTCACCGCGCAGCAGGGTGCAGAGATGTGGCGTCAGCTTTTCGCTGACATCGCCCACCCGCTCGAGGCACTCCCGTGTCCGGTCGTCTACGCCGCTCACGGTCTGACCCTGACCGCTGCATTCGAGATTTCCCTCGCCTGCGACATCATTCTCGCCGGACCGAAGGCAAGATTCGGCCTCGTCGAAACCGTCGTCGGGCTGACTCCGTCGATGGGCGGCCCGCAGCGCTTGGCCGAACGGGCGGGTTCGGGTCGCGCTCGCGAGCTCGTCATGACCGGAGATCTGTACGATGCCGAGACGATGCGCGAGTGGGGCGTCGTCAACGCCGTCCACCCCGATGTCGACGCGGCTGCTCGTTCCCTGGTCGAGCGGTTGGCCGCCGGGCCGACGGTGGCTCACGCTGCCACGAAAAAGATTGTGGCAGCGTGGCGTTCGGGTGGTGTCGCGCATGCTGACGAGATCACGTCCGAGGCGTCGGGGGCGTTGTTCGAGTCGGATGATCTACGCGGTGCGGTGAAGAGTTTTCTGGAGAACGGTCCTGGTAAGGCGATTTATTCGGGCAAGTAGTGTGGGGCGGATGAGTTTGCCTCTCGCTGAATTGCACATGCACATCGAGGGTTCGTTGGAGCCTGGTCAGATTTTCCAGTTCGCGGAGCGTAACGGTATTCGGTTGCCGTATGCGGATATCGACGAGTTGCGTGGGTTGTACGAGTTCACGGATCTGCAGTCGTTTCTCGATCTTTATTATGCGAATACTTCGGTGTTGCGTACTGCGGAGGATTTTGCCGATCTGGCGCGGGCGTATTTTGCGCGTGCCAAGGTTGCGGGCATCACGCATGCGGAGGTCTTTTTCGATCCTCAGGCACACACCGGTAGGGGTGTTGCGTTGGAGGCGGTGGTGGAGGGTTTGGCCGATGCTGCGGCGTCGAGCGAGCGGGAGTTCGGTGTCACGAGCGGTTTGATTGCGTCGATTCTGCGGGACAAGCCGGTTCTGCATGCCAACAAGTTGCTCGAGGATTTGCTGGCGATGAAGGCGCCGATCATCGGCCTCGGTCTCGATTCGGCGGAGGTGGGTTTTCCGCCTTCGTTGTTCGTGGATGTGTTCGCGCGTGCGCGGGCGGAAGGCTTGCATGTGGTTGCTCATGCGGGGGAGGAAGGCCCGGCCGAGTACATCTGGCAAGCGCTGGATTTGCTGGGTGCCGAACGTATCGATCATGGGGTCCGCTGCCTGGAAGACGAGGCGTTGGTGAATCGTCTTGTCGAAGAAGAAATTCCATTGACTGTCTGTCCGTTTTCGAATGTTCGGCTCAAGGTCGTCGATACGCTTGCCGATCATCCGATTCGTCAGATGATCGAGCGGGGACTCGTGGTCACCGTGAATTCGGATGATCCGGCTTACTTCGGCGGCTATGTAGACGACAACTTCGCTGCCCTGACCGACCAGGTCGGTCTGACCGAACGCGAGCGAGAGATTTTGTACGACAACTCGATTCGCGCGTCGTTCAGCTGACGGACACCGAAATCTGCGGGTATCCGGTTGCGCCGTCGGGCACGGTGTCGGCGGTCATGGAGGTTTGGATGTCACCGTTCGCGTCGCTGGCTCGTGCACGAATGATGTGATTGCCCGGTGGCGCGTCCCATTCGAGGACCCATTGCCGCCAGGTGTCTTTCGAATATTCCTCGGACAGTGTCGCGGGCATCCAGTTGCCTTCGTCGATCTGGACGTCGACCCCGGAAATTCCGAGGTGCTGATGCCAGGCGACGCCGGCGATCATGGTCTTTCCTGCCGGGACGGTTCCGCCGGAGCGAGGCGTGTCGATGCGTGAGGCGGTTTTGATCGGTCCGAGTTCGCCCCATCCTCGATCGGTCCAGTATGCGGTGACCTTGTCGAATCGGGTCACCTCGAGGTCGGTGACCCATTTGGTGGCGGAGACGTAGCCGTAGAGTCCGGGCACCACCAGTCTGGCTGGATAGCCATGGCGGACGGGTAGTGGTTGGCCGTTCATACCGACTGCGAGCAGGGCATCGCGTCCGTCGAGCAGCACCTCCAGTGGGGTTCCTGCGGTGAACGCGTCGTGGCTCGACGAGAGAACCATGTCAGCGCCGTCTTGGATCCCGGCTTCTTCGAGAAGATCTTTCAGCGGGTAACCGATCCAGGTGGCATTACCGACCAGTTCGCCGCCGACGACGTTGGAGACGCAGGTCAGGGTCACGGTCTTTTCGACGGCTTCGCGTTGCATCAGATCCTCGAAGGTGATCTCGAGTTCTCGTTCAACCATGCCGTGGATACGGAGTTTCCAGGTGTCCGATGGCACTTGCGGTAGCACCAGTGCGGTGTCGATTCGGTAGAAGTCCTCGTTCGGGGTGATGTATGAGGCCAGGCCGTCGATGTTCATCGTCGTGTTCAGATCGGCGCCGGGCGGGATCGGGGCCTGTGGTTTCGGGGTCGGAAGCAGAAATGCGAGGCGGTTGGCCGTGACGCTACGGGCTTGACCGATCATCCGTCCGGCGGTTCCGGCAACTACTGCGACAGCCCCCGCAGCAACGGCAAGGCCGAGGAAACTCCGCCTGCTCATGCCTTGTGCCGGTTCGGGTGCTTCGGCGGCACGGATCAGCGCGTTCAGCACCACGATCCCGACGGCGACTCCCGCGACGGTCGGGATAGCGTCGAGCAGGGTGCTTCCGCTGCGAGTCAGCGCTGCAATCACCCCGACGGCGCCGAGTCCAGCGAACAGCACGGCGCCGCGTGGAGCGCGCATCATGCCCGCGACGGCTGCGAGCGCGGCGATGATCAGCGACATGCCGACGAAGAGCGCCGTTTTGTCCGAGGTGCCGAAGGTATCGATCGCCCATTCGCGGACTGCTTCGGGGGTGTTGTCGACCACCGCCGAGCCCACGGCATAGAACGGAGAGGAGTTCGGCCCGAAGGGAACCGAGACGAGTTCGCCGACGCCGAGAATCACTCCTGCCGCGAGGAGACCAGATAGTGCACGCTTCAACATCACTCCACGATAAGCGGTGCTCTCGCCGGGCCTTGGATTCCGGTCTGGGTCTACTTGCGTAACCGCTGCTGAAGGTACTCGTTGTCGAACAACCTGTCCGGATCGAACTTGTCACGGATGTCGCAGAAGTCGTCGAAGTGCTCGTACGTTCCGGCGAACTCTTCGGTCCGAAGCGAGTTCAGCTTTCCCCAGTGCGGCCTGCCGCCGACGCTGCGCGCAATCGCTTCGACCGCGTCGAAGTATTCGCGGTGGTCCATGCGGTGATACTGATGGACGGCGATGTAGGCGGTGTCTCGGCCGTAGGCTGTCGAGAGCCAGATGTCGTCCCCCGCTGCGAACCGGACCTCTACGGGAAACGCGACCGTGACGGTAGAAGACTCCAGCCATCGATTGATTTCGCGCAACACATAGGTCGTCGATTCTGCCGGTATCGCATACTCCATTTCGCGGAACCTGACGGTGCGAGAGGACGCGAATACGCGATAGCTACGGTCGGTGAACTCGCGAGAAGACAGTGCCCGCGCAGAGAACTTGTTGACGCGCGGAGTCGCACGGGGGAACCTGGTCACTGCTCGATTGACGACCTCGAAGACCGTGTTGGACAACAACTCGTCGTCGATGTATGCCCTCACCGATCCGAGTGGGGACAGTGGCGTGTCTGCCGGTAGCCGCGTGTTTCGCTTGGTCAGCACCCGATCGGTGTGCGGAAACCAATAGAACTCGAAGTGGTCGACGCCGGAGACGGTCTCGTCCAGGTGCGCAAGCGTTCCGTCGAGCGTCGCGGGTGCCTCGACGGCGTGCAGCGCAAAGGCGGGCTCGCAGGTCAACGTCACCTTCGTGATGATGCCGAGCGCACCGAGCCCGACACGGGCAGCGTCGAAGAGGTCTGTATCGAAGGTCGCCGAACAGTTGATCAGCTGCCCGTCGGCGGTGAGAATCTCGAGCGCGCGAACCTGTGTGGCGATGCCACCGAACCGTGCGCCGGTACCGTGGGTACCCGTCGAGATTGCTCCCGCCACGGATTGAGAGTCGATGTCGCCGAGATTGGTCATCGCCAATCCGAGGTCCCACAGACGAGCCGTCAGCTCCCTCAATCGTGTGCCGGCGAGCACGGTCACCGAGGTGGAGCCATCGGCTTCGGGGACAACAGATTCGATTCCGTACAGCATGTCGAGACTGACCTGCACTCCATCGGTCACGGCAATCGAGCTGAAAGAATGGCCGGCACCGACGCATTTGACGCGAAGGCCACTCTCGGCCGCCCGCAGGACCACCGACCTGAGCTCGTCGATCGTTCGCGGCGTGAGGTAGTCCGCCGGATGTGCGGTCTGATTCCCTGCCCAATTCTTCCATGTATGCCCCGTCATGGCATAACTATGGATCGCACGTCCGACACGGTCAATTTTTCCGACGTATCGCTCTGTCTGGGCCTACTATCGTGGGCATGCAGACCCAGTTGTCGGCAGATTCGCGCCGTGCGCACTTGGTGGTATCTGCGGTGCAACGAGCCGAGCACGTCGGCATCGAGGGCTTGACCGTTCGCGGTGTCGCCGATGAAGCGGGCGTCACCCAGGCCGCTGTCTATTACTGCTTCGAATCGAAAGAAGCGCTCGTCATTGCCATGGGGGAACGGTTGCTCACCGATGTGACCGGGGCGTTGCACGGTGCATTCGAACGAGCGGTGAATGCACGCGAACTCACCGGTGTCCGCGGACTTCGCGAACTGGTGCACAGCGGCCTGAGCGGTATGTGGCCGTTCATCGAGCAGTCCGCGGACCGGCAACTGCTGTCCTACGAGATCAAGACGTACCTCTTGCGCCACCGCGCACTCGGTTCGCAACAGGCAGCCCAGATCGCCACCGGTCAGTACCGCATCCGCGACACCGAAGCCCTGGACTTCTTCGAGCGCTGCGCCGCTCATACCGGTATCCGATGGCTGGAGCCACCCGACGCGGTGGCACGGTTCGGCATGGCCGTCGTCGACGGTATGGTCCTGCGTTGGTTGGTGGACCGAGACGAGATAGCAGTCATCGCGCAGCTCGATGACCTATCCGGTCTGATAGCAGCCAAGGCCGCCGATCTGTGACGGTCGCTGGGACATACAGTGCTCCTGATGCTTGACTGAACGCCCCTGCAGTATCGATCGGACGGTATCCATCAGGCAGTAGCGAGTAGACGAAAGGAAGCCAGGCTCAGTGACGTCACTTCTCGGTCGGATCACCCATGACTTGGCCACACGCGATAAGGCCACACCTGACGCGGCCCTCGACCGTATCGCTTCGGCCACCAAGGACCTGGAACCACCTTTCGCTGCCGTGGACTCGGTTGCATTGGACTTCAACGCGTCCGAGTTGATACGGCGCAGCAATGCACTACCGGTTCGGGTCGCCAGCAAGTCGGTGCGATCGCGAGCGATACTCGGCCGAGTCCTCGGAAGGGATCGGGTTGCCGAATCCACGGCTGGGTCGAATGCGGCTCCCGGGCAAGGGTTTCAGGGAATCATGGCGTACTCGACGGCGGAAGCGCTGTGGCTCGCAGGCACCGGTGATCAGCACGGAACCGATGGCGTCGAGGACATCCTCATGGGATATCCGAGCGTCGATACCCAATCACTCGCCGCGATCACCCGTGATCCGGTGATGTCTGCACGTATCACCCTCATGGTCGACGACGTCGCACATCTCGACATCATTCGGGCCGCAGCAGGTTCCGATCGACTCGCCCCACGCATCTGTATCGATGTCGATGCTTCGCTGCGGATCGGTCCCGCCCATATCGGGGTGAGGCGTTCGCCGCTACGTGAGCCGGCGCAGGTCGCCGAATTCGCACGCATCGCGCAGGCACGAGGCTTCCACGTCGTCGGAGTGATGTTCTACGAAGCCCAGATCGCGGGGTTGCCGGACTCGAACCCGGCTGTCGAGCTGATCAAGCGACTATCGGCATCGGAGCTTCTGGTGCGGCGCCAGGCAGTGGTCAGCGCAGTGACCGACGTTGTCGGGCCATTGGAAATCGTCAATGGTGGTGGCACCGGTTCACTCGAGGTGACCTCTGCGGACCCCGTCGTCACCGAGGTCTCCGCCGGATCGGGGCTTTTCCTGCCCGCTCTGTTCGACCGCTACAAGGCTTTTCCGTCGAATCCGGCCTTGTATTTCGCGTTGCCGGTTCTCCGCAAGCCCACCGCGTCGATCGCGACGGCTTTCGGCGGCGGGTACATCGCCTCGGGTCCGGTGTCGGCTACGAGAGTGCCGTTGCCCGTTGGGTTCTCGAACGCGGTGCGCGGTGTGACACGCGGCGGATTGAAGCTGATCCGAAACGAAGGTGCAGGAGAGGTTCAGACGCCGCTGCGTGGTGCCGAATCGGTCGCGATCGGTGACCGAATTTGGTTCCGTCACGCCAAGGCAGGTGAAGTGTGCGAGCGGTTCGACACGCTGTACGTCATCGACGCAGACGGTGGACGGACGGCGGTTCCGACCTACCGAGGAGAGTCGAAGAACTTCGGCTAGTCACGCCCGCTATTGCCCTGCCCGCTGTTACGCCTGCCCGCGGTTGCTCAGTGCCATGAAGGTTCCCAATGTGACGAGCCCGTCGGGGGTTGTGGGGAGGTGCTGAGTGAGGCTGCGGGACCGGATGAGAAATGCGGCCCACTGGCCACGCGAGATTGCCACGTTCAGTCTGTTGCGTGAGAGCAGAAATCCCATTCCGCGGGGGACGTCGTCGACGGAGGAGGCCGCCATCGAGACGAGGACCACCGGAGCCTGACGGCCCTGAATTTTGTCGACGGTTCCCACCAGAACCTCGTCGAGGCCGACCTCTGCGAGATGGGCGAGGATGACAGCGACCTGCGCGTTGTATGCGGCGACAACGAGAAAGTCGGATGCAGCGAGCGCTCGGGTCCCCTCGAACGAGCCAGGGTCCGTCCACTCGCTGCCGATCAGTCCCTGAATGCGAGTGATGATCTCAGCAGCTTCTTCCGGCGAGCCCGTCGAGTTCCCGTCATGATCGACGAGGACGGTGTGCAGGCCGGGGGCGAGTCCGTCGAGGTTTCTTGCCTCGGTCACCTCGCGGTTCGACTCGAGGCGCCCCTCGTACGCTAGTGCCGACACCGGCGCGCACAGCGCGGGGTGCATACGCCACGTGGTGGCCAGGAAGTAACCGCGATCGGCAGGAAGGGCGCCGTGTCCGGCAGCGAGCCAGCCGAGCGCCGATCGGTCGACGGGTTCGGGGTGGGTCCCCTGGCTTACCTGGGGTAGTTGTTGCGGATCGCCCAGCAGCAACAGATTTCGAGCTGCACCGGCGACGGCGATGGTATTGGCAAGTGAGAATTGGCCGGCCTCGTCGATCACGAGGAGATCGAGCGACCCAGGCACTACACGGGTGGAATGCGAGAAGTCCCACGCCGTCCCGCCGATGACGCAGCCGCGATCTGCGTCGGCGACGAAGCCGGGGTACTCGGTTTCCTTCAGCACGGTCTGGTCGGTCGGTGCTTTCTTGCCGACGGACCGGGCATCGACTCCTGCCTGAACGACGGTGGCGAGGAGATTGTCGACCACCATGTGTGATTGTCCGACAACTCCGATGCGCCAATGATGCTCGCGCACAAGGTGGGCTATCACCCTGGACGCGGTGTAGGTTTTTCCGGTTCCGGGCGGGCCTTGAACTGCAAGGTACGAGTGGTCGAGGTCGAGAAGCGCTGCAGTGATGGCCGAGGCATAGTCGTTGCCGTCTACGGGTGGAAGCGAATTGCCCGATGTGGTTCGAGGTGGCGACAGAGTCATCAGGTCTGCTACGGCGGTCAGTGGCAGATTGGGAAGCGTGTCGTCGACCTCGGTGGCGGCGGTCTCGATCGCGGTCTCGAGGCTTGCGGTGGGTACGGGTCGGTCCGGAGCTGTCGCGATCGGAGGGTCGAAATACGGCTCGGTGCCCGCTCGCAGCGATTCCTCGACGATGACGGCATCTCGGGTGCCGTCGAACCCGACGTCGACGATCTTCGCCATGGACGAACCACGATGGATCGGGTGCAGCTTGTCCAACCCCTCGGGTGACGGATTGTCGTACAGCAATCTGACCGTATGGCCCACTCCGCCGATGAGGCCATTGGACAGTTCACCGACGAGTTTCAGTTTTCTACGTAGAACTCGTTGGCGTGGCGCGGTTTTCATCCAATCGTGGAGAACCTCCACGTGATCGATCTTCATGACGTCGGCGGCGTCGGCCCACTCGTCGACAGGGTCGGTCAGTCGGTCGAAGTGTGCCCACCAGAAAGGCTTGCGTTCGCGTCGGTGGAAGCCGACGGCGCCCGCGTACATGGCAACAGCCTGCTGAGCAGGCGTTCGATTCCAGGGCAGGCCTGCGTACTGGCCGAGTGAGATTTCGAGTGGGGTTGCAGTGTCTTCCCTTTCGACGACCGGTTCGCTCGGCTTGCGGGGGGTTACCCCGGCGTCGAATGCCCTGGCGAGAAGCCAATTTCGGAGCTCGATCGTCGAGACACAGTCCGTCCGGTTGTACTCGGCGATCTCGTTCAGCAGTTCCGCCGCCGCTGTATCCTCGCCTGCATCGCGGAACTCGCACCAGTGTGCGTACTCGACGATCGATGCCGCCGCATTCGTGACGTCTCCCGATCTGTCCTCGGGCATGTACAGCGGTTCGAGCTTCTTGATGCTGTAGGACCTGGCACCGATGCGGACCGACTTGCGGACGATCGGATACAGATCCACGAGGACCTCGTGCCGCAGCAGGTCGTCGACGACATCCTCGCCGACGCCGTACCGGCCGGCCAGCCGAAGTAGCGCTGTCTTCTCGTACGGGGCGTAGTGGTAGACGTGCATGTTCGGGTACTCGACGCGTCGGGCCGTGACGTAGGCGAGAAAATCGATCAGAGCCTGACGTTCCTGGTTGCGATCGTGTGCCCAGAACGGCTCGAACGACAAATCCGTGTTCAGAACACCGAAGAGGTACTCCAGACCCCAGTCATTCGGATGTGCTGGATCGGCCCAGAGCGGGTCGCCTTCGAAGTCGAAGAAGATGTCACCGGGGTCCGGTTCTGGGATCGAACCGAGACCCTGAGCGTCGAAGATGTCGAATTCGGCGGCGCCGGTGCGCTCCTGACGCACCTGCAGTGCGGCCTGTGCCCGCAGACTTGTCGATGTTCTGTCCGACATGCCGTCCACTGGATCGGCCGAGGCCGCAAGCTCTTCGATCGTCGAGATGCCTGCGTCGATCAGTCGCTCACGCGCCGAACTGCGCATACCCGCAACAAGAATCAGGTCTCGGTGTTCCTCGACCTGCACCGAGCAGGTATCGCACCGGCCGCACGCGGAATATTTCGGATCTGCCCACCCGACGGCGGTCCCCTCCGCCTGATGTTCGTCGAGTATGCGTTGGAGGTTCTCGCGGGCCTGCCGATAGACGGCGAGTATTTCGGTGAGGGTGTGGCTCGAAGTGCTGCCGTCGCCGAGCATCAGATGCACGTGATCGGACGGCAAAATTCCACCGCGCTGCAGTGAGTCTGCGTACGCCGCCAACTGAAGTAGTGCAGGAACCTTTGCATGACGAGACAATTTGGTGTCGTAGACGCCGTAGCGGTCCCCGTCGGCAACCAGGAAGTCGCAGAATCCGAGGAATCGGCCGTCGAAGAAGGTTGCCTGATAGAGCACTGGGGTGCGGGAGGTCAACGCTGTGAACGTCGACCAGTCGGCGTCGGCGAGTTCTTGCCGGGTGCGGCCGGGCCTTTCCATCGTCAGCACTCCGCCCGGGAACTGTTCTTCGAACCTTGCCAACTGCGTGCGCTCGTGTGCCAGGCCGAGTGCTGATGTTCGCTCCAGCATCGGGTCGGGTTCGGCGGCAATACGCGGCACGAGCCCGTTCAAGCCGTCGAGTTTTCGTAGCAGACCGAACTCGCAGGACGCGGCCGCCGCGAGATCGCTGGCGCTGTAAATTACCTGATCGTCCAAGAGGAACACGCGCATAACTGTAGGGGAATGCACCGACACGGAAGCGAAACAGGCAAGATGGTCCAATGCCGTTTTTCGAGGGAGCCACCGGTGCCGTTCATTACCGATCATGGACGACGGCACACCCCCGTCTCATCGTGGTGTTCCTCCACGGGTTGGGACAGAACAGCGGCCACTACCATCGGTTCGCGCGGGTAATGAACGGTCGCGACATCGATGTATGGGCCATCGACCACGTCGGCCACGGGCTCACCGAGGGCGAGCTGTCCGATGCGTCGCAGATCGAAGGTCTTGCCGACAACGCCCTTCAGCTCGCAGCGATCGCGCAGTCCGAGCGGGACGGCATCCCGCTGGCCCTGATGGGGCATTCGTTGGGCGCGGCAACCGCGATTGCTGCTCTCGACAAGGATTCGAGCCGATTCACCTCGGCGGTGTTGTGTGCGACCCCGAAGTCGGTTGTCGGTGCAGCCGTCGCTGATCTACGCAGTTCGACTGTGCCACTGCTGGCGCTGCACGGCATGGACGACCGGATGGCGTCGATAGACGCTGTCCGCACGTGGATTCCATCGGTACCGGGTGCTCAGCTGAAGGAGTACGAGAACGCCGGTCATGATCTGTTGCACGAGAAGATCCACCGGACCGTCTCGCTCGATGCTGCCGAGTTCATGCTCGGGTGTATCGACATAAAGGTGTATAGACATAAAGGTGTATAGACACAAAGGTGTGACGTGCATGCCCGAACAGCAGACATGCACGTCACACGGGTAAGTCAGCTGTAGATCGACTCGATGACCGAGCTGCGCTCCTGGTGGATGATGTTCCGCTTGAGCTTGAGCGTCGGTGTCAACTCTCCGGTTTCCACCGTGAAGTCGTGCTCGAGGATCTTGTACTTCTTGATCTGCTCGGGCTTGGAGACCTTCTTGTTTGCTTCGGCGACGGCCTTGTCGATCTCGGCAACGAGATCGACGTGGGTCGACAGTTCCGCGAAGACAACGGTCTCGGACAGTCCGTGGCGTTGCTTCCAGCCGGGCAGTGCCTCGGGATCGAGGGTGATCAGCGCGCCGATGAAGGGCTTGGCGTCACCGACGACGAGGGTTTGACTGATGAGTGCATGCGCGCGCAGTGCGTCCTCGAGTACCGCGGGTGCAACGTTCTTGCCGCCCGCAGTGACGATGATTTCCTTCTTGCGGCCGGTGATGGAGACATAACCGTCCTGATCGATGGAGGCGAGGTCCCCGGTGTGGAACCACCCGTCGACGATGGACTCGGCGGTGGCTTTGTCGTTGTGCCAGTAGCCGCTGAAGACGACTGGTCCTTTGAGGAGTAGTTCGCCGTCCTCGGCGACCTTGACCGCGTGACCGTTGATCGGCTTGCCGACCGTGCCCACGCGCTGCTCCGGCGTTGTGTTGACGGTGACCGCCGCGCTGGTCTCGGTGAGGCCGTAGCCCTCGTACACGGGGACGCCGATGCCGCGGAAGAAGTGACCGAGACGTGCGCCGAGGGGTCCGCCGCCCGAGACAGCTCGCACACATTTGCCGCCGAGGGCCGCACGCAACTTGGAGTAGACGAGCTTGTCGAACAGTGCGTGCTTGAGATTGAGGACGAGACCGGCACCGCCCTTTTCCTTGGCCTCGCTCCACTCGATCGCGGTCGCGGCGGCCTTGTCGAAGATTCCGCCCTTACCGCCGTCGTGCGCCTTCTGCTTGGCGGAGTTGTAGACCTTCTCGAATACGCGTGGTACCGACAGGATGAAATCCGGCTGGAATACGGCGAACTGGTCGACGAGGGTTGTTACGTCGGCTGTATGACCGACGGTCACCTTGGACTCGAACGAGCCGAAGGAGATCGCCCGCGCGAACACGTGCGCCATCGGCAAAAACATGAGTGTTCGGTTGCCCTCCTTCATCGAATCGCCCAGCGCCAGCTTCACGGCCTCCACCTCGGCGTAGAAGTTGGAGTGCGTCAGCTGAACGCCCTTGGGACGGCCGGTGGTGCCGGAGGTGTAGATCAACGTCGCCGGCGAGGATGCCACTACCTGCTTGCGACGGGTGTGCAGTTCTTCATCGGTGACCGCTGCGCCGCGCTTGGTCAGTTCTTCGACGGCGCCGCCGTCGATCTGCAGTACCTCGCGCAGGTCGGCGGCACCCTCGGTGACCTCTTTCAACGCCTCGGCATGTGCCTGGGATTCGATGAACAGGATCTTGGTAGCGGAATCTTCGAGGATCCACTGAGCCTGATCGGGTGAGGATGTCTCGTAGATTGCGACCGTGCACCCGCCTGCGGTCCAGATTGCGTAGTCGAGGAGAACCCACTCGTAACGAGTTGCGGACAGGATGGCGATGCGATCGCCCAGTTCGACTCCGGAGGCAATGAGCCCCTTGGCGACTGCAGACACTTCCTTGGCGAACTGAGCTGCGGTGACGTCGGTCCAAGAACCGTTCTGCATCCTCACGAACGGTACGAGGTTCGGGGACTCCTTTTCGTACCGGAACACCGAATCGGCCATGGACGCGTCGTCGGGAATGGTGAATGACGCGGGTACAGAATATTCTCGCACTGGGGACCCCTCCGGGAAAATGACGTGATAGATGTGCATTTCATCACACTCTTGGCCGACTTGCACTACCGATGGGATGTCCGGATTGCGAACTTTCGGTCAGATCTTCCGAGTTTCGGTGTAACTCTGGGTGGACCTTAACCGTTGTCGCACGGAGGTTCGAGGCTCTTCTCTTTATCGGCCCCCGATATCGCAGCGGTCGGATCGGGGGACGACAACCCCTCCGGCCGGTGGGTGCGCAACCACGAATTCTCGGCACTCGGTCCATTGGGTCGGTCGCAGGGACTAAACTGGGTGACATATGAGCACAACAGAGCCGAATCAGGATGCCGCCGTGACGAGTGACGAAGCAATTTCGAATAGGTCGGCACCGGCGCCCACCGACTCGACCCCCGCCCCGGACGCTGCGTCCGAAGAAGCTCCGCAGCTTACTTTCGCCGACCTCGGAATCGAGGAGCGCGTCCTGCAGGCCCTTCGGGACGTGGGATACGAGACCCCCTCGCCCATTCAGGCGGCCACTATTCCGCCCCTGATGGCGGGCAACGATGTCGTCGGATTGGCTCAGACCGGCACCGGCAAGACCGCGGCGTTCGCGGTGCCGATCCTCTCGCGGCTCGACGTATCACGGCGTGTTCCGCAGGCGTTGGTGTTGGCACCGACGCGTGAGCTCGCGCTGCAGGTGGCCGAGGCGTTCGGCAAGTACGCCTCGCACATCCCCGGCCTGCACATCCTGCCTATCTACGGCGGTCAGGCATACGGCATTCAGCTGTCGGGTCTGCGCAAGGGTGCGCAGATCATCGTGGGTACCCCCGGTCGCGTCATCGATCACCTGGAGAAGGGCACTCTCGACCTCTCCGGCCTCGAGTATCTTGTCCTCGACGAGGCCGACGAGATGCTCAAGATGGGTTTCCAGGAGGATGTCGAGCGAATTCTCTCGGATACTCCCGAATACAAGCAGGTGGCTCTCTTCTCGGCAACGATGCCTGCTGCCATCCGCAAGATTTCCAAGCAGTACTTGCACGATCCTGTCGAGATCACCGTCAAGACGAAGACGTCGACGGCACCGAACATCACGCAGCGCTACGTACAGGTCGCACATCAGCGCAAGCTGGAAGCACTGACACGGATCTTCGAAGTCGAAGAATTCGAAGCGATGATCATGTTCGTCCGAACCAAACAGGCCACCGAGGAGCTCGCCGAGAAGCTTCGCGCACGGGGATTCTCCGCGGCCGCGATCAACGGTGACATCGTGCAGGCTCAGCGTGAGCGGACCATCGGTCAGCTCAAGAACGGCCAAATCGACATTCTCGTTGCCACCGACGTCGCGGCTCGTGGTCTCGACGTCGATCGCATTTCGCACGTCATCAACTACGACATTCCGCATGACACCGAGTCGTACGTGCACCGCATCGGTCGTACCGGACGAGCGGGCCGAGCCGGTCAGGCATTGCTGTTCGTAGCGCCACGGGAGCGTCACCTGCTCAAAGCGATCGAGCGTGCGACGCGTCAGCCGATCACCGAGATGCAGTTACCGAGTGTCGACGACGTCAACGCGCAACGCGTCACCAAGTTCGGGGACTCGATCACCGAGAGCCTCGAGAGCGAGAATCTCGCGCTGTTCCGCCGACTCGTCGAAGATTACGTGCAGGCGCACGACGTCCCGCTCGCGGATATCGCGGCAGCACTCGCCGTGCAGTCCCGCGACGGTGAGGCGTTCCTGCTGAAGCCTGAGCCACCCGCCCCGCCGCGCGCACCCCGGGAGCCACGCGAGCCGAGGCCTCCGCGTTCGTTCGACGCAGACGCGGCCGATTCGCATCACCGCAAGACCGGTCAGGAGATGGCGACGTATCGGATCAGCGTCGGCAAGCGTCACCACGTCGCGCCGGGTGCCATCGTCGGAGCTATCGCGAACGAGGGCGGACTACGCCGCAGCGATTTCGGGCACATCAGCATCAGACCGGACCACTCGCTGGTGGAGCTGCCTGCGGACCTGGCCGACGAGACGGTCGAAGCGTTGCGTCGTACTCGGATCAGTGGGGTGCTGATTCAGCTGACACCCGACTCCGGGCCTCCCGGTCGCAGTGGCGGAGGCGGCAAGTTCAAGGGCAAGCCCAGGCGCTGAAGAAGCAGGTAAGTAGACAGACACCGTCTGCCTCCGCGTCGCACCCTGTTTCAGACGGTGCCCAGCGGAGGTGGGCGGTGTTTCTCTTGGGCGGTGTTTCTATTGGGCGGACCCGCCTTCGTCAGCCCATGATCCGCTGTAGGAACTGCCTGGTTCGCGGCTCGGTCGGATTGACCAGTACTTCCTCTGGTGTTCCGCGCTCGAGAACGATGCCGTCCTCGATGAAGAGAACTTGATCGGCGACCTGCTGGGCGAAGCGGATTTCGTGGGTGACGATCACCATCGTCCACCCCTGAGCTGCAAGACTCCTGATGACAGCGAGTACTTCGCCGACAAGTTCGGGATCGAGGGCGGAGGTCGGCTCGTCGAACAGCATGAGCTTCGGTCGAAGCGCCAAGGCCCGGGCTATTCCGACGCGTTGTTGCTGGCCGCCGGACAGCTGGAACGGGTATTGATCGGCTTTGGCCTCGAGGCCGACTTGCTCGAGCAGAGTGTGGGCATCGGCGATCGCTTCGTCTTTCGGACGTTTCTGGACGATCACCGGACCTTCGATGATGTTCTGCAGGACGGTTTTGTGGGGGAACAGATTGTGGCTCTGGAAGACCATTCCGCTCTGCGCTCGGAGGAGTCGAAGGTCTGCTGCGGACACTGGGGTTGCGAAATCCACCGAAACGTCACCGATCCGGATCGACCCGGAGTCGGCGGGGTCGAGTGCATTCAACGATCTGAGCACCGTCGTCTTACCGGATCCGGACGGCCCGATGATCACGGTGACGCTCCCCGCCGGCACGGAGAAGGAGACGTCGCACAACACGTCGATCTTGCCGAACGACTTCTTGAGTGCCTTGACGTCGAGAAGGTCGGTCATTTCGCCACATACCTGTCGAGTCGGACTTCGAGTTTTCCTTGGAAGAACGAAAGAATCATGCAGATCACCCAGTAGTACAGAGCGGCGACGCTGTAGAGAGCGAAGAAGTCGAACGTCGGTGCGGCCGCCAATTGCGCGACGCGGAGCAATTCGGTCACCAGGATGGTCGATGCCAGCGAGGTGTCCTTGACGAGTGAAATCAACGTGTTCGACAGCGGCGGCACGGCGGTACGTAATGCCTGGGGAAGAATGATGCGCTGCAGCGTCGTGCGGTAGCCCATGCCGATGGTCTGCGAGGCTTCCCATTGTCCCTTCGGCACGCTGAGGATGGCTGCTCTGATGACCTCTGCTGCATAGCCGCCGACGTTCAAGCTGAACGCGACCACCGCAGCGGGGAACGGGTCGATCACCACTCCGAACTGCGGCAGCGCGTAGAAGACGATGAACAACTGCAGCAGTAGCGGCGTGCCTCGAACGATCGAGACGTAGAAGCGAGCTGCCGCAGACAATGCCTTTCTCGACGAGATGCGAGCCAATGCAACTGCGAGGGCGATGACGAGCCCGATGACGAAGCTGATGGCCGTCAGCGGGATGGTCATCGTCAGCGTTGCCTTCAACATCGGCCACAGATTGTCGAGGATCAGATCGAGTTTGGATTGCGGTTCGACATCCGAGGCGTCCGACGTCGGCACCTGGGTATCTGCGGTCGGTGCGGCGACGGCAGAACCGAAGTACGTGGTGGAGATCCGATCGAGCGTTCCGTCCGCCTGCAACGTGTCGATCGCATTGTCGATTTCGTCCATCAGGCCGCTGTCTTTGCGGGCTGCGAATGCCTGGTAGCTGGTGTCTCCGGTCTGTGCCGCCACTTTGACGCCGGTGTCGCCGGTCTGCTTCAAATACTCGGCGATGGCGAGGCTGTCGTTGACGGTGGCGTCGACACGCCCGTCTTTGACTAGAGTGACTGCCTGCACGAACCCTTCGACGGCTTCTACGTTCGCGCCTGCGTCTGCGGCGACCTGAGCCCAGTTGCTGGTCGACGATTGTGCCGTCGTTTTGCCTGCGAGGTCTGCGACCGAGGTGATCGCTGTGCTGGTCGCCGAGTCGAGGATTTCGCCCTCGGAGACCGTGTACGGCTTGGACAGGTCGTATGCGTTCTGTCGATCGGGGTTGATCGTGACCTGATTGGCGATCAGGTCGAAGCGCCCGGATTGGAGTCCAGCGAAGATCGAGTCGAACGGGGTCTGTACGTACTCGACGCGGACGCCGAGTTCGCCCGCGACTGCATCGACCACGTCGATGTCGTATCCGGTGAGTTGTCCGTTCGCGCCCTGAAAGCTGAACGGGCTGTAGGTACCTTCGGTACCGACGACGAGAACGCCGTTGTCCTTGACCGTATCGATCAGTGGTCCGGTGGCGGATCCACAACCGGCAACGGACATCAGTGCGACCAGCACGGCCAGCAGAGCGAGCACTTTGCGATGCACTTCGAGGAAGGCCTTCCGTCATCTCGTTCGGTAGAGGAAACCTACCCGTCGATCTCTATTTCCGCGGATATCACCACGGCGTTGTTCATCGGTAGTGCTGCCGTTCCGATGGCACTGCGCGCATGGGCTCCGACTTCGGGGCCGAACACTTGCAGGATCAGATCGGAGAAGCCGTTGATGACTGTCGTCGTCTGGGTGAACCCGTGATCGGCGTTGACCATTCCCGAGACGGTGAGCCAGGCACTGATTCGATCGAGGTCCCCGATAGCGCGTTGCACGCTGGCGAGTATCGCCAGGGCTGTGTCTCGTGCCGCGTCAGTGGCCTCGTCGAGGGAGATGTGCGACGGCACTGCGCCGAAGGGGCCTGCCATCGAGCCGTCCGCCCGTTGCGGTGAGTGACCCGTGACGTACACCCGGTTGCCTCGTACACGAACCCATTCGAAGGAGAATTGGAATCCCGGCGGCGCGTGGGCCTCGGCGGGAAGGACGAATCCCAGTTCTTCCAACTTGCGTTCGATGTGCATCTCAGTGATACCTCCGTGCTGGAATTCCGTTGATCGTGCGCACAGTCCATCCAGTCTCGTCGCGGACGAGGGTGGACACCCCGGCGTTGAGGATGCGCGGCGACGGTACGCCGCGGATGGCGCCGAGAATCGCTCGGATGATGCCGCCGTGGGCGACCGCGATCACGGAGGACTCCGGATACGTTTCCGCGATCTCGTCGACGGCGCGCACTCCTCGCTCGATCAGGGTGGCGCGCGGTTCCAGCCCTGGATACAGTCCGTCCGGCCAGTGTGAGTATGCGTCGTAGTCGGTGAATCCCTCGGCCTCGCCGAAGTGTCGTTCGGCGAGATCGGGATAGGTGGCGCTGCGCTCGATTCCGAGATGCGATCCGATGATGTCCGCTGTCTCCGAAGCCCTCGACAACGGCGAACTCACCAACAGGTCCCAGGTGTGCCCCTCGAGTTCGTACACGGCTTCGCGGGCCTGCGCGCGGCCGGTGGAGTTGAGTGGGATATCCGAGGAACCTTGGAGGCGACCGTGCAGATTCCAGTCGGTTTCGCCATGTCGAACCAGTGCCAGCAAAGTCATAGTGTCCGGAGAGTATCTCAGCTACTGGAGAGTACGGTCGAAAGAGACAACGTGGTCGAGTCCGGAGGGACCAAAATGAATCTTGCCCTGACAGAGAAGGAAGCTGCTTTTCGTGACGAAATGCGGACTTTCTTCACCACTGAGATTCCCGCGGAAATACGCGAGAAGAGCAAGGTGGGCATCGAGCTGAGCCGTGAAGACATGGTGACGACGATGCAAATTCTCAATGCGAACGGTCTGGCTGTTCCGCATTGGCCTGCAGAGTTCGGCGGTCGGGATTGGACGCCGGTTCAGCGTCATATCTGGCTCGACGAGATGCAGCTGGCCTCGGTGCCCGAGCCACTGGCATTCAACGCCTCGATGGTCGGACCGGTGATCGCTACTTTCGGCTCGCAAGAGATGAAGGAGAAGTTCCTTCCGAAGACGGCGAATCTGGATATTTGGTGGTGTCAGGGATTCTCCGAGCCCGAGGCTGGATCGGACCTTGCATCGCTGCGAACGACTGCCTTGCGTGACGGTGACGACTACATCGTCAACGGCCAGAAGACGTGGACGACGCTCGGGCAGTATGCCGACTGGATCTTCGCTCTCGTCCGGACCAACCCGGATGCGCCGAAGAAGCAGGCGGGGATCTCGTTCCTGCTGATCGATTTGAACACGCCCGGCATCACGGTGCGCCCGATCAAGTTGATCGACGGCAGCGTCGAGGTCAACGAGGTGTTCTTCGAAAACGTCCGTGTTCCGGCGGAGAACCTTGTGGGTGAGGAGAACCAGGGGTGGAGCTACGCGAAGTTCCTGCTCGGTAACGAACGCACCGGTGTCACCCGGGTCGGACACACGAAGGTTCGTCTGGAACAGGCAAAGAAGCATGCGGCCGCCACTGCCGTTGCCGACGGCACCCTGCTCGAAGATCCGATCTTCGCGGCGCGGTTCGCCGAGCTCGAAAACGAAGTTCTCGCACTGGAACTCACACAGCTGAGAATGGTGTCGGGATCTTCTGACGGTAAGCCGAATCCGGCGTCGTCGATTCTGAAGCTTCGCGGATCGGAGCTGCAGCAGTCGGCGACCGAGATGTTGATGGATATCGCAGGACCCGATTCGCTTCCTTACGAGGCTGGCGACGACATCGACAGTCCCGGTTGGGCGCAACGTTCGGTTCCGACGTACCTCAACTACCGCAAGGTATCGATCTACGGCGGATCCAACGAAGTGCAGCGGCAGATCATCGCATCGACGATTCTCGGATTGTGAGGGGCAGGACATGGATTTCGAACTGAACGAAGAACAGAAACTCCTGCGTGACACCACTCGTGAGGTGCTGTCGAGGGCGTATGACACCGAAAAGCGAAACAAGATCGTTGCCGCCGACCCTGGTTGGTCGGCCGATGTTTGGAAGCAGCTCGCCGAAGTCGGGCTACTCGGACTGAGCTTCTCCGAGGACGACGGCGGCATGGATGCCGGCCCGGTGGAGATCATGGCCGTCATGACCGAGGTCGGACGTCGCCTCGCCCCGGAGCCGATACTCGATGCGGTGCTCGTGCCGGGCGGGTTGATCTCCGAGGTCGGAAGTGTCGATCAGCGTCGACGCGTCTTGCCCGGCGTAGCCGAAGGCAGCACCTTGCTTGCCTTCGCACACAACGAAACCGGCAGTCGTTGGCCGAACATCACGGTGAGCACTTCAGCGACCGAGGACGGCGGTTCGTGGTCCATCACCGGTACGAAGAATCCGGTCCCATCAGGCGGCAGCGCCGATGTACTGGTGGTCAGTGCCACGCTTCCAGGCGGCGGGATAGGCCTCTTTCTCGTCGACGGCGATGCGACGGGGCTCGATCGCAAGTCCTACCAGACTCACGACGGAGGTCGGGCGGCACAGATCACGCTGACCGACGTCGCGGCCGAGCCGTTGGGTGATGGCGGAGATGCGAGCACGGCCATCGTGGCTTCGGAGGTGAAGGCGCAGGCTGCACTGTGCGCCGAAGCCATCGGTGCCATGGAAGAGGCACTGAGGTTGACGACGGATTATCTGAAGCAGCGCAAGCAATTCGGTGTTCCGCTCGCCAAATTCCAGGCGTTGACGTTCCGGGCAGCGGATATGTACGTCTTGCTCGAACTGGCGCGCAGTATGGCGCTGTACGCGACGATGAATCTCGCGGACGACGTCGTCGATCCGCTCGTGGCTTCGCGTTCGAAGCTGCAGATATCTCGGTCCTCGCGCAAGCTGGGGCAAGAAGCGATTCAGCTGCACGGTGGCATCGGTGTCACGGCCGAATATCCGGTAGGACATTACGTCAGCAGGCTCGTCGCGATCGAGCACACGCTCGGTGGTGCCGACGAGCACCTGCGCGTGCTGTCGAAGTAGCAGAGTCCGACAGGTGAGTGGGAGTCGGAAGGATTCCCACTCACCTATGCGGTGAGCCTCTGGTTGTTCGCTGTCCGTAAATTCTCCGTACCCCGAGTGTTCCCTTCGGAGGGTTTGGCTACTGTGAACCAGAGGGCATGCGAACAGTGTGCCCACCGAGAAGGCCGATCGGAAGCGAGACACCGATGAAGGCTCGGACGGCGGAGTACCCACGCCCGAATCACTGCCTCCTGCACCTGAGCGATACGCACCTTGTCGAGGGCGGTGATTTGTACGGTGGAGTGGACAGCACGGCCACGTTGCGTCGCATCCTCGCTGATGTCGAGACGTCCGGGGTGCGGCCCGATGCACTGGTCTTTACCGGCGATCTCACCGACCGAGGTGAACCGGGTGCTTACGACACCCTGCGGGCGCTGGTCGAGCCGGTTGCCGAGGCGCTCGGAGCCCGGATCATCTGGGCGATGGGAAATCACGACGACCGTGCGACCTTCCGATCGCGGTTACTCGATCAGGCGCCGACGACCGGCACGGTCGACCGTGTCCACGAGGTGGCCGGACTTCGCATCATCACGTTGGATTCGACGGTTCCCGGTCACCACTACGGTGAAGTGACGCAAGCCCAATTGGATTGGCTTGCAGGAATTCTCGAAACGAAAGCCGAATTCGGCACCATTCTGGCGATGCATCACCCGCCGGTGCCTGCGGTGTTGGATCTTGCGGTGCTGGTGGAGTTGCTCGATCAGCGCCGACTCGCAGATGTCCTCCGTGGGAGCGACGTCAGATCCATCCTGGCTGGTCACCTGCACTACTCGACCTCAGCGACGTTCGCAGGGATTCCGGTGTCGGTCGCGTCCGCTACCTGCTACACCCAGGACCTCAACGTCCCACCCGGCGCTACCCGGGGCCGCGATGGTGCGCAGGCCTACAACCTCGTCCACCTCTACGACGACAACGTCGTGCACTCGGTGGTCCCCATCGGAACCTACGAGACCGTCGGTGAATACGTCTCCGCAGAAGAGGTCGTACGGCGTCTGGACGAGGCCGGGGTGACCATTGCCGAAAGTGCGCGACGGCCGAGGTTCAGCAGTATCTAGCTTTCCCAGGGCGCGACGATGGGGAAGTACCGTTCGAGGAACTCGGTGACCCGGCGGGTCCGCACCTCCAGGTCGACCTCGGGAAAGCTGCCGTCGTTGAGGCAGAAGAAGTCGATCGAGCGTTTGGGTAGAAGGTTCTCCATGGAATGGAGCCCCGAATGCGACGTGGTGTCGATGTAGGTGACCTTGGCGCTCGCCTGCACCACTGCCCGGCCGCTCATCAACGCGTAGTAGTGGTAGAGCGAGTTGGTGACCGAGATATTGGTGCTGGCCCGGAACACGCTTGCAGCAGTAGCAGCGAACTCGTCGGGGAACTCGTTCTCCATCTCTTGCATGACGCTTTTGCGCAGTGGCGTAGCTGCGTGTTCCAGGTGCCTGGTGGTCATCAGACCGAAGCGGTCCTGCAGTAGTCGACGGTTGACCCGGGCGGCGTTCTCGAACCCGCTGCGATCTTCGTCGTTGTAGCCCAACCCGATTCGGGTGCCGGCTTCGATGAACATGCTGATGCCGCCGGGTGAGAAGAACATCTGCGGGCCGACCGGGCGTCCGAAGAACATGTCGTCGTTGGAGTAGAGGAAATGCTCGGACAGGCCCGGGATGTGATGCAGCTGGGATTCGACTGCTTGCGAATTGTGGGTCGGCAGAACGGAAGTGTCGACGAAGAACGTTTCGCTCGGCACGAACGTCACGCGCGGGTCGTCGGCGAGCCAGGCCGGTCGATCGGAATCGGTTGCGACGAAGATGCGACGAATCCACGGTGCGTACATGTGGATCGAGCGAAGCGCATACTTTAGTTCGTCGATCTGCCGAAATCGTGCAGGTGACGAGTCACCCTCTCCGACAATGTAGTTCTGCATGCGGCGTGCGCGTTGAGCTTGGAATTCGGCGGAGGAGCCGTCGACCCAGGAGAACACGATGTCGATATCGAAATTGATGTCCGACGCGTGGTCGGCGAACATGTTTTCGATTGTCGGCCAGGACTTTCCGAAGCGCTCGACGGTTCCGCGCACCGCTTCATCGCGTCGAATGGTGCGGCGAGTCAGCGAGTTCTCGACGGGAAGCACGATCTCCTGGGGCGAAAACGCCCACAGTTCGATCTGAACAGCCGTCGAGGCGCCGTAGTGCAGGCCACTGTTCGGTTCGATTCGGGGGCGATAAAGCCGAAAGATGCGGGCGTCGGAGGCAGGTGAAAGTGATCCGTCGGCCACCAGCACCGTCTTGGCTCGCTTGACGTCCACGGTTTTGGAGTAGAACGGCTCTTGCATGCACGCCTCGACCAGTGCCGCGCGCAGTGGTTCGCGCTCGGCAGCATCTATGGCGATGACCGGTCGCTTGTCGTTGCCGCGAACCAGCAGGTATCGGATGCGGGCACTGTCGAGGGCAGCGCGGATGAACAGCAAATCGAAGACCATCGCCTGGTGGGGCGTCGTTGACGTGATCGACAAAGCGAATCTTCCGTCGTACGCAACCACATCTGTTCGGTCCGTCAGACGCGCGACGGACTCGGGCGATTCACCGATCACCGGGTCGAGCGCGTCTTGCTCGGGTGCGACCAGATATATCTCATGGGGCGTGGACGTCGAGGTAATGGTGACCCTTCCGGAAGTGGCGTGCGAGCCGAGAACCCCCGGAGCGTGCTGTCAGTCTATAGCGGAGTGAACCGGAACTATGCGCGTGGCAACGAGCACCCCCACGGCCGCACCTGCCACATCGAATGCTGCATCGAGGAGGGAACCGCTACGGCCCAACGGCAGGACGGCCTGAAGGATCTCGGACGCTATTGCGAAAGTTGTAGTCCACAGGACGGTCCGCGACGCTGACACCGCTGCGACTCGTGAGGTGTACGCGAGTGCGAAGAAGAGTGTGAAGTGAATGATCTTGTCGCTGTGGGTGAATCCGCTGGGCACTCCCGACGCGGGGGTGAACAGAATGATTATCGCGGCGATCAGCGCGAGAGCCAGTGGCACGTAGTAGCGCAGCGGCAGAGGCGCACAGTGGCGGAGCGGCATGGACATTGCCATCACTCTAGTTGCCCCTGTATTCCTTCTCTCGAAGTCAGAGCTTGCGAAGCAACGCGACGGTGTCGAGGCGCTCGGTCTGCTTCCCGTCGGTGGTGGTCCCGGTTCGCGCACGATCCTCGGCGACGACGACGGACCATTCTACGGTGGGGAATAGTGCGGTGACCTGGTCGGCTGTGAAGAGGAGTTCGGCGTGCCCATGCTGCGAGGCCAGGGCGTCGGAGGGGCTGTGTCCGACGATCAGGAGGTGTCCCCCCGAGGTGACTGCGTTGCCGAAGCGAAGGATTGCCGGCTCGAACTGAGCGTGTGGCAGGTGGAAGAAGTGGGCACTGACCAGGTCGAACGACGTGGCGGGCGGAGCCCACTCGGTGAGATCGCGGTGGAGCCACGCCACGGTTCGATCGACTTGTCCATGCCGAGCACGTTCGAGGGCGATGGGCGAGATGTCGGCGCCGGTGGTCTTCCAGCCGTTGTCTGCGAGCCAGAAGGCGTCGGCTCCTTCGCCGCTGCCGATGTCCAGAGCGCTGCCTGGCGTGAGCTTCGACGCTTCTGTGATCAATACCTGGTTGGCGTGGCCGCTCCAGATGGTGGGTCGCTCCGAGTACAGGTTGTCCCAGAACGGCTGGTCGAATACTGCCGGAGCATCGTCGTGTGTGTGCATGGCTATGACAGTGCCGACGCATTCGCGAATGCGCAAGTTGGTTTGCTAGTTCGGCAAATTCGACCAGGTGGTGCGTCAGATATCGATGAGAACTTTTCCGGTCACGCCGTTCTGAACTGCGTCGTGTGCAGCGGCCGTACCGGACAAAGGGAACCGGCGCAACGGTAGACCGGCGCTTTCGCCGACCTCGAGTACACCTGCACCTGCCGCAGCATTGACGTCGTCCTGAGCGGCCTTCAGGGCTGCCTCGCCGACGGTGTAGAGCAGAATGAACTGGTAGCGAGTGTTGAGCACCATGTTCGGTCGTACATCGAGGGTGATCGTGTTGCCGCCGTTGTTGGCGTACACCGCAATCGAGGCACGTGTGGAGGTGACGGCGGCGTTCAGTTCGGCGTTCTGCGCCGGGGCGACCTCGACCACCAGATCGACTCCATCGGGGGCGATGGCTCGGATCGAGGCAGCGGCATCACCGGTCGTGTAGTTGACGACGTGATGTGCACCCGCGGCAGTAGCGAGGGCTGCTTTTTCCGGCCCACTGACGGTGGTGACGACCGTTGCTCCCGCCCAGCGCCCGAGTTGGATCGCCGCATGCCCGACTGCTCCCGCACCACCTGCAACCAGTACTGTCCTGCCGACGAGCGCGCCGGGATGCAACCGCGAGGGGCCGTCTTCGGAGACTGTCAATGCGCGGTGGGCTGTCATGGCGGGCACACCGAGGCTGGCCCCGACGTCGAAACCGACGTGGTCAGGGAGTCGTACGACGCGTTCGGCCGGGACTACGGTGTACTCCTGTGCTGTTCCGGTCGGCCTCCGGTGCTGTGAGAGGTACAGCCACACCCGGTCGCCCACGGCCAGACCTTCGACGCCGGTGCCTGCCGCATCAACGGTCCCTGCACCGTCTTGGTTCGGCACGACCTCGTCGAAGTCGAGTGCGTCCCCGGGGCGCGCGCCCTCCCGGTTCTTCCAATCGGTGGGGTTGACCCCGGATACGGCTATCTTCACTCGAACCTCGCCCGGTCCCGGTTCGGGTATCTCTCGGTCCACGAGATCGAGTACAGAGGTGTCGCCGGTCCTGGTGTATGTGATTGCCTTCATATCAGGGTGCAACGGGTTCGGCAGTAGTGGAAATTCCAGGCCGGAAATTTCGGTGATGGAAATTGCACAGTCGGGTATGCGGATAGAAGTAGGTACGTCACCACGCCACCTCCACCCGCATTTCGAAAGGACAACCCAGGTGAATCACGCCGGAGTACTCATCGACGCTTTCGACCGCATCAAAGGGGTCGTACACGAGACCCTCGACGACATTTCTCCCGAGGCACTCACCTTCAGAACGGACGCCGAGGCCAACACGATTGCGTGGCTGATATGGCACTTGACGCGCGTTCAGGATGATCACGTGGCAGGCGTCGAAGGAGGGGAGCAAGTGTGGACCTCGGACGGCTGGGAGGTCAGATTCGGTCTGCCGTTCGAGAGCTCTTCGATCGGCTACGGCCACAGCGCTGACGATGTCGCTCGGGTGCGCGCCGACGCCGAACTGCTCCGCAGCTACCACGACGCGGTGCACGCCAGGACCGTTGCGTACCTCGGTTCGCTGACGGCCGAGGATCTCGATCGCGTCGTCGACGAGCAGTGGGATCCCCCGGTGACACTCGGCGTGCGGCTGGTATCGGTGGTGTCCGATGATCTCCAACACTGTGGACAAGCGGCCTATGTACGGGGCTTGTTCGAGCGCAAGTAGCTGCTCACCGTACGTCCGCTTCGCTCAGCCGAAGCGCTTCTGCAAGTTGCCGAGAGTTTTCGAGATGTTCCGACGTTGGAACTGGGGGAACGTCTTTCCGCTTGTGGCGATCTTGTCGAATACGAGCGCTACGGCATCGGGCCACTTCGTGCGGTCGTCGGTCCATGTCTCGGTAACCCTGGTGCCACCGGGGACCGGTTCGAAGTCGTACCGCCACGTCGCGTTGGCACCCTTGAAGCGGGGAGTCTTCACGCCGATCGCGTGGACGCGGAACTCGAACGCCGACCCGGGATCTGCGACAGTGACGGTGCATCGGGTGATCCAGCGTGCACGCCCGCGTTTGTTCTTTCCGTCGAACACCATTCCGACGTAAGCACTTTCGCGTGGATCGTGCACCACGGCGCCGAGGTTTTCCGGGCTCCAGCTGCCCATCTGTGTCGGATCGCTGATAGCGGCGTAGAGAGTGTCGGTGTCAGCGCTGACGACGGTGCTGTCGGACACCGTGAATTCGCGGGTCATGAAGTGGATCCTTTGCGTAGGCCGGGATGATTACGAGCGAGGAGGGGTACCAACAACTTTCGTGGCGTCACCTGGGCGAATATCGACGCGATACGGTTGACAGCGCCGGGTATCGCGACCATCTGACCTTTCGCCATGCCGTCTACGGCGGTCTTTGCGACCTCTTCGGGCGATACCCACATCACGGACGGAAGGGCAGCCTCGGCATCCTCTTTCGAAAAGCCTGCGGTCTCACCGAATCCGGTATCCACCGGTCCTGGGCACAGCGCCGTCGCGGAGACACCGGTTCCGTGCAGCTCACCGCTGAGACTTTGCGTGTAGGAGAGGACGAAGGCCTTGCACGCGCCGTACCCAGCTTGACCGGGAAGCGGCTGAAACGCCGCGGTCGATGCAACGTTCAGTACGGCACCGCGTTCTCTCGCCGTCATCCCTGGCAAGAATCGGCTGCAGAGGTCGGCGACCGCCGCCACGTCGACCTCGATCATGTTCAACTCGGCTTCTGGGTCCGAGGATGCGACGGGGCCGAGCGTGGACAGTCCAGCGTTGTTCACCAGAATGTCCGGTATCAGTCCCAGTGCCTCGATGCGGCCCAGTAATTCGCTCCGCGCGGATCGTTCGGACAGGTCGGCAGCGAGGACCTCGGCTCGGATTCCGCACTTGTTCAGCTCCTCGGCCAGGGCGCTCAGCTTGTCGGCGCTTCGCGCCACGAGGGTCACCCCGTGCCCACGGTTGGCGAGTTCGCGTGCAATCGCTACCCCGATTCCGGAGGAGGCCCCCGTGACGACGGCAGTGCTGTCGGGCGTAGGGCGAGGAAGGCTCATGGGTCCACCGTAGCGAAGCACGAGTTCTGGCACCCCTGCGCACGGGCGCGATCAGTACACCTCTCGCTGATTTTCTTGTTCGAGCACCTGGTCGAGATCGGCGAGACGGTGCATCTGCGACACCTGCCGCGCTGTTCGATAGTTTTTCGCCAGTCGATCCCGGTGGCGGTGTACGAACGACCAGTACCCGGCCGTGAACGGGCACGCGTCCGGGCCGAGGCGCTTCTTCGGGTTGTATTCGCACCCACCGCAATGATCGGTCATGCGATCGAGGTACGCGCCACCCGATGCGTACGGCTTCGTAGCGATCAACCCGCCGTCGGCATGCTGGCTCATGCCGATCACGTTGACGGGCATGACCCAGGCGAACCCGTCGACGAATGCGGTGGCAAACCATTCGGTCAGTGCCTTCGGGTCGTATCCGCGCTGGAGTGCGAAGTTGCCGAGAATCATCAACCTGGGGATGTGATGCACCCAGCCGCGCGCATTCAGTTCCGTCAGAGTGTGTGACAGGCACGCCGCGATCGGGTGTTCACCGTCGAGTTCGGTGAACCACTTCGGTAGTGGCTCATGGGCAGCGAGCTCGTTGCGGTCGAGGTAGTCCGGGCCGAAATGCCAGTACAGGTGCCACACGTACTCCCGCCAGCCGAGCACCTGGCGGATGAATCCTTCCACCGACGCGAGCGGGGCATCGCCGTCGCGCCAAGCCTGTTCGGCGGCCTCGACTACCTCGAGAGGTTCGAGGAGCCCCATGTTCAGCGGCACCGACAGTAGCGAATGTGCCATCGCCCAGTCCTGACTCATCACGGCGTCCTCGTATTTGCCGAAGTCGGCAAGGCGATAGGAGACGAAGTGTTGCAGGGCTTCCCGGGCCTCGTCGGCTGTCACCGCGAACAGGCGCGGGCCGTCCTGTCCGACGGTCGGGAGGTTCAGAGCATCCAGGTCTGCCCGGACGGAATCGTCGATATCGTCCTCGGTCGGCCACCACGGCGGATCCACGCCGAGCGTCGAGCGCTTCTTCGGAGGTGGTTCACGATTGTCGGCATCGAGGTTCCACACGCCGTCGACCGGCTCCGCACCTGCCATGAGCACCTCGAAGCGTCTGCGCTGGTCGCGGTAGAACGCCTCGAGTCGGAACTGATTGCGATTGCCGGCCCACTCGGCGAAATCCGTTCGGCTCAGCGCGAACATCGGTGTCGGCAACACATCCAGCACGACACCCTCGTCGAGAAGTTTCTGTACGAAGCGCTCCGCAGCGTGCGAGGTGGGCTCGAACACCAGCACCGGCCGTCCGTACTGTTCGAGACCGTCTCGATACGTTTCGGTCTTCAGATAGGTCGAGCGCTCACCCAGTTCCGCGGCGAGATGTCGCATCCCCGAGAGGACCAGATGCAATTTCTGTCGATGGAACGGACGTGTCCGGCACACTCGCGCACTCTCGATCAGCAGGACATCGCGATGGATGTGCTCACTCGTCGAGTGAAAGTGCGGGCCGAGTTGATCACCGAACAACCAGAGCGGAGCGGAGGAGGCCATATTCGCAGAGTGCTCGAGTCGAGGCAAGAACAAACTCTCCGTCGGTCGGTGCCTGTATTCGAACACCGTACGAGCTGAAAGTGAATCTTTACCCCCGATGGCCTGCTGGACTTGACCGCGGCCTCTCGATCACATCAACTTGTGTCGTGACCGTGAAAAAAGGTGTGTCCAGGCGTGGATTTCTTCGATCCTCTTCCATCGCAGTGGCAGCGGTCGGAGCGGCCTCGGCGGTACCGGTTCTCGCTCACGCGCAACAGGGCTCGTTCGTCCCGTTCCAGCACGGTGTCGCCTCGGGTGATCCGACGCCCGAGGCCGTCATTCTGTGGACTCGAGTAACTCCGACTCCTGATGCCCTCCCCGGTTCCGGTATCGGGCCTGCGACGGAGGTTCGATGGAGAGTGGCTACCGATCCGGAGCTGACGGCGATCGTCCGCAGCGGCACCGTGTCGACGAGCCCGGACTCCGATCACACGGTCAAAGTCGACGTCGACGGCCTTTCGCCGGCTACGACGTACTACTACAGTTTCGAAGTCCAGGGTGGCGACGCAGCAGGCACCCAGTCCGTTGTCGGTACGACCCGCACGGCCCCGGCCGAAGACACCGAACTCGACGGCATCAGGTTCGGTGTCGTCTCGTGCTCCAACTGGGAGTCCGGATTCTTCGGCGCCTACCGCCATCTGGCTGCACGGACCGATCTCGACGCGATCATCCATCTCGGCGACTACATCTACGAGTACGAGACCGGTGGTTTCGCCGGCAAGAACGGCGTCGTTCGGCAGCACGATCCGGTGCACGAGATCGTCAGTTTGCAGGACTACCGGATCCGGCACGGTCAGTACAAGTCCGATCCGGATCTCAAAGCCGCTCATCTCGGGGTGCCATGGATCTGCACGTGGGACGACCACGAATCGGCCAACGATGCGTACGACGGTGGCGCTCAGACTCATCAGCCCGAGACCGACGGACCGTGGTCGGTCCGTAAGTCGAACTCGGTACAGGCCTATTTCGAATGGATGCCCGTACGCGCAGCCGGTACCCCGCAGAATCGCCACATCTACCGACGGTTGCGCTTCGGAACGTTGCTCGAGCTGTCGATGCTGGATTTGCGAACCTATCGGTCCCAGCAGGTGTTGCCGTTCCAGGGCGGCGACGTCGATTCTCCGAATCGCACGATCACCGGAGCGGACCAGATGGAGTGGCTCACCGAAGGACTGGTGAGTTCGCCGACGCAGTGGAAGATCGTCGGAAATCCGGTCATGATCACCCCGGTTCTGCTCCCTCCGCTCGAGAGCGAGGCGGCGGCCGCGCTGACCGGCTTGCTCGGGATTCCCGCCGGCGGATTGCCGTACAACGCCGATCCATGGGATGGGTACACGGCGGATCGAAAGCGGCTGCTCGGTGCGATCGCGGAGAAGAACGTGCGCAACACCGTCTTCATCACCGGCGATATTCACTCCTCGTGGGCATGTGACGTTCCAGCCGACGCAGCCCGCTACTTCCAAACCGGTGCCGTCGCTACCGAGCTCGTCGTCACATCGGTGTCCTCGGCAAACATCGATGATCTGACGAAGACGGACCCGCATACGCTCAGCAGAGTCGCCGAGGCCGCATTGACCACGCTCAACCGCCATATCAAATACGTCGACCTCGACAGTCACGGGTTCGGCGTCTTCGATGTGACACCCTCGGGCGTCCAGATGGATCACTGGTACCTCGATGCCAAGGAAGACCCGCTCAGCGGCATCTATTGGGGTGCAGGATTCGCTGTTCCCGACGGATTGGCGCGGGTGGATCCGGTAGCTCTGCCTGTTCGTGCGTAGTCGCTTCTGACACCGGCTGGGTACGCACCGGCATACTGACACCTATGGCTGTACCGAAAATCGTGCTGTTCTACGTCTTTACCCCGCTACCGGACCCGGAGGCAATCCGGCTGTGGCAGCACACGCTGGCCGCGTCCAACAGCCTCGGTGGCAGGATCATCATCTCCGAGCATGGGATCAATGCGACCGTCGGCGGCGAACTCGCCGACGTCAAGCGCTATGTGCGGGGAACACGGAGCTACCCAGCCTTCAAAGACGCCGACATCAAGTGGTCGGAGGGGTTGGGTGAGGACTTCCCACGGCTTTCGGTCAAGGTCCGGTCGGAGATCGTGACCTTCGGGGCAGCCGAGGAACTGAAGGTCGACGCAGACGGAGTGGTCGGCGGGGGAGTGCACCTGAGTCCCGCGCAAGTGAACGAACTTGTCGATCGTCGTGGCGATGACGTCGTCTTCTTCGACGGCCGCAATGCTTTCGAGGCGCAGATCGGCAAATTCAAGAACGCTGTGGTGCCCGAAGTGGAGACCACCCGCGACTTCGTTGCGCAACTCGACTCTGGGCAGTTCGATCATCTGAAGAAGAGTCCCGTCGTCACTTACTGCACCGGTGGAGTGCGATGCGAGGTGCTTTCTTCGCTGATGCGCTCACGAGGTTTCGAAGAGGTCTATCAGCTCGACGGCGGGATAGTGCGCTACGCCGAAGCCTATGGAGACGATGCGCTGTGGGAGGGATCGTTGTACGTCTTCGACAAGCGCATGAATATCGACTTCTCCGATCACACGTCGGTGATCGGCCGCTGCACGGTGTGCGCGAACCCGACTTCTCGATACCAGGATTTCGACGACGACGAGGGCCGCGGGCTCCGCCTGGTCTGTGTCGATTGTGCCTGAGCCACTTCCGTATCGGCATGGTTTGGCACCGTTGCGTATTCGGCTTCCGCACGAGGAGTCCTCGAAGACCGTGTTCGAGTACCTCAGTCGCGAGTACCCCGCCGATCCGTGGGAGCAGTCGATGATCTCCGGCGAGGTCGTCGACGAGAAGGGGCGGCCGTGGGGCAGCGAAAGTGTTTATGCTCCTGGAAGATTCGTGTACTTCTACCGAGACCCGGCGCCGGAGACTCCGGTGCCGTTCGAGATGGACGTCCTTTACGACGGTGACGGCATCGTCGTGGTCGACAAGCCGCATTTTCTGGCAACCATCCCTCGGGGAAGACACGTCACCGAAACCGCGACGGTACGGGCGCGAGAAATGTTCGACTGCCCAGACCTCACGCCTGCACATCGGCTCGATCGGGCGACGGCGGGAGTGCTCATCTTCACCCGCACCAAGGAACTACGGCGGCCGTACCAGGAGCTCTTCTCGTCGAGGTCGGTGCTCAAAGAGTACGAGGCGATCGCGCCTTACGATCCGACGCTGGAATTCCCGCGGGTGATTCGGAGTCGAATAATCAAGGAACACGGGGTGATGGTTGCCCATGAGGAACCGGGCGAGCCGAACAGCGAAACACGGGCCGAGATGATCGAGATCTTGGGTGAACGCGCGCGCTATCGACTGTTCCCGAAGACGGGCAAGACGCACCAGCTACGAATTCACCTGTCTTCGATGGGTATACCCATCCAAGGTGATCCGTTCTATCCAGAGTTTCGATCGGTACCGGGCGACGACTTCACCGAACCCCTGAAGCTGCTGGCGCGGGCGGTAGAATTCGAAGACCCGATCACCGGCGCTTCGCGTCGCTTCCGCAGTCCTCGAAGTCTGTCCGACTGAACCGTTCTCGGTTACGCGCCGATCGAGACATCACACACGAACGCACCCCCGACCGAAGAGCGGATGGGGGTGCGTTCGAGGTGAAATCGCTACTGCGAGCGAGCCATTCCGCGCTCGATGGCAGCGATGATCTGCGGACGTAGCTCGGCAGCGGGGACTATATGGTCCACCGAGCCGACCTTCTGTGCGCGTTGAATGTTATGGATCGCCTCGAACTCGGCGGCTACTTCACCGAGCTTCGAGTTGCGGACGTTGCCGCGTTCGGTTGCCAACTCCACGCGGATGCGAGTTCGTTCGGCGTCCGTCTCGGCGGCTGTCAGCTTCGCCTCGATGTCGAGGACTCGCGGGTCGGCTGCGGTCCTGGCGTTGACGTCCCGCGTGAACACCACTGCCGCTGCCGGTGCGCCACCGAGAACCGAAGCGAACGATCCCTCGACCGCCAACACCTCCATGTTGTCGTTGAGCGCTCCGGAGAACACCACGAATGCGCCTCCGTGGTAGCGCGATACTACGCAGAACACGATTGGACCGTCGAAGTTGACTATCGCGCGGCCGATCTCGGCGCCGTACTCGAGCTGGATGTTGCGTAGAGACTCCGGTGAACCGTCGAACCCGGACAGGTTGGCGAGCACCACGATCGGCCGACTTCCGCTGGCGGCGTTGATGGCTCGTGCGGTCTTCTTCGAGGAATTCGGGAACAACGTGCCCGAAGTCCACTGGTCGGGCCCGTCGGACGGGAACCATCCCTTACGCGGAATTGCTCGCGACTCGATGCCGATGACGCTGACCGGAATACCCGCCAGGTGGGCGTCGAAGACGACCGAAGTGTCCGCGTCGGCCATGTCTGCCCACCGTTCGAGGACAGAGTGATCCTGGTCGACGACGGCACGCATGACCGTGCGAATGTCGAACGGCTTCTTGCGATCCGGGTTGGTGGCCGAGGAGAAGATGTCACCGACGGTGGTGAAGTCGCTCGACGGGTGCACGTGGGGGTAGGTCCGCACGTCGCGTTCGGTCGGATCGGTGGTGACTGCGCGTCGGGGGAACTTCTCACCCGGTGCCGTATAAGCATGTTCGTAGTGCGCGAACAACACCTCGCACGCCGCGCGCAGGTTCGGCGCCCAGTACTGTGCCTGGCCGTTCGGTCCCATGACTCGGTCGTAACCGCCGATGCCGAAGTTGTCCTCTGCTGAGACGCCGCCGGAGTAGTCGAGTGACTGTTTTCCGGTCAGGACCATGGCACTGTCCGGGGTCATCACGAGGATGCCCTTGGTGTGCGCCAACATTGTGGCCTCGGCATTCCAATACGGCTGTGCGCCGACGTTGATGCCTGCGACGACGATGTTGATCTCGCCGCCCGCCTGGGTGAACGTGATGATGCGACGAAGCCCACGTGATACCCAGTCCATGTTCTCGGTACCGGTACTCATCGAGATGGTGGCACCGGAGGACAGTGCGAACCACTCGACCGGAGCGCCGAGGCGCTCGGCAAGGTCGATTGCTGCGACGATCCGCGAGCACTCGGCCTCAGCAACGGTTCCCAGCGACTTGGTCGGGTCACCGAACAAGGCAACTCGGGTGACGCCTTCGGGATAGCGTTCCGACGGAGTCGACACGAGTCCGACGATGATGCCTGCCGTATTGCGACCGTACGGTCGATCGACAGGCGCCAGGGTGGCGGTTTCGTCGAAGTCGTACTCGGTGAACGTCCCACCCGAGCCCGTGAGCAGAGGAATCAGTTCGTACGGGTACACGGTTCCGCGTGCCTGCGAGCGCTGAACCTTCTGGGTGTATTCGTCCAGCGGCCGCAGTGGCTCGGTCGGCCTGTCGGTGACCTTGGCGACGACCCCTGCGCCTGAGCGATACGAGAATCGGATTGCGACCTCGCGAACAGGCGCACTCGGTCCGTTCCTGAGCCTGGCGATCATTGTGATTTCTTCGAGCCCGGCACCGATGGTGGACGGTGCAATGTGTCGTGCGATTGCGGCGAGGCGATCCGCAGGCACATCGAGCACTGGCCACACGTAGAGGGTGACGCGGTTCGCGTCGAGCCGGTTCTTACCCCGCTGGCTCTGGGCGCGCCGAATCCCGTCGAGGCAGGAGGCGACGGTCCTCTCGATCTCGGGAACAGCGACGACGATGCCGTTGTCATCGAGTTGCGTTGTCAATCCACGGATTTCGGCAAGAGCCATCAATCGCTCGTCGGACGGATTTTCTTTCGCCGTCAGGTGGAAAAGGTAGGTTCCGGGCGTCGCAGGAAGCCTGGTGCCGTCGAAGTTCTTGAGGCGCCATAGGTCCAGGCGCTGCCCTGTCAACGGATGCATGTCGCGAATGACCAGATCCTCGGCCAGAGGTTCCGAACCCTCGACGCTCGGGCGCCGGAACGTTACATGGCGAACATCGGTGCCGCATACGGTGATCGTGATCCGACGCCAGTTCTTGGTCCGGGGATGTTCGGTGAGAACGGACTGGACGGTACTCGCGATGTCGTCGCTGCTGGCAGGGGCATCAGGCCACGCTAGATACAGGTCGACGGCAAGGTGTTCGGGAGCAGGCCCGGCGATATCGTCGATCGCATCGATCGTTGCGGACAGTGAAGCGAACGTCGTTGCGGCCGAGACCAACTGGAGTCGCTCGCCGGCGAGCTCGAAATTGCCGGTGACGAAACGAACTCTGTCTCGGTCGAAGGCCTTGACGTCTTCGAGATCGCGAATCTCGTAGTACTGGCGAGTGATGACCTCGAGCAGTGCGCCAGGCTCGTCGATCCGTGAACCCAACAGATCGATCAACGGCTCGGGGGTGGAGACGAGCGCATCGATGCGAGCCGCGTAGTCCGGCGCGTCGGGGTTCTCGGCAAGATACTGCAAGCTGCCACGGACCCCGTCGTGGACCTGGTCACGTGAACGCCGGATCGACGGGGCGTCGAAAAGACGAAAGCGCAGGTTGCGAGCGACGTCGCCGATGACGGGATACCGAGCCTGAGTCGCGACGATCAGGCGCTCGAGTACCTCACCGATGGCCGAACCTGCAGCGGGCTGCGCTGCCGAGTCCGTCAGCCAACGATCGAGGAGTGCCGAGACGACCGGAACTTGATTCTCGATACGTTGAAGTGCGAGGAATACTCGATATACGGCTTCTTCGAGTTCTGGACTGCGCTCGAGATCCTCGGCGCCGTAGTGACGTAGTGCGCGAGAAAGCTTGCCGCGGAACGATTCCGGAAGTCCTTGGATGTCTGCATCGAGAGAGTGCAGGAAGGAGTGGAAGTGTTCACGCGGGCTGTGTACTCGTTCGTCCGTGTTCTCCTCGTCCATGGTGGGACGGTTGCGGGAGAGTTCGCACATATCGGCGAATGTGTTGAGCAGTGCCAACTCTGCGTCGACGACCTGAGAATCGTCGCATGCAACCTCGTTGCGCACCGTCTCGTAGTCGGAGAGCAGAGCCTGAACGCGGGAGGCATTGACGTCGAAACCGGTGATCAGGGCCGACAACTCGTCGAGATACGACAGCGCTTTGCATCGCGGTGTCTCGCCCTCGGGTCGGTCCACGGCCCGAAACTCCACGCGAGCGGTCTGTGTGGATGCCTTCTGCTCGCCGGCTTGATCGACACGCAGCAGCGCGGCACCGGAGTCGACCTGGCCGTTGACCGAGGCCAAGACCTCGCGCACGCGGCCGGCGTACGGCGACCGGACGGCAGTTTCCATCTTCATGCTCTCGAGCACGACCAAGGTCTGGCCTGCTTCGACCTCGTCACCGACCGCAACCGGCACGGCGACGACGACGGCGGGCGCTGGAGCACGGACCAGTCCGGCTTCGTCCTGGCTTATCTGATGACTGATGCCATCCACTTCGACGAGGAAGTGCGCGGCACCGGCGACGGTGACGATCGAAAAGCGGCGGTTGCCGAGGACGAGGCGGCTCTCGTACTGACCGAGGCGCTCGATGTCGACCTGCACGTCGCCACTGTCACCATCGACGCGGTAGAGGTGCGGTCCGATCTGACCGACGCCGAGCTTGTATGCCTGGCCCTGGTAGTTCAGTTCTACGGTCCGGCCGATGGTGTGGCTTGCACGAGGACGACCACCACGGGCCGAGGACAGGAATGCGGCACGCTCGCGTCCTTCCTCGACGTCGTAGGCATCGATCGCCGCTGCGATGAGCGCGATGTCTGCCACGGCCGTCGGGCCGGTGGCCGTTCCTGCTTCGGATCTATCGAGCCAGCCGGTGTCGGCGGAGGCGGAAATGACCTCTTCACGGTCGAGCAGATCGATCAGAAACGACTTGGTGGTCGTTCCGCCGTCGATGACCACAGTCGTCTCGCGTAGTGCGTTGCGCAGCCGGGCGAGTGCTTCACCCCGGTCACGCCCCCAGGCGATGACCTTGGCGACCATGGAGTCGTAGTCGGGGGGAATGACGTCGCCCTGTGCGATGCCGGTGTCGACGCGGATGCCGCTGCCGAGGGGAAACTTGAGAAGTTCGACGGTTCCCGGTGCGGGCGCGAAACCGTTGTCGGCATCCTCGGCGTTCAGGCGCGCTTCGACGGCGTGGCCGAACTCGGGCGGGCAATCACCTTCGAGGTGATCGCCGTTGGCGACGAGGATCTGCAGTTTCACCAGGTCGATACCGGTGGTGAATTCGGTGATCGGGTGTTCGACCTGGAGTCGGGTGTTGACTTCGAGGAAGGTAAAGATCTTCTGCTCGGGCTGGTAGAGGTACTCCACGGTCCCAGCGCCTACATAGGAGGCGGCGCGCACGAGTTCGCTGGAGACGGCGCGCAGGTGATCGGCTTGCTCTTGCGTCAGGACCGGCGAGCTGGATTCTTCGATGACCTTCTGATTGCGACGCTGGATGGAGCAGTCGCGTACCCCTGGCGCCCAGACGTTGCCGTGGTTGTCGGCGATGACCTGGACCTCGACGTGGCGGGCGTCGGTGACGAGCCGCTCGATGAATACCACCGGGTCGCCGAACGAGCGTTCGGCCTCACCCTGCGTACGTTCGAGCGCGAGTTCGAGTTCGCTCTCCTCGTAGACCTTGCGGATGCCGCGACCGCCGCCACCGCTGCGAGCCTTGATGATCAGTGGGTAGCCGATGGCCTGTGCGTGCCTACGAGCGTCGGCCCGCGTTTCGACGGGTCCACCGCTCCACGGTGCGACGGGAACACCGACCCGTTCGGCGAGTAATTTCGCCTCGACTTTGTCCCCGAGGAGACGCATCGCGTCGCCGGAAGGTCCGATGAAAGTGATGTTCAGTCGTGCACAGAGGTCGGCGAAGGCTGGATCTTCGGCGACGAAGCCCCATCCGACCCACACGGCGTCAGCACCGGATTCGACGAGTGCCCGCTCGAGTTCGGCGTGATCGAGGTACGCGGATCCGACCTCGGGTTTACGCAGAACGACGGTCTCGTCGGCCCGCCTGACGAACATTGCGCGGCGTTCTGCCTCGGTGTGGAGGGCGACCGTCCGAATGCCGTAGTCGAACTCGGCGTTGAGTTCCTTGACGGCCCTGATCAGGCGTACTGCCGCCTCGCCTCGGTTCACTACTGCAATCCGTTTGAACAACGTCTCTCTCTCCGTCAGGTGGATGAAAATGCTTTCTCGAACGTCGGGCACGTCGTGACGCCCGCGGGTTCTTGTCACATATCGGGCTTGCTGGGGACGAAACGACACACTCGGTCTCGAGGGACTTCTGTGTGGACAAGAGCGGGAGTCGATGTAACAGCTCCCACCCATCGACCTCGATCTCGTTCGTTACCCCGCTGATCCCTCGTCGAAGACGTGGAACAGGTCTGAATGTCGTCCTATTCTAACGGATCACATGATTCTTACCATGTCAACGGCGATATGGGCCGATGTGATTGATCTCGCTTCGTTCAAACCTGTACTACGGCAATGCATTTCGCTGCAGTTTTCGAACGACGTTGAAAAAGGTCAGCAAAAGCTTGACGGAATACCGACGAGTAGCGTTGCGACAACGGACATTTCGGTGTCGGCGATGGGCCTTGATTACCGGCGGGTACGTTACCGGTCGGTACGTGGCGCTCGGTATCGATCGGAATCGGACATAATGCGCACAATGTCAGAATCTGGGCTCGGTACTGTCGATCGAGCTCGATAAGCCCTCGAGGGTCAGTGGTGGCGGAAATCGGATGTGGACGCGAGTGGGCTTTTCTGACATTTCTTGTGATCTACCACGACGAAAAGAACCTAAGGTCCGTACGCCGTGATCAACCCGGACGCAGAGACTAGTCTGGAGCATGCGCGCAAGCACCGTCCCGGTTAACGGACGGCCGTTCGAGGATTTCAGAGGTTCAACAGTGTCGACTGCAGCGGTTCCCGATCGTGGCCAGCAGCCGGATCCCAGCAGGATCTCGGCTGAAGGGGGCGTTTTCGTGGAGGGCGAAGTATTGACGGAAGGGCATGAAGAGCTCACGGACAGGGTTCTGCGCATGCTGCAATTCCTGCGAGAGATCGTCACCGCTCGCACCGAGCCCGTGTTGCATTACGAAAAACACCTTCGTGTCGAGTGGCTTCAGGCCGACTCGCCCGCGTCTCATCTGGATGCGTCGGCCGAGCAGGGCGGGGTGGTGCTCAGGGCCCGGCGGGTCGAGTTCGAAGAACCGCCGAAGCTTCCGGAGATCCTCGAAGGATTCGTCGACCACACGATGGTGGCCGACAGTCGTCATCTGGACATCGAGTTGATCGAATCGGCTTTGGCATCGTCTTCGAGCGAGGACGTCGATGCCGACGCCGACTTCGATGTCCGACACGCCTACCAGGTTCGACGTGCATTCGAAACGTATTCGACCGAGTGGCGTCTATGGGCAGAGTCGGATCGAAAGCAGCGACCGGAAGCCTCGCTCTACCACGCTCTCCAGCTGATGATGCAAGAACTGTCTTCGCAACCTGAGTCCATCGAGCTGGTGGTCGCCTCAGGCCTGTTGAGTCTTTCGGCTCAGGGAACTGCAGGCGCGGTCGTGACGCACCTGCTGACCCAGTCGGCGGCAGTGGAGTTGGACGTCCGCACCGGAGACTTGTTAGTCAAGCTTGCTGCCAATTCACAACCGCGATTCGAGGACACTCAGCTGCTGACCGGCCGGGCCGGCTTCGACCCGTCCGGTTCGGTGAAGATGCAGAGTGACCTGCCGCGACGCATCACCTCACCTCTCGACGCCGACGTGGTGTCCCTGTTCGTGGAGTGGGCCGATACCGCGCTGGATATACCGGTCGACGTTCGAGCCGACCAGAATCGGCCGTCGACCGCCGACGTTCCCGAGAACGGGGCGACGGTAACGTTGTCGCCCGCCCTGGTCATGCGCAAGCGGAATGCGTTTGCGTTGCGTGACTACTACGAGCAGATGATCGCGGATCTCGCCAAGCCAGGTTCGAGGCTTCCGCTCGGTTTGGCGCAGCTGGTGGAGCCCATCGAACCCGCCGAACGTCTGGCCTGGTTGGAGCGGATGGGTGCCGCCGAGACTCTCTCTCTGGCCACGGATCCACTCTTTCCACTTCCGGCGAATGCCGAACAGTCACAGATCCTGCGCAGGCTCGGCCGGGACAGCGGAGTAGTCGTCGAAGGTCCCCCCGGTACCGGAAAGACGCACACCATTGCGAATCTGGTGTCGGCATTGCTTGCCCGCGGTCAGCGTGTGCTCGTCACCAGTGAGAAGTCACAGGCGCTTCGCGTGCTTCGGGACAAACTTCCACCCGAACTGCAGGAGCTTTGCGTCTCGATCACCGATCTCGGACGCGGTGGATCAGAGGAGCTCAATCGCAGTGTCGCTCGTATCGCAGATCGCAAAGCGGCATACAACGACGTGGACGCGGCCGAGAAGATCGCGTCCTTGACTGCGCGACGGGCGGATGCTTCGGCGCGGCGTGCCGTGTTACTCGATACCATCGCCGAGCTGCGTGTGTCGGAAACTGTTGTGCATCAGTATGTTTCCGATGGTTACGAGGGTACTGCGGCTGCGATCGTCCGAAAGGTCAAGGCAGCGGAGGAAGCTCACGAGTGGCTACCGGGACCGTTGTCGACGGATCGCCCCACGCTGATCGGAACCGAGGTGGATCGGCTGCGGAAGTTGATCGCTACCGCACCGGATGGGCGTGCGGCACGAGCCGGGCAATCACTCCCACGGCTGGACACCATTCTGCCGAATTCAGCGGAACTACGGTTGTCGTGTCGGCGAGCGAGTGCCAAGGTGCATGTGGAGTCCGAGCATTCGTCCAGGCTTGTCGAGTTCCTCGGTGGAGTCGATCCGGCTGCAGCTCTCGGTATTCGGCAACTGTGCGAAGAACTCGACGCGCGAGTGCGTGACGTTCTCGAACTCGACCAACTCTTCCGACAATTGACCGATTCCGTGCTGTCCGGCGAAGCCGCGCACCTATGGTCACGAGTGAGCGGTATTTCATCCATGGCCGAGGTCGCGGCTCGAGCCGATCGCTTCATCGGTGCTCATGATGTGCAGTGTTCCTCTTCGACGACCGCCGCGCTCGATGCAATGGAATCCCTCACTGTCGCTTTGGAATCGGGAATCGAGTGGAAGCCGCGGTTCCGAAAGAGCGAACAGCAGCGTACCGTGGAAGATCTCGGCATCACGGCGACTGTCGATGGCGTTCCAGTTGTGTCGGCGAGCGCCGGCCGGCTCGTGACCGAGCATATTCGTGCTCTCGATATCGTCAGCACCGCGGCGACTCTGCTCGGGGACCTACGGATCTCGGTGTCCACCGACGGGCCTCGGTCACGGCGAGTGAACGATCTTCGGCTCGTGAGTGACAAGCTGACGTTGGTGGCAGGTGTCCTGCATGCGCGCGACGCGTTGGTCGAGAAGCTGTACGCGGTGTCACCTTCGGCACCATGGATTCGAAGCCTCGACGACGCGGCGCAGTTCGCTGGGTCGGCAAGGGCTATTGCTACCCGTATCGATGCAGACGCGGCCAAGGCTGAACTGAGCAAAATTCTGTATTCCGTTGCGACACAGGTAGATACTGGACCTTCGCCCGAGGGGACGGCTCTCGTGACGGCGCTGAACTCGGCCGACGAGGACGCCGTTGCCGAGGCGTCGGGGAATTACATCGCGGCATGCCAGGAGCAGGACGATCAGCTGGTCCAGGACGAGTTGGCGAAGAAACTCGCCGATGCCGCGCCCGCGTTGTACCAACTGGTTCTCGACACGGCCGGTGACTCCGATTGGGATGAAATCAGTTGGCAGATGTCCAAGGCATGGGCGTGGCGTCGAGCGCGTGAGTGGGTGAGCGAACAACATCGCGGCGGTGTCGAACATCAGCTCGATATCGAACTTAACGCACTCGACGCAGATCTGAAATACCTGACGTCTCAGCTGGCGGCCGCGATGGCCTGGCGAGACTGTCTCGAGCGGATGACTGCTGTGGAAGTGCGTGCGTTGCAAACGTATCGGGAACACATGTCGTCGATCGGGGCAGGCGCAGGTCGATACGCGGAAACGTTCCGCAGCGCTGCGCGCTCGGCTATGCGAGATGCGCAAAGTGCCGTTCCGGCTTGGGTCATGCCCCTTGCTCAGGTCTTGGCGACAGTGCCTCCCATAGCGGACAGTTTCGACGTCGTGATCGTCGACGAAGCCAGCCAGGCCGACATCAGCAGCCTGTTCCTCCTGTACTTGGCACCGCGGGTGATCGTCGTCGGTGACGATCGGCAATGTGCACCTGCAGAGGTCCCGCAGGCGGGAACGCTCGAAGACGTGTTCACCCGACTCGACGTGTATCTGCCGGATCTACCCGAACATGTTCGCGCGACGTTGACTCCACGGTCGTCACTGTTCTCGATGCTGCGTACGCGTTTCGGCCAAGTCGTCCGTCTGCGCGAACACTTTCGATCGATGCCGGAAATTATCAACTGGTCATCGCAACAATTCTATGGAGATTTGCCCCTGGTTCCTGTGCGTCAATTCGGCGCGGACAGGCTCCCGCCGCTTCGCCATACTTTCGTACCCGATGCATCGGTAAGAGGGAAGGGCGCTTCGCTCGTCAATCATGCCGAGGGACGAGCCATCGCCGGTCAGATTCTCGAATGCCTTGCTGATCCCTTGTACGACGGCAAGACATTCGGCGTCGTCGTGCTGCAGGGAACGGCTCAGGTCGATGAAATCCGAAACGAATTGATCAAGCGCATCGGAATCGACCAGTGGGCGGATCGAAGGCTCCGCGTCGGGACACCACCGGACTTTCAGGGAGACGAACGAAGCGTCGTCTTCCTGTCGATGGTGGTCGCACCGAACCAGGACTTTCCCGCTCTCAGCGCAAGCCAATATAAGCGGCGGTTCAATGTCGCGGCCTCGCGTGCGCAGGATCAACTCTGGCTGTTCCACTCGGTCACAGTCGATCGGCTCAAGCGATCCGACCTTCGGAACTCGTTGCTCGCGTATGTCACGTCGACCTCACCTGCACCTGCGAATCCGATGCCGCGCGATGTCACGCCGGATATTCGACGCAGCGAGTTCGCGAGCCTGTTCGAGCAGCGGTTGTTCGTCGATCTGCGAGATCGTGGATATCACGTCAACCCCGGTGTCGAGGTGAACAATCGACGTATCGACCTGGTAGTCACCGGGCAGGTGTCCAGGCTCGCCGTGGAATGCGATGGAGACTCGATTCAGTCCACTCCGGAGCGTCGTCTGGCAGACCTTCAGCGCGAGCAGGAACTCAAACGTTGTGGCTGGACGTTCTGGCGTGTGCGCGAGTCGGAGTACTACCTCGATGTCGAGGCTGCGTTGGAGGATCTGTGGAATGCTCTGTCCGCGTTAGGAATCGAACCGAATACGATTTCGATTTCGCCCGCAGAAACGGTGACCGAGGAGTGGATTCCGGTCGACTTGGATCGACCGCAGGATGATCTGCTCCTCGAGCAAGCGCCAGGGGACGTGTCGGTGGATACACCAGTGGATACGCCGGCTGATCATTTCGTGGAAGGTCCCGACACCAGCCCGACGAGTGCCACCGCGGAAACGCCGTGGAATGCGTGGCAGTCAGCGCCCGAAGGCAAGAAGTACGACATGTGGACCATTCCGAGCGAAGCCCCTGAGCACCGGTTTCCGTCTGTTGAGTTGCCCATCAATGGCTATCACGACGGAGGACGTGGCCACGACAGCTGACCGAGGCAAATGCTATAGCGTGGATGGCGTCCGACTGTGTCTGTCGAAGGAGTGCCAATGTCTCGAATCGCCATTTTCGGAGGACACGGGCAGGTGGCGCTCCGTCTAGCGCCGTTGCTCGTGGAGCGCGGACACGAGGTGGGGTCGATCGTTCGTAACCCGGATCACGTCGCCGACATCGCGAATGTGGGCGCCACACCGTTGGTGGCCGATATCGAGAACCTGGATGTCGAGAAGATTGCGGCGCTACTCGACGGCTTCGACACAGTCGTGTGGTCTGCAGGCGCGGGCGGCGGCAGTGCCGACCGAACGTATGCCGTCGACCGTGATGCAGCACTTCGCTCGATGGACGCTGCCGGGCGAGTGGGCATCACGCGCTACGTCATGGTGTCGTATTTCGGGGCGGACACGCAGCACGGGGTAGATCCGAGCAATCCCTTCTTCGCGTACGCGGAGGCCAAGGCGGCCGCCGACGCGTACCTGAAATCCACGTCGTTGTCCTGGACGATCCTGGGACCGAGCGCTTTGACACTCGACCCTGGCACCGGATCGATCACCACCAAAGACAACGGTGCCACCGGCGCTTCGGTCACCCGGGACGACGTCGCTGCCGTTGTGGCCGAAGCGGTGGACACTCCGGCGACCATCGGACGTGTCATCGAATTCGACAACGGCGACACACCCATCGCAGAGGCGCTCCGCTGAATCGGATCTCCAAGCACTTGTCCTGGAATTTCGCCGTCTCTGCAGTGAGGAACACACATGGCGGATTCACAATTGACCGGTGACACCGAGGTCCACCCGCCCGAGTCAGGCCCTTCCCGACGTCGATGGCTGATCGCACCGATAGTTCTGATCGTTGTCGCAGTGCTGTTCGGTGTCCCATTGTGGACGCTTTTCTTCTCCGGTTCCGACTGGCCGTTGTCGTTGCGAATATTCGGCTGCGTTTTGTTCGCCGCTGCTGCGATCGCCTTGCCGGTGTCCATGGCCCGCGGTCATGCGCGCGCCCATGACCGTGCCGCACTGATCGGTGACACGTTGCTCGGAACCGTGTGGGTGCTGTTCGTGTGGAGTGCGCTCGGTTCGATTGCTGCAGGGCTACTCGCCCTTGCCGGTCTGGAAGATCCCCTCCGATCGCGAATTGTTGCTGCCGCGGTTCTCGTCGTGGTCACCGGATTGTTGGTGTGGGGCCATCACGAGGCGATGCGCGTGCCACGCATCGTCGAGCGCAGCGTGGTGGTTCCGCGTCTCGGTGCCGGACTCGACGGACTCCGTGTCGTGATGATCACCGACACGCATTACGGGCCGTTGGATCGAGGGGGTTGGTCAGCGAAGGTCGTCGACGTCGTCAACACATTGGACGCCGATGTGCTCTGTCACCTCGGAGATCTGGCAGACGGTTCGGTCCTACGGCGGGAGCATCAGGTCCAGCCGCTACGTGGAGCACGCGCAGCCCTGGCAAAGGTTTACGTGACGGGCAACCACGAATACTTCGGCGAAGCGCAGGACTGGCTGGATCACATGGAGACGCTGGGTTGGACGGCCCTGCACAACAGGCACCTCGTGGTCGAACGTGGCGGTGCGAGGTTGGTCGTCGCCGGTGTGGACGATCGAACGGCAGCGGCTTCCACACTCGAGGGGCACGGAGCGGACCTCGATCGTGCGCTCGAGGGAGTCGATGCGGATCTGCCGGTCTTCCTCCTGGCCCATCAGCCCAAGCAGATCGACGAGGCAGTTCGACGCGACGTCGAAGTGCAGGTTTCCGGTCATACCCACGGTGGTCAGATCTGGCCATTCGAGTACCTGGTCCGACTCGATCAACCGACGGTCCATGGCCTGAGCAGGCACGGTAAGCACACCCAGCTCTACACCAGCCGCGGCACCGGTTTCTGGGGACCGCCGTTTCGCGTCTTTGCGCCCAGCGAGATCACCGTGCTCGTGCTGCGGACAGAGGCGTCGTGACAGTCCAACTTCTCGCAACCGACCTCGATGGCACCCTGCTTCGCTCGGACAGAACCATCTCAGCGCGTACCTCCGAAGCAATGGCGGCGGCACAGGCGTCGGGGATCGAGGTCGTCTGGGCCACGGCCCGCGCACGCCATTCGATCGACGAGTTGGCTGCCTCCTGTGGATTCACCGGTAAGGCCATCGGCGCCAACGGCGCAGTCGTGCTCGACCTCGCCGACGGCACGCCGGTCATCACCGAAACGACCGGAATCGAATCCGACGTCGTGACCACTGCTATGACCAGGGTTCGCGAGCTGGTTCCCGGAGTCGCCTTCGCCACAGTCGGTCCGACTCGGTTCGTCGCCGAGCACGACTATGCAGCGATGTGTGTCTTCGCGGACCATCATCGACATCCCCACGAGATGGACGTCTCGGTCGACGTGTTGGCCGCGGCGTCGGAGCAGACCGTCAAGATCGTCGCCCGACATCCGGAGCTGGCAAGCGTCGACCTGTTCCACGCTGTCCTGGCAGCAGGGGTAGGGGGAGTGGAGCTGACCCATTCGGGCGCGCCATATATAGAGATGTCCGCTGCAGGCGTGTCGAAAGCCAGTGCGCTATCGGTGCTGTGTGCGGAACTCGGGATCGAGCGAGCTGCCGTGGCGGCTGTGGGTGACGCGTTCAACGACCTACCGATGCTGCGCTGGGCGGGTACTGCCTTGACCACCGCCAACGCGATGGCCGAGATCAAGGCTGTCGCACATCGCGTGCTGCATTCGAACGATGACGACGGCGTCGCGGGGTACTTGGAAGAGCTCGTCGCCGACCGTCGATGACGGAACTACCTCGGACAGGCGCCGCTTTTCGAGAGTGTGCCGGGTGAAGATGCCCGGCACTCCGTGAGCAGCGCGCACTTACGATCGAAATCCTATTGTCTCGAAACGTCAGGAGATGTACGGGTGGAACAGAGCAGTGGATCCAATCGCATGACCGTCGCCCAGTACCTTGCGGCGCACGCCGTAGCGGTGACATCCGTCGATCGCGCCCAGGCCGCGACACTCGGCATCGAGGCCCCCGTACCCGCTGGATGGCAAGCGGCGCCCGAAGAACAGTTCCCCGGTGCTACCCAGGTTCTTGTCGAGCCAGGTCTGGTCGAAGGTGGCTTCGCACCCAACGCCGTATTACTTGTGGGCTCGCTGTCCACTCGAATCGACGCCGATGCTCTCCTCGACTGCAGCTTTACCGACGCCCGCGCGATGGAGGGTTGGGCCGAAACAGAGGCGAACTCCGACCCGTTCGGTGGCCATCCATCGCGGTTCATCAGGGGAACGTTCGTCGCCGAGCAGTGGGAACTGGCCGTCACGACCCGGTACATCGTCGTGCAGAGCGAAACACAGTATCTGGTTCAACTCACGGTGACCACCTTCGCTGACCACGCCGACAAGCTTGCATTCGACATCGACGCGATCAACAGTGGCCTTCTGAACGCAGTCTGAGCCTTGCCGAAGCGCTGTCGCTACTAAGGTCGAGTGATGCGGAATCGCACTGGACGTGTGCGGCACCTGACTCTGGTGCCGGACCTGTTGGACGGCCCGGACAGTCCCGAGCTCGAGATCGCCGACGATACGTTCACCAACGCGTCCGGTGACTACGGCGCTCCGGTCGCGAGGTACACGATTCGCGTCTCCTTGGACGGCGTCGAGCCGGCAGTATGGCGAAGGTTCGAGGTCCGGTCAGACCTCTTACTCCCCGAATTTCATCAGGTGTTGCAGCGGGTCATGGGGTGGGACGCTGCTCATCCGCACCGCTATCGGCTACGGAAGCCAGTAGCCGTTCAGCGATACGATTTCGAGACCTCGCTGGTCGAAGCAGGGTCGGTTATCAACGAACAGCACGTCAGGCTGGATAGCGTTCTTGGCAAAGAGGGCGACGTCATCGGATACGAATACGATTTCGGCGATGGGTGGAAGCACACCGTCGAACTCGAATCCCTCATCGAGTATCACGAGGATCTTCGTACCCTGTGCCTCGACGGCGCACGTGCGTGTCCGCCCGAGAGCAGCGGAGGACCCAGCGGCTATCGCCGTATGCTCGACGTACTCGGAGACCCTGGCCACGCGGAATACGAAAGTCTGCGGGAATCGGTTGGACCGTTCGACCCCGAGCGTCTCGAGGTGGCTCGTGTCAACGAAGGGTTCCGGGCCGGCGCTCCCGTACGATCGGCCGAGGTCGAGGCCACTGTCGCGTCGCATTTGATCGCACGGCTCCTCGGGGCCGTCCAGCCGGAACACATGCCCGCTCTGTTGGCGCTGCTACCGCGATGTGAGCTCACTATCGAAAGCTCTGTCGATTTACCGGTTGCAACTGTGGCGATGAAAAAACTTTCGTGGTTGCTCGAGCTCGTAGGTGACACCGGATTGCAGTTGGCGCCCGGAGGCTATTTTCCGCCGGCAGCTGTCGAAGCCATGCGCGTCGATCTCGAATGGGGACTGGGGTGGATCGGATCCAGCCTCCGTGAGGTCGACAATCACCAGGTCGCCGATCTGCGCAATGCCGCCAAACGTCTCGGTCTGGTGCGAGTCCTCAAAGGCGCCTTGGTACGCACGAAAGCGGGAACTCGATATGCCGACGACCCCATCGGTCTCTGGAGGCATTGTGCGTCGCGAATCCCTTTGGGCAAGGAAGCTCATGAGATCGACGGCGGAACGCTGTTTCTCGTCGCGCTAGCGTCGTCGGCATCCGCAACCCAACGGAACGCGATGATCGTGGAGACGATGCAAGCGTTGGGGTGGGGGACCAATAAATTGGTCGACGCCCACACCGCGGCACAACCGACGGTCGACTTCTTGGACCTGATCGGCGCACACGGGCCGTCGCTGTACTTCCGAAGCGAGGTGTTCGACGCGCCCAGTTGGTCGAGACGATTCGCTCGCGACGCCTTGCGAAGTTGATGTAGGCCGTTGACCAGGCGATTTGGAGATGGCGTCAGAGTCGCGTAACTTTTGTCGAGTCAGAGCGACACGGACACCGACCCGGACCGAGAGGTACGGGACACGAGGTTGTACGGGGTTTGCACTGAAAATCCTGTTTCGGCAAGATCATGTTGCCGTGTGAGGGTGGTTCGATGTGACGGGGTTATTGACTCGGTCGCTTGGGCTAGCTAGGCTGGAACGGTTGCCCCAGGCGCTGCGAGGACATGGTTTTCGTGGGTGTGTGGTGTGTGCGTGTTCTTTGAGAACTCAACAGTGTGTCGATGAATGTCAGTGCCGAATTTTGTATTTGGTGAAAGCATCCGATGTCGATGATCATCCGCTTGTGGTGGTTATGGTTGGGTGTTGTTT